>NZ_WPCW01000009.1 GCF_011421425.1 Streptococcus catagoni
TATTTCAGCACTGGCCTTTGATCAAAGGGGTGCTCTGAAACGGATGATGGCTGCCCATCAAGAGGGTCAGCCAAGTAGCCAACAAATGGTTGATCTGAAGGCTCTGGTTTCTGAAGAACTCACAGCCTATGCCTCTTCCATCCTGCTTGATCCTGAATATGGCCTAGCAGCCACAAAGGTTAAGAATCCCAATGCAGGGCTCTTACTAGCCTATGAAAAGACAGGCTATGATGCAACAACAAGCAGCCGCTTGCCAGATTGTCTGGTGGAATGGTCAGTAAAACGTCTGAAAGAAGCAGGTGCAGACGCCATTAAGTTCTTGCTCTACTATGATGTGGATGGTGAAGAGGAAGTTAACCTCCAAAAGAAGGCCTACATTGAACGCATTGGTTCAGAGTGTAAGGCAGAAGACATCCCCTTTTTCCTTGAAATTCTAAGCTATGATGAAAAGATCAAGGATAATAGCAGTGCAGAATTTGCCAAAATCAAGCCCCACAAGGTTAATGGAGCTATGAAGGTCTTCTCAGATGAACGTTTTGCTATTGATGTTTTAAAGGTTGAAGTCCCTGTCAATATGGCCTACGTTGAAGGTTTTGCGGCAGAAGGCTCTGAAGTACTCTTTAGTAAAGAAGATGCAGCGCAAGCCTTTAAGGATCAAGAAGCAGCCAGTCATCTGCCTTATATTTATTTGAGTGCTGGTGTATCAGCTCAGCTATTCCAAAATACCCTAGTCTTTGCGGCAGAGTCAGGAGCTCGCTTCAATGGTGTGCTATGTGGCAGAGCTACCTGGTCAGGTTCAGTCCCTGTTTACATAGCAGAAGGTGAAGAGGCTGCTCGCCAGTGGTTGCGTACTGAAGGCTTTAGAAATATTGATGAGCTCAATAAGGTTCTAGAGAAAACGGCCACTTCCTGGGAAGAGAAAGTAAA
>NZ_WPCW01000001.1 GCF_011421425.1 Streptococcus catagoni
TCCCTGTTTACATAGCAGAAGGTGAAGAGGCTGCTCGCCAGTGGTTGCGTACTGAAGGCTTTAGAAATATTGATGAGCTCAATAAGGTTCTAGAGAAAACGGCCACTTCCTGGGAAGAGAAAGTAAAAAGAGATTGAAGAAAAGAACTCTTTCTTCAATCTGATCACTTGAAAACTTATGAGCTATTAATAATGACTTGACGATAACTCGAATTTGAAAAATGTCCAATTCTTATAGACTTCTGCATATTCTAGAATACGATTTGTTTTACTATCCTTGGTACTTTTGATTTGCCGAACACAAGGTTCGCCATCTTTCAATTGTAAAAAATCTTTGACTTCTTTAGGGTAGTCAGTGGTGATATCTGTTTCTTGCTTAAAGTTCTGCTCTGCCATTTGAATTTTGAAATCCTTGAAGAAGCGATGATAAAGAGAGTGGTAGTGATCATAGTCCGTCTCAGGGTTAAGGATATAATCATGAGCAATATAGGATTTCTGATAGAGGTAGGGCTCTTGATCAATGAAACGTTGGCGACTAAGGATATAGTAATATTCTGTTTTGTGCAGGTTCAAGAGTTTTAAATAGTGGGGATCATTTCCCTTCTCCAATGATAAGACCTTGATTTCCTCCCTGTGATTGGCGGTATCGTTTGTATAGGAAAAATGAACAATTTTATCCTTGGTACTGCGTGAGATGAAGGTTCCCTTCCCTCGCTTTCTGATGAGGAATCCATCTTTAACTAGCTCTTTTAAGGCATTTTTAACAGTTATTGAACTAACTCCATATTTGGACATTAATTCTGTTTCTGTGAAAAACTGGTCCCCTTTTTTGTAGTGGTTAGAGAGAATCAGATTATACAATTCATCTCTTATCCGTTGGTATTTGGGTTTGATTAGTTTGGTCATGTTTTTCTCATTTCAATCTATTGGTAAACAGTCTTATTATATCAGAAATAGCTTAGAAAACTCAAAAAATGATAGGCTGATAGCAAAATTATCATTTTATTTTCAGCTTTTAAATGAACTCTTAATTTAGGAGGTAAAGAAGTGACGCAATTTACCATCTCTGATGATTTTTATTTGGATCATAAAGCTTTTAAAATATTGTCAGGAGCTATACATTATTTTAGGTTGCCACAAGAGTCTTGGTATCACTCACTCTATAATCTAAAGGCACTTGGTTTTAACACAGTTGAGACCTATGTCCCATGGAATTTACATGAAAAAAAGGAGGGCCAATACGATTTTACAGGTAATCTTGATATCGAACGCTTTTTAACTTTAGCAAAAGAGCTGGGACTCTACGCTATTGTCAGACCCTCTCCCTTTATCTGTGCAGAGTGGGAGTTTGGTGGTCTACCTGCCTGGTTACTGACCAAAAATTTGAAACTCAGGTCTAGTGACCCCCAATTTCTTCATTATGTCAGTCGTTATTATGATCAGTTGATTCCCATTTTAAAAAAACATCAGCTTGATCATCAGGGTAATATCCTAATGTTCCAAATTGAGAATGAATATGGTTCCTATGGTGAAGATAAGGCCTATCTACTGGCTATCAAAAATCTCATGCGTGATAGAGGCCTAACTCAACCTTTCTTTACTTCTGATGGACCTTGGAAAGCTGCTATGGAAGCTGGAAGCTTACTAGCAGAAGACGTTCTTGTAACAGGAAATTTCGGATCAGATCCAAAGAAAAACTTTACAGCTATGAGGACCTTTTTCCAAGAAAATGGTAAAAACTGGCCCTTGATGTGTATGGAATTTTGGGATGGTTGGTTTAATCGTTGGGGAGAAGCCTTAGTTAGAAGAGACCCAGAAGAGACCGCCCAAACCATTATGGAAGTCATAGAAATGGGAAGTATCAATCTTTATATGTTTCACGGGGGAAGCAATTTTGCTTTTATGAATGGCTGTTCTGCCCGTGGTCAAAAAGATTTACCCCAGGTTACTTCTTATGATTATGGTGCACTTTTAGATGAAGCTGGAAATCCAACCCTAAAATACAGTTTGCTTCAGGATAAGATGAAAAAGGTCTACCCAGACTTAGATTACAAAGAACCTCTAGTCAAGAAAAGTATGGCCACAAGCCATATAAAGCTGACTCAAAAGGTTTCCTTGTTTGCTAGTCTTGACCAGCTCACTAATCCTAAAGCAAGTTTTTATCCTCAAAATATGGAAGCGCTTAACCAACAAGTGGGTTACCTTTTATATCGGACAGAGGTTAAAAAAAGTAAGGACGAAGCAGAGAGATTCCGTATTATTGATGCCAGAGATCGGGCTCAGGTCTTTGTCAATGAAAAGAAAGTAAGCACCCAGTATCAAGAAGAAATTGGTGAGGACATCTTTATAGATCTAGAAGAAGGGACCAATCAGCTTGATATTTTAATAGAAAATATGGGTCGTGTTAATTATGGGCCTAAACTAGAAGCTCCAAGCCAAAGTAAGGGTCTGGGAAGAGGTCTTATGCTGGACTTGCATTTCGTAGGTGATTGGCAAATGTACCCCTTGCCTTTAGAGCAAGTTGATAGTATTGATTACAGCAAGGGTTGGAAAGAAGGTCAACCAAGCTTTTATCACTATTCCTTTGATTGCATGCATCCAGAAGATAGCTATATTGATATGACAGGCTTTGGTAAAGGTGTTGTCTTTATCAATAATTTTAATCTTGGTAGGTATTGGGAAAAGGGTCCCATTTTCACTCTCTATATCCCTAAGGCCTTTCTAAAAACAGGTCGTAATTGTATTACCGTTTTTGAAACAGAAGGTAAATACCAAGAAGACATTCAATTAGTAAAAAATCCCATAATTAGGGAATAAAGGAGAGAAATTATGGCAATTATTGCATCTCGTATCGACGGTCGTCTAATCCACGGCCAGGTAGCAAACCTATGGACTACAAAGTTAAATATCAGCCGCATTATGGTTGTTGATAATGACATTGTTAACTCTGATTTGGAAAAAACAGCTCTAAAACTAGCAACGCCTAGTGGGGTGAAATTATCCATCTTGACAGAGGAAAAAGCAGCCACCAACATCTTAGCTGGTCGCTATGATTCACAACGGCTTATGATTGTTGCCAAAAAACCAGATTGCTTTTTAGCACTGATTGAACAAGGGGTTCCCATTAAAGAACTTAATGTAGGTAACATGTCACAAAGTTCTGAAACCCGTTCTGTGAGCCGTTCTATTAATGTTGTTGATAAGGATATTGCAGACTTTGATGCTATCAATGCCAAAGGTGTAAAACTTTATGCACAGATGGTTCCTGGTGATAGTCCAGCAGATTTCATGACTTTACTTAATAAAGTAAGGTGAGTTTACTTATAAGAAGAATATAATTCGGAGGAATGCACTATGATACAATGGTGGCAAATTTTACTACTCACTCTTTACTCAGCCTATCAAATATGTGATGAGTTGACTATTAACACCTCAGCTGGTTCGCCGGTCTTTGCTGGTCTAATAGCCGGAATCGTCATGGGGGATATTAAGACTGGGCTAGGGATCGGCGGAAGCTTACAACTGATGGTACTTGGTGTTGGAACCTTTGGGGGAGCTTCACGTATTGATGCAACTTCAGGAGCTGTCTTAGCAACGGCATTTTCAGTGTCGCAAGGTATTAAACCTGAGTTAGCCATTTCAACAATTGCTGTTCCAGTTGCAGCTTTGCTAGTTTATACTGACATTTTAGGACGTTTTTCAACAACCTACTTTGCTCACCGTATTGACAAACATGTTGAGAACTTTAACTATGCTGGTATCGAGCGTAACTATCTTTTAGGTGCTATACCATGGGCTCTATCACGCGCCCTTCCTGTTTTTCTTGCCCTAGCTTTAGGAGGCGGCTTTGTCAAAGCCCTAGTATCTGGAATTGGAGAGGTACAATGGATAGCTGATGGTCTTACCTTGGCCGGTAAAATGCTTCCAGGACTTGGTTTTGCCATATTACTTCACTATCTTCCTGTTAAACGTAACCTGCATTACCTAGGTTTAGGTTTTGCCATTACAGCTATTCTCACAACTATTTATAGCAATCTAGCCAGTGCAGGAGGAGCTATAGCAACTCTTTCCAAGAATTTTGATGCAACACCATTTAAGGGACTTCCTATGATTGGTATTGCAGTTATTGGGGCAGCTCTGGCCACCATTCACTATAAAAACAGACAGGGAGTCCTTCCTCCTGAAACTTCTCATGAGGCCGTGGTAACAGAAAGTGGGGAAATTGAAGATGACGAAATCTAATTATAAGCTAACTAAAGCTGACTTTAAGCAAATAAACAAACGTAGTCTATTTACTTTCCAACTGGGTTGGAATTATGAAAGAATGCAAGGGTCAAGTTACCTTTATATGATTCTTCCTCAATTACGTAAAATGTACGGGGATGGGACACCAGAACTTAAAGAAATGATGAAAACACATACTCAGTTCTTTAATACATCAAACTTCTTTCATACCATTATTACAGGTATTGATCTAGCCCTTGAAGAAAATGAAGGTCTAGCAGCCAAGGATGCCGTTAATGGGGTCAAAACAGGACTTATGGGGCCTTTTGCTCCAATAGGTGACTCTGTTTTTGCATCATTGGTTCCTGCTATTATGGGTTCTATTGCAGCTTCTTTAGCAATCAATGGCAATCCTATTGGTATCTTTCTCTGGGTTGGTTTAACTTTCTTAATTAATATTTTCCGTTGGAAACAATTAGAAATTGCCTATAAGGAAGGTACAAAACTTGTAACAACCATGCGTGATAAGCTATCTTCACTAGTTGATGCTGCCTCAGTAATGGGTGTCTTCATGGTTGGTGCCCTCATTGCAACAATGATTAATTTCAAGTTTATAATGGCACCAAAAATTGGTCAAAAAGTTATCAATATTCAAGACCTCTTTGATCAAATTTTCCCACGTTTGGTTCCAGCCTTGTTTACTGGACTTATCTTCTGGCTCTTAGGACGTAAAGGTATGACCCCAACTAAAGCAATCTTTATGATTATCATCTTTGCCCTAGCTATGGCCTACTTTAAGGTGTTAGGAGTTTAGGATGACTAAGAAATTAATATTGGTAAGTCATGGAAACTTTTGTCATGAGCTGAAAAAAAGCACTGAAATGATTATGGGGCCACAAGATGATCTGATCTCCATTGGATTAGAAGCAGAAGAAGCTGCTGAAGATTTTAAGGCTAAGTTTTTAAAAGAGGTGCAAAACTTATCTGATTCTGACTTTATAGTCTGTGCAGACTTGATGGGTGGAACACCTTGTAATGTCTTATCACGTCTTATTATGGAAGGTCGTCAATTTGAGCTCTATGCTGGAATGAACATGCCTATGGTTATTGGTTTTCTAAATAGTCAGTTGCTTGAGCAAGCAGTTGAGTTGAAAGAATTTGCTTGTCAGAACATTCATAAGGTTAATGATCTCTTGCAGTCCATGGATGAAGACGATGATGAGCTATAATATCAGATCCAAATAATAGAAAAAGTCATTTTTTTGCTACTCTCCTTAGGTTCTGTGGTCGGTAACGATTTCTTTCAGAATTCCATACCTAACTTTCGAGCCTAAGGTCTGGCAAGTTCCCAGTGTCTAAAATGTTAATATTAAAGGTATTTTAGACACTTTCAGCACGGCGGAGCTAGCCTTAATAAGCTCGCTTTGCTCGCAAAAATAGGAAATCTATTGATAGCTTGCAGAGCTTCTTAGCCTATTGGTCTAGGTAAATTGGGTTTGTCTACAATTTGAAAAAACAAGGCTAAAGGTCCTTGTTTTTTCTATTTACTATGGTCATATAGTAAGAACTTATAAAAAAGCCACTTCCTTGAAGAGAAGTGGTAAATCTTTAAAATCGTGCTTATTTTGCAGCGTTTTCGTCTTTGAGACCGTACTTTTTGTTGAAGCGGTCCACACGTCCGTCTGCTTGTGTGAATTTTTGACGTCCTGTATAGAATGGGTGTGAATCTGAAGAAATTTCAACACGAATAAGTGGGTAAGTTTCCCCTTCGAACTCAACAGTTTCATTGCTATTTTTAGTAGATCCACTAAGGAATTGGTAACCTGTAGTTGTATCTAGAAAAACAACTGGACGATAGTCTGGATGAATATCTTTTCTCATCTTAAATATATTTCCTTTCTGCCATGGCACTTGTGCCCCATAGTTATTAACCTCACTAGTTTAACAAAAAGTAGATGATTTGACAAGTCTTTTCTTCCCTTTAGAAAAAATAATTATTCTTTTTTCAAAGCTTCCTTTATTTCTTCAAAGATCTGATCATTTTCAGCTAGGCTATAAGAGTTGGCACCGCTGGCCAGAGGGTGTCCTCCTCCTTCATGTTTTTTAGCAATAGCATTGATAGCTTTTGATTTGCTGCGCATTCTAACACGGTAATGTCCATCAGCTTGTTCCACAAAGATAGCCCAGGCTTGGACAAGGTCAATTTTCCCCGGTGTGGCTACAATAGCAGAGCTTTCTGCATCTGTTACGCCATAGGATCTGAGGATGTCCTGGGTCAGAAGAACTCTGGCAGCTCCCTGTTCATCCATTTCTAAGTGATCAAAAACGTAGGCTTGTAGCTTTGCTATTTTCAAAGAAAAGGAATCCATCTGACGAGAAACTGTAGAGAAATCAAAATCAAATTCTCTTAATTGGCTTGCAATTCTAAGTGTTTTGCTACTTGTGGACTGGTATAAGAAACGTCCTGTATCACCAAGAATGCCGATGTATAGGAGGCGCGCTATCTGTGCTGACATTTTCAGGTTGTTGGTCAAGGCAAGGTCAGCGACTATCTCACTAGCACTTGAGGCTTTGGTATCCACCAAGGAGATATCACCGTAGATGTCCTCGTCAGGATGATGATCTATTTTGATAAGGAAGTCTCCCTTTAGATAGCGGTCATCATCAATGCGGGGACGGTTGGCAGTGTCAGTGACAATGACAAGGGCACCTTTATAGAGGTCATCAGAAACGGTATCCATCTCTTGGATCCAAAGAAGGCTAGGTTCGTTAAAGCCTGTTGTATACACTGCTTTGTCTGGATAATTCTCTTTAATGAGGGCTTTTAGTCCGGTCTGACTACCTAGAGCATCTGGATCGGGATTCTTATGCCTGTGAATGATAATGGTTTGGTATTCTTCAATTTTCTTTAAAATGTCTTTATATGTGTTCATTTTTAGCTTTCTATATCTTTAATCATATCAATGTGGGGAATATTATCTTCTAAGTAGACCTGGGAGCTTGCCTTAAAACCAAAGGTATGGTAAAAATCTTGTAAATAGGCTTGGGCATAAATGGTTTTATCAGGGAACTGCTTTTGACTATAATTGATAGCATTTTTTACTAAGTCTCGGCCTAAACCTTCTTTACGCAAGTCTTTAAGAACAAGGACACGTCCCAACTTAGTCATCTGATCAGTAGGAATGAGGCGGCAATAGGCCACAAGTCTTCCTTGATCACTTTTAAAAATATGGATGGCTTCTTTATCAATTTGGTCTATCTCTGGGTAAGGACATTCCTGCTCAACGACAAAAACATCAAGGCGGGCTTTAAAAATTTGGAAAAGTTCCTCAGTTGTTAATTGCTCAAAGCTTTTATAGTGCCACATTACATTTCTCCCTTAACTTATTTGTCTACCACAATTATATCACAAAATACTTTTAATCAAGTGGCCAGGCTATTGTCTATAAGGATAGAAATCACAGTAGGATATGATCTGATCAAGGCCTGTGGGCAGTTTGTGAGAGTAGTTTAGAGGTAGATCCTTAGTTTCTTGTACTAAAAGAACCTCCTAGTCATTGACTAGGAGGTTCTGGACTGACTGGTATCAGATCGTTTTCAGTGTCACATCCAGAGCTCTTTTTACAGCAGGACGGTTGCTAATCTTTTTTGACCATTCCATGAGGTGTTGGTATTGGGAAAGATTTAAAAATTCAGCTGCGTTTTCATAGAGTTTATTCTCAGCTAGGCGGCCATACCAAGACCAAATGGCAATGTCAGCAATACTGTAGTCATGTCCAGCTATATATGGTTTTTTAGCCAATTCTTTATCAAGAAGATCCAGCTGACGCTTACTTTCCATGCTATAACGATTGATGGGGTATTCTAGTTTTTCTGGAGCATAGTGGAAGAAGTGTCCGAAACCACCTCCAAGAAAGGGAGCTGCCCCTGTTTGCCAAAATAGCCAGTTGAGGATCTCGGTTTTTTCCTGATTATTTTGGCCTAATAAGAGCTTATATTTTTCTGCTAGATAGAGTAAAATGTTTGACGATTCAAAAATACGTAGGGTCTCATCTTCAGATTGATCCACTAAGGCAGGAATCTTAGAGTTTGGATTAATAGCCACAAAGTCACTACCAAACTGCTGACCCTGCCCAATGTCAATCTTGTAGGCATCGTAGTCTAGGTTTTGCTGAGCTAATTCTTTTAGTTCTTCAAACATGATCAAGGGTTTGATACCATTTGGAGTCTCTAAGGTATAAAGCTGGTAAGGGGCTTGGCCCTTAGGAAGCACTTGCTCAAAGCGAGCACCTGAGCTTGCCTGGTTCAAATCGTCTTTTTTAGCAGTATTTTTCCAAATCTTGGGAAGTTCATAAGTAGACATAAGCTAATTCTCTCAATCCTTTCTTTTCTAAGCTCATCATATCAAATTAAGACTGGATTGACAAAAGTTTGAATTGTCTTAAAGCTCTTGATAGCTTTAAGGCTAGGCCGAAATTCGCTATATTTATGAAATGCTAGTGATTTTCTAGGGGAAATGTGTTAGAATAAGTACAGTTTTAGTTAGTTTTGGAGGAAATTATGGCATTAGCAAAAATCGTTTATGCCAGTATGACTGGAAATACTGAAGAAATTGCTGATATTGTTGCTAATAAATTGCAAGAATTAGGACATGATGTCGAAGTTGACGAGTGTACCTCAGTAGATGCTTCAGATTTTGAGGATGCTGATATAGCAATTGTTGCGACATATACCTATGGTGATGGTGACTTACCTGATGAGATTGTCGATTTTTATGAAGATTTGCAAGACTTGGATTTAAGTGGAAAAATATATGGCGTTGTTGGTTCAGGTGATACTTTTTACGATTATTTTTGTAAATCTGTAGACGAATTTGAAGCGCAATTCGCAATTACGGGTGCTACAAAGGGTGCTGATTCAGTTAAGGTTGACTTGGCAGCAGAAGATGAAGATATTGAAAACTTAGAAGCCTTTGCAGAACATATCTCAAAAGCCGTAGATGCTTTATAATATCTTGGTTCTTGTAAAAAATGAAAGAACAAATGTTAGGTTTATTCCTGACATTTTTTTCATACTTGCCCATCATATTTAACTATAAATGTGAGTTATTGAAAGTAGAGGAGAATAGTCGTGATGGATCTTCAGCAGATTCGGCAGGAAATCGATACCGTCGATAAAGAATTGGTCTCATTATTAGAAAAAAGGATGTTTCTAGTAGAGGAAGTGACTCATTATAAAAAGAACAAGAAACTGCCTGTTTTGGATATCAATAGAGAAAGGCAGGTTCTAAGGAGAGTTTCTTCTTACATTGTTAATAAGAAATTTGATAAGGCTATTTTGAGCTCAATGGCCTCTATTTTGGAAGTTTCTAGAGACTATCAGAACCAAAAAATGGAAGAAGGCTTTGATGATTAAGTCTATTAAAGAAGCAAAAGTTATTGGAATTAAAACTTATCTAATCATAGGATTTCTAAGTCTACTGATTGGCTTGGTTGTAGGAACTGTTGACTTCATTTTTGGGATAGTTCTCTTGGAATTAGGATCATTTCGCACTGATCATCTGCTTTATTTGTTGCCATTTTTAGCACCCATAGGTCTGATTATTGTTTATCTCTATAAACACTATGGTAAAAAGGCTAGCAAGGGGATGGCTTTGCTTTTTCTTATCGATCAAAAAGAGGAAAAAGAGCTTCCTTTGATTTTGATACCACTGGTTATAGTGACTACCTGGTTAACCCATCTTTTTGGAGGCAGTGCTGGGCGTGAGGGTGTTGCAGTACAAATTGGCGCCACCATTTCCCACTATTTCCATTCTTTTGTCAGAGTAGAGAATGCTTCTAAAATATTTTTAGTAGTAGGGATGTCCGCAGGTTTTGCTGGCTTATTTCAAACCCCTATGGCTGCTGTTTTATTTGCCTTAGAGGTGCTTGTTCTGGATCATATGGTATTTATAGCCTTGGTTCCAGCAGTTCTGGCAGCCTTTACGTCCTCCATGACTACTCAGGCCTTGGGTCTAGAGAAATTTTCAATTTCTTTGACTGGTCAACTTTCTATGACACCTCTGTTATTGCTTAAATTCTTGTTATTGGGAATAGTCTTTGGCTTGGTAGGAAATCTTTTTGCCATCTCACTAAGTGCCTTAAAAACCTTATTTGCTGATAAAGTAAGGAATGCTTATTGGCGCATAGCCTGTATTGGCCTGATTATTTCACTAGCAATTTTGCTGCTTCATCAGGGGCGTTATAGTGGTTTAGGAACCAATCTTATTGCCAGTGTTTTTTCTCATCAAGAAGTTTATAGCTATGATTGGCTACTCAAGCTTATTTTCACGGTTCTGACAATAGCAGCAGGCTATCAGGGAGGAGAAGTGACGCCACTTTTTGCTATTGGTGCTTCTTTGGGATGTGTCCTTGCACCTATCCTTGGCCTGCCAGTATTGCTATGTGCAGCACTTGGCTATTGTGCGGTCTTTGCCTCAGCCACCAATACCTTTTTAACACCGGTCTTTATTGGCTTAGAAGTGTTTGGTGGTTCACAGACCTCAGCCTTCTTTTTGGTCGTAGCTATTTCTTATATGCTCAACCGCAAAGCTTCTATTTATCCTTTTCAAAAAATTGCTGAAAGCAGGGAATAGTAGCTTTACAATTAGTAGGAAATTTGATAGAATGTATTCCGTGTGTAATGGACATACAAAATAACGGCTAATCCGCTGAGACAAGTACCTAAGATTAGTAAGATAGGAGAATATAAAATGAATCCATTAATCCAAAGTTTGACTGAAGGTCAACTTCGCTCTGACATTCCTGCTTTCCGCGCTGGAGACACTGTTCGCGTTCACGCAAAAGTTGTCGAAGGAACTCGCGAACGTATCCAAATCTTTGAAGGTGTAGTTATTGCACGTAAAGGTCAAGGAATCTCAGAAATGTACACAGTTCGTAAAATTTCTGGCGGTATCGGTGTAGAACGTACCTTCCCTATCCACACTCCACGTGTTGATAAAATTGAAGTCGTACGCTACGGTAAAGTCCGTCGTGCTAAACTTTACTACCTACGTGCATTACAAGGTAAAGCAGCACGTATCAAAGAAATCCGTCGTTAATCTAAGATACCTAGGGCGTCTAGAAATCGACAGAAAAATAGGAAACTGCCAAAGTGACAAAGTCACACGGCAGTTTTTCTTTTTTCCGAGATTTCAGCCCGAGTTCAATTCAGGATACAGAGCCCGTCTAAATTTTCGAAAAAAATGCAAGCAATGCTGAAGAAGTTAAAAGACTTCAAAGCAATTGTGAGATTTTTGAGCAATTTAGGGCGAGTTCAACTAAAACACACTTGATTTCAGGTGTGTTTTTCTTTTTTGCCAAGATTGTAGGATTTATTCAAATACAGGATTTGAAGACTCTAGATAAGAGCTTTTTTATTGCCTAAATCCGTGAATCTTTTGTAATAAAAGTTTTTTTCACTTTTTATCCCCTACGGGATCCTTGTTTTAATCTTGGAATTTTATAGTAAGTCTCCTTATCAATGGTTAGTGATTTAAAGGGGGCTTCAATAGTTTGATCTATCAACTAACTGTGGTAAAATGGGAAAGAATATATTTGAGGAGAAGCTGAGATGGCAGAAATGAAAAATATAGCACCGGTCGTTATGTCTGACTTGCGAAAAGAGATTGTAAAGGTGCCGCAGGCGGTTCATGACTGTTCAGGTATCTATATTTATGGGCGACGCATACGTTCTGTTTTATTTAGTACAGACGTCTCCATTATTGCTAATCATAATGCCGATGCTATTTTAGCTGTTTATCCCTTTACCCCTAATCCAGCCATTTTAAAAAGCATCATGATGGTTTCTTCTGTTCCTGTCTTTGCAGGTATCGGAGGTGGTTTAACCACAGGTTTTCGCTGTGCCAATATGGGTTTGTTTTCTGAATCAGAAGGAGCTCAAGCTGTTGTGATCAATGGGCCTACAGAGATTGAAACCATTGCCCAGATAAATGAAACTATAGATATTCCAATTATTTATACAGTGGTTTCAGAAGCAAGTAATATTAAAAGTCGCATTGAAGCTGGTGTCGATATCTTAAATATTAGTTGTGGAACTGAAACACCAAGAATAGTTAAGAAAATTAGAGAAGAATTTCCCGGTTTTCCCATCATGGCAACTGGCGGGCCGACTGAAGAAAGTGTTAAAGCAGTGATTGAAGCAGGAGCCAATGCTGTGACTATAACGCCGCCAAGTAATGGTGAACTTTTCAAAAAGAAAATGGAAAAGTATCGAAAAAGTCAAAAAGACTAACGGTTTGATCTTGCATTTCTACATTTTCTAAGCTACAATAGATAAGGTAATTATTCCCTTATCAAGACCCCTTAGTTCAATGGATATAACAGCTCCCTCCTAAGGAGTAGTTGCTGGTTCGATTCCGGCAGGGGTCATATTATAGCGGCCAATTTTTGGCCTTTTTTCATTTTCATACATGACAATCTGTGTAGGAAAAGGTTAGAAGTCGGATGAGGAAAGAAGAATGCGTTTCAAAAAGAAGTATCTGGAAAATAAAATTGACTATGGGATTGTTTTTCCTGTTTTTTGTTTAATATTAATTGGTTTGGCTTCAATTTATGTTGCTGTCAGCCATGATTATCCAAGTAATGTTACAAAGATCATGGTCCAGCAAATATTGTGGGTTGGTTTTGGTTCTTTCTTTGCTTTTATTCTCATGTTTTTTAGCACAGCTTTTTTATGGAAACTAACCCCTTTTCTTTATCTTCTAGGATTATTCTTGATGATTCTTCCACTTACCTTTTTTAGCCCTCAACTGGTAGCTGCTACAGGGGCTAAAAACTGGGTATCTATTGGTTCTGTTACTCTTTTTCAACCTTCAGAATTTATGAAAATATCCTATATTCTGGTCTTGGCCAGATTAACAGTTTGGTTTAAGGGAAGAAAGGAAAGACTGAGCTTTGGTGATGATTGGAAGCTCTTAGGTTTATATATTTTACTAACGATCCCGGTAATGGTTTTCTTGGCTCTGCAAAAAGATTTGGGAACAGCCCTGGTTTTTCTAGCTATCCTTGCAGGTGTGACCTTGGTTTCTGGCATTTCTTGGTGGATCCTCCTCCCCATTATTTTATGCCTTATTATTGCAGTAGTTTCTTTTTTCTTTATTTTTTTATTCCCGGAAGGAAAAGCTTTGCTCTACAAATTAGGCATGGATACCTATCAGATGAACCGTATTACAGCCTGGTTAACACCATTTGACTTTTCAGAATCTATTGCTTACCAGCAGACACAGAGTATGATTTCAGTAGGAAGTGGGGGAATGTTTGGTAAAGGCTTTAATCATGTTTCTCTTCCCGTGCCCGTTAGAGAAAGTGATATGATCTTTACAGTCATTGCCGAAAACTTTGGTTTTTTAGGTTCTGCCTTCTTACTCGTCTTGTATTTGGTGCTCATTTATCGCATGTTAAGAGTCACTTTTGATTCAAATAACCTCTTTTACACTTACATATCTATAGGTTTTATCATGATGATTCTTTTCCATATATTTGAAAATATAGGGGCTGCTATAGGCATTTTACCCCTTACAGGTATTCCTCTTCCTTTCATTTCTCAAGGTGGCTCTTCCTTGATTTCTAATCTCATGGGCGTTGGACTGATTTTATCAATGAATTTTCAACATGTTGTGGCTAGAGAAAAAGAAAGTGAACTAGAACTACGTAGAAGCTATATTTATGATTAAAAAACTGGTCTTTGGGAGACTACCTTATTTTTCTCCTCAATACCAGTCTTTTATTTTGTAGAATACTATAAAAAATTGGTAAAATATGATATAATTAGGGTTATGAATTATCAGGATTATATTTGGGATCTGGGTGGAACCTTACTAGATAATTATGAGACATCCACTCAAGCCTTTATTCAAACTTTAGAAGAATTTAAACTTTCTGGAAGCCATGATGCTGTCTACCAAAAATTAAAAGAATCTACAGAAATTGCCATTAATGAATTTGCCCCCAAACAACCACAGTTTTTGCAACGTTATAAGTCTAATGAAGCAAAAAAATTAGCTGATCCAGTTTGGTGTAAGGGTACAAAAGAGATTCTTCAAAAAATTGTAGCTAATGGTTCTCGGAATTTTTTAGTTTCGCACCGCAACCGGCAGGTCTTAGACCTCTTAGCAAAAGCAAATTTTCTGCCTTTTTTTACTGAAATCATTACTTCAGATAATGGTTTTGCCAGAAAACCTAACCCTGAGAGCCTTATCTATTTAAAAAACAAGTTTAAGATTACTAATGGATTGGTGATAGGGGACAGAGAAATAGATAGAGAAGCTGGACAAGCAGCCGGATTTGATTGTTTGCTTGTTGATGGAAAAAAATCACTAGTGGAGATAGTAAATTAATGAACGAAGATAATAAACAGCTAGAAGACAAAGTACAAGAATATGACGCCAGCCAGATCCAAGTTTTAGAAGGACTAGAGGCTGTTCGTATGCGACCAGGTATGTATATCGGCTCAACTTCAAAAGAGGGTTTACACCACCTAGTATGGGAAATAGTAGATAACTCTATTGATGAAGCATTGGCAGGCTTTGCTAGTCATATTGAAGTCTTTATTGAAGAAGATAACTCAATCACAGTTATAGATGATGGGCGCGGTATCCCAGTAGATATTCAGGAAAAAACAGGTAGACCAGCGGTAGAAACTGTTTTTACAGTTTTGCATGCTGGAGGAAAATTTGGCGGTGGCGGCTACAAAGTTTCTGGTGGTCTCCATGGTGTAGGTTCATCTGTTGTTAACGCCTTATCCACACAATTGGATGTAAAGGTCTATAAAAACGGTAAGATCCATTATCAAGAATTTAAACGTGGAATTGTCTACGATGACTTAGCTGTTATAGGAACTACAGATCTGACGGGTACAACGGTCCATTTTACTCCCGATCCAGAAATCTTCAAAGAAACCGTTGAATTTGACTTTGATAAATTAGCAACAAGGATTCAAGAATTAGCTTTCTTGAACCGTGGCTTAAAGATCTCCATTACAGACAAACGTCAAGGTATGGAACAGGATAAAAACTACCACTATGAAGGTGGAATCAGCTCCTATGTGGAATATCTGAATGCTAAAAAAGAAGTAATCATCGAATCACCCATCTATACTGATGGTGAAATGGACGGGATAACCGTTGAAGTTGCTATGCAGTATACCACTGGCTACCATGAGAATGTCATGAGCTTTGCTAACAACATTCACACCCATGAGGGGGGGACGCATGAGCAGGGCTTTAGAACTGCCTTGACACGGGTTATTAATGACTATGCCAAAAAGAATAAGATTTTAAAAGAAAATGAAGATAACCTAACCGGTGAAGATGTCCGTGAAGGCTTGACAGCAGTTATTTCTGTAAAACATCCAAACCCACAGTTTGAAGGGCAAACGAAGACCAAATTAGGAAATTCAGAAGTTGTTAAAATCACTAATAGATTATTTAGTGATGCCTTCCAACGTTTCCTTCTTGAAAATCCCCAAGTAGCTCGTAAGATTGTTGAAAAAGGGATTTTAGCGTCAAAAGCAAGAATTGCGGCTAAACGGGCACGTGAAGTTACCCGTAAAAAATCAGGTCTTGAAATATCCAATCTGCCTGGAAAATTAGCAGACTGCTCTTCAAATGATGCTGTTCAAAATGAACTCTTTATCGTCGAAGGAGATTCTGCAGGAGGTTCTGCAAAATCAGGTAGAAATCGTGAATTCCAAGCTATCTTGCCAATCCGTGGTAAAATCCTCAATGTAGAAAAGGCCACTATGGATAAGATTTTAGCAAATGAAGAAATTAGAAGTCTCTTCACTGCAATGGGAACTGGCTTTGGTTCAGACTTTGATGTTTCAAAAGCAAGATATCACAAGCTGGTTATCATGACAGATGCCGATGTTGATGGTGCCCATATACGGACCCTTCTGCTAACTCTGATTTACCGTTTTATGAGACCGGTCTTAGAAGCTGGCTATGTCTATATTGCCCAACCACCTATTTATGGAATTAAGGTGGGAAGCGAAATAAAAGAATATATTCAACCAGGTGTTAATCAAGAAGAAGAGCTCAAAATTTCTCTTGAAAAGTATAGTGTTGGTCGTTCTAAACCTACAGTCCAACGTTATAAAGGATTAGGAGAAATGGATGATCATCAATTATGGGAAACAACCATGGATCCTGAAAACAGATTAATGGCAAAAGTAACCGTTGATGACGCGGCAGAAGCCGATAAGATATTTGATATGTTAATGGGAGATCGAGTAGAGCCTAGACGTGTCTTTATCGAAGAAAATGCCGTTTATAGTACGCTTGATATCTAGTCAAATATTCTTTGAAAAGCTATTAAAAGTATGTTATAATCGTAACGTTATAGTTATAAATGTATTTTTGATAAATTTTAATAAAAGACGATTAATTGCTATATGGTTGAGTATAAAAGTTAGCAAGGGATAAATCGTAACAAATAATAAGGAGATTAAGATGTCGAGCGGAATTATCTTGCTAATTGTAGCTATAGTCTTGTTGGTGATTATTGCCTATTTAATTGGCGTCATTATTCGTAAGCGAAATGATTCATTAATAGGTAACTTGGAAGATCGCAAACAAAAATTGTTTGGTTTGCCTATCAACGATGAAATAGAAGAAGTGAAGTCCCTTCATTTGATAGGACAAAGTCAAACCTCATTCAGAGAATGGAATCAAAAATGGGTTGACCTGACTCTTAACTCATTTACAGATATTGAAAATCATTTGTTTGAAGCAGAAAAACTTAATGATACTTTCAATTTTATTGGCGCAAAGCATGAAATTAACAACGTTGAAAGTCAACTTAATTTAGTTGAAGAAGACATCAACTCTATTCGCGAAGCTCTTTCCATTTTACGGGAACAGGAAGAAAAAAATAGTGCGCGTGTTACCCATGCCTTAGATCTATTTGAAAATCTCCAAGATTCAATCAATGGAAATGAAGATCAGTTTGGTTCTACCAAAGCTGAAGTTGTTAAACAAATGAAGAACATTGAAACAGAGTTTTCTCAATTTGTTGCACTAAATTCCTCAGGAGACCCTGTGGAAGCTTCTGAAGTCTTAGATAGAGCTGAGGAGCACACCATTGCTCTAGGACAAATCACCGAACAGATTCCTCCAATCGTGAAAAAATTAGAGCGTGATTTCCCAGACCAACTAGATGACTTAGAAACTGGCTATCGCCGCTTACTTGAAGAAAATTATCACTTTGCTGAAACAAACATTGAAGCTCGTTTCCAAGAAATCCGAGAAGCTATTAGATCTAATGCATCTGAATTGGTTAGCTTAGATTTAGATCGTGCACGGGATGAAAACACTCAGATTCAAGAACGTATTGATAGTTTGTATGATCTCTTTGAACATGAAATTGTTGCCCATAAAGCAGTTGTCAAGGACAGCAAAATATTACCAGACTTTTTGGCACATGCCCGCGAAAATAATAATAAATTAAAAGCTGAAATTACCAGACTGTCTCACAAGTATATTCTCAATGAAAACCAAGGCTTGAATGTCAAAGCATTTGATAAGGATCTTCAAGACATTGAAGAAAATGTCTTAGAGATTGCACAAGATTATAAAGATCTAGAAAAACCATTTTCAGAGCTTCAATTGATCTTAGATAAGAGTCTGAAGACCTTAGGTGCTATTGAGACTGGGCAATTAGAGGTTTTTGAGGCTGTAAAAGGCATAGAAAGTATTGAAGCAAAAGCAAGACAGGATGCAGAGATTTTCGTCTCACAATTGCACATGATTAAACGCTTCATGGAAAAACGTAACCTGCCTGGTATTCCTCAGGATTACCTAACGACCTTCTTCACAACAAGTACTCAATTAGAGGCTTTAATGGATGAATTAAGCAAGGGTAAAATTAACATTGACGCTGTTTCTCGTCTAAGAGAAATTGCTTCAGCTTCAGTTGCCAACTTGGAAGACTACAGTTACCAAGTAGTCCAAAATGCAACCCTAACGGAGCAACTGCTACAGTATTCTAACAGATACCGCAGTTTTGAAGCCGGTGTGCAAAATGCATTTGAAATTGCCATGCATCTTTTTGAAGATGAGTTTGACTATCAGGGTGCATTTGATGAAATCTCTTATGCCCTAGAAACTGTTGAACCAGGCGTTACAGAACGTTTTGTTTCTTCATATGAAAGAACCCGAGAACACATTCGATTTTAAAATGGCTAGGACCATCTGTCCTAAGCCCTTTTTTATTGTAATAAGCTCAGAGAAATTCTATAATCTTAATAAGTGTACAGTAGGAGTTCTGCTCAGAAATCATTAGTAGAAATCCAAGTGAAAAATTGACAGAGGGCCCAAATTGATCTGTATGCTCTCTTAGTTCAAAAAAGGGTTGGTCAGACTGCATCAGACTAAGCTGGCTACTGTATTTTTAAGCTTTGCTAGCAGCTGCCCTTTTACCAAGTAAGCTGGAGGTTATCAAATGAAGTATCTTTTACTTTTAAGAGGCATTAACGTTGGTGGTCATCATAAAGTGCTTATGGCTGAATTTAAAGCCTATTTATCAGAGCTAGCTTATGAAAATATCAACTCATATATTAATAGTGGCAACCTTTATTTTGAAAGCGACAAAGACTTAGCTCAGCTTTATCAGGAAATCAGTGAGGTCATCGAAAACCACTATACCTTTGCCATTCCTTTTCTGCTTATAAAACAAGAGGATTTTTTGGTAGAATATGACAGTTTACCAAGATGGTGGAAGGGGGATTTTTATCGTAAAAATGTTTTATTCTTGCTGCCGGGCTGTCATTCTGATCAATTAATAAGCTTTCAAGAAATTGGGGATGGGGAGTTTCTTTATATAGGAGATATAGCCCTTTACTGGGCCACTAGAGATGAAGATAACTATCAGAAAAGCTTTTACCATAAGACCTTTATCAAAAGTCCTTTATATAAATGTGTCAGTATTCGGAATGAGAGAACAGCAGAGTTTTTAGCAAGAAGTTTTGGACAAGAAAAAAGAATCTGAAATGCCCATGACCAATA
This sequence comes from Streptococcus catagoni, assembly GCF_011421425.1. Classification (GTDB taxonomy): domain Bacteria; phylum Bacillota; class Bacilli; order Lactobacillales; family Streptococcaceae; genus Streptococcus; species Streptococcus catagoni. Next base: position 19,285 of record NZ_WPCW01000001.1, read on the forward strand.
AGTTAGAGTAGTCTATCAACTTATGGCTATGGTACATTTTAGATTCACTCTTGGAAATCTTATTTTTAAAAGCTTCTATCAAAAATAGCAGAGCTGTCTTTTAGATCTAAGGCATTATTTACCAAATAGGTTCTGCCAGAAGGAAGATTTTTTATCTGTAACGGGTTCTTTTTGATCCTCAAGGGAAGAGGTAATGGATGTTTCATCTAAGTTAACCGCACGATCGGTATGTAAAACTAAAGCAAAGGGTGAATTTGCACTGCTTTCATCAATAATAGTAGAAGGGATGCCTTTTTTACTTGCTAATTTCATATAAAACATTTGATATTGGGCATCAAGCTCAGCTGATAATTTAAGAGAAAGTGGTTGATACTTTTCGACATAAGCAGGTAAAAGTCGTTCAAATTCCGTTTTAGCAATATCATCTTCAATACCCACAAGTGGAATGGTTAATAAAACTCTTTCTGCAAAAGTACCTAAATAAAAACGCTGCTGATCTGGATTATTGCGCTGTTCACCGCTTGCGCATTTTAAAATTTTTTTATCTAAGGATTCCATATCAACCTCCTAAATAGCTTTACCCCCATTATACTTATTTTTTAATGAAATAGCTATTAAAACACGTATCCAAAAGCTTTCAGAAATGAAAAGGAAATTATGAAAAAATATTTTGGAAAATACATATCCTTTTCAAGTCTTTGCTTTTTAAGTTGAAAATCACTGGACTATGTGGTATTATTAACATGTAAAATATTAAAACTCATAAGGAGAGTATTATAATGTCAATTATTACTGATGTTTACGCTCGCGAAGTCCTAGACTCACGCGGTAACCCAACACTTGAAGTGGAAGTTTATACAGAATCAGGTGCTTTCGGACGTGGTATGGTTCCTTCAGGTGCTTCAACTGGTGAACACGAAGCAGTTGAACTCCGCGATGGTGATAAATCTCGCTACAACGGTCTTGGAACTGAAAAAGCAGTTGACAACGTTAACAACATTATCGCTGAAGCTATCATTGGTTTTGATGTTCGTGATCAACAAGCAATTGACCGCGCTATGATTGCTCTTGATGGAACTCCTAACAAAGGTAAACTTGGTGCTAACGCTATCCTTGGTGTTTCTATTGCTGTAGCTCGCGCTGCTGCTGATTACCTTGAAGTGCCTCTTTACAACTATCTTGGTGGATTTAACGCTAAAGTGCTTCCAACTCCAATGATGAACATCATCAACGGTGGATCTCACTCAGATGCTCCAATCGCTTTCCAAGAATTCATGATCATGCCAGTAGGTGCTGCTACATTTAAAGAAGCTCTTCGTTGGGGTGCTGAAGTATTCCATGCCCTTAAGAAAATTCTTAAAGAACGTGGTCTTGAAACAGCTGTTGGTGACGAAGGTGGATTCGCTCCTAAGTTTGATGGAACTGAAGATGGTGTAGAAACTATCCTTAAAGCTATCGAAGCTGCTGGTTATGAAGCAGGCGAAAACGGAATCATGATTGGTTTTGACTGTGCTTCATCAGAATTCTACGACAAAGAACGCAAAGTATATGACTACTCTAAATTTGAAGGTGAAGGCGGAGCAGTACGTACTTCTGCAGAACAAATTGATTACCTTGAAGAATTAGTAAACAAATACCCAATCATCACTATCGAAGATGGTATGGATGAAAATGACTGGGATGGTTGGAAAGCTCTTACTGAACGCCTAGGCGGACGTGTTCAATTAGTTGGTGACGACTTCTTCGTTACAAATACTGATTACTTAGCACGTGGTATCAAAGAAGAAGCTGCTAACTCAATCCTTATCAAAGTTAACCAAATCGGTACATTGACTGAAACTTTTGAAGCTATCGAAATGGCTAAAGAAGCTGGTTACACTGCTGTTGTATCACACCGTTCAGGTGAAACTGAAGATTCAACAATCGCTGATATTGCAGTTGCAACAAATGCAGGACAAATCAAAACAGGTTCATTGTCACGTACGGACCGTATTGCAAAATACAACCAATTACTTCGTATTGAAGATCAACTTGGAGAAGTTGCTCAATACAAAGGAATCAAATCATTCTATAACCTAAAAAAATAATATAGTTCAGTGAACTATATTATCCTGAGCTAAGATATTAGCGAAGTTTGAGAATAGGAAAGAGCTTAGGCAGAAGCCTAGGCTCTTTCATTTTGCGTTAAGACAGAAATCTCTGATTTCGTAGTCGCATCTCCGTCAGGCTAATTAGGCAATTTATAGCCAATCAGCTAGGACGCATAGTTCAGTGAACTATACTATCTTGAGCTAAGGTATTAGCGAAGTTTGAGAAAGAGCTTAGGCTAAAGCCTAGGTTTTTTTCTGTTGCCATTTGTTTTTATTAGTAGGCTAGAAATTAAGAGCAGCATCTTCTAAAAAGGGTCTTGATTTGCTTTCTATAATGTTCAGAAAAGGAATAAGTATTTGGTCTTTTATAGAGGAACGTTAGGTTTTTGCTATAAAAATACATGTAAAAAATTAAAAATATTATTTTTTTGAACTTTTCGCTAACGTTTGATGATGAAAATATTAAAAATGTATTTATTTTACATAAACTTTCTGTTAAAATAATCATATAAAAAATGAATTAGGCGAAAGGAGTTTTTATGTTGAATAGGAGATTTTTTACTTATGCTTCACTATTAGCTTTGGTAGCTGTACCTGCTGCAGTGGGAGAAGTGTCTAGACAAGATCAAACCGTTTATGCGGCAGAAGTGACAGCAGCTACACCCGTGGCTACAGAGAGTCAAGCTCAAGCTGCGGTGGCTGAGGAAATCAGTGATGTAGAGAGGGCCTCAGCTGTTACTAGTGATGAAAGCGAAATTCCAGCAATTAGAGTACAAGAGGTAGAAGCAATTGCTCTCAATGACACCCTTACTGTTTCACAAGATTCAGCAAAGAAGACAAATCAAACTGGTATCGAAGCCGTCAGACAGAGTCCACAAAATGCCTCTTACACTATTTCTGGGAAAATCATCAGTCCAGTAGATGGCTGGGGTGGTAAAGGCTTTTACGTCCAAGATAATAGCGGCTCAGGGCTCTACATTTATCCAGATAAAAAGGACTTTGGCTTTAACATGGGAGATAGTGTTGAAATTTCAGGTACCCTGTCTCATTTCAATGGTGAGCTTCAGCTCAAAGATATTACAGCTCATAAGAAAGTCTCAGCTGATTTTTCAACTCCTGTAGTGGAAACAAGTATTCCTGAATTAGAAAATGCTAAACCATCTACTCTTGTCAAAATTTCTAATGTTACTGTTGGTAAAATTAAATCTGAGAAATATGAAACTTCATCTTTTGACCTGACAGATGCCTCAGGCAGACGTGTTGCTGTTCGCTTAGATAACCGTACAGGTATTAAGACATCTGATTTGATGACTAAAGTGAATGAAGGGGATGTCATCAACCTAACTGCTATTCATTCTACCTTTAAAAATAAACTCCAGCTTAAGCCATTTAGCTTAGACCAATTTGAAATAGTTAAACCAGCTGTGCGAAAAGAAGAAATTGCCCCAGAGTACAAGCTGGTTAAGATTGGACAGATTCAAGGTGAAAGTCATGTGTCTCCACTACTTGATCAAGCCGTTAGAGTAGAAAAAGTAGTAGTAACCTATCTTGATGATGAGACACATTTCTATGTGCAAGACCTAAAAGGTGATGGAAATCGGGCGACCTCAGATGGTATCCGTGTTTTTGTTAGAAATACTGCTGTCAAAGTTGGTGACGTATTAGATATTTCAGGAACTGTTGAAGAATTTTTTGGTAAGGGATTTGATGAAACTATAGAGAAAACAGATCTTACCATGACCCAAATCAAGGCTGCTAAGGTGACTAAAACAGGCACTTCTCAACTTCCTGCTCCAATAATCTTAGGTAAGGATCGCATGGTACCTAAGGACATCATTGATAATGATGGATTAACTGTCTTTGATCCACAAGAAGATGCCATTGACTACTGGGAATCCATGGAAGGGATGTTGGTTGCGGTGGACGATGCTAAAATCCTTGGGCCAATGAACCATAAGGAAATCTATGTTCTACCAGGATCAACAAAACGTCACTTAAATAACTCTGGTGGGGTCTTGCTCCAACCAGGAAGATATAACACAGACATTATTCCAATTTCATTTAAAGAAGGCAATGTGACCATTAAATCAGGAGACTACTTTACAGGTCGTATTGCTGGACCTGTAGGTTACAGCTATGGTAACTATAAGGTTTTTGTAGATGACAAGACTCTACCAAAATTCAATGATGGCCAATTAAAACCAGAAAAGACCCATATTATCAAAGATCTCAATAAATTAAGCATTGCTTCTTATAATATCGAAAACTTCTCAGCTAATCCTGAAGAAACAAAAGATGAGAAGGTTAAGCGCATTGCCCAATCCTTTATCCATGATTTAAATTCCCCTGATATTATTGGTTTGATTGAAGTTCAAGATAATAATGGCTCTAAAAATGATGGAACAACAGATGCTACTTTGAGCGCAAACCGTCTGATAGATGCTATCAAGGCCTTGGGTGGTCCGACCTATGTTTACCTCGATATTGCGCCAGAAAATAATGTTGATGGCGGCAAACCTGGAAGTAATATCCGTAATGGTTTCCTTTACCAACCATCACGGGTCCGTCTATCTGATAAACCAAGAGGTGGCGCAAATGATGCTCTTACTTGGAAAAATGGCGAGCTTAACATGAGTCTTGGTCGTATTGCACCAACAGATGCTGCCTGGAAAGAAGTGAGAAAATCTTTAGCTGCTGAGTTTATCTTCCAAGGTAATAAGGTTGTCGTGGTTGCTAATCATTTGAACTCTAAGCGTGGGGACGATGCCCTTTATGGACGTATGCAACCTGTGACCTTTAAATCAGAAGAGAAACGTCATATACTTGCTAAGATCTTAAGGGACTTTGCTAAAGAAGGATCAGCACATCAGGCTAATATTGTGATGTTGGGTGATTTCAATGATTTTGAATTCACTAAAACTATCCAATTGATTGAAGAAGGAAACATGACCAATTTGGTAAGTAGACATGATCTTTCAGACCGTTATTCTTACTTCTACCAAGGTAATAACCAAACACTTGATAATCTCCTCGTGTCAAGCAACCTCTTAAATCATTATGAATTTGATATGGTTCATGTCAACTCACCATTTATGGAGGCCCATGGACGTGCTTCTGACCATGATCCTTTATTGATCCAGTTATCTTTTGCTAAAGCTAATACCTCAAGAAAAGCAGAACCAATGGCAGTAAGTCCTATGACAGTGACTCCTAAATCAGAAGGTAAGATCAGAAGCTTACCACAAGCATTGTCAGCTGTGACAAAAGCAGCTTCTCATTCTGAGGAAAAAGGTCTACCAAAAACAGGCGACAAAGCTAGCTTTGTGATGACTCTACTAGGAATAACAAGCTTGCTATCTGTCTTTGGACTGTTTTCAAAAAAACAAGAAGTAGAATAAGACTTTAAAGCCAACTAACTATCACTAAAAAGTAAGGCAGCAGTCAATAATACTTTATCGTATGTCAAAAATGAATTTTGCCTATAATTTTTTATTGATAAAAAAGTCAAATTTTTCTTATTTGTTGCTCTGTTTTTTAATTTATTAAAATTTTATATGTGGAGCATCTCCCTTGTAAATGTTTTCATATAAGCATTTATAGGGTTTTTCGTTTTTGTTCTTCTTGTCAAATCAAAAATTTATACTAATAGAAAATTAATGATTTCGATAATAAAAAATTATTAAAAGGATAAATTATTATTGACTATGAATGCGATTTCATGTAGACTAAACTTATAAAAAATTTAAGGAGGTTCAGTCATGAACAGATACCCCAAATCAATTGGGCCATACTCCATCTACACAGTAGGAGGAAATATTTTATATGCTTCTGGTCAATTGCCAGTCATTCCGACTACAGGCCAATTAGCTGAGGGTTTTGAAGAACAATGTCGTCAATCCTTTGCAAATATTAAGGGTATTTTAGAAGAGCAGGGTCTGGATTTGAGTCATCTTTTTAAGTTAACTATCTACTTATCAAATTTAGAAAATTTTGAAAGTTTAAATCAGATTATGGAAGAATTACTGGATGAGCCTTATCCGACAAGGACAGCTTATCAGGTCTCGGCTTTACCAAAGGGTGCTTTAATTGAGATTGAAGCAATGGCAAGATTAACAAATAGCAGATTTTAAGCTATAGATTGGTGGAAAATTTATATGGATATTATTATTGGGACAAGTCTTCTTATACTTGTGTTGGCTATCTTTACCTTATTTAATTATAAGGCTCCTTACGGAGCCAAGGCAATGGGTGCCTTAGCATCAGCTGCCTGTGCGTCATTCCTCGTTGAAGCTTTTCAAGATTCTTTCTTTGGTAAAGTTTTAGGATTAAAGTTCTTGAGTGAAGTTGGTGGAGCCAATGGCTCACTTTCAGGAGTGGCAGCAGCAATCTTGGTAGCAATCGCTATTGGCGTTACACCTGGTTATGCCGTTTTAATTGGTTTAGCCGTTTCAGGCACAGGTATTATACCAGGCTTCATCGCAGGTTATCTGGTTTCATTCTTAATCAAATGGATGGAAAAAAATATCCCTGGTGGACTTGATTTAATCTCAATTATTATTATTGGTGCCCCTCTAACTCGTTTCATTGCTCAACTAGTCACCCCGCTCATAAACAATACCTTATTATCTATCGGAGATATATTAACTTCAAGTGCCAACAGTAATCCTATTATTATGGGAATTATTCTTGGTGGAACCATAGTCGTTGTTGCGACTGCGCCTCTATCTTCAATGGCTCTTACAGCCATGCTCGGTTTGACTGGTATTCCAATGGCCATTGGTGCCTTGTCAGTATTTGGTTCTTCATTTATGAATGGTGTGCTTTTCTATCGTTTAAAACTTGGGGAAAGAAAAGATAATATAGCATTTGCTATTGAACCTCTCACTCAGGCCGATGTAACATCAGCTAACCCTATTCCTATTTATGTGACCAATTTCTGTGGTGGAGCTGCCTGTGGTATCTTAATTGCCTTAATGAAACTGGTCAATGACACACCGGGAACAGCTACGCCTATTGCTGGCTTTGCCGTAATGTTTGCCTATAATCCAATGGTTAAAGTCTTGATTACAGCCTTAGGATGTATTATTCTAAGTGTTATAGCAGGTTACATCGGTGGTGGTGCTTTCAAGAATTTCAAACTCGTTACCAAGCAAGAATTACAAGCTATGGATAAATAGACCTCCTAAGCTTTTATGGGGTAAATTTATCTGACTATAGACTAAAAATGAGAAAATAAATGTAATGAAGGAGGCTTAGGATGAGTCTAGAAACTTGGAAAAAAGAAATACCTGAAATTGAGAAAATGATGAACTATGAAGAACTTTTTTGGATGAACGACCACTATCAAGGGGTTGAAGTAGCTAACAAAGTTTCACAATTTGGTAAAGAAGATATCCGAGATGCTGAGGAACGTTTAAACCGTTTTGCTCCTTATTTTGCAGAAAATTTTGAATGTACTCGTGAAAACAATGGAATCATTGAGTCAGAGATAAGCCCTATTCCTAAATTTAAAGCTTACTTGGAAGAAGAATACAAGATTTCCATTCCTGGAAAAATGTATTTAAAACGTGATGACGCTTTGCCAATTGCAGGGACTATCAAGGCTCGCGGAGCTATTTACGAAGTATTAAAACACGCAGAAACACTAGCTATTGAAGCAGGAATCTTAAGTGGCTATGATGATGACTACCGTAAGTTTGGAAGCCAAGCCTTTAAAGATTTCTTTAAAGAATACAAGATCATGGTCGGAACCACAGGTAATTTAGGAATCAGTGTAGGACTTATGGGAGTTTCTTTAGGTTTTGAAGTTGTCATCCACATGTCCTACGATGCTAAGGAATGGAAGAAAAAATACCTTAGAGACCATGGTGTTGTCGTTATAGAACATAAGACAAACTTTACAGAAGCTGTCAATAAGGGTCGTGCAGAATCAGACGCTGATCCAAAATCTTACTTTGTCGATGACGAGCACTCTGTGGATCTTTTCCTAGGCTATACTGTCGGACCTTGCCGTTTGAAAAAACAATTGGAAAAAGAAGGTATTAGTGTAGATAAAGATCATCCCTTGTTTGTTTTCTCCCCATGTGGAATAGGCGGTAGCCCAGGTGGAACAGCATTTGGCTTGAAGCAGATTTATGGTGATCATGTTCATTGTTTCTTTGTCCAACCAACTCATATGCCTTCTATGTTAGTAGGACTTCTGACAGAAGAATATTCTAAGGTATCTGTTTCTGACATTGATATTGATGCTAAAACCAATATGGATGGTTTAGCTGTGCCTAGAACCTCTGGATTTGTGGCTGAACTTATGCATCATTACTTTAATGGTGGTCTGACAATCTCTGAAGAAAATCAAAAACGTTTTCTAACACAAATGATTGATTTAGAAGATATTCCTCTAGAACCAGCTGCATTAGCTGGAACTATCGGCCCTGCAACGTTATTTGCAACAAAAGAAGGGCGTGACTACCTCAAAGCCTATGACCTTGAAGATAAAATACAAAATGCAACTTATATTGCTTGGGCAACAGGTGGTAGTATGGTACCAAAAGAAGATATGCAAGAGTTCTATCAACAAGGAAAAAGCTAGCAGTATTAAGATAAATAAAACAGAAATTGAGGTAGGCCTATTCTAGGTGGTAGACCAATAGTGACTATTTCCTATGGCACTAGTAGGTTACGATCAGAAAAGCAAGGCCTCTCTTTTCTTTCTTTGACGGATAGGAGTAATACTGACTATCTTAAATCATTAAATGTAAGGAGTTAAGAGTGACAAATTCTATATTATCAAAGATGACATCTATTGAGATGGAAGCAAAACGAATTGATGACGCTTATAAGGCTGAAAAAAAAGCCTATGCTGATCAGAAAAAAGATGATATTGAAACCATAAGATTAAACTGTGATCAAGAAAGACAAAGACAATTAGAAGAAAAAGAAAATAGTCTCTTAGAAGTCCTAGCTGAGCAAAAAAAGCAATTGTCAGAAAGACAAAGAAAAAATGAAGCCAAGCTTCAGCATATTTTAGAAGAAAAAAAGGATAGCTTTGTTGATCAGATTGTGGACAAGGTGGTAGAGAAATATGGCCATTAGTCAAATGAAAAAACTATCTATTCTCTTAGAAAAAGAGAAATTAGATCCCTTTTTGCAGCTTTTACAAAAAACACAATTAATTGAAATACGTGATATTAGCCAGCTTGATCATTGGCAGGAAGCCTTTAGTAAAGAGTCTGTTAGCCTACCTAAAATTTATCAATTTGATGAAGAAGGACAAGAAGAATTAGAAGGAGACAGGGCTCTAAACTATTTAAAAGGCCGCCAGGAAGAGCTAGAAAGGGCTATTAAGGAACTGGAGACTTTTCTACCCAAAGAAGGGAAATGGGCTTCCTTAAAAAAGGGAAAGCTCTCTGTCTATTTTGAAGATTTGGAAAAATGGGATAGGCAATCTCAAGCTAATCATCTTTTTGCATCCTTTAAACAAAAAAGAGACCGGCTAGAGGAGCTTAATAAAGAGATCGAAAAACTGCAATCGGAACTAGAAGAACTCCGTAAGTGGGAAAAATTAGAAGTACTACCTGAGGAACTGGCACAATTTGAAGCGATCAATGCACAAGTAGGGACTATTCCAAGTACAGAGGATGATCGTTACTATCGCCAACTCCTAGCTGATCCTCGTGTAGAGGTTGAAAGTATTTTTCACAGGGAATTAGAATATGGTTTGATTCTTTTTTGGAATAAAAAAGATCCCATTTCTTTAGAAGATTATCAATTTAAAGCGCTTTCTTACAGATATCAGACCTTGCCAGCTGAAATGATTAAGGAAAAAGAACAGTTTCTTACTGATTATCAGGCTGAAAAAACTTTCTTAATAGGAGAACTAGCTCAGTCAAAAGAAGAACTTGAGCAAATGCAGATTCAAATAGAATATTATTTGGACTTAAGTTCAAGGCAAGCCTCGAAAAAATACTTAGCCAGTACCCAACATTTGGTGGCCTTGGAAGCTTGGATAGAAGCCGAAGAAGAAAAGCAACTAAAGGAAATTGTTGAAAAGACCTTTGCTAAGGCTGTTTTTATTGAGTCTGAGGATGTTGACCAGGCTGATTGGGAAGAGGTTCCTATCAAACTGCGGAATCACTCCTTGATTGAACCCTTTGAGTTAGTAACAGAAATGTATGCCTTACCAAAATATTATGAGAAGGATCCAACCCCTATTCTAGCACCTTTTTATTTCACTTTTTTTGGAATGATGGTGGCAGACTTAGGCTATGGTCTAATATTATTTTTGGCAACCAAGCTAGCTATGACTGTTTTGAAGCTTGATCAAAAAAAGAAACGTTTTATGAAATTTTTTAACATCCTAGGAGTAGCTGTTTCTCTATGGGGAATTGTTTACGGTTCTTTTTTTGGCTTCAATCTGCCTTTTCTTATCCTTTCAACCAGAACGGATGTTATGACGATCTTACTCTTATCTGTCTTTTTTGGTTTTGTGACAGTTATTGTTGGTCTACTTTTGGGCGGACTGCAAGAAGTCAAAATGAAAGATTATGCTCAGGCCTATAGTTCAGGCTTTGCATGGTGTTTAATTTTAATAGGAATCTTATTGCTGGCCCTAGGTATGAACATGCCGTCCTTAGCAGCTCTAGCAAGTATTGGGAAATGGCTAGCAATTGTCAATGCAGTAGGAATAGTTCTTGTAGCTATTGTCAAGGCAAAAAGTTTAAAAGGCTTAGGTATAGGCCTATATAATTTGTACAATATTAGTGCGTACGTTGGTGATTTGGTAAGTTTTACCCGCCTGATGGCCTTAGGCCTTTCAGGGGCAAGTATTGGTTCAGCCTTTAACTTGATTGTGGGAATTTTCCCACCCTTGGGAAGGTTTAGCATAGGGATTTTGATTTTTATCTTATTACATGCAATCAACATTTTTCTTTCCCTACTTTCAGGCTATGTCCATGGGGCTAGACTTATGTTTGTTGAATTCTTTGGAAAATTCTATCAAGGCGGAGGAAAAGCCTTTCAGCCCCTTAAATCAGCTGAAAAGTATGTCTTTATTAAGAAAGAAAAATAAATGGAGGAAAAATAATATGGAAAATTTAGCGTCTTATTTTGCATCACATGGGGGAGCCTTTTTTGCAGCCCTAGGTATTGCTATTGCAGTTAGTTTTAGTGGTATTGGTTCAGCCTATGGTGTTGGTAAAGCGGGGCAAGCAGCAGCAGCTCTATTAAAAGAGGAACCTGACAAATTTGCATCAGCTCTGATCTTACAACTATTACCTGGTACCCAAGGTTTGTATGGTTTTGTTATTGGTATTTTAATTTGGTTACAGTTAACACCAGACCTATCCCTAGAAAAAGGCGTGGCCTACTTTTTTGTATCTCTGCCTATTGGTATTGTGGGTTACTTTTCAGCTAAGCATCAAGGGAATGTTGCGGTTTCAGGTATGCAAATATTGGCCAAACGTCCTGAAGAATTTATGAAAGGTGCTATTTTAGCTGCCATGGTTGAAACCTATGCCATCCTTGCCTTCGTTGTTTCCTTCATATTAACCTTGCGTGTTGGCTAGTTATAAGTCAAAGATATGCCCAATGTTAAAAGTGACTAAGAAGCAAGTGATTGTATATTTTCTTTAAAAAGGAGGAAACCATGTGAGTGATATGGATAAACTAAAAAAGACTGTCCTTGAGCAAGCTCATCAAGATGGTCAAGGTCAGTTAAAAGTTGATATTAAAGAAATTGATGAGAATTTTGAAGCTGAAAAAGCGACTGTCTTAAAAGAAAAAGAAGATGAGAGACTAATCCAATTAAAAGCTTTAGAACAGCGTTATCAGGTTGAAATCCAACAGGTTAAAAATCAAGGAAGACAAAGAACCTTAAGTCTTAAGCAAAGTATTTTAAGTGATTTATTTCAATCAGCCTTAGAAAAAATGGAATCCTTTGATAAGGAGCAGGATCTGTCTTTTCTTTACTCTGTTCTGGGCCAATATGAGGATCAGGAACTCTGCCTTTGGCTTGGTGAAAAAACAGGGAAAAAAATGGATCAGGCTGATTTGTCCAAGCTGTGCCAAGATTTTTCTAAACTAGAAATTGCTTCTGAATGGCTTAAGGGAGAAGCTGGCTTTCTTATCTCCATAGGAGATATTGACTACTCTTATGTTTATAGTGAACTGATTGATTCCATTTATAAGGAAGAATGTACCCTGATTACAAATGCCATATTCAATGAGGATTAGGAGGCTTTATGGATAAGGATCAATTTTCCCAAATCAATACCACTGTCAGTGTAAAAGAAAAAGACTTACTTTCAGCTGAGCAATTTAAGACCCTTATAAATGCAAGTAGTAAAGAAAGCATCCATAGGGTTCTTCAGGAGACGCCTTATCATATCGATCTAGCAGATTTAGATAATTTAAATGAGGTGGAGAGGGTTCTAATGAAGGAACTGGCAAGGACTTTCAAATGGGCCTTTGAAGAGTGTCCTGTTCCAGAAGTTATTCAACTTTTTAGCCTACCTTATTTTTACCATAATCTAAAGGTACTCTTAAAATCAAGAGCCAGCCAAAAAGATCTCAACTCCTTACTGATTCCAATTGGTATGCAGCCCCTATCAGCCCTGGAACATTTGGTCAGAACACTGAAATCTGACCATTTCCCTGAATTTTTAGTGGAAGAAGTGCAGTCTATCTGGAAAGAATATCTGGATTACGGTGATAGTCGTGTCCTTGAGATTGGAGCTGATTTGGCTTATTTCAAACATTTGAAAAAAATAGCAAAGCAGTTAGATGATGAAGTCTTTCTCAAAGCAGTTAGCATGTTAACAGATAGCTATAACCTTATCACTATTAAACGGGCTCAAAAGATGAAGAAGTCACATGGCTTTATTAAACAGCTTCTAACAGATCAGGCAAGTTTAAGCAATCAGGAATTTATAGATATGGCTTCAAGTCGGAGCCTTCTTACTTGGTATCATGGGCTTTTACCAGATAATTATTCAAAAGAGCTGGGCCTTTATGAATCAAAAATTGCAGAGGGCAAGATCACTATCCCTGAATTAGAATATCTTTCAGAACTGTTGATTTTTCAGCTTTTCGATGCTAACAAATATAGCTGTCAAGGGCCATACGTCATTGCACGATTTTTGTTGGCTAAAGAATTTGAGATCAAAAATTTAAGACTTATCTTATCGGCGCAGGCCAATCAATTACCACTTGATTTGGTTAAAGAAAGGATGAGACCACTTTATGGACAATAAAACATATAAAATTGGTGTCATTGGTAACCGTGATGCTATTCTTCCCTTTCATATGATAGGTTTTCAAACCTTTCCTGTTACAAAAGCTCAAGAAGCTATTAATACTTTAAGAAAATTAGCTTTGGAGGACTTTGGAATTGTCTATCTAACAGAAGATATAGCAGAATTGATACCTGAAACGATAGCCTATTATGATAGGTCAGTAAGACCAGCCCTTATTTTGATACCAACCCATAAGGGTAAGCAGCATATTGCTTTAAATCGACTCCATGAGCGTGTGGAGAGAGCTGTTGGTCAAAACATTCTTTAGGTCTGTCATCTTCTTAAAGAGGGCGACTTTAGCCAGGACTTTCATCGTTAGCTTCTTTTTTACTTAAGAAGCCTGTCCACTTAGAGGAAGATTTTATAAAGAATAAAGTATCATGTTAAGAAGGAGAAAAACTTGAGTCAAGGAAAAATAATAAAAGTTTCAGGACCACTTGTTGTAGCTTCTGGAATGCAAGAAGCTAATATTCAAGATATCTGTCGTGTAGGAAAGCTTGGCCTGATTGGAGAAATCATTGAAATGCGAAAAGATCAAGCCTCCATACAAGTTTATGAAGAGACTTCAGGTGTTGGTCCTGGTGAACCAGTAGAAACCACAGGTAGCCCTTTATCAGTAGAATTAGGGCCGGGCTTATTGTCAGAAATGTTTGATGGTATTCAACGACCATTGGAACGCTTTAAAAAGGCTACAGAAAGTGATTTTTTACTTCGTGGGATTAATATTCCTAGTTTAGATAGGGAGAGAAAATGGACTTTTACAGCCTCTGTTGAGCCAGGTTCTGAGCTTGTATCTGGTGATATTATAGGGCATGTTCAAGAAACAAAGGTTATTGAACATCGGATTATGGTTCCAAATCATGTCTCTGGTAAACTCATCTCGATCCAATCTGGTGATTTTACTGTTGATCAGCCTCTTTATGAGATTGAGCAAGCTGATGGAAGCATCTATCAAGGAAGTCTAATGCAAAAATGGCCTGTACGACATAGTCGACCAGTTGCAAAAAAACTGATTCCAGTAGAGCCTTTGGTTACAGGACAACGTGTTATAGATACTTTCTTTCCTGTAACTAAGGGAGGAGCCGCAGCAGTGCCTGGTCCATTTGGTGCAGGAAAAACCGTTGTTCAACACCAGATCGCTAAGTTTGCCAATGTGGATATTGTTATCTATGTGGGATGCGGAGAACGCGGAAATGAAATGACCGACGTTCTGAATGAATTTCCAGAACTGATTGATCCTAACACCGGTCAATCTATTATGGAAAGAACAGTCCTCATTGCCAACACCTCAAATATGCCCGTAGCGGCGCGTGAGGCTTCTATCTATACTGGGATAACCATTGCAGAATATTTCCGTGATATGGGTTACTCAGTCGCAATCATGGCCGACTCTACATCAAGATGGGCAGAAGCTCTTCGTGAAATGTCTGGTCGATTAGAAGAAATGCCCGGTGATGAAGGCTATCCAGCCTATTTGGGAAGTAGGATTGCAGAATATTATGAACGAGCTGGGCGCTTCCAGCTACTTGGAAGTGATCAGCGTGAGGGAAGTATTACAGCCATTGGAGCCGTTTCGCCACCTGGAGGAGATATTTCTGAGCCTGTAACCCAAAATACTCTTAGGATTGTCAAGGTCTTTTGGGGACTTGATGCACCTTTGGCTCAGAGAAGGCATTTCCCAGCTATTAACTGGCTAAGTTCTTATTCTCTTTACAAGGATGAGATTGGTAACTATATCAGCCAGCATCAAAAGGCGCATTGGACAAAAAAGGTTAGACAAGCAATGACCATTTTACAGGATGAGTCTGGTTTAGAAGAGATTGTCCGTCTGGTAGGGATTGATTCCTTATCTGAACAAGACCGGCTAACCATGGCTGTTGCTAAACAAATTCGTGAAGATTATCTGCAGCAAAATGCTTTTGATAATGTGGATACCTTTAGTTCATTTCTTAAACAAGAGGCAATGCTTAGCAATATTTTAACCTTTAAAGATCAAGCTAGTAATGCTTTGAAATTGGGAGCCTATTTCTCTGAGATAATGGAAGGCACTAGTGAACTTCGAGATAAGATCGCTAGAAGTAAGTTCATTCCAGAAGAAGATATTGAAAAGATAAGAGGTCTCTCAAATCTTATCAAGGAAACCATGCATGAGATTTTAGAGAAAGGAGGAATCTAGGATGAGTGTCATTAAAGAATATCGGACCGTCAGAGAAGTTGTAGGACCCTTAATGATTGTTGATCAGGTTTCTGGCGTTCACTACAATGAACTGGTTGATATCAAAATGCAAAATGGCCAAAGACGTCAGGGACAAGTTTTAGAAGTTCATGAAGATAAAGCTATGGTTCAGCTTTTTGAAGGTTCAAGTGGTATTAATCTGGCTAAGTCAAAGGTTCGCTTTACAGGCCATCCTTTAGAGATCGCCGTTTCAGAAGATATGGTTGGAAGAATATTTGATGGAATGGGGAAAGCTATTGATGGTGGTCCAGATTTGATTCCTGAAAAGTATGTAGACATTGACGGCCAAGCTATCAACCCTATTGCGCGTGACTATCCTGATGAATTCATTCAGACAGGTATCTCTGCTATTGACCACTTAAATACCCTGGTTCGAGGGCAAAAACTTCCTGTTTTTTCAGGTTCTGGATTGCCTCATAATGAATTAGCTGCGCAAATAGCACGTCAAGCTACGGTATTGAATGATGATGCTAACTTTGCCGTTGTTTTTGCTGCTATGGGAATTACCTTTGAAGAAGCAGAATTCTTTATGAATGACCTTCGTCAAACAGGTGCTATTGACCGCTCTGTGCTCTTTATGAACCTGGCAAATGACCCAGCCATTGAAAGAATTGCTACTCCGCGGATTGCTTTGACAACTGCTGAATACTTGGCCTATGAAAAAGACATGCATGTTCTGGTCATTATGACTGATATGACCAACTATTGTGAAGCTTTAAGGGAAATTTCAGCGGCAAGGCGTGAGGTTCCTGGTAGACGTGGTTATCCAGGTTATCTTTACACCAACTTATCAACCCTCTATGAGCGTGCAGGACGTCTGGTTGGCAAAAAAGGATCTGTGACCCAGATTCCAATTTTAACCATGCCAGAAGATGATATCACCCATCCTATTCCAGATTTGACAGGTTATATTACCGAAGGGCAAATTATTCTTTCTCATGAGCTCTACAACAGTGGTTTACGTCCACCAATTGATATCCTGCCTTCCCTATCTCGTTTGAAAGATAAGGGGTCTGGAGAGGGCAAGACCAGGGCTGATCATGCAGCGACCATGAATCAGTTGTTTGCAGCCTATGCCCAGGGTAAGCAAGCCAAGGAATTAGCCATTGTTTTAGGAGAATCTGCCCTTTCAGAATCAGACAAACTCTACGTGACATTTACTAAGGAATTTGAAGAAAAATATATCAATCAAGGTTTTTCTCAAAATCGCAGCATTGAAGAAAGCCTCAATTTAGGCTGGGAACTGCTTTCCATTCTACCTAGAACCGAATTGAAACGGATTAAAGACGACATGCTTGATCAGTATTTAGGCAAGTCCTAATTTAGAGAAAGGTTATCTCCTATGGTAAGATTAAATATTAAACCAACACGGATGGAACTTAATAATTTAAAGAAACGCCTAAAAACTGCGAAAAGAGGACATAAATTATTAAAGGACAAACGTGATGAACTCATGCGCCATTTTGTAGATTTAATTCGTGAAAATGATCAACTGAGACGACAGGTAGAAGATATTCTGGTTTCTAATATGCAGGATTTTGTCTTGGCGAAATCTCTTGAAAATGATGCCATGATTGAAGAATTATTTGCAGTTCCAGTCAGGGAAGTTTCCCTCTTTATGGAAGTTGAAAATATCATGAGTGTCCATGTTCCTAAATTTCATATCAAAGAAAAATCTAGTGAAAAAGGCAATGATTTTTCCTATAGTTTTTTGTCTTCTAATAGTGAAATGGATCAGACCATTCAAAATATGGAAGATCTCTTAGATCAACTCTTAAGACTGGCAGAAGTCGAAAAGAAATGCCAGTTAATGGCAGATGAAATTGAAAAAACACGACGTCGTGTCAATGGTCTGGAGTATGCTATTATCCCACAATTGGAAGAAACCATTCATTATATTGAGTTAAAACTTGAAGAAGCCGAAAGATCTAATTTAGTACGTATTATGAAAGTTAAATAATAGAGACTTACTTTGCTTAGAGATAAAAGAAAATCTCCCTCTTTGTCTTGGAGCACGAAGGTAAAATCTAGTGAAAATCCCAACTTAATGCTATACTCAGTCTATTAAGTAGGAGGAATTGCAAATGACTGAAGAAGATGTGCTTAAAGTTCAAACTCTGGAAGAAAAATACGATGATTTTCAACCCAAATTGCAGGCACTTAAAGCATCACTAACTGATCTTAGTGACCATTATAGGGACTACCAAGACTTACTTGCTTTTTATGGCAGTGATGACTGGTACCGTCTGCATAAGGCAGATACCAGTCAAATAAAGGCAGGAATCTTAAGTGAAGATCAGCTCTATGATTTGATTTCTGACCATAATGACCTGATCATGGATTTGCTTGAATTAACGACAAAAATGTACAAAAATGTCTAAAAGATGTGCCATAGCTTAAAGAGGCTAATGACGCTCTTTCAATTGATGGCTTATAGATCGATTGAAAGGGTGTTTTTTCTGTGTCTAAAATGCCAGTTTGGAAAAAAGAAAATAAGATCAATCTATGGTATGATTTAGTCAGTAAATGAAGAGGGAGAGAAGTTATGAATAATGAGACAATTGACTTAATCACAAAGCATGTTTCAGTCAGAAATTTTACAGACCAAAGGTTAACAAAAGAAGAAGTGGATACCTTAGTTTCTTGTGCTCAGGCAGCTTCTACAGCTAGTTTTTTACAGGCCTATTCCATTATCAGTATTGATGATCCAAGACTCTTAAAAGAGCTGGTTAAAAGAGGTCATCTGCAAAATTTTATTTTGGATGCGGGGCACTTCTTTATTTTTTGTGGCGATTTTAAAAGACATCAGGATTTTGCCCAAAGTCAGGAGCTTGATATTTGAGCATCTATAGAAGGCACGGATGCTTTATTGGTTGGTGCTATAGATGCTAGTTTGGCAGCTCAAAATATGACACTAGCAGCAGAATCTATGGGAATGGGGGCCTGCTATATAGGTGGTATTAGAGATGAGATAGAAGTCATCTCAGAGATATTGGCTTTACCAGATTATGTTTATCCCCTTTATGGTCTAGCCCTTGGTTACCCTCTTAAAAAGAATGAACTTAAACCCCGTTTTCCTCAGGAAGCCATCCACCATCATGATGGATATGACACAGAAACCTTGCCGAAAACCCTAGCATATGAAAGACTTACCTCTACTTATTATGCTAAGAGAACAAATGGAACATTTAAAAGAATATGGTCTGAAACAGCCTTTAAAACCTTGACAGGCTTACCACGTCTTCACATGAAAAATTTCCTTGAAAAAAGAGGACTAGGAAGACATTAAAGGAATTTCATTTTTGATATTTTTTTAACTGCTAGGTTAAAAGCCACTTTCTTTTAAGGTTCTTGCTTTTAGTTTTAAGTCTGAGGATTGAAAAATTCCCAGTCAGTGGCTGAGATTCTAGACATTTTAAGTCGCTCTGCCAGAAAGAAGTTAACTTTGACATTAGAGACAGCTTTTATTCCTTTTTTCTTTATGGTACAATGTAGGAGTTGCAAGGCAACCCTTGGTGCTTAGTTCCCTTTCACCAAGCATATTATAAACGTAGTAAGGTCTTTCATGCCTTATTTTGACGTCAAAGGAGAAAAAATGAAAAATTATAAGATTAAGGATTTTGTCCATATCGCCTTAGTTGTTGCCCTCTATGTTGTTTTGACCATAACCCCGCCCCTCAATGCCATATCTTATGGAATGTATCAATTTAGGGTCTCTGAAATGATGAATTTTCTTGCCTTTTATAATAGAAAATACATTATTGCTGTGACCATTGGCTGTATGATTTCTAATTTTTACAGTTTTGGTTTGATAGATGTTCTTGTTGGTGGTGGCTCGACTTTATTGTTTGTCAGTTCAGGGGTCATTTTATTTGACAGGTATAAAAAAGATTATTTTTTTAATGGACTGATTAATAAAGCCTTTTTCTACTTTGCTATTTTCTTTTCATTGTCTATGCTAACAGTAGCTATTGAACTCAGTTTCTTTGGTTCACCACTTTTACTGACCTGGCTGACAACAGCAGTAGGAGAATTTGTTTCACTTCTGATTGGTTCTTTTATCATTGATAAATTAGGAAAACAAATTGATTTGACACAGTAATTGTCTTATTCTAATTAACTTAAAAAACGAGCTGAAGTCTAGAGCTTTGGCTTTTTTAATGTTCTTTAAAAGCTTATATGATCCTTAAAGGATTTTTTGATCAGGGCTTCTTGATAAACTAACTGAAAATTTAATAAAGTTATAAAGCAGGCTACTGATGTATTGGCAGCTTTTTTAGAGAAGCAAGAGACCGTTAATGCATTTTGATTGAAATGTGATAAAATAGTGATATGGAAAAAGAAATGAGAGAATTGACACAGCTGTTAAATAAGTACCGACATGATTATTATACAAATGATAATCCTTCGGTCAGTGACGCAGAGTATGATAAACTTTATCGCCAATTAGTAAAATTAGAAGAAGCCTATCCAGAATTTATTGCAAAAGACAGCCCAACACAGGGAGTGGGGGGGCTTATTTTGTCTGGATTTGAAAAGTACCAGCATCCCTATCCCCTTTATAGCTTGCAAGATGCTTTTTCTTATGAAGAACTCTTAACTTTTGATCGTAGGGTAAAGGCAGAATTTCCAAAGGCCACTTACATTGTTGAGTTAAAGATTGATGGCCTGTCTATTTCCCTAACTTATGAAAAAGGAAAGCTAGTAACGGGTGCAACACGTGGGGATGGTAGTGTAGGAGAGAACATTACTGAAAATTTAAAAAAATTAAAGGATATTCCACGCACCTTAAGTGAGCCTCTTGACATTACTGTACGTGGAGAAGCTTACATGTCTAGGCAGTCCTTTCAACAGATTAACCAGGAGCGGCAGGAAAATGGTCAAACGGAATTTGCGAATCCTAGAAATGCTGCTGCTGGAACGCTCCGACAATTGGACACTTCAATTGTTGGTAAAAGGAATCTGGCCAGCTTTTTGTATCAAGAGGCCAGTCCCAGTCAAGAACTGAATCAGGAAGGTGTTTTAAAAAAGCTTAAAAGATTAGGTTTTGCTGTTAATGACCGTTATCTGATGACGTCATCTATGGAAGACATCTGGCACTTTATTGAAGAAATTGAAAGTGAACGTGAAAAGCTGAGCTATGAAATTGATGGGATCGTCATTAAAGTTAATAATTTGGCTATGCAAGAAGAGCTTGGTTTTACCATAAAAGCTCCTAGATGGGCCATTGCCTATAAATTTCCTGCGGAGGAAAAAGAAGCGACATTGCTGTCTGTTGATTGGACAATCGGCAGAACAGGTGTCTTAACCCCAACAGCCAATTTAACCCCTGTCCAGCTGGCAGGAACAACAGTTAGTAGAGCGACCTTACACAATGTAGATTATATTGCTGAAAAAGATATAAGAGTTGGTGATAGGGTTATTGTTTATAAGGCAGGAGACATTATACCTGCTGTTTTAAGGGTGGTTTCAGACAAAAGAAGTTCCCAGCAGGCAATGGTCATTCCAAAGCTTTGTCCTTCTTGTGGCAGTGATCTCGTTCATTTAGAAGAAGAGGTTGCTCTTAGATGCATTAATCCTCTTTGCCCAAGCTTGATTCAACGAAGCTTAGAGCATTTTGCAAGCCGTAATGCTATGAATATTGCTGGTTTAGGCCCTGCTAGTGTTGAAAAATTATATAAGGCAGAGCTTATTAAGGACGTGGCTGATCTGTATCGTTTGGACTTGGAGAGCTTATTAACCTTAGAGGGAATTAAAGAAAAATCAGCTGAAAAATTACTGTCAGCTATTGAGGAATCAAAGGAAAAATCGGCAGATAAGCTTTTATTTGGTTTAGGTATCCGTCATGTTGGAGCGAAAGCTAGCAAACTCCTTTTAGAAGAATTTGAAAGCCTTGAAAATCTTATTGATGCCAGTGAAAGTGCCATTGCTAGTATTGATGGACTTGGTAGTGTCATTGCGAATTCGATTCACGAATATTTTGCCAAAAAAGAAAGCCATCAACTGATAGCAGAATTAAAAGAGGTTGGTGTTAATTTAAAATACCTGGGTAAAAGAGTAGATAAGACGGCTCAATTATTTGGAATGACGGTTGTTTTGACAGGTAAATTAGAGCAAATGAATCGAAATGATGCCAAGGCTAAGTTGGAGGAGTTAGGAGCTAAGGTTACCTCAAGTGTTTCTAAAAAGACAGACTTAGTTATTGCAGGCAGCGAGGCTGGTTCAAAGCTGGATAAGGCCCGCTCCTTGGGTATAGAAATCCAAGATGAAGAATGGTTACTTAATGTGTAAGTGATGAGGTAAGGTAATGAAAAAACAAATGAGAGCGAGACTCATATATAATCCAACTTCTGGTCAGGAGATAATGAAAAAAAATGTGGCAGAAGTCTTAAATATTCTTGAGAGTTATGGTTATGAAACTTCCGCCTTTCAAACAACAGCCCAGCCCTTATCAGCCCAAAAAGAAGCCATGAGAGCTGCAAAGGCAGGTTTTGAACTGCTTATAGCAGCTGGTGGTGATGGGACTATCAACGAGGTGGTCAGTGGGGTGGCTCCGCTGAAAAACCGACCAAAAATCGCCATTATTCCCACAGGTACCACAAACGATTTTGCCCGTGCTTTGAAAATACCACGTGGTAATCCTATAAAAGCTGCACAAATCATTGGAAAAAATCAGACGATTAATATGGATATTGGTAAGGCTAGAGGAGATACTTATTTTATCAATATCGCCGCAGCAGGTAGTTTGACGGAATTGACCTATAGTGTTCCCAGTCAACTAAAGACCATGTTTGGTTACCTAGCCTACCTTGCCAAAGGGGTGGAATTGTTACCGCGCGTGCGTAATGTTCCTGTCAAAATCACCTATGATACAGGTGTCTTTGAAGGAGAGGTTTCCTTAATATTTGCTGCCATTACAAACTCAGTTGGAGGCTTTGAATTTATTGCTCCTGATGCAAAATTGGACGATGGTCAGTTCACCTTAATACTGGTTAAAACAGCCAACCTTTTTGAAATAGTACATCTTTTAAGACTGGTTATTGATGGGGGTAAGCACGTCAACGATCGGCGGGTAGAATACATAAAGACTAGTAAGGTTATCATTGAACCTTTATCTGATAACAGAATGATGATCAATTTAGATGGAGAATATGGTGGCGATGCACCAATTGTCTTAGAAAATCTTAAAAATCATATCACCTTCTTTGCAGATACCGATTTGATTTCTAATAATGCCTTTGGTATTAATGAGGAAGAACCTGAAATTGAAGAGATCGCACAGAAGTTTGCCCATGAAGTTGAAGATATGGAAGAAAAAAATGGAGGATTAGCTGAAGAATGAACCATTGCGTCATCTTACACTACCATAATCAAGAAGGACATTACTCTAATCTGACCTTAAGGCAAGAGCAAGACGGGCAAAAAGGAAAAGAACTTACTTTTTCATATAAGGATAGCTTTGGTGCCCTAGCCTATTTGGACTGCGAGACAGGACATGTTCCTAGTCAAGTCTTTGTCAGTGTTAAGAGAGATTATCTAGAGCCTAAGCCCGTAGTAGTCTATAAGATTGAAAGACAGGCTGAACTTGCTGAAACTGAAGTTTGGATTGTTGAAGGCGATCAGACAATCTACCATTCAAAACTGGCTGCGCAAGCAAGTGCTTTTTTTAGTCCAGAGAAAAAACAATCCTATGACCTGGCTTTAAATAGTCTTGATTTTGATAGAAAATGGGGTTTTTCTGGTTGGCTTGGCTTTAAATTTCAAAAGGAAGAAACGACTTTTCGTTTATGGGCACCCACAGCTACAAAGGTAGAACTTATTTTCTATGCTTCAAGTGATAACAATGCTCCAATCGTTCAAAAGCATGCCATGACACGAGGCCAAAGCTTTACGCCAGATCAGCATGAGGAAAATACCCATGGTGTCTGGGAAATTTCTCTAAAGGGCGATTACAATTTCACCTGCTATTCTTACCGCCTGTATGATGAAGATCAAGCTTTTAGAGATTCTAGGGATCCTTATTCTATTGCCGCAACAGCCAATGGCCGAAGGTCTGTTCTTATTTCTTCAGAAGATTTGATTCCAGATGGCTTTAAGGTCAAACAAAGAGAAGAGGCTACTTGGCGGCTAGAAAATCCTAATAAGGCTGTGATCTATGAAATGCATGTCAGAGATTTTTCAATATCAGAAAACTCTGGGATTAGTGCAGAAAAACGGGGTAAATTTAAGGGCTTAATTGAAGAAGGCACTCTTAATGATTATGGTGATGCCACTGGCTTTGACTATATTAAGGCCTTGGGTGTGACCCATATCCAATTACAGCCCATATTTGATCATCATCAAAGCTTTGACGAAAATGGGAACTATGCCTACAACTGGGGCTATGATCCAGAGAATTATAATGTTCCCGAAGCTAGCTTCGCAAGTAATCCTCACGACCCAGCCAACCGTATCTTAGAATTGAAAAAGGTCATCCAAGCCTATCATGATGCTGGTCTCAACGTCATTATGGATGTGGTCTATAATCATACTTACTCTTCTAGAGATTCGGCATTCCAATTGACCGTGCCAGATTATTATTATCGGATGCAAGCTGACGGTAGTTTCCAGAATGGCTCAGGCTGTGGTAATGAAACTGCAAGCGAAAAAGAAATGTTTCGCAAGTACATGATTGATTCCCTATTATATTGGATAAGAGAATACAATATCGATGGCTTTCGCTTTGATTTGATGGGGCTTCATGACATCGAAACCATGAATCTTATAAGAGAAGAAGTGGATAAGATTGACCCTAGAATCTTATTGTATGGTGAAGGTTGGGATATGGGCAATGGCTTAAGTGCTGATAAAAAGGCCATGAAAAGCAATGCTCACCAGCTGCCTAGAATTGGTTTTTTTAATGACGACCAGAGAAATGCTATAAAAGGTGCTGAGATTTTCGGAGACTTAGTAGAAGGCTTTGTAACAGGAGCTGCAACTGAGGAAGTTCTTGCCAAAGCAATCATAGCGAGTGAGCAACTGGCTGATTATAGCAGTCCTGATCAGGTGATCAATTATGTTGAGGCTCATGATAATTACAATCTGAATGATCTGTTTTGGGCACTAAAACCCAATGATAGTCTTGATATTCATAGGAAGCGCGTTCAACTAGCCACAGCAATGAATATCTTGATGCAGGGTGTCACTTTTATGCAAATTGGTCAAGAATTTTTAAGAACCAAGCTGTTTGCGACAGGAAAGGACAATCAGCTAAGCCAGGAAGATAAAGAACGGGCTATGAATTCCTATTGTTCATCTGATCAAGTTAACCAAGTTGATTGGAACCAAGTAAGCCTTGAAAAAGAGACTGTTGATTTTGTGAGAAATCTAATATCCTTGAAAACAAAAACCCCATACTTTTCTTATCAAACATTTGAAGAAATCAGAAAACATGTTTCTATTGAAAGTGCTGAGAAAAAGTCGGGCTTTATCAGTTTTAGTATCAAAGATAAAAGAAAATATCAATTGGTCTTTAGCTATCACACCACGCCCTTACAGCTGTCAGATAAGAATATCATTGAAACAAATGATAAACACCTTAAAGAAGAGGCTAAAGTTATCAATGACTTAACAGCTCTGATCCTTGATATGACAGAATAACTGGCTTTTTCTTCAGACTGAAATAACCTGACTGCTCAGGTTATTTTTTTTGTATAAAGGATTTAAAAACAGATAAGTGCTTCAAAAAGACAATCTTGTCCGTTTTTTGAAGAAGATCTCCTTCCTTTGAATTAAAGTCTACTTATTGTTATAATGAAGCTGTTAGGCTATTTTATCTAAGAGACCATTCCTTTCAAAGTAAAGGTTAGGAAAGGTTTAAGAAAGCGCAAACAGTATCCATATTTCTGTTGACATTCTTAATATTAAGGAATAGAATAGCAAAGTAAAAAAATTTTAAAGGAGAATTCTATTATGAATCCGATTTTCGCATTGGCTCTTGCCTGTTTTGGTGTATCACTTGCTGAAGGTTTTTTAATGGCAAACCTATTCAAATCAGCTGCACGTCAACCTGAAATAATTGGGCAATTACGTTCACTTATGATTTTAGGGATTGCATTTATTGAAGGTACCTTCTTCGTAACACTTGCAATGGCATTTATTCTAAAATAAGAAGTTTATATTCTATAAAAAATATCAGAAAAAGAATTAAAGTTAAAAGTTCCTCTTTTATAGGTAAAGATTTTATTGAACTCTTTCCATAGAATCTTGCTTTAACTTGGTAATTCTTTGAATTGAAAAAGGAGGGAATAAGTTGGAAGAAATTACTCCAACACTGACACTAGGTCCTGTGACCTTTAATTTAACCCTGCTTGCTATGTGTGTCATTACAGTTGTCCTTGTTTTTGCTTTTGTTTATTCTGCTAGCCGGCATATGGCTTTGAAGCCTAAAGGTAAACAGACAGCTTTGGAATATATCTTAGATTTTATTTCAGGCGTAACAGATGAACATATTGAAAAACAACACCGTAGTCGTTACTCACTTTTCTTTTTCTGTCTTTTTCTATTTGTAATGGTAGCTAATAACCTGGGACTAATGACCAAACTGGAAACTCCAGAAAAGTTTAACCTCTGGACATCACCGACAGCTAATATCGGTTTTGACTTATCATTATCTTTGTTGATTGCTATCATATGTCATTTTGAAGGTATACGACAACGTGGTTTCTTGGCTTACTTGAAACGCTTTGCAACACCAACTATTATGACGCCAATGAATCTTTTAGAAGAAGTGACCAATGTGCTATCATTGGCTTTACGTCTTTATGGTAATATTTTTGCTGGTGAAGTCGTAACAGGACTGATTCTTAAAATGATAGTTGCAAATATGGCTTGGTTCCCAGTTGCACTGGTTTTAAACATGGTTTGGACAGCTTTTTCTGTCTTTATTTCATGTGTTCAAGCTTATGTTTTTACTAAGTTAACATCTATGTATCTTGGTAAAAAAGTCAATGAAGAAGAGGAATAAGAAAGGAAAACCTATATGGAATTAACAGTAGGTGAAATTATTGGGAATTTTATTCTAGTAACAGGTTCAATTCTTGTTTTGTATCTTTTACTAAGAAAATTCGCTTGGGGTGCTATTAGTGGCATTTTAGAAGAAAGATCTGCTAAGATTGCTAATGATATTAATAAGGCTGAAGAAGCACGACAAACGGCTGAAGATCTAGCAAAGGCACGCGAAGAAGAACTAGACGGTGCTAAGCAAGAAGCAAGTCAAATCATCACAAATGCAAAAGACCTCGGTCAGGCAAAAGGTGAAAAAATAGTGGCTGAAGCTACTGAAGAAGCAAGTCGTCTAAAAGATAAAGCGCAATCAGATATTGCTCAAAGTCAATTAGAAGCAGTTGCAAGTGTTAAAGGTGAAATGTCTGACCTAACTGTACTGTTAGCAGAAAAAATCTTAGGCACTAAGCTAGATAAAGATGCTCAAAGCCAACTTATTGATTCATATCTTGATGATTTAGGAGAAGCCTAATGACTAAAAAAGAACAGGCTCTTGTTGAGCAATATGCAAAAAGCCTTGTTGAGGTAGCTGCTGAACACCAAGTTATGGAGCCATTGAAAAAAGATGTGCTTGCCATTTTGGAAGCTTTTGAAGCGACCAAACTTGATGAAAGCCTATCAAGTCTAGCTCTTCCACAGGATAAAAAAATAAAGCTTGTAAGGTTACTTAAAGACACTAGTTCAGTTTATTTAAACAATTTTTTAGAAGTCATTATTCAAAATCAAAGGGAAAATTTCCTTTATGAGATTTTACAAAATGTCTTAAAAGAAATGTCTAAGCTTACTGAAGAATATGATGTTTATGTGACATCTGCAGTTCCCCTAACAGAGGAACAAAAAGGGCGTGTAAAAGCTGTTGTTAGGAGCAAAATGGGCCTAAAAACAGGACGTTTAATAGAAAAAGTGGATCCTTTTCTCATTGGAGGGTTTATGATTGCTGTTAATAATAAAATCATTGATACCAGTATCAAACGTCAATTACACGAATTCAAAATGAAATTAATATAGAAAGTGGTGTGACTTTTGGCAATTAATGCACAAGAAATTAGCGCTTTAATTAAAAAGCAAATTGAAGACTTCCAGCCAAATTTTGATGTCACAGAAACTGGAGTCGTTACCTATATTGGTGATGGTATTGCTCGTGCTCGTGGTCTTGATAATGCCATGGGAGGAGAACTTCTAGAATTTTCAAATGGTGCCTACGGTATGGCTCAAAACTTGGAGTCAAATGATGTTGGTATTATTATTCTCGGTGATTTCTCAACAATCAGAGAAGGTGACGTTGTTAAACGTACCGGAAAAATCATGGAAGTACCAGTTGGTGAAGCGCTTATTGGTCGTGTGGTAAATCCACTTGGTCAACCTGTCGATGGCTTAGGAGAAATTGTAACTACTGGTTTTAGACCTGTAGAAACACCAGCTCCCGGTGTTATGCAACGTAAGTCTGTTTCAGAGCCACTCCAAACGGGACTAAAGGCTATTGATGCTTTAGTACCCATTGGTCGTGGTCAAAGGGAATTAATCATCGGTGACCGTCAGACTGGTAAGACAACAGTTGCAATAGATACTATTTTGAACCAAAAAGGTCAAGATATGATTTGTATCTATGTTGCAATTGGACAAAAAGAATCAACTGTTCGTACACAGGTTGAAACTCTTCGTAAATACGGAGCTCTTGATTACACAATTGTTGTGACAGCATCTGCATCTCAACCTTCTCCATTATTATACATTGCACCATATGCTGGTGTGGCAATGGCAGAAGAGTTTATGTACAATGGCAAACACGTCTTAATCGTCTATGATGATTTATCAAAACAAGCCGTAGCTTACCGTGAACTATCTTTACTACTTCGCAGACCACCAGGACGTGAGGCCTTCCCTGGAGACGTTTTCTATTTGCATAGTCGTCTTTTAGAAAGGTCAGCAAAAGTTTCTGATGACTTAGGAGGAGGCTCTATAACAGCTCTGCCATTCATTGAAACACAGGCCGGTGACATTTCAGCTTATATCGCAACCAATGTGATCTCTATCACCGATGGCCAAATTTTCTTACAAGAAAATCTCTTTAATTCAGGCATTAGACCAGCCATTGACGCTGGGTCTTCAGTTTCCCGTGTTGGTGGTTCAGCTCAAATCAAGGCTATGAAAAAAGTAGCTGGTACTTTGAGACTTGACTTAGCATCCTATAGAGAATTAGAAGCCTTTACGCAATTTGGCTCTGACTTAGATGCTGCAACACAAGCTAAATTAAATCGTGGTCGTCGTACCGTTGAAATCTTAAAGCAACCACTGCATAAACCACTACCTGTTGAAAAACAAGTTACTATTCTTTATGCCTTGACACATGGTTACTTGGATGATGTTCCAGTAAATGACATCTTAGCATTTGAAGAAGCCTTATATGACTATTTTGATATGCATTATGATCATTTGTTTGAAACAATCCGTTCAACCAAAGATCTTCCTGATGAAACTGAACTTAAAGCTGCTATTCAAGCCTTTAAAGATCAATCAAATTTTAATAATTAATGGGAGGATTCTAGTATGGCAGGCTCTCTAAGTGAAATTAAAGCAAAGATTATTTCAACTGAGAAAACAAGTAAAATAACTAGTGCCATGCGTATGGTTTCTTCGTCCAAACTTGTCAAATCTGAACAAGCTGCTCGCGATTTTCAAATATATGCTTCAAAAATAAGACAAATTACTACTGATTTATTAAAAACAGAGCTTGATGAAGGTTCTGAAAACCCTATGTTGGTTTCAAGACCAGTTCAGAAGACAGGTTACATCGTGATCACTTCTGATAAGGGTCTTGTTGGCGGCTATAATTCTAAAATTCTAAAATCAATCATGGAAATGATTGAAGAGTATCACAAAGATGGTGATTACTCTATTATTTCAATTGGTAGTGTTGGTTCTGACTTTTTTAAAGCTCGTGGCATGAATGTTTCTTTTGAGCTTCGTGGTTTAGAAGATCAGCCTAGTTTTGAAGAAGTTAGAAAAATTATCTCTAAATCTGTAAGTATGTATCAGAACGAGATATTTGATGAATTATATGTTTGTTACAATCATCATGTCAACAGTTTGACCAGTCAAGTTCGCGTACAACAAATGTTACCTATTTCTGACTTGGTTGCTGAAGAAGCAACAGAAGAAGGGGTCTCAGGCTTTGAATTGGAACCAAATTATCAACAAATTTTGGACCAACTCTTACCACAGTTTACTGAAAGCCTTATTTATGGGGCTATTATTGATGCAAAAACAGCAGAGCATGCAGCCGGTATGACTGCCATGCAGACTGCTACAGATAATGCTAAAAATGTTATCAATGATTTAACCATTCAGTATAACCGTGCGCGTCAAGCAGCCATTACACAAGAAATTACAGAAATTGTTGCAGGAGCAAATGCTTTAGAATAGACCAATCTTCTAAAAGCTTCTAAACAATAACTAGTTATTTGGTTGATATATTTATCTAAAAAGATAAAAGCTATTAAAGGATAGGTTAATTGTCAAACAGGCAGTTAAAAGATCCTTTCAAGTTTAAGTAAGGAGAAATTAATGAGCTCAGGCAAAATTGCTCAGGTCATTGGACCAGTTGTAGACGTTCTGTTTGCAAATGGTGAACAATTACCAGAGATTAATAATGCATTGGTAGTTTATAAAGATAGTGATAAGAAACAAAAGATTGTCCTTGAAGTTGCCCTTGAATTAGGGGAAGGACTTGTTCGTACTATTGCTATGGAATCAACTGATGGGCTTACTCGTGGATTGGAAGTTCTGGATACTGGACGTGCTATTAGTGTTCCAGTAGGTAAAGAAACTCTAGGACGCGTCTTTAATGTACTTGGTGAAACAATTGATTTGGAAGAACCATTTGCTGAGGATGCTAAGAGAGAACCAATCCATAAAAAAGCACCAGCCTTTGATGAATTATCAACGTCATCAGAAATTCTTGAAACAGGTATCAAAGTTATTGACCTCCTTGCGCCTTATTTAAAAGGTGGTAAGGTTGGACTTTTCGGTGGTGCTGGAGTTGGTAAAACCGTACTTATTCAAGAACTTATTCATAATATTGCACAAGAACACGGTGGGATTTCAGTATTTACCGGTGTTGGTGAGCGTACCCGTGAAGGGAACGACCTATTCTGGGAAATGAAAGACTCAGGCGTTATCGAAAAAACAGCCATGGTCTTTGGACAAATGAATGAACCACCAGGAGCACGGATGCGTGTTGCCCTTACAGGTTTAACGATAGCTGAATACTTCCGTGACGTAGAAGGGCAAGACGTACTGTTATTTATTGATAACATCTTCCGCTTCACGCAAGCAGGTTCTGAAGTTTCTGCCCTTTTAGGTCGTATGCCTTCTGCCGTTGGTTACCAGCCAACACTTGCTACAGAAATGGGGCAATTGCAAGAACGGATTACTTCAACTAAAAAAGGTTCCGTTACCTCTATTCAAGCTATTTACGTCCCTGCGGATGACTATACCGATCCTGCGCCAGCAACAGCCTTTGCCCACTTGGATTCGACAACTAACCTGGAACGTAAATTGACTCAAATGGGTATCTATCCAGCTGTGGATCCACTTGCATCAAGCTCTCGTGCCCTATCACCAGAAATTGTTGGTGAGGAACATTATGCAGTTGCTACAGAGGTTCAACGTGTCCTTCAACGTTACCGTGAATTGCAAGACATCATTGCTATCCTAGGTATGGATGAATTGTCTGATGAAGAAAAAACATTGGTTGGCCGTGCTAGAAGGATTCAATTCTTCCTATCACAAAACTTTAACGTTGCTGAACAATTTACTGGACAACCAGGTTCTTATGTTCCAGTTGCAGAAACTGTTCGAGGCTTTAAAGAAATTCTTGATGGTAAGCATGACCACATACCAGAAGATGCTTTCCGTAGCGTAGGTCCAATTGAGGATGTTATTGCAAAAGCTAAAACAATGGGATATTAGTGAGGTGCTATCATGTCACAAATGACTGTCCAAGTAGTTACTCCTGACGGTATCAAATATGATCATCATGCCAAATTCATTTCTGTTGAAACACCAGATGGAGACATGGGTATCTTGCCTAAACATGTCAATTTGATAGCTCCCTTGGTTATTCATGAGATGAAAATCCGTCGTACTGACGATGATAATCATGTTGACTGGATTGCTATTAATGGTGGCATTATTGAAGTTAAAGATAATGTTGTGACCATTGTAGCTGACTCTGCAGAACGTTCTACAGACATTGACATCAGTCGAGCAGAGCGTGCTAAGCAAAGAGCAGAGCGTCAACTTGAAGAAGCAGAAACAACTCATAATATTGATGAGGTTCGCAGAGCAAAAGTAGCTCTTAGACGTGCCTTAAACCGTATTAGTGTAGGAAATAGATAAAAAATAGACTCTTTTATGAGCCTGTTTTTTTATTGACCTAGAGAAAAGTTTTCTATTGAACAGACTTTTGATATAATAGCTATATGGAATATATTACGAATTTATTAACACTTATATGTCATCTCTTATTTATCGGTATTTCTTATCAACTCTTAATTAGTATTTTTGATTGGACACGATTAGTACGCCATAGGCAAGATAATTTAGGAAAAATTCGTCTTTTTGTCTTTTTTCTAGCCATAATTATCGGATATTTAGTTAGCCATTTTATTCTTGAACTTATACAAGTTAGTCAAAATCTTTTTTTAGTATTCAGATAAGGTATCAAAATTAGAAATGTGGTATAATTTTACTATTATAAGTCAAATGAAATGGAGTATATCGTGGATAAAATCATAATTGAAGGTGGGCATACCAAGCTAAGTGGTGAAGTAGTCATTGAAGGAGCTAAAAATGCTGTTTTACCTCTGTTAGCGGCAACCATTTTGCCTTCTAGTGGGAAAACCATTTTACGAAATGTACCCATACTTTCAGATGTCTATACAATGAATAATGTGGTGCGTGGTTTAAATATTCAGATAGATTTTGATGAAGACAACAAAGCTATTACAGTAGATGCTTCAGGCAAGATCTTAGATGTCGCACCTTATGAATATGTTAGCCAAATGCGTGCTTCAATAGTTGTTTTGGGTCCAATCTTAGCGCGTAATGGTCATGCAAAAGTTTCAATGCCTGGCGGGTGTACAATTGGTAGTCGTCCTATTGACCTACATTTGAAGGGTCTAGAAGCAATGGGTGCCAAGATTACTCAAGTCAATGGTGATATTACAGCCACAGCTTCAAAGCTAAAAGGTGCTTCGATTTATATGGACTTTCCTTCTGTGGGAGCTACTCAGAACTTAATGATGGCTGCCACCCTTGCTGAAGGAACAACCGTTTTAGAAAATGCAGCCCGTGAGCCTGAAATCGTTGACCTTGCTCAATTGTTAAATAAGATGGGAGCTAAGGTTCGTGGAGCAGGTACCGAAACCTTGACCATTACAGGTGTGGATAGCCTCCACGGAGTTGATCATGATGTTGTCCAAGACCGTATCGAAGCCGGTACTTTTATGGTTGCTGCAGCCATGACCTCAGGAAATGTTCTCATCAAAGACGCTGTTTGGGAACACAATCGTCCGCTCATTTCAAAACTAATGGAAATGGGAGTTAAGGTTACAGAAGAAAAAGATGGTATCCGTGTGCAAGCTGACCGCACTTCCTTAAAACCTGTAACGGTTAAAACCCTTCCCCATCCTGGATTTCCAACTGATATGCAAGCCCAATTTACAGCATTAATGGCAGTTGTTAATGGGGAGTCTACCATGATTGAAACAGTATTTGAAAATCGCTTTCAACACTTAGAGGAAATGCGTCGTATGGGACTAAATTCTGAGGTTTTGCGTGACACTGCCATGATTCATGGAGGACACCAGCTTCAAGGGGCTCCTGTCATGTCTACTGATTTAAGGGCTAGTGCTGCACTTATTTTAACTGGTATGGTAGCCAATGGAACAACAAC
The DNA here is from genome assembly GCF_011421425.1 of Streptococcus catagoni. Lineage (GTDB taxonomy): Bacteria > Bacillota > Bacilli > Lactobacillales > Streptococcaceae > Streptococcus > Streptococcus catagoni. The sequence goes on from NZ_WPCW01000001.1 coordinate 52,903, forward strand.
GGTTACTAAGCTAAGTCATTTAGACAGGGGTTACTACCAGTTCCATATCAAATTAGCCAAGCTAGGAGCTACTATTAAACGTGTTAATGAGGATTAGTGAATGTTAAAAGGTTGGAAATATGTTGTTAGGCAATTGCTGCTGATTCTAGCCGTGGCTATTTTAGCTTGTCTTTTCTTAGCAATTGGATTAATGATAGGATATAGTTTTATTGGAGATGGACATAATCCCTTGTCCATCTTATCACTAGATAAATGGGCTGAATTAGTCACTAAATTTACAGGAAAGTAGGCATTGCCTGCTTTTTATAATAAGAAGAGGTAAAATGTCAAAAAAATATCATCATAGAGGCAAATACTTAAATGGCTTTCTAGCCATTTTATTAGTTTTGGGACTGACTTATCTTTTAGCCAGTCCTCAAGTGGGAACAAAAAATCCCATACAAGAAATCTACCAGAATCTTAGAGGACATAAGAGTCAGTCTCATCAGCAAAGCTCACAGGACACTCCTAGTGAGGAACTAGCAAGATCCACCCTAACAGATAGTGTCAGACAGCAGCTGGGCAAAAGGATTGAATGGAATGGTGCTGGAGCCTTTATTATTAATAGCAACAAAACAGACCTGGATGCAAGAGTCAGTAGCAAACCTTATGCTAACAATGAAACAAAGATTATCCAAGGTAAAAGAGTTGCAAGTAGAGCCAACGCCTTACTTGCAAAGTCTACAAGGCAATATCGTAAAAGACACCTGACTGGAAATGGCTACAGTGATTGGAAGCCTGCTGGCTGGCACCAGATACATGGTTTAAGTGGAGAATATGACCATGCTGTGGATAGGGGACATCTATTAGGCTATGCACTGGTAGGTGGCTTGAAAGGCTTTGATGCTTCAACAAGTAATGTTAGTAATATCGCGACCCAATTATCTTGGGCTAATCAGGCCTACCTTCCTAACTCGACCGGTCAGAATTATTATGAAGGTCTGGTTAGAAAAGCACTTGATAAGAATAAAAGGGTTAGGTATCGGGTGACCTTAATCTATGAAGCTGATAATATCTTGGCAAATGGCAGTCATTTGGAAGCCAAGTCTGATGATGGCAGCTTAGAATTTAATGTCTTTGTGCCAAATGTTCAAAAGAATGTAAGAGTCAATTATCAAACAGGACAGGTCAGAAAATCGGCTTAAGCAGTCCCACTAAGCCTGCTAGAAAAGTTTCCATTGTCAATTATCTCATTTTCTGATAAAATAAGAGTAATTGAATAGAGGTCAGTGAGACTAGTAATAACAGGGAAATTAACAGGGAGTGAAGGCCTTAGACTGTAAGCCTTCTTGATGAAAGTGTTATGAATTCACTCATAGATGACTTGAAATTAAGGTCTGAACAATCAGATAAAAACGGATGGTACCGCGTGTCAACGCTCCGCAAAGAAGTGGAGTAGTGGCACGCTTTTTTCTTTATCTACGCAAGAAGGGAATAACATGGATTTACAAATACAATTAGAAGAACTTAGAAATCAAACATTGGAGCAATTAAAAAAGCTTGATGGTGATCATAGCAAAGAATTACAAGACTTAAAAGTTTCTGTTTTAGGGAAAAAAGGCTCTCTCACAGAGCTTTTAAAGGGTCTAAAAGATCTTTCAGCTGATATGAGACCTATAGTGGGAAAAGAAGTTAATAAGCTTCGTGATGACCTCAATCAGGCCTTTGACCAGCAATCAAAAATTGTCGAAGCAGCAAAAATTAAGGCTCAGTTGGAAGCAGAAAGTATTGATGTTACTCTACCTGGACGACAAATCAATCTTGGGAATCGTCATGTATTGACACAAACCAGCCAAGAAATTGAAGATATCTTTTTAGGCATGGGCTTTCAAATTGTTGATGGTTTTGAAGTAGAAAGAGACTACTACAACTTTGAAAGAATGAACCTGCCAAAAGACCACCCAGCAAGAGACATGCAAGATACTTTTTATATCACTGAAGAAATCTTGTTACGTACCCATACCAGCCCTGTTCAGGCTCGTACTTTGGACCAACATGACTTTACTAAGGGACCACTTAAAATGATCTCACCAGGGCGTGTCTTCAGAAGAGACACAGATGATGCTACGCACTCACACCAGTTCCATCAAATTGAAGGACTAGTCGTTGGGAAAAATATTTCAATGGGAGATTTAAAAGGTACCCTTGAAATGATTATCAAAAAGATGTTCGGTGATGAACGAAAGATTCGTTTACGTCCATCTTATTTCCCATTCACAGAGCCTTCTGTAGAAGTGGATGTTTCCTGCTTTAAATGTGGTGGTAAAGGCTGTAATGTCTGCAAGAAAACAGGATGGATTGAAATTCTTGGAGCAGGTATGGTACACCCAAGTGTGCTTGAGATGTCTGGTGTAGATGCTGAAGAATACTCAGGATTTGCCTTTGGTCTAGGCCAAGAACGTATCGCTATGCTTCGTTATGGTATCAATGATATACGTGGTTTTTATCAAGGTGACGCCAGATTCTCACAACAATTTAAATAATCAGGGTGCCATTATTAAGAAATAGCTTAAGTCCTAATGAGTAGTGAACGATTGTTTGCTGGCTGCTTGCCTTGTAGCTAGGACTTAAAGAAAAGATTGTGAAATGATAGAAAGAAAGTGAAATATGTTAGTATCCTATAAGTGGTTAAAAGAGTTGGTTGATATCAATGTAGCGCCAAAAGATCTGGCTGAAAAAATGTCAACAACAGGTATTGAAGTAGAAGGTGTAGAAGTACCCTCAGAAGGTCTTTCAAAAATAGTAGTAGGGCACGTACTAACTTGTCAAGATGTCCCAGAAACACACTTATATCTTTGTCAGGTAGACACAGGAGACGAAGAACCAAGACAAATTGTCTGTGGAGCACCAAATGTCACAGCTGGCATTAAGGTAATTGTTGCTCTTCCAGGAGCACGCATTGCTGATAATTATAAAATCAAAAAAGGTAAAATTCGAGGAATGGAATCCTTAGGTATGATCTGCTCCCTACAGGAACTAGGTCGTCCTGATGCTATTATCCCTAAAGAATTTTCAGAAGGCATTCAAATCCTACCTGAAAATGCCATTCCTGGTGACAGTGTTTTCCCATATCTGGACATGGATGATGACATTATTGAATTATCCATCACACCAAACCGTGCAGATGCTCTATCCATGCGCGGCGTTGCCCACGAAGTGGCAGCAATCTATGGAAAATCCGTCCACTTCCCTGAAAAAAAATTGCAAGAAGCTGATAAGGACAGTTCTGAGGCTATAGAGGTAGAAATAGCAACTGATAAGGTTCTAACCTATGCCAGCCGGGTTATTGAAAACGTGACAGTCCAATCCAGTCCACAGTGGTTACAAAATCTACTGATGAATGCTGGCATTCGTCCTATCAATAATGTGGTTGATGTTACCAATTATGTCCTTCTTTATTTTGGACAACCCATGCATGCCTTTGACTTGGATAAGTTTGAATCTAAGAAAATTGTAGCACGCAATGCCCGTCCTGGTGAAAAACTTGTCACACTTGATGGTGAAGAAAGAGAATTAATTGCTGAGGATATTCTTATTTCAGTGAATGACAAGGCAGTTGCTCTAGCTGGAGTCATGGGTGGTAAAGAGACAGAAATCAATCAAACCTCTAAAAATGTTGTCTTAGAAGCAGCAGTCTTTGATGGCAAATCTGTCCGTAAAACAAGCAGTCGTTTAAATTTACGTTCAGAAAGTTCTTCACGTTTTGAAAAGGGAGTTAACTACGATACTGTTCTTGAGGCCTTAAACTTTGCTACTGCAATGATTCAAGAATTGGCAGGAGGAAGTGTGCTTGCTGGCGTGCAAGAAGCAGGGACGCTACCCAAAGAACCTGTCCAAGTGTCAACAAGCCTTGATTATGTGAATATCCGTTTAGGAACTGAATTAAGCTATGCTGATATGGAATCAATCTTTGCCAAACTTGGTTTTGGCTTAAGTGGTGATGCTCAAAACTTTACAGTTTCAGTACCTCGTCGCCGTTGGGATATTAGTATCCAAGCTGACTTGGTTGAAGAAATTGCGCGTATTTATGGTTATGATAAACTGCCAACCACTCTGCCAGAAGCAGGCGGAACAGCTGGTGAATTAACAAAATCTCAGGATTTAAGCAGAAAAATTCGGACCATAGCAGAAGGTTCTGGATTAACAGAAATCAATTCCTACACCTTAACCACACCAGAAAAAGCAGTGGAATTTGCTTTGCAACCAAGTCATTTGACTGAATTAATGTGGCCAATGACTGTAGAACGTTCTGTTTTAAGACAAAATATGCTATCTGGTATCTTAGACACCATTTCTTATAACGTAGCACGTAAAAATCAAAACCTGGCTCTTTATGAAATTGGAAAGGTCTTCCAGCAAGAGAAGGATCCAAAAGAAGATCTACCACATGAAATCAATACCTTTGCCTTTGCTATTTCTGGATTGATTAGAGAAAAAGATTTTCAAACTCAAGCCTTTCCTGTTGATTTTTATTATGCCAAAGGAATTGTTGAAAGTCTCTTTGAAAAATTAGATATCACAGTTAGCTTCCAAGTAGAAAAGGATCTGACTTCTATGCATCCTGGTAGAACTGCTAAAATAGTTCTAGACGGAGAAGTGATAGGATTTGTTGGTCAGGTGCATCCGCAAACTGCCAATGACTACGATATTCCTGAGACCTATGGTGCTGAGTTGAATTTAGAAGCCATCGAAAAAGCTTTACATGACAATCAAAGCTTCCAGGAGATTACAAAGGTACCAGCCGTATCTCGTGATATTGCCCTCCTTCTCAATCAGACAGTTAGCCATCAAGAAATTATTGATGTTATCCAATCTGTCGGCATTAAGACCCTAAAAAGCATTAAATTGTTTGATGTTTATGCTGGAGAAAACATCGAAGAAGGTAAAAAATCAATGGCTTATAGCCTAAGCTTCCAAACTCCTAAGGAAAGTCTAAGAGATGAAGAAGTAAGCAAATATGTTGAAAAAATAACAAAAGCACTGGAAATGCAAATTGGTGCTCAGATTAGATAGTTTACAAGAGGGGTTCTTTTATATAAAGAGCTCTTTTTGCTATAATAAAGCTAAAATAGTGGGGGAAATAAGATGTATCAAACAAAAATAAACAGTATTGGCTACTTACAGACCTCTTCTCAGGCTTATGGAGAATCAGTAGAACTTTTTGCTGATACCGACCTGGGGGAAACACCAATGAGTCTGGTAACCATTGCTCTTGCTTCCTGTGTTAACATGTGTGTGCAATCCTTTTTTTACCATCGTTTTTCACAGAAAGACGTTCAGGTAAGAACCAATGCCCAGCTCTCAGAAAGAAGTGTTTTCTTGCAGATTGAGATCCTTGGGCAGGATACCTTAGAAGTGGCCAGTAAAGAGCAGCTTATTAGCTTTATAGAAAGCCATTGTAAGGTCAAGAAACTATTGGCTACAGATATTCATTTTGACTATGAGTTTTCTGGATCAAAAGAGTGAATGGGATGATAAGGGAGTTTAGGGAGGTTTTTAGCAATTAATGATCCTGCCTTAATCTTAGCTGATGAACCTACAGCTAGCTTAGATACTGAAAAAGCTTATCAAGTAGTAGTCTTATTAGCACAGGAATGTCGTGAAAAAAGGAAGAGCATCATTATGGTAACCCACGATAGAAGGATGATTAAAGACTGCGACCAGGTCTATAAGATTGAAGATGATCTAGTAAGTAAAGAAGCACAAAAGAGTTAGGAAGCTTATTATAAGCTTCCTAACTCTTTTTGTCTTATAAATCATTATAGGGAACAGCAAAGGTATCACCATGCTTAAAGTCGCCATAGTTAAAACCTCTGTTAAACCATTTTTGTCGTTGTTTGGAGCTGCCATGGGTAAAACTATCTGGAACAATTCGTCCATAGGCTTTCTTTTGAAGCTGATCATCGCCAACAGCACCTGCTGCAGTCAGAGCCTCTTCAATATCACCCTTGTCTAGTAGGTCTTGCCCCTGGACATAGTGTGACCAGGCCCCAGCATAATAGTCAGCCTGTAATTCTAATTGGACATTGAGCTGGTTGACTTCTTTGTTACTTTTTCCTTGACGAGCTCGGGCATACTTTTCCATTGTTCCTAGTTCGTTTTGCACATGATGGCCTACTTCATGGGCAATGACATAGGCCATTGCAAAGTCTCCAGCGGCTCCATACTTGGAGGAGAGCTCATCATAGAAGGAGATGTCTAAATAAACCTTATTGTCTCCTGGGCAATAAAAGGGTCCGGAAGCAGCCTGCCCAGTCCCACAAGCTGTCCGGGTTGAGCCTGTGTACAAGACTAGAGTAGGCTTTTTATAAGTTAAGCCTTCTTCTTTAAATGTTTTTGTCCAATAATCTTCGGTAGAGGCAAAAACCTTACTGACGAATTCAACCTGCTTATCATCGGCCTTATCTCCACTGGTTCTGGTCACCCTGGTTGACTGATAATTATTGCTATGTTGTGATTGGCCTCCACTTAATATGCCTGAGAGCCCACCGCCTCCTATGAGGATGATAAGGATTAAAAGAACAAGCTTTGTCTTCCAACTCCCACTTGAAAAAAGAACTTGCAGCAGCCTGCCAGAACGTCCACTAGTGTAGGAATCTGAGGATTGACCACGACGATCTTCAACATTTTGGCTTTCTCTTAGCTTGTCAGTCTTCATCTTCGTCTCCTTGAATTTCTTTTAAAACTATTATAAAGGATTTTTATGAGAATTGCATGATTATTTAACTTAAATTTTCTCTTTCTTTAGCAAGAGGAGCTGCTTTTTTCTTAATGGAAAATCCTTGTCTATTTGCTATAATAGTAAAGACAAGGCTAAACTAAAAGAGGGACATTATGAGGTTACTTTATACAGAAATCCATTATTCTATAAGGGAAATATTAACAAAAGAAGCACACGACTATGCTAAAAAGGGCTACCGTGTTTTTTATATTGCCCCAAGCTCCCTTTCATTTGAAAAAGAAAGAGCCGTTTTAGAAGAGCTTCCAGAAGAAGCTTCTTTTGATATTACCATTACACGTTTTGCTCAAATGGCTCGCTATTTTACGCTTAATAGCCAAAAAAATACTGAGAACCTAGATGATAATGCCTTGACAATGTTGATATATAAAGCACTTTTACAAATTGATGAGAAGGATTTGTTACTCTATAGTGCCTTAAAAGCAGATTTAACCTTTATTCAGGAACTACTGGATTTGTATAAGGAGTTGAAGACTAGTCAGTTAAGTGTCTTTGACTTAGTGCTAGAAAATGAGGCAAAAAAACAGGATCTGATTACCATTTTTACGAAATTAGATGAGCTCCTCAGTCAGACCAATTACACCTTCTCAAGCAAGCTGATAGACTTTGCAGAAGAGATCGAAAGTGGTCATCTGGATCAAAATTTAGCCAAAACAGTTATTATTATTGATGGTTTTACACGTTTTTCAGCAGAAGAAGAGTATCTCATTCACCAGCTTAATAAGCGATGCAAAGATATCATTATTGGGACTTATATCAGTAAAAAAGCTTATAAAACTAACTTTTTTGCAGGAAATGTCTATGAGGCTAGTTTAGATTTTGTGGCTAAATTGGCTGCTGACTACCAAAGAAAACCCGAGTATGTAGAAGGAGTGAAGGAGTATTGCCAAAGCTTTCAGAAGCTTTCTCACTTCTTTGAAGCTAAGCATGACTTTACTCAATTGGAACCATTGCTGGAGGAAGAAGATAAAAAGCACATCAGTATCTGGCAAAACAGTGACCAAAAAGAAGAAATTGAAAATGTTGCTAAAGACATCCGTCAAAAGCTCTATACGGGCCATCGTTATAAGGATATTTTAGTATTATTGGGTGACGTTGAGGCTTATCAATTACAAATTGGACATATTTTTGATAAGTTTGACATTCCTTACTATTTTGGAAAGGCAGAGACAATGTCTCACCATCCTCTGGTTCAGTTTATAGATTCCCTAGAAAGGTGTAAACGATATAACTGGCGCAGAGAAGATCTTATTAATCTCCTAAAATCAGGACTCTTTTCTAAAATCACAGAGAATGAATTAGATCATTTTGAATCTTATTTGGATTTTGCTGATATTCATGGTTATACAAAGTTTTCTAAAGATTTCACCATTAATTCAAAAGCTAAGCAGGATAAGCTTAAGTTTGACCTGAAGTCCCTAAATCAACAGAGAAAGCTAGTCTTTTTTCCACTTCAAAAACTCTTTAAGAGTCAAAAACAATTGGGTTCTTCATTGATCAAACAGGTAATGGCATTCTTTTCGGAGATCTCCTTGGCAGCTAATTTTCAAAAAATGAGCCAGGGACAAAATGAAACGATTCTGGAAAGAGAAGAGCAGGTTTGGAAGACCTTTACAGATATTTTAGAACATTTTTATCATATTTTTTCTGATCAGAAAATGACTCTAGATGAAGCACTTTCTCTGATAAAGGTTGCTATGCTGTCAGCTGATTACCGTGTCATTCCTGGAAATCTTGATGTTGTTTCTGTCAAATCCTATGATTTGATTGAACCCCATCATAAAGCCTTTGTCTATGCTATTGGTTTGACCCAGTCCAACTTTCCAAAGGTAGTGATCAACCATAGCCTCATCAGTGATCAGGAGAGGGCTAAAACAAATGAATTGAGACAGGCCTTTAAACATTTTGATATTGCCAGTGAAGAAAGTGGTAAAAAAGGTCTCTACACTGCCTTATCCTTATTTAATGCAGCCCAGGATCAGCTGATTTTGAGTTCACCCCTGGTTTTAAATGAGGTCAGTGAAGAGCAATCTGTCTACTTAAAGGAATTGCTTTCCTTTGGAGTTCCCTTTATTGAAAAGGATCGGGAGCCCTTAACCAATCTGGATGCTGATATTGGTAACTATAAATCTCTCTTATCTAAAATGATTGAGATTAATCGGAGTGAGCTGGACTTAAATCCTGATGAAAAGAATTTCTGGACTGTTATGCTCCGCTATTTGAAAAAAAGACTGGAAGCTAATACACTCTTTTGGGAGCAAAATCCTAATCATATCCAAACAAAAACTGTTTCAGAAGAGGTTATGAACCTACGTTTTCCAGAAGATAAGCCCCTTAACCTTTCTACTTCTGCACTGACTATTTATTATGAAAACCAATATAAGTATTTCTTACAATATGTCCTTGAACTTCAGGAATTAGAATCCATTCATCCAGATGCTAGACATCATGGAACCTACTTACATAGGGTTTTTGAGATGGTTCTTGCTGATCAAAGTCAGATCTCTTTTGATGAAAAGGTGGATAAGGCTTTGCAAGTGGTTAATCAAGAAAAGATTTTCAAACAATTTTACCAAGAAGATGCAGAAGCAAAGTACAGTCTTAGGGTTCTAGAAGATATTGTCAAAGCCACAGCCAGTGTCCTTAAGATCAATCAGACTATAGAAACGCTAAGGCAGGAAGAAAGATTTAAGCTGCCCCTAGGGGACAAGCTTATCATTAGTGGAACTATTGATCGAATTGATCGTTTATCAGATCAAAGTCTTGGTGTGGTTGACTATAAGTCAAGTCCCAATAAGTTCGATATTGAAAAGTTTTATAATGGTTTAAATTCACAGTTGATCACTTATTTGAATGCTTTACAAGAGGTGATGAAGGAAGATAAGTCCAGCAAGCTTTTTGGAGCCATGTATTTACATATGCAAGAGCCCAAAATGGATCTGTCTCATTTCAAAAATGTCGATGAAAAACTGATTGAAAAGGTATATGATGACCTTAAATATAAGGGAATCTTCCTAGAAACTGAAAAAGATAAGCTTGCTAATGGCTTATATCAGATTAAAAATAATATTTTTACAGCAGAAGAGTTGGAACTGTTACTGGCTTATAACCAGAATCTCTTTTTAAAAACAGAAGGAGCCATTCGTCGGGGACACTTTTTGATTAATCCTTATACCGAAGATGGTAAGACAGTAAAGGGTGATCAATTAAAGGCTATTACGCGTTTTGAATCAGACTTGGATTTAGGCCAAGCCAGACATCTCCTTAAACTTCCGGCTAAAGAAAAACGTCAGGGCTTCTTAGAGCTCATGCGAAATGAACAAAAAGGAGGTCTCTAATGTTATTTCCACTCTTTTTAAGTCCAGAAGAAATCAAGTCCTTACAAGCTGACGAAGCCCTTTCTGATCAGGTACAAAAGAGGACTCCTGAACAGATTGAAGCTATTTACACCAGCGGGCAAAATGTCTTAGTATCGGCCTCTGCGGGTTCTGGGAAAACCTTTGTTATGGTTGAGCGCATTATCGACAAGATTTTACGTGGTGTTTCCATTGAGGATCTCTTTATTTCCACTTTTACAGTTAAGGCTGCAAGGGAATTAAAAGAACGTCTAGAAAAGAAACTCCTAGAAGAAATCAGGAAAACAGGAGATACTTCTCTTAATACCTACCTGAATAAGCAGTTGCAATCCCTCTACTTAGCAGATATTGGGACTATGGACGCCTTTACACAAAAATTAGTCAGTGACCATGGCTATAGCATAGGCATATCCCCAAAATATCGCATCATGCAGGATAAGTCTGAACAAGATATCTTAAAAAATACTGTTTATAAGGAGCTATTTGCTGATTACCTTGAAGGTGACCATGCTGAAAGCTTTATTAAGCTGGTGAAGAATTTTTCTGCCAATGCTAAAAATTCAAGAGTCTTTAGGGAAGCAGTCTATAAAATCTACTATTTCAGCCAATCAACAGCCGATCCAGAATGGTGGATGGAAAAGAGGTTTTTAAAGGCAGCAAAAAGCCTGCAAAGTTATAAAGACTTACCAGATCAAACGATAGGAACCTTCTTGTTCTCCATGCAAGATACGGCGGATCAATTAAAAGATCTAACAGAGCTTGAGGACTATGAGCAGTTAACTAAAAAAGGTCTACCAAGCAAAAAATACCTTAAGCACTTAGAGATCATTGAAAGACTTTATGATTGGGCTAAGCATTTTGATCATTACTATGGTAAGGAAAAAATTGGGCAGCTAGCTCTGGATTTAACAAAACTTTTACCAACAAGCAGTTATATCACCCTTCTTGGACAAAAATATCCCATCTACAAACAATTACAGGAACAGATAAGATCCTTAAGGCACCTAGATACCATTCTCACTTATCAGGGAGAATCCCTGCCACTCCTGGAACTACTACAGGCATTTGTAACTGACTTTTCAAGGAATTATTTAGAAGCTAAAAGACAAGAAAATGCTTATGAATTTTCTGATATCGCTCATTTTGCAATCAGAATTTTAGAAGAATATCCAGACATTCGTCAGACCTATCAACAGAAATACCATGAAGTGATGGTAGATGAGTATCAAGATAACAATCATATGCAAGAACGTCTTTTGGAACTATTGAGTACAGGTCATAACCGTTTTATGGTAGGTGATATCAAACAGTCTATCTATCGTTTTAGACAGGCTGACCCACAGATTTTCAATGAAAAGTTCAAAGATTACCAAGAAAATCCAGACCATGGCAAATTAATTTTGCTAAAAGAAAACTTTAGAAGCCAGTCTGAGGTGATTAATGCGACCAATGCTGTTTTTTCTCACCTCATGGATGAAAATATTGGAGATATCCTCTATGATCAGACCCATTTTTTAGTAGCTGGCAGTGATCGTCAAAAAGTAGCAAAAGATAAGAACAAGTGTCAGCTCTTAATTTATGATCTTGATAGTCAGGAAAATTCATCCAGTTCTAGTTCCGAAGAAAGTGATGATATGGGAAATCAGCTATCAGCTGGAGAAATCAAACTCGTTGCCAAAGAAATCATTGCCTTACATCAAAAAGAAAAGGTAGCTTTTTCAGATATTACCTTACTTGTCTCATCAAGAACCCGAAATGATAGCATTTTTCAAACCTTTGATTATTTTGGTATTCCCTTGGTGGCTGATGGAGGCCAGGATAATTATTTGAAGTCAGTGGAAGTCATGGTCATGCTAGATACCCTGAGAACCATTAATAACCCTCTAAATGACTACGCCCTAGTTGCCTTATTAAGATCCCCAATGTTTGCTTTTGATGAAGATCAATTAACAAGAATAGCTCTGCAGAATTCCCAAGGAGAAGTAGCTGAGAGTTTTTATGAAAAAATAACTGCTTCTTTACAGTCTAAGGGTCAACATCCCCAACTAATTGGCCAAGAATTGTTCCAAAAGTTAGCATATTTTGATCAGACCCTAAAAGATTGGCGTACTTTTTCAAAGACCCATTCCTTATATGATTTAATTTGGAAAATCTTCAATGACCGCTTCTATTTTGATTACGTCAGTGATTCACCAAAAGGAGAGCAGGCTCAGGCTAACTTGTATGCTCTAGCCTTAAGAGCCAGTCAGTTTGAAAAAACAGGTTTTAAGGGACTCTCACGTTTTATTGGGATGATTGACAAGATTTTATCCAGTCAGAATGATTTGGCTGATGTGGCCGTAAGTCCAGCTAAAAATGCTGTTAATTTGATGACAATTCACAAGTCCAAGGGATTGGAATTTAAATACGTCTTCATTTTAAGTTGTGATAAAAAATTTAGCATGGCTGATGTGCAGTCACCCCTCATTTTAAATCGTCAAACTGGTATTGGGATCAAATACCTGGCAGATCTTAAGGATCAATTGGGAGAAGAGCAGCTTTCAAGTGTTAAAGTTTATTTAGAAACTCTGCCTTATCAGCTGCACCGAGACCAATTGAAACGGGCAAGCCTATCTGAACAAATGCGCTTACTATATGTGGCTATGACCAGAGCTGAAAAGAAATTATTTTTGGTTGGCAAAGGAAGTCAGGAAAAATTAAGTCATAAATATGATGGTAGTCGTCAGGGCAATCATTTGCCTCAGTCACTAAGAGAAAGTAGTCAGACCTTTCAAGACTGGTTATTGGCCATTCATGAAAGCTTTAAAAATGAAAATCTTTTTTACGACATTAGCTACGTTGGTGAGGATGAGCTCAGTGATGAAAAAATTGGTCAACTTAAGCTTGAACCTAAATTGAAAACTGATAATCTGAGGGATAATAGACAGTCTGAGCAGATTGTGCGTGCTTTGGATATGCTGGAAAAAGTTGAAGAAATTAATGAAAGGTATAAGGCTGCAATTAATCTGCCAACAGTTAGAACTCCTAGTCAGGTTAAGAAGTTCTATCAATCCATGATGGATACAGAAGGTGTTGATATTATTGAAAAAGACTATCAAAAAGCCCAAGAATTTAAATTGCCAGATTTCTCAGATCAGCATAAAATTGAAGCCAGTCAAATTGGTTCTAGCCTACATGAGCTAATGCAAAGGATCAAGATAAGTGAAAAGGTGACCAAGGAAGATATCTTAAAAGCCTTGGATGAGGTTGAAGCAGAAGCAGAGGTAAAAGAAAAAATTGATGTCCTAAAAATTCAGACTTTCTTTGAAGACAGCCGCCTTGGACAACTGATTCAAGAAAAGAAGGATAAACTGCACCGAGAAGCAGCTTTTGCCATTTTGAAAAAGGATCTCTTAAGCCAGGAAAAATTTGTAGTACGTGGGATTATAGATGGCTACCTTTTGCTTGAGGATCGCATTATCTTGTTTGATTATAAGACAGATAAGTACAAAAATAGTCTGGACTTAAAGGATCGCTATACTCAGCAATTAAGTCTGTACGAAGAAGCCTTGATCCAGGCTTATGGAATCAAAAAGGTTGATAAATACCTTGTCCTCTTAGGTGGTGAGAAATTGGAAGTTCTGGAACTTTAAGCTTAAAACCAGCTGAAAAGCTGCCATAGTAAATGGCACTCTCAACAGCTCTGCAATTAAAAAAATGTTTTAAGTGTCGCTTTATGTTTGACTAATGAAGTAAATAAAGGTGAGTTTTTAAGTATAGTTGGTCCATGGATCTGGTAAGAGTACACTATTAAATATTATCTCTGGTTTGCCAACTCCTACAAGTGGGGGCTATTTAGAAGATCAAAATCTATATGAGTTAAATTCAAGCAAGTTAGCTAGATTACGAAGGGAGAGAAAAAGAAACATTTGAAATAAAACAATTATTTATTTTAGGATTAAGACCACTAGATATTTTTTTTAAAAAGAATTTGAAATCCTCATTTATTCATTTACAACACTGGTAATATCTTTGATGTGTAATTTTGTGTTGAGTTTAATGTTTGTTAGAATAACCCAACTGTTTAATAAAACTATGATTTGGATTAATATCTGGCTGCCATCTCTCTTACTATCGTTAGCAATATTTGTATTAATGTCAATTGTAGCAATGGCTAAAGTGATAAGCACTAAGTGGGATATTTTAGAATTTAATGTAGATACAGATTTCTAATATGCTGAAGTTTTTCAAATGATTTCATGCTTCTAAGCTACCTTAATATTTCTTTACTTAGTATGTGCTAGAATTTTAGAAAGTTTATTGACATTTTCCGAAAAGTTATGTAATATATTTAAGAACGTGAAAATGTTACAATATCTTGAGGAGGTGAAACACATGTCAAAAACAGTAGTACGTAAAAATGAATCACTTGACGATGCACTTCGTCGTTTCAAACGTTCTGTTACTAAAGCTGGTACTCTTCAAGAATCTCGTAAACGTGAATTCTACGAAAAACCTTCTGTAAAACGTAAACGTAAATCAGAAGCAGCTCGCAAACGTAAAAAATTCTAATTTTAGATGATATTAAAAGCAGTCTCCTTGAGGCTGCTTTTAATATCATCTTTGTTCTTTACTGACTCTACCTAAGAGTATAAACTTACCTTTCTGGTAAACTTTCTTAAAGAAAAACACCGCAAAATCTCATTTTTGCGGTGTCAGTCTGTTTTTAATCCCTGAGAGGAAATTAAATGTTTTTTTGAGCAAGCAAGTCACGGATTTGAACTAAAAGCTCTTCTTGAGTAGGGCCTGCGATGACTTCTTCCTCAGCTTCAGCTTGTTTTCTAAAGCTCATAGCTTTATTGGCAGCCTTAACAACGAAGAATAAAGTTGTACCAACAACTAAGAAATTAAGAACAGCAGCTAGAAAATTACCATAGTGAACTCCGTTCCATGATAATTGTGCGATATTGGCAACACCAGCTGCTTTTAGTACTGGGTTTAAGATAAGTGGAGTTACCACATCAGCTACTAAAGAGTCAATAATAGCTTTGAAAGCAGCTCCAATAACAACGGCTACAGCAAGGTCTAAAACATTGCCCTTAAATAAAAATTCTTTTAGTTCTTTAATCATGAGAATCCCCTTTTTTAATTTTTACTAATCATAACATAAATTTAATAAAACTTCCAATTCTTTACCCTGCTTTTTTAAAATTTACAAAGCAATTGACAAATGTTATAATGAAATGTAAAAAATATACTGGGCTTTTTATGGGGAGGTGACAACTTGGCTATTGATAAAGAACTGATTTCTCAAATAAAAGATAGTGTTAATATCGTTGATGTCATAGGCGAAGTTGTCAGTCTTTCAAAAGCTGGACGTCATTATCTAGGCCTCTGTCCTTTTCATAAAGAAAAGACCCCATCCTTTAATGTTGTTGAAGATAAGCAATTTTTTCATTGTTTTGGTTGTGGCAGGTCTGGTGATGTTTTTAAATTTGTGGAGGCATATAGGCAGGTTCCTTTCTTAGAGAGTGTTCAGATACTAGCTGATAAATCTGGAATTGCTCTAGACCTAAAACCCAATAACAAGCCTCTATCTTCTCAAAAAAATGCTCATCAGACCTTAATAGACATACATGAGGATGCCCAAAAATTTTACCATGCAGTCCTAATGACAACAAAGATAGGGCAAGAAGCAAAGTCCTATCTTTATAGTCGTGGTCTCAATGATCAATTAATCGAGCATTTTAAGATTGGTCTAGCACCAAGTGAATCGAATTATTTGTACCAAAGCTTAAAAAAGAAGTATGATGATGAAAAGCTAGCTGCTAGTGGTTTATTCAACTTATCAGAAACCTCTAATACTGTTTATGATGCCTTTCGTAATCGTATTATGTTTCCCCTAACAGATGAATACGGGAATATCATAGCCTTTTCAGGACGTCAATGGACTGAAAGTGATCGTGAAAAGAAAGTTGCAAAATACAAAAATTCAAGGGCAACGGTCTTATTTAATAAGTCTTACGAATTTTATCACTTAGATAAGGCCAAGCCAGTCATAGCCAAAAGCCATGAAGTCTACCTAATGGAAGGTTTTATGGACGTCATTGCTGCTTACCGAGCTGGTTTTGAAAATGCCATAGCTTCAATGGGAACAGCACTGACAAATGAACATATTGCACATTTAAAGAGAATCACTAAAAAAATTATCTTGACCTATGATGGTGATGATGCTGGTCAAAATGCTATTGCCAAGTCCTTAGAACTTTTAAAAGAATTTCAAGTTGAGATTGTCAGGATACCTAATCAGATGGATCCTGATGAATTTGTTCAGAAAAATTCTCCTGAGGACCTAGCCCAGCTACTGAAAAATTCGCGTATTAGTAGTTCCGAATTTTACATTGATTATCTAAAACCTGATAATATGGATAATCTCCAATCACAAATTGCTTATGTGGAAAAGATTTCACAGATTATCGCTCAGGTATCGTCAATAACAGCTCAAAATTCATATATCAATAAGGTTGCTGATTTATTGCCTGATTTTGACTATTTTCAAGTTGAACAGACCGTTAATAGCTTTAGATTGCAAGATAGGCAAAGAAGGCAGGCGCAAAACCAAGAACCAACTAAGCAACTAGTAAATTTACCCCTTTCTCGAAGCTTAACGGCTTTAGTCAAGACAGAAAATCATTTACTTTACCGTTTGCTTCATCATGATTTTCTTTTAAATGATTTTCGAAACAGAGAAGATTTTCACTTTGAAACAGCTGAATTACAAGAGTTGTACCAACTACTAAAAACTAATGGAGAGATAACATCATATGATCTATTAAACTTATCTCCGCAAGTAAACCAAGCCTATTATGGTGTTTTGGAAGAGAATCTTCCAGAGCAGATAGCAAATGGTGAGATAGATGATATACTTCGGAAACGTCAGAATCTCCTTTATGATCGAGATATACATAAACAAGGAAAACAAGTTAGGGAATCTAGTAATAAGGGTGACCACCAACTAGCTTTAGATGTTTTAGAAAACTTAATTGCTCAAAAAAGAAAAATGGAATAGAGGAAAATATGGCAAAAGAAAAGGAAATGATCACTTTTAATGTTCAAGTTGCAGAATTCATCCGTAACCACAAAAAAGAAGGTACAGCTGTTGATGAAGAGGTAACTGAAAAACTTGTTATTCCATTTACATTGGAAGCTGAACAAATAGATGATTTATTAGAACGTCTAACGGATGGCGGTATTTCCATAACAGATAAGGATGGTAATCCTTCTATAAAATACGTTGTTGAAGGTCCAAAACCTGAAGAACTAACGGATGAACAATTGATTGGTAGCAATTCTGCCAAGGTCAATGACCCAGTCCGTATGTACCTTAAAGAAATCGGTGTTGTTCCTCTCTTAACTTCTGAAGAAGAAAAAGACCTGGCTGTCCTTGTGGATCAAGGTGATTTAGAAGCCAAACAGCGTCTTGCTGAGGCCAACTTACGTTTGGTGGTATCTATTGCTAAACGTTATGTAGGACGTGGTATGCAGTTCCTCGATTTGATCCAAGAAGGTAACATGGGGCTTATGAAAGCTGTTGACAAATTTGACTATTCCAAAGGTTTTAAATTTTCAACCTATGCAACCTGGTGGATTCGTCAAGCTATCACCCGTGCCATAGCAGACCAAGCACGTACCATTCGTATTCCAGTTCACATGGTTGAAACCATCAATAAACTGGTTCGTGAACAAAGAAATCTTCTTCAAGAATTGGGTCAGGATCCAACACCAGAACAAATAGCTGAACGTATGGAAATGACACCAGACAAGGTACGTGAGATTCTAAAAATTGCTCAAGAACCGGTCTCTCTTGAAACACCTATTGGTGAAGAAGATGATAGTCACCTAGGTGATTTTATCGAAGATGAGGTTATCGAAAATCCAGTTGACTACACGACTCGTGTCGTTCTACGTGAACAATTAGATGAAGTGCTAGATACCCTCACAGACCGTGAAGAAAATGTTCTTCGTCTACGCTTTGGACTTGATGATGGAAAAATGCGCACACTGGAAGATGTTGGTAAAGTCTTCAACGTGACCAGAGAACGTATCCGACAAATAGAAGCTAAGGCTCTCCGCAAACTCCGCCACCCAAGCAGAAGCAAACAATTAAGAGACTTTATAGAGGATTAGAACACCACAGTGTGGTGTTCTAACGGCGAGTTAGAAATAAAATACGAGCTTTGTGGTCCAGTGGCAGCTATCAGCGGTTCTCCCGAAAACAGAGAAGAGAACCTTACCTTAGCTTCTTAACCGCTCCCTGAAAACAAAAAAGGAGCGCAAATCTGAGTGACCTTTTTAAAGCCGATCCAGCATTAGGATGCTTTAGTCTCCTATAGTAGGATTATCTTTCTTGGCTCCATGCCCTAGGCTCAGATGCTTCTAACGGGCATTCTCTTTTAAAACTGTACGTTTCTTAGGAAGGAATGGGAATTGACTGAAAAAAAATATACTGATGAAGAAGTAGTGAAAATAAAAGATCGCATTCTAGAAGCCTTAGAAATGGTTATTGACCCCGAGTTGGGCATTGACATTGTCAATCTAGGATTGATCTACGAAATTCGTTTTGAGGACAATGGTTATACAGAAATTGATATGACCTTAACGACCATGGGCTGCCCATTGGCAGATTTATTGACAGATCAAATCTATGATGTCATGCGTGATATCCCTGAAGTGACTAAAACAGAGGTTAAACTGGTCTGGTATCCAGCTTGGACAGTAGATAAGATGAGTCGTTATGCCCGTATTGCATTGGGGATTAGATAAAAGACATTCAAGGGATGAAATATTCCCTTTTTTGGTGTATGATATGACTAGGTTAAATTTTCAACATTTTAAATGTTCGATATTTGAAAGGAATTTAGTAATATTATGGCAGCTATTTCTGAGAAACCAAAGGTAATGATCTGCTTGGCGACATATAATGCTGAGAAATATTTGCCAGAACAAATGGATAGCCTATTGTCTCAGACTTACTCTAATTGGGTTTGCAAAATCAGAGACGATGGCTCGACAGACCAAACACTGAGTATTATCAATGATTATTGTAAAAAAGATCCTAGATTTGATTTCATTAATCCAAGAGAGAGAAACAATTTAGGCAGCCATCGTTCTTTCTATGAACTGGTCAAATGTGCACAGGCAGACTATTATTTTTTCTGTGACCAAGATGATGTCTGGAAGGATAATAAAATTGAAGTATTCTTAGCTAGGGTAGGTAAGGATACCAACGAACCGACCTTAGTATATTCCACCTGGACAAGCGTAGATGAAAACTTAAATTTTTTAAGTGAAAATGATGCTCAGACACAGATCAATGAACAAATTGCTTTTAATCAAATAAATGGGATGTCCATAATGATCAATCACCCCCTGGCAACTATTTGGAAATATAAGGATTGGGGCTCCCATGATTCCTATATTTCACTATTAGCTCTGGCAGTTGGGGAAATTATTTATATTCCTGAAAGTACCATATTATGGCGACGACAAAAGAAATCTGAATCTATAGAAAACTATGGTCGTAAATACGGCCTAAAGACATTCTGGGAAATGATGAATGCGTCATTTGTCAGGGCTGATTTAATATTGAAAGACTATAGTGAACTTATGCAAGATGATCGTAAAACATTTTTCCAGCAGTTTGTAGATTTATCAGATGCCAACTTTATCAAAAGAGCATCATTATTAGGCACCTTAAAGCTCAGAAGAAAATCTCTATTGGAAACACTGAGTATGAACATACTTTTATTAACTAATTTTGGTAGAACCTCTAATAAAGAAGAAAAGTAGGAGAAAATGGATGATTTTAATAACAGGTAGTAAGGGACAATTAGGCAGTGAACTTCGATTTTTACTAGAAGAGCGAAATGAAGAATATGTAGCAGTTGATGTAGCTGAAATGGATATCACAAAGCCAGAAGAGGTTGACGAGGTCTTTTCACAGGTAAAACCAAGCTTGGTATACCACTGTGCAGCCTATACGGCAGTTGATGCTGCTGAAGATGAAGGCAGAGCTCTAAACCAGGCTATCAATGTGGATGGTACAGAGAATATTGCCAAGGCCTGCCAAAAATACGATGCAACACTTGTTTATATTTCAACAGATTATGTTTTTGACGGTGAAAAACCAGTAGGAGAAGAATGGCTGGAAACAGACAAACCAGATCCTAAAACAGAATATGGTCGCACAAAACGACTAGGTGAAGAGGCTGTTGAAAAATATGCACCAAAATTTTACATCATCAGAACAGCTTGGGTATTTGGCCATTATGGTAAGAATTTTGTATTTACCATGCAAAATCTTGCAAAAACGCATCCTCGTCTAACAGTGGTTAATGATCAGCATGGACGCCCAACCTGGACACGCACCCTTGCAGAATTCATGTGCCATCTAGCTGAAAATAAGAAAGGTTATGGCTATTATCATCTTTCAAATGATGCCAAAGAAGATACAACATGGTACGATTTTGCAAAAGAGATTCTTAAAGATACAGAAGTAGAAGTTGTCCCTGTAGATTCGTCTGCCTTTCCTGCCAAAGCTAAACGCCCTTTAAATTCAACAATGAATTTGGACAAGGCAAAGGCTACAGGATTTGTAATACCAACTTGGCAAGAAGCCTTGAATGCCTTTTACAAACAAGAAGTGAAAAAATAATAAGAAAGCAAGAGCTAGAGAGAAATCTTTAGCTCTTTTTAATGGCCTGAAAGTCGCAAAAAACTATTAAATATGCTACAATACATAATGATTATATTTAGAATGGGGCACTTTAGGATGCAGAACATTTTTATTATCGGTAGTCGCGGATTGCCAGCTAAATACGGTGGTTTTGAAACTTTTGTGGAAGAATTAGTAAGCCATCAGGTATCTGAAAATATTCAGTATCATATTGCCTGTTTAAGTGATCGTAAGCATCAAAAGCACTTTGACTATAAAGGTGCTGATTGTTTTTATATTAAGCCTCCGAAAATTGGTCCAGCCCGAGTTATTGCCTATGATATGATGGCTATTAACTATGCTCTAAAGTATATTGACAACAATCACATTAAAAATCCGATCTTTTATATTCTTGGAAATACCATAGGAGCCTTCATGGGTCCCTTTCTTAGGAAGATAAAGCAAAGAAATGGTCGTTTCTACATTAATCCTGACGGTTTAGAATGGAAAAGAAGCAAGTGGTCAAAACCTGTTCAGAACTATTTGAAATATGCTGAAAAGCAAATGACAAAATATGCTGATTTGGTGATTTCAGATAATCTAGGCATTGAAAGCTACATCAAAGAGACCTATCCCTGGGCCAAAACACGCTTTATTGCTTATGGGACAGAAATCCTCCCTTCAAATTTATCATTCAAAGATTCCCACCTTAGAGACTACTTTGATTGCTTTAAAATCAAGGAGAAGGATTACTATCTGTTGATTGGACGCTTTGTTCCTGAAAATAATTATCTAACCATTATCAAAGAATTTATGCAGTCTCAAACAAAAAGAGATCTACTGATTATCTGTAATCATGAAGGTAATTCTTACTTTGAAACCTTAAAGGCAGAGACAGCTTTTGAAAGTGATCCTCGGATTAAATTTGTGGGAACACAGTATGATAGAGAACTACTCACTTACATTAGAGAAAATGCTTTTGCTTATATCCATGGTCATGAGGTTGGTGGAACCAATCCTGGTCTCTTAGAGGCTCTGGCACATACTAATTTAAACTTAGTCTTTGGTGTTGATTTTAACAGGTCTGTTGCTAAAGATTCAGCCCTTTATTGGTCCAAAAAAGACAAGGATCTAGCACAGTTGATTGATAGTGTCGATCCTGGTTTTAATGATCAAGCATTGGGCAAAAAAGCAAAAGAAATTATTAGGGAAGAATATACTTGGCAAAAGATTGTTGGGGAATATGAGGCTTTATTTTTAAATGAAAATTAATATCTTGATGTCCACCTATAATGGTGAAAAATATATTGCTCAACAAATTGAAAGCATCCAAAATCAGACCATACAAGATTGGAATTTACTGATTAGAGATGATGGCTCAACAGATAAAACACCTGAAATCATAGAAGACTTTGTCAAAAAAGATCAGCGTATCCACTTTATCAATAGAGATCAAAGGGTTAATTTTGGCGTTATCAAAAATTTCTATACCTTAGTTAAGTACGATCAGGCGGATTACTATTTTTTTAGTGACCAAGATGATATTTGGCTGCCTAAGAAGATAGAAATACAACTTGAAGAGATTGAAAAGCACCCACAAAACCTGCCTTTGATGGTCTACATGGATTTAAAGGTTGTGGATCAAGACTTGAATGTCATCAATGAAAGCATGATTCGTTCTCAATCGGGACATGCCAACACCAAATTAATCCAAGAATTATCTGAAAATGCTGTGACTGGCGGTGTAGCTCTCATCAATTCTGCCCTAGCAGATAGGTGGACAACTACCGAAAATATCATCATGCATGACTGGTACCTTGCTTTATTGGCAAGCAGTTTAGGGAGATTAATTTATATTGATCAGCCTGGAGAGCTTTATAGACAACATGAAAATAATGTTCTTGGAGCAAGAACATTGGATAAACGCTTTAAAATTTTCCGAGAAGGTCCTAGGAAGATCTTCATCAGATATTGGCAATTAATTCATGACTCTCAAATGCAGGCTAAAAACATTTTGGATGCTTTCCCAAATGAATTATCCGCTAAAGATAGAGGAGTCATTGAAAATTACATTGATATTGATCAACAACCTTTTTTTGAAAGAATTCGTCGAATATTTAAGTATGGGTATACCAAAAATCAGCTGAAACATATTATTGTATTCAGACTATTATTACTATCAAATATATATAATGTGAGAAAAAAATGAAAAAAGTGCTACTAATCATCCCAGCTTACAATGAGCAAGGAAGTATTGAAAAAACGGTCAGAACAATCGAAGCCTATAAAGAGAATCACTCCTTGTCCTTTGACTTGGACTATGTGGTGATCAATGATGGTTCAACAGACCAAACAGCCTATATTTTGGATTCAAAAAAGATTAATCATATTGATTTAATTCAGAACCTTGGTATTGGTGGAGGTGTGCAGACAGGATACATGTACGCTCTTAGCCAATCCTATGATGTGGCCGTCCAATTTGATGGTGATGGTCAACATGATATTAGAAGCATCGTTGACATCGTTATGCCTGTTATCAATGAAGAAGCAGATTTTGTTATTGGTTCCAGGTTTATAGATAAAACAGTGGATAATTTCCAATCTACCTTTATGCGCCGATTAGGAATCAATTTAATTTCCTGTGCCATTAAACTAACAACTGGCAAGAAAATCTTTGATACCACTAGTGGTTACCGAGCTGGGAATAAGAAAGTTATTTCTTACTTTGCAGATAGATACCCAGTGTCCTATCCTGAGCCAGAATCAATTGTCAGGATCTTGAAAAAGGGACTTGTTGTTAAAGAGATGCCTGCAAACATGTTTGAACGCCTTGAGGGTGTCTCCAGTATCAGTACTTTCAAATCTGTTACCTATATGATTGATGTACTTATTTCTATATTGATTGCTGGTTTTATGAAGGAGAAAGATTAATGAGTTTATTTCTACAAATTGAAATGTTTATTTTGGCGATAAGCCTATTATATATCATCGTTCGTATGGTTAATAAACATTCATTTTCTGTGAAGCGAGCTACTCCCTGGTTACTGGTTGGTTTCTCACTAGTCTTCATCAGTATCTTTCCACAAGCCGTCTCCATTGTAGCACACAGAGCAGGATTTGCTTTAACAATGAATTTCTTGTTATTTGTGGCCGTACTGTTTTTATTTGTCTTTGAAATTTTTGATACAAGTAGTAGTAGTAAAAAAGATGAACAAATAAAGAAATTAATTCAAGAAGTATCATTGCTTAAAAAAAAGATAGAGGATGAAAAATTTAAATGAAAAAGTATTTAATATTCTTTCTGAGCCTGCTCTTATTACTGACGGGATGTAAGAATTCAAATAATACACAGAAAATCTATAAAAAAGTCAACGTTGAAACCTTTTACCATTTCAACAACAAACCAATGTATGGTATTCATATTGAAGCATTTAATTATGAAACAGCCTTTAGAAAAATAAAATCTGGAAAATTCCAAAAAAATGACTTTGAGCATTATACTTTTGATAGTGTCAGAAAACAATATTCTGTAGAGGGTAGGACCGTTTCCCTAGGTAAATATCAATTTGGAGAAGGAATCAAAAATACTTCAAATGATGCAAAAGAAATCATCAAGATACTTTTTGAAAATGATTTAGACTATTTGACCTATATGAATGGGTTAAAAGAAAGGGTGAACTTGCTTAACCCTGATAATCCAAGATATAAATTTACAGACAAAAATGGTAAGGCAGTTGGTAAGATTGAAAGTGGTGTCAGCATCCTAAGAGACACAACAGGTACAAGTCGTTATAAACTGGTTGATATCAAGGAGAACTCTGTTGTTTACTTAGGAAACACGAAACTACCTCAGAAGGCTATTATTTTAAATGATAAAAAGACCAGAAAAGATATCAGTGCTGACTATGGAGAAGAAATCACCTATAAAATTCCTCTAGTGTCAAAAGACATGGCTATTCAAGTTTCTCCTAACTTTGTCGTTGATTCTGTTAGTCAGCCCTATCGTAGAGAGATTGAACCAACCCTAAAAAAAGAAGCTCAAGATGGAAATTTAGTTGATGTTTCTGGCAGTCCAACCATTGCTAACAAGGTTATCAAATACTCATTCCTCAAGAAAAATTTTGATGACGCAGATATCAAAAAAGCAGATGAGGACTTGGCCAAATCTGTTTCTAAACTACATTCAATTGAAAAGTTAGTCTTTGAGTTTGGAGAAGATCTTCCAAAAGAAATTGTGATTAAGGGACATGTTTCTTCCATGAAAAACTATCATCTGCCAGTGATTATTGAAAAAGCAGATGAATCTATCGAGTCTGTGAACAAGTCTATTGATGTTTATAGTTCAAGTTTTTCACAAGGTATTTATCTTACTAATAAAAGTGGAAATATCTTGACACCTCAAGTTAAGAGTTATGGTATTAACTTTGTGACTTTAGATGGAAAAACAAATAAACCCGTTTCGCATATTGATTTTATGCTGGGAAGAATCAAAGATAAAAGTATTGAGATCCTTAAAAAAGAAAATGGCAAAACCACTTGGAAAAAGACAGACTTATCAATGAAGGAGCTTGTTAAATCATCTTCAAGTCTTGATCCTTTTGTCTTTACTGGAAATCATTATACTTACATTGATGGTACAAGACGTGAGTTGCCTATTAACGAAGACTTTTGGATATATGATCGAGAAACTCAGAAAAAAGAAAATCAACCACTTTTCAAAATTAGAGGCCTCTCTAAAAATTATAAGTATTTTGTCTTGCCTGCAAGTAAAACAAAATTGATTGTCAATCAAAACAAGCCTCTCTATTTCTCAGTCAATAAAAATACCATTTCTGAATCTAAGTCTAGTAACTATGAATTAAATGGCTTTATTTCTGATATGAAATATGGAAAAGAAGAGTATCATACAATTCCTACCTTGAAAAAAGGAGACACCATGAATGCTCCTAAGAATCCTCTTATTAAGATCATTCTGATATTGATTTCTGTTTTCCTTATCTATACTTTTACAATCCTTTTTGTACTGAAGAAAAAATAAGAAAAGCAAGTAGTATTTTTAAAGAGCTAAATGAAGGGCTTGCTATGAAAGGAAAACAAGAATGAAAAAAATGTCAGTGGAAGAGATTAGGAAAGTTCAGCTAGAGATGCTTTCTTATATTGACAAATTAGCGCGTGAAAATAATATTGACTATTCTCTTGGTGGAGGAAGTCTTTTAGGAGCTATAAGACATAAGGGCTTTATACCATGGGATGATGATATAGACTTGATGTTAAAACGTTCTGAGTATGAAAAGTTAATGACCATATTAGCTAAAGCAGACAATCCTGATTATAAATTGTTACACCATTCTGTGGAAAAAAATTTATGGCCCTTTTCAAAGCTTTATCATACCAAATCAATGTATATGAGTGAAACAGATCGGATCCATCCTTGGACAGGTATTTTCATTGATATCTTCCCTATGGATAAGCTTCCAGAATCTTCTGATGAAAGGCAAAGCTTCTTCAAAAAAGTTCATTCAGCAGCAGCCAATTTGATGTGTACAACTTATCCTAATTTTGCCAGTGGTTCCAGAAAATTATATGCCTATGCCAGATTGATTTTAGGAATGCCTAGGTACATGCTTTATCACGGTCAAGCTAAAAAACGAGCAGAGATTGTTGATAACATTATGGGAACATATAATGACAAAGATGTTCCTTACATTGGTTATACAGATTCCAGATATCGTTTGAAAGAATATTTCCCTCTTGAGATTTTTGATCACTATGAAGATGTTCCTTTTGAACGGTTAAGGGTAAGAAAAATTAAAGATGACCATGTCTACTTAAATCAGCTCTATGGTGACCATTATATGGAGCTACCGCCAGAAGACAAACGCGAAAATCACAGTTATTATACCTGGTATTGGAAAGAGGATTAAAAATGAATATAGGTGTTATATTTGCAGGTGGTGTGGGAAGCCGAATGAAATCTAAGGGAAAACCTAAACAGTTTTTAGAGGTTCATGGCAAACCAATTATCATCCATACCTTGGAAGTCTTTGAAAATAACCATGAAGTTGATGCCACAGTAGTAGTCTGTGTTGCGGATTGGATAGAATATTTACAAAAGGCAATTGAAAAATTTAATCTAAAAAAGGTGAAGGCTGTAGTGCCTGGTGGCGAAACAGGGCAATTATCCATTTTTAATGGACTTGAAGCTGCAGAAAAAATTTCTCTTAGTGGAGAGGATGTTGTTCTTATTCATGATGGTGTTCGTCCCTTGATTACAGAAGAACTCTTATCAGATAATATTAGAACAGTTCTGGAAAAAGGCTCTGCCATTACTTCTGTTGCAGCTAAAGAAACTGTAGTTCTCATTAATGAAAAAGACGAAATCGAAGAAGTAGTTGATCGAACCAGATCCTTTATTGCCAAGGCTCCTCAGAGTTTCTTTTTAAAGGATATATTGTCCGTTCAAAGAGATGCCATTTCTAAAGGCATTACCAATGCTATTGATTCTAGCACGCTAATGGGAATGTATGATAAGAAGTTGACAATTGTAGAAGGACCTTATGAAAATATTAAAATAACAACACCAGATGATTTTTATACCTTCAAGGCCCTTTTTGATGCAAAGGAAAATGCACAGATTTATGGATTTTAAAATGATAAATTATTCAAATAACATTGTACAAAAAGATTTACAGCAAATCATAGGAGACACTTCAGTTTCTTGGGAAAAATTAGCCAATAAAACGGTCCTTATTACAGGAGCTAATAGCATGTTGGCTACCTACATGATTTACACCTTAGTATTTTTAAATGAGGCTAAGCATCTCAATATAAGTATTGTTGCTACAGCAAGAAATCTTGAAAAAGCTCAACAACGTTTTGGAGAATTAGTCAGTGGTCATAAAATAGACCTGCTAGAATATGATGTCAATCTTCCCTTAACCTATGATCAGGATGTTCATTACTTGGTACATGCGGCTAGTAATGCTAGTCCCCAGTTTATCATGAAAGATCCAGTTGGAATTTTCAAGGCCAATACACTGGGAACCTTAAACTTACTTGATTTTTCACAGCAAAAATCTCTTGAGAATTTCTTATTTATGTCTACAAGAGAAGTTTATGGAAAATCCATTAGTGATGATATTGACGAAGAGTCCTATGGTCCATTTGATATTCTTGAGAGTAGAGCCTGCTATCCCGAAAGTAAGCGAGCAGCAGAGACTTTGCTACGTTCTTATTATGATCAGTATGGTATTCCCTTTACCATCGCAAGACTTGCCCATGTTTATGGACCAGGAATGGAAGTGAACAATGATGGTAGAATAATGAGCGATCTAGTGAATAATGTTTTGAGAAATGAAGATATTATTCTTAAAAGTGATGGTTCAGCAGAACGAGCATTTTGTTACTTATCTGATGCTACTTGTGCCCTATTTTTAATTCTTTTGGATGGAGAAATAGGCCAAGCCTACAATGTCGCTAATGAAGATGAACCAGTGATGATTCGTGATCTAGCTGACTTATTGGTCAAGCTATTCCCTGAAAAAGGTTTAAAGGTTGTCTTTGATATACCAAAAGAGACTAGCAAGGCCTATAGCAAAATGGGAAGAACACGATTAAACACAAAAAAATTAGAAAAATTAGGTTGGCATCGTGATTTTTCATTAATTGATGGCATTAAAAATACAATTTTAAGTTTCGAGGAATAATAAAGTAATGGTAAAAACAGCAGTACTAATGGCGACTTACAATGGTCAACATTTTATAGAAGATCAACTGGATTCTATTAAAAATCAGACCTTGAGTCCTGATTATGTATTGATGAGAGATGATTGTTCAACGGATAAAACTGTTGAAGTTGTCACCAATTATATAAAAGAAAATGAGCTAAAGGGTTGGCAGATCATCTCCAATGACACAAATTTAGGTTGGCGTCTCAATTTTAGGCAGCTACTCCTAGATAGTCTGCCTCTAGATGTGGATTATCTTTTTTTTAGCGACCAAGATGATCTCTGGTATCTTGATAAAAATGAAAAACAAGTTAAGATAATGGAGAGTCATCCCAATATTGATGTATTAAGTGCTGATATTGATATCAAGAAAATGTCTGAAGAGGCTACAGAACCAAATAATTTTAAATTTGATACTAGCCAAGACTTATCACAATACCCCCTAGATTTTTCCTATCATAACTACCGTCAAGGTTGGACTTTTTGCCTGCGAAAATCCTTAGTAGACCTTATTATGCCTCATTATAAAAGTGGTTTAATCCTCTCTCATGATAATCTGATGACAGGTATTTCAAGTCTGCTAGGAAGTGGATACAACTATAATCATCCTGTTGGACTTCACAAGCGTCATGCCACTAATGCCAGTGGGAATTTACTTAATATCCATAGCAGCCATGATAGGCATCTTGCTGAATTAAAACTGGTTCTTAGTTATTTTACGATTGCTAGAGATGTATTGACCCAGTTACAGCACAAAAACTTAAGCACAATCAATCACTACTATGCTTTTAATCAGAAGAGACTTGACAATGCTAAGAAGCGCAAATTGATGGCCACTCTAGCTCAGGTTTGTTTCAAGGGAAACTATTATGATAGCTTTTCAAATAGAGTAAGAGATCTCATTTTTATATTCAAAAAATAACGGAGTTTCAATGAAATTTATAACTAAAAATGCTTTAAATTTATTTTCAAATAAAACAATCCATAAAACTTTTTTGGTTATTGGATTGACAATAACGATGTTCTTTAGTTTTTTACTACCCTTTTTCAATGAACCTGATGGACAATACCACCTTGCGGTGTCAGGAAGAATATCAAATAGCGTCATTGATACATCTAAATACGGTGAGATGAACATTACTTCAGGTATGAAGAGCCAAAAGGACTCTTACAAGGATGGGACTCGTTTTGAAAAGTACTATTTAAATAAAGCCAACTTTATTTCTTGGAAACAGGCACCTAGAGAAATTAATTATTCTAAGTTTAATTTTGTCTTTTGGGGACATCTCATACCAGCTTTTGGATTAAAGGTCGGCAGAATAGTTTACCCTTCTATGGGTTCAATGATCACCTTCGCCAGGCTGATAACATCCTTTTTTGCCATTGTCTCGCTGACTTTTATTATCAAAAACTTAAAAAAAGCCAAGCTTATTTATTTTGCAGTCTTTTTAAGCCCAGTTGCCCTCAATTCCTTTGCAAGCTTGTCTTATGATGCAACAGGTTTTGTTATAGTAGCTGCCTTTGTAGCCATCTTGATTAATATTCTGGTGGATAAGGAGCTGACCAAAAAACGCATCGCACTCTTATTAGCGACCTGCTTCTTAATAATTATTGCTTGTAAACAGAATTACTGGCTCTTATTATTATTAACTCCATTTGTTCTGATGGAGGCAAATCATCAGTTTTCTCAAAAACTCAAGCTAAGGTTTTTAAAAGTAGTAGAACTCTTTAAAAAGAAGTGGTGGTTAAAGTTTTTAGCTGCCTTCATGGTTTTAGCCTTTGCTTTTCTCATAACACGTTCTCACGGTGGTATATTTGTTGTCTTTAGACGTTATTTGATGACCTTTGGCTATAATTATTCAGGTGCTAATTTGTTAAGTAACGATATCACCTCTTGGCTAGCAGCTCCTTACCCTAGTGAAAATTATATTCCAACCTGGGTCTCTGCTGTTTGGTACCTGATGGTCTTTGCCATTCTCTTTTCAGAAGAAAAGTTCATCAAAAACAAATATATTGGTTACTTGTTCTTAGTCTTCTTTTTCATTGGCGTTTTCGGGGTTTATTTCATAATGTTGGAATACAACGGAGCCCGTACCAGCTATATCGAAGGAGTACAGGGACGATACTTTACCCCAACCATTATCCTCCTTCAGGTCTTTGCTGCAAGTGTAAAAACAAGGATCAATGAGTATGGACAAAAATTAACCCCTCTCTTTTTAACAGGACTGATTGTCGTATCAAATGGTCTGCTCTTATTTGATACCGTCGTTGGACTAATTATGAGGTAAGCTGATGAAATTAGTAAAAAATATCATTTATAATACCTCCTATCAAATTCTGACTCTGATCATTCCTTTGTTTACAGTTCCTTATGTATCGCGTGTTTTATCACCAGAAGGAGTGGGGATTAATGCCTACACAAATGCCATTGTAACCTATTTCACCTTAATTGGAGCACTAGGTATTGCTCTTTATGGGAACAGAGAGATTGCCTTTGTCCAAAAAAATAAATACCGAAGAAGTAAGGTTTTTTGGGAATTGGTTTTCTTAAAGACTATTTCTGTAGGCCTAACATCGCTATTATTTTTAGCCTTTGTCTTTTTTGCCAAGGATTTACAAATTTATTATCTCTTAAATGGGATCAATTTAATTGCAACCTTAACAGATATTTCATGGTATTTCATTGGTGTTGAAGATTTCAAAAAAATAGTTATCAGAAATACCTTTGTCAAACTAACAACAGTCATCTTGACTTTTGTCCTTGTTAGAACAAAGGCTGATTTGGGACTCTATATTTTCTTGATTTCTTTTTCTATGCTTTTGGGAAATCTGACAGTATGGCCGTTTTTAACCAAAGAAGTCATTTGGATTCCCTTGAAAAAACTATCTATAGGTCAACACATTAAACCAACCTTGATGCTATTTTTGCCACAAATTACCATGCAAATTTATTTGTCCTTAAATAAGAGCATGCTGGGGGCTTTAGATGGCGTGGTTAGTTCAGGTTACTTTGATCAATCAGATAAGCTAATCCGTATTTTATTCACGATTGTTACAGCAATTGGGGGCGTTTTTTTACCACGTCTGTCTAGTTTATTCTCAATGGGTCAACAACTTGAAGCAAAACGTTTACTCTTAAAACTAGTGGATTTAAGTAACGCAATTTCCATGCTGATGATTGGTGGGGTAGTAGGAGTGTCTTCTACCTTTGCTGTTTTTTTCTTTGGTAAGGGCTATGAACCAGTTGGTCCATTAATGGCTGTTCAGTCCTTAATGATTATCTTTATTTCTTATGGGAATGCCTTAGGAACGCAGTATTTACTAGCTTCTAAGAGAACCACAGCCTATACCATGTCTGCAGTTGCCGGACTGATTACAAATGTTGTCTTAAACTTGTTACTCATCCCTATCTTAGGAACAATGGGCGCAGTGATTTCAACAGTTATAACAGAATTGGTTGTATCTGGCTATCAGGCTATTTCCCTCAGGGATATTTTTACCTTTAAAGAATTAACAAGAGGTTTGTTACGTTATTCAGTTGCTGCCACTGTAGTAGCTGTTCTTATTCATTATTTAAATACCATTATGAATGCAACCTTAATAAATTACGGGCTGCAGGCACTCTTGGGAACCTTAATTTATGTTATCATTGTTTATGTAACAAGGACACCTGTCTTAGAACTATTTAAAGATATGAGAAGAGATAAAAATGCTTAAAATTTTAGCAGGGATTGTGACTTTCAATCCTGACTTAGGTAGATTGGAAGAAAATATCAATGCCGTTGTCAATCAGGTTGATGACCTCATTATTGTCGACAATGGTTCAGATAATCTATCAGAAATAAAAAGAAAATTCACAACAATAAAAATAATAGAGCTAAATGAAAATTTAGGAATTGCTTGCGCTTTAAATAAAATTGGAGTCTATGCTATAGAGCATCAGTTTGATTGGTTTTTGACCTTGGATCAAGATACCATTGTTAAAAAGGAGTTAATAGCTACCTACAAGCAGTATAAGGATCTGCTCAGAGCCGGAATGCTAACCTGCCTCTTCCAAGACTTAAACAAGGAAAAGGTCGTTGAAACTGATAAAGACTATGAGGTTGTTGAAAAGTGCATAACCTCTGCGGCCCTTATGAAAACAGAGATCTTCAAAAATTCTGATGGTTTTGATGAGCAAATGTTTATAGATTTAGTGGATTATGATATAAACTATCATTATAGTCAGCTCGGCTATTATACCTATAGGATTAATAAGCTCGGATTTTACCATGAAGTGGGAAATGCCAAGCAGAAAAAATTGTTTGGAAAAGTTTTCTATGTCTATAACCATTCCGCATTTAGAAAGTATTATATGATCCGAAATGCCCTATACTTAGATCGAAAATATGGGAAAGACATTACAAAGGGTAATACAGCCTTTATTAGAGACGAATTTATCAGAGTTTTACTTTTTGAGTCTGAAAAAAGACAGAAATTGCTAGCCATGATAAAAGGCTTGCGTGATGGATTAATGATGAAGGTGAAAAGAAATGAAGACTAGGAAAACAATTGTTTTTTTCTCTGGTTACTTTCTCCCTTTTTTAGGGGGGATTGAACGCTATACAGACAAATTAACCAATGAACTCGTAAAGTTAGGCTATGATATTATCATTGTTACTTCTAATCATGATCACTTACCAGATTTTGAAGAAGATAATCATCGAAGAATATATCGACTGCCAACTAAAGATTTATTTAAGCAGCGTTATCCAATAATAGATAAGAATGCTAAGTTTAAAGAGCTCTATGCCCAGCTAGAAAATGAAGAAGCAGATTATGTGATTTGTAATACACGTTTTCAGTTAACAACTCCTCTGGGGTTAGCATTTGCCAAGAAAAAAAAGATTCCAAGTTTAGTCTTAGATCATGGTAGCAGTCATTTTACAGTTAATAATAAGCTGCTTGATGTTTTTGGTGCTTTTTATGAACACTTACTGACGGCCTATGTCAAATCCTTTAAGCCAAACTTTTTTGCAGTTTCACATAGAAGCTCTGATTGGCTGAAACATTTTCATATTGAGACTAAAGGAGTTATTTACAATTCCGTCTCGGAAGATCTTAACCTTGCCTTTAAAGATGCTTCCTCTCTTGAGAAAGATGAAAAGGACATCTATATTAGCTATGCCGGCCGGATTTTAAGAGAAAAAGGAGTGGAAATGTTAGTGAGAGCATTCTCCGCAGCACAATTTCCTCCTCATATCCATTTACAGATAGCAGGAGATGGCCCCTTACTTGCTGAACTGCAGGCTCAAAATAAAAATGCCAACATTCATTTCCTAGGTAAGCTCAATTTTGATCAAACTATGGCTTTAATGTCTCAAACAGATATCTTTGTCTATCCTTCAATGTATCCAGAGGGCTTGCCAACCTCTATTCTTGAAGCTGGACTTTTAGGATGTGCAATCATTGCCACTGATAGAGGAGGAACAACAGAAGTTATCACTGATCGTAGCTTAGGAATCATAATAGAAGAAAATGAGGGGGCGCTGCAATCGGCCTTAGAAGAATTAGTCAACCATCCTGATAAGCGTAATGAACTTAAAAGGAACATCCAAAAAAGGATAAAAGACAACTTTGTTTGGGAAAAGACAGCTAAAAAATTAGTTAAGGAACTTTTTCCTTAATCATTTTAAGTAGTCTTTGGAGAGAGAAATGAAAAAAAGTTATAAAAGCAAAAAGTTCTATTTATTGGCAGGATTCACCTTGGCAAACCTTATGGCAGTGGGTCTAGTTCAGGCAGAAGAAAAGACCAGTGATCAAAGTAAATTGCAGACTCTTAATCAAGCTGATTATTCTAGTCCATCTAAAGCAGTTGCTAGCAATCCTCTATCTGTCCAATTTGATCAGACAGGATCTCTAAGCTCAAGTGGGCAGGCTAATGTTATTGTTGATAAGACAACTCAACAAAGTAGTAGTGAAACAACCCTTAAATCTTCTCAAGAGCAGCCAGTGAGTCAGAGCCCAAAGGCAAAGGAGGAAGTCGTAGTCGTAAAAAGCTCGACAAGTAGTGGAAGTATTGCCAATGCTAGTCTAAGTAAGCAATCAGCTAGTGTCGCAGATAGACCAGAACCTAATATTTCTTATGCTAGCCATGTTAAGGATATAGGTTGGCAGGCACCAGTCAAAGAAGGTCAAATCAGTGGAACTAGTGGACAATCAAAGCGAGTTGAGGCTATTCAGATAAGTTTAGATGCACCTTATGAATCTGATATTGAGTACGCTTCACATGTGGCAGGTTTGGGTTGGCAGCCTACTGTTTCAGCTGGTCAAATCAGTGGAACTACAGGAAAATCCAGAGCTATTGAAGCAATTCAAATTAATTTAAAGGGTGAATTAGCTCTTTATTATGATATCTACTACAGAACGCATATTGCTAGTTATGGTTGGTTAGGCTGGGCAAAAAATGGGGCTAGTGCAGGTAGCCAAGGCTTATCCAAGCAACTAGAAGCCTATGAAATTCAACTAGTTAAAAAAGGTGATCTGGTGTCCTTTGATACTAATAATTCTTTTCTCATCTTTACAAAACCCAAATTAACATATCAGGCTCATGTTCAAAAAGATGGTTGGCAAAACTTTGTGACTGAAGGTCAAAGAGCAGGTACAACAGCAGAG
The DNA here is from genome assembly GCF_011421425.1 of Streptococcus catagoni. Lineage (GTDB taxonomy): Bacteria > Bacillota > Bacilli > Lactobacillales > Streptococcaceae > Streptococcus > Streptococcus catagoni. The sequence continues at coordinate 88,111 of NZ_WPCW01000001.1, forward strand.
TCAAAAAGGATTGAAGCTTTTAAAGTCTTTTTAGGTTCAACACGTTTTGGAGATATCCAGTATCAGTCTCATGTTCAAGACATAGGTTGGCAAGACTATGTGTCTTCTGGTCAAATCAGTGGAACCACAGGACAGTCTAGAAGAGTGGAAGCAGTGAGACTAAGACTGACAGGCTATTTAGCACAACGCTATAGCATTAAATATCGTGTTCATGTCCAAGATATAGGCTGGCAAGATTGGGTTTATGATAATTATTTTGCTGGAACAACAGGTAAGGGCAAACGCATTGAAGCCATAGAAATTCAAATGGTAACCAAGGTTGCTAAACCAAGAGGACTTTCTGCTTCTCAGGGTAATTATGGTGTAGTCAATAGAGTGATTTACCTTGATGCAGGTCACGGTGGCTATGATTCAGGAGCTTCTTATTTTAACCAGGATGAAAAGGTTCTCAATCTACAAATGCAAAATCTAGTTAAGGCCAAACTGGAAACAGCTGGCTATACTGTTTTAACAACTAGAACATCAGATACCTACGTAGATTTGATTCCAAGATCAGAAAAAGCTAATCAGTCCCTTTCTGACTTGTTTATTAGTCTACATTTTAATGCTGCACCTAATGACTCAGCAAATGGTATTGAAACTTACTATTATCAATATTACGAAGAATACCCTTCAGCCATTAATCAAGATTACCATAACGATGCAGAAAGGCTGGCTAGAAGTTCATATTTGGCGGAAGCTATCCAAGCGGCTACTGTCTTAAATACCAAGGCTAAAAACAATGGTGTTTTAAGAAATACCTTTGCTGTTCTTAGAGAAACCACAGCTCCAGCTGTCCTCTTAGAATTAGGCTACATGTCAAACCAGGCAGAATTTCAAAAGATAAATACGGCAGCTTATCAAGAAAAACTAGCTCAAGGTATTGTATCGGGGATTTTATCTTATTATAAAGCCTATACCATTTAGATTGGAGACTTAAAAAACTTCTTGTTAACAGGTTTTTTAAGTCTTTTTATGCTATAATAAAAGTGAGAAATTATTGAGGTGATTTATGGTATACGATAATCTTTTAAACAGATTTATAAAATATGTCAAGATAAATACACGGAGTAATCCAGAAGGTCAGAGTGTTCCAAGTACTCAAAGTCAAGTAGACTTTGCCCTAAGTATATTGAAACCTGAAATGGAAGCCATTGGACTTAAGGATGTTCATTATTTAGAAAGTAATGGTTACCTTGTTGGAACATTGCCAGCCAATTCTGATAAGTTAACACGTAAGATTGGCTTTATTGCTCATATGGATACTGCAGATTTTAATGCAGAAGGTGTTAATCCTCAAATTATCAAGAATTATCAAGGAGATGTTATTCCCCTAGGTCAGTCAGGTTATTCCTTAATTCCAGGTGAATTCCCTCATTTGAAAAATTATTTAGGACAAACCTTAATCACTACTGATGGAACAACTTTACTGGGTTCAGATGACAAATCTGGAATAGCAGAAATTATGACTGCCATAGAATATCTGGTTAAGAATCCTGCTATTGAACATTGTGAAATTAGAGTTGCTTTTGGTCCCGATGAGGAAATCGGTGTAGGTGCAGATAAATTTGACGTGGAAGACTTTAATGTTGATTTTGCTTATACCGTAGACGGTGGACCACTTGGAGAATTGCAATATGAAACATTTAGTGCAGCTGCTTTAGATGTGAAGTTTATTGGCCGTAATGTTCATCCAGGAACAGCCAAGGGTCAAATGATTAATGCTCTTCAGCTAGCCATTGACTTTCATAATCAATTACCAGAAAATGATAGGCCAGAAACAACAGATGGTTATCAAGGTTTCTACCACCTGCATGGCATGGACGGAACAGTAGATGAGGCGAAAAGTTCTTATATTATCCGTGATTTTGATGATCAATCCTTTGCAAGTAGAAAAGAAGCTGTTCAAGAAATTGCTAATAAAATGAATGAAAACTTGGGTTCAGATCGAGTTCAAATCACTTTAGCGGATCAATACTATAATATGAGAAAAGTGATTGAAAAGGATATGACACCAGTTGAAATTGCTAAGTCTGTTATGGAAAATCTGGCTATTGAACCAATAATCGAACCTATTCGTGGAGGAACAGATGGATCAAAGATTTCCTTCATGGGCATACCAACTCCAAACCTCTTTGCTGGAGGAGAAAATATGCATGGAAGATTCGAGTTTGTTAGCCTACAAACAATGGAAAAAGCAGTGGACGTAATTCTTGGAATTGTCCAAAAAGCTTGATAGGCAAATCGTAATGAAGGAGTGACAAATATATGATAAAGTTATTTGGTAAAATTAGATATCATTGGCAACCAGAGTTATCATGGTCTATTATTTATTGGTCAATTGCTATTGCTCCTATATTTATAGGTCTATCTTTACTTTATGAAAAAACCGAGATTCCAAGTCGCGTTTTCATTTCTTTTGCCATATTTATTGTATTAGCGGGCATTGGTTTGTATCGATACTTTATTATTGAAGACAATGGTATTTTGCGAATTGTTTCTTTGAAAATTTTTGGTCCCTATAAATTGAAAATTTCTTCCATCACTAAGATTGAAGTTACCAAATCAACAGTGAGTATATTTGTTGGTGAAAAATACTATCTTTTTTACATGCGAAAATGGCCCAAAAAGTATTTTTTAGATGCCTTAGCTATCAATCCCCATTTCAAAGGGGAAGTTCATTTGATGGATAATTTCATCAATTTGGATTATTTTGAATGTTATAATAAAGAAAAAAAGCCACTTACTGTATTATAAGGGCTTTGGTTGGACAAGACTTGACAGCTAAAATGGTATCTTTATCAGATGGAGAGATTTCAACTTGACTGTCATTAGTATCGGTGAACTTTACAATACCGTCATCTTGATAGTCAAAGAGTTTTGAGTAGGTCTGACAAAGTCCACAGGCGATACATTTTTCGGGAATAATAGATACTTTCATAGTACTATTCTAATATGATTTTGTTAAATTAACAAGGGGGAACATCATGGCTAAAGAACCATGGGAAGAAAAAGTAGTTAACGACAATAAGAAAAGTAGGACACAAAAAGCTAAAGGTCCCATTTTAAGTACACCATGGCTGACAGCCTTATTGAGCGTTTTTTTTGTCATCATTGTAGCGATTTTATTCATCTTCTTCTATACATCTAATAGTGGTGGTGATAGACAAACTGAAACCAGCGGTTTTTATGGAGCATCTGTTTCAAAGTCCAAGGAAGCGTCAGAAGCTAAAGCTAGTTCTCAGTCAAAGAAAAAATCAAAGTCTCAATCTAAAAAAAGCAAGTCTTCAAGTGAAAGCAAGTCATCTTCAAGCACAGAAACAAGTTCAAGCTCTAAAGAAGGAAAAGGTGACACAATTGTCGTCTTACCAGGTGAAGGAGCAGGTGCCATTGCAGCAAGAGCTGGTATCAGCATTGAAGAACTTCAAAGACTCAATCCAGATCACATGACTCAGGGTTACTGGTATGCTAATCCTGGAGAAGCCGTATATATTAACTAGTTAAAGAGGAAAAGATGAAAGCCATTAGAATTGCCATTGATGGACCTGCCTCAAGTGGAAAAAGTACTGTAGCCAAGATTATTGCCAAAAATCTTGGCTACACCTATTTAGATACTGGAGCCATGTACCGTTCAGCAACTTATATCGCATTAAAGAACAATTATTCAGAACAAGATGTGAACCTGATATTAGAACAACTTGCCAAAAACCCTATCTCCTTTAAAAAGGCTGAAGATGGTAGTCAGCTCGTCTTTCTTGGTGAGGAAGACGTGACTCTAGCTATTAGGCAAAATGATGTTACAAATAACGTCTCCTGGGTCTCAGCCATAGCTGATATTCGCCAAGAGCTAGTGGAGCAGCAAAGACGTATTGCTCAGGCAGGTGCCATTATTATGGATGGTCGTGATATAGGGACAGTTGTTCTTCCTGATGCAGAATTAAAAATATTTTTAGTGGCTTCTGTCGAAGAAAGAGCAGAGCGTCGTTATAAAGAAAATATTGAAAAGGGTATTGAAACTGATTTAGAGCTCTTAAAACAAGAAATTGAAGCAAGAGATTTCAAGGATAGTAACCGAAAAGTATCTCCTTTAAAGGCCGCTGATGATGCCATTATATTTGATACCACAGGTGTTGATATTGCAGGAGTTGTTGCTTTTATTCAAGAAAAAGTAGAAAAAATGATTGACAACTAATATATCCTATGATAGTATAGTAACAATGAGAAAAGTAGAAGTGAGAGCTTCTCGCCTTACGACTTAGGTTGTCTGGCCCAACATGTCAAGATCCATTAGGATATTATGTGTGCGGGCTTGCTTTGACAGGTCCGCTTTTTCTTTTCTCTAAAAAAATAAAGAGGTGAAGGTCATAGCTAAGAAAGATCTATTCATTAATGATGAAATTCGCGTACGTGAAGTTCGTCTTGTCGGTCTAGAAGGTGAACAATTAGGCATTAAGCCACTTTCAGAAGCGCAATCTCTTGCAGATGCTTCAAATGTTGATTTGGTTTTAATCCAGCCACAAGCTGTTCCTCCAGTTGCCAAGCTCATGGACTATGGAAAGTTCAAGTTTGAGTATCAAAAGAAACAAAAAGAACAACGTAAAAAACAAAGCGTTGTAACCGTTAAAGAAGTACGTCTTAGCCCAGTTATTGATAAAGGGGACTTCGAAACTAAGCTTCGTAATGGCCGTAAATTCCTTGAAAAAGGAAATAGGGTAAAGGTTTCTATTCGCTTTAAAGGGCGTATGATTACTCACAAAGAGATTGGTGCGAAGGTTCTAGCTGATTTTGCTGAAGCGACTCAAGATATTTCTATCATTGAGCAAAGAGCAAAAATGGATGGTCGTCAAATGTTTATGCAACTTGCACCGATTACCGACAAGAAATAATTGTCAAAGTTTGATATTATGTTAAGAGGAGAATACTACAATGCCAAAACAAAAAACACACCGCGCATCAGCTAAACGTTTTAAACGTACAGGTTCTGGTGGTTTGAAACGCTTCCGCGCTTTTACATCACACCGTTTCCACGGAAAAACTAAGAAACAACGTCGTCATCTTCGCAAAGCTTCAATGGTAAGCTCAGGAGATTTCAAACGTATTAAAGCAATGCTTACAGGTCTTAGATAAAAAGACTGTAAACAGTTACTAGAGATTATTAGAATTATTTGGAGGAAATATAAATGGCTCGTGTTAAAGGTGGAGTTGTTGCACGTAAACGTCGCAAACGTGTTTTGAAATTAGCTAAAGGTTACTATGGAGCAAAACATATCTTGTTCCGTACTGCAAAAGAACAAGTAATGAATTCTTATTACTATGCATACCGTGACCGTCGTCAAAAGAAACGTGACTTCCGTAAATTATGGATTACACGTATTAATGCAGCAGCTCGCATGAATGGCTTGTCTTATTCACAATTGATGCATGGTTTAAAACTTGCTGAAATCGAAGTAAACCGTAAAATGCTTGCTGATTTAGCAGTTAATGATGCTGCTGGATTTACAGCACTTGCTGATGCAGCAAAAAACAAACTTGGTAAATAAAGAGCAAGTAATAGTGATAAAACTGGAGAACTGATCTTCAGTTTTTTTATATGGTCAAAAATAAGGAATAGCTTATGCTATTCCTCAGATTGAAGACAAATCCAATTTACCTAGACCAATAGGCTAAGAAGCTCTGCAGGCTATCAATAGATTTCCTATTTCTGCGAGCAAAACGAGCTTATTAAGGCTACCTCCGCCGTTCTGAAAGTGTCTAGAATGCCTTTAATATAGGCGTTTTAGATACCGGGAACTTGCCAGATTTTAGGCTCGAAAGTTAGGTATGGAATTCTTTGGTTTTTCTAAACAGTCACTCCCCTGACTGTTTAACCTGTCCGACAGCACCTAAGGAAGGTAGCAAAAAATAACTTTTTCTTCAAACTAAATAAGGAATAGCTCATGCTATTCCTTATTTTCTTTTTCACTATGTTTTTGGTTTGCTTTGTTCTTATCATCTTGATCAGGATTGAGTTCCAAATAAGACGGCGCCTTGAAGAGTTTTTGTGTTGATTTTCTACCATGGAGACTATAAAGACTGGTGGATTTTGATCCTAATTCATCTTCTATTTTCTTCATTTGCTTCAATTGTTTGGTGTAAACATATTTTGTAGGGTCAACAGGCTTCAAACCATTTTCTTTGTCAAACCTTAAGAGGTCTCCTGTCTGCACAGCATCACTGGCAGACAGTTGTTTTGAAGTTGCTTCTTTGATGGCTTTGGTCTTCTCAATTGTTTTTTCATCAGGATTTGTAATTTCCTCACCTGTAGCGGTATTGTATAAGCGTCCACTGTAGTTTGTGTACTCAGGGGTTATGTAGGTACCTGAAGTTCTCTGTGCTACAATTTGTTTATTTTGAGGGGATAGGAGGTCTTGGCCTAATTGTATAAATTTATCAGTATGTATACCTAAGATATGGAGCAGGGTTGGTAGAGCATCAATTTCCCCACCAAAGGTATTTTTAATACCTCCCTGATGATAACCAGGTATATGAATCATATAGGGTACACGTTGTAACATGGCATTATCATACTCAGACCAGGTTTCAGGATCCTTGCCAAGTAATGGTGCCAAGCTTGAATTACGTGAATTAGAGATACCATAGTGGTCACCATAGAGTACAACAATTGAATTATCATATAATCCTGATGCCTTTAGATAATCAAAGAAGGACTTAATGGAAGCATCTAAATAATTGGCTGTGGCAAAGTAACCATTGATGGTCTCATCTTTGGTTTTAGCAAGTGGGAAACCTTCTTCATCTTTCTCACCTTTTAGACTTGTGTAAGGGTAGTGGTTACTTACAGTGATAAATTTAGTATAGAATGGTTGCTGCATTCTTTCTAGGTACTTAATGGAGTCATTAAACATGTACTTGTCATTTAAACCATATTGGAAAGAATTGCTTTCGTTTTGTTTTGAAAAATATTTGGAATCAAAGAAATAGTTATAGCCCCACTGTTTATAGGCATTATTTCTGTTCCAAAAAGTACCAACGTTACCATGAAAAACAGCACTGGTGTAGTTTCCATTTTGATTTAAGATGGTAGGGGCAGCAAACTGTGTGTTCTCACCACCATAGTTGACCATATATGATCCACTGTTTAAACCAAATAAGGAATTTTCCATCATTGTTTCAGCATCAGAAGTTTTTCCTGCCTTAACCTGATGGAAGAAGTTTGAGAAGGAGAGAGTTGAATTAGAATGATACAAAGAATTTAAAAATGGTGTCACTTCATATTCTTTATCTCCTGATTTCAATTTATAATCAATGACAAATTGTTGGAAACTTTCCAGATGGAGAACAATAACATTTTTCCCCTTAGCAATACCAAAGTACTTAGGGTCAGGGGCTGCATAGTGTTCTTTGACATAGTTTCTAACATCAGTCAGTTCGCCAGCTGTTGCATCATTTCTTTCTTTTTGTGCTTGATAAGTTTGATTCCCACTATAAACAGTAAAGGCTGGTAAGCTTAAGGCTCTAACAATATAGGTATTTGAAAAACCACGCGTTAGTAATTCAGGACGGTCAATCTCAGCTAAAAAAAGATTGATCGAAACCATTAAACAAGACAGGGCTGTAACAGCAAAAGAAGCTCTTTTATTAAAAGGGCGGTCATCTTTTTTGATTTTCTTGCTGACAAAAAGGACCGTAAGGACAATGAAATCTAAAATATAGATGATATCCCATATTCGTAGAAGATTTAGAGCAGAATCTCCAAGTCCAGCAGATACCTTACTAGATGCCAACATGGCACTGACTGTAATAAAGTCAGAGAACTCACGGTAGTAGATAGCGTTGGAAATAAGTAATAGATTAATGACTATGTAAATAATCCAAGATACGCTATAGAAGACTTTAGTATTTTTGATATAAAGAGCCAAACCTAAAAACAATAATGCCAAAGGTACAGGATTTATAATGGTTAAAAAGACTTGATATAGGTTACCTAAATCAAGAGAAAAGTCAGCATAATAGGCCCAAAGGGTCTTCAGCCAGTATGCGGTTAGCAAGGTTATAATAAAGCCTAACCTTGTATTTACAAAATTTCTTAAAAAGGTTTTTATATTCTTCACACTAGGAACTTCCTCATCATTTTTTTCCTAAAGATAAAATCTCAAAGTAAATTATAACAAAAAATGGAGGTCATTGCTTGCTAGAAGTTTAAATTTTCTAGGAATTTTTAAGAGTTTTTGTTATAATATAGACTATGAATAAACTCTATATTAATTCTTTTGTTGAAAAAAAATTATCGGCAGGGATTCAATTACTAGATGAAAGAGATTTTACTAATGCTGAAATCAGTGATCAACTGGTTCACCTTTATTCAAAAAAGAATCATTTTCTTGGTACAGCTTACCTTTCAAAGCAGAATAAAGGTATTGGTTGGTTTCTTGGCTCTGGTCTTCAAGAACTGTCAGTTTCATTTTTTATAGAACTATTTCTTGCTGCAAAAGAGAAACGAGTAGACTATGCAGAATCAGCTTTAACAAATGCCTACCGACTTTTTAACCAAGATGGTGATAACTTTGGTGGCTTAACCATTGATCTTTATAAGGATTATGCTGTCTTTTCTTGGTACAATACCTTTGTTTATCAAAACAAAGCATTAATTGTCGAAGCTTTTCAGCAAGTTTTCCCAGAACTTAAGGGAGCTTATGAAAAGATACGCTTTAAGAATGGACCATATGAATCCAAGCATTTATATGGGAAAGAAGCTGAGGATACCTTCATTGTTCTAGAAAATGGGGTTAAATACCAAGTTTTCCTCAATGATGGACTAATGACTGGAATTTTTCTAGATCAACACCAGGTTCGTAATGGATTGGTTGATGGCTTAGCAGCTGGTAAAGTTCTTCTCAATATGTTTTCATATACAGCAGCCTTTTCAGTAGCTGCCGCCATGGGTGGGGCAAGTGAAACGGTATCAGTGGATTTAGCAAAGAGATCAAAGGAATTATCCATAGCACATTTTAAAGCAAATGGCCTTGATTTAGAAAAACATCACTTTTTTGTAATGGATGTTTTTGATTATTTTAGATATGCTCAACGAAATAACTTAAAATTTGATATAATAGTTATAGATCCACCTAGTTTTGCTAGAAATAAAAAACAAACTTTTTCGGTTTCAAAGGATTATCATAAACTTATTAGTGAAGCCCTAACCATCCTAAATCCAGACGGTAGGATAATTGCTTCTACTAATGCCGCAAATGTGTCAGTTGATCAATTCAAAAAAGAAATTAAAAAAGGAATAGAAAACGCTAACCTTCAAGAAATGACTCTTCAGCAGCTTCCAAGTGATTTTCAGGTAAATAAAGCTGATGACAGAAGTAATTATTTAAAGGTGTTTACAATAAAGGTAGAAAAATGAAAATAGTAGCTCCAATAATGCCTAGTAATTTTGAAGAGGCTCAATCAATTGATGTTTCAAAATATGACGGTGCCGATTTAATTGAGTGGAGAGCAGATTTCCTCCCTAAAGAAGATATTCTAACGATAGCTCCAGCGATTTTTGAAAATTTTGCTGGAAGAGAGATTATTTTCACCTTGAGAACAGATAGAGAAGGTGGAAATATCAATCTAACAGATGAAGAATATATTGCAATCATTAAAGAAATTAATGCAATATATAATCCAGATTTTATTGATTTTGAGTATTTTTCTCACAAGGCTGTTTTCAATGAAATGTTGGATTTTCCAAATTTGATCCTATCCTATCATAACTTCGAAGAAACACCTGAAAATTTGATGGAAGCATTCTCGGAAATGACTAAACTTGCGCCACGAGTTGTTAAAATTGCCGTTATGCCAAAAAGTCAACAAGATGTTCTTGATTTGATGAACTATACCAGAGGTTTTAAGGCACTGAATCCAGAACAAATTTATGCCACCATTTCAATGGGAAGACTTGGACGCTTATCACGTTTTGCTGGAGACGTAGTAGGTTCTTCATGGACCTTTGTTTCCCTAGATTCTCAAGTTGCACCAGGCCAAGTTTCATTAAATGATATGAAAAAGGTCATAGAAATCTTAGAATCAGACAAGTAAAAATAGCATGAAAACATTATTCTAACTTGTTAGGGTAATGTTTTTTAGAATAAATTTAGGAGAAGGCATGAGATATTTAACGGCAGGTGAATCACATGGTTCAAAGCTAACAGCTATTATTGAAGGCATTCCTGCAGGTATGAAACTTAGCTGTGAAATGATCAATAAAGAGTTAGAAAGAAGACAAGGTGGTTACGGTAGAGGTGCCAGAATGGCCATTGAGCGTGACAGGGTTGAGATAAGCTCTGGGCTAAGACATGGCCTAACCACTGGCGCACCAATATGCCTAACCATTCTCAATAAGGATCATGTCAAGTGGCAGGACATTATGGCCATCGAAGATCTGGGAGAAAAAGTTAAAGGAAAACGCAAGGTGAAACATCCTAGGCCAGGTCATGCTGACTTAGTCGGAGGTATTAAGTACCGTTATGATGATTTGAGAAACTCTTTAGAACGTTCGTCTGCTCGAGAAACAGCTATCCGTGTAGCAGTAGGAGCCATTGCCAAGCAGCTTTTGCAGGAGCTAGATATTGATAGCTTCCATCATGTCCTTGTTTTTGGGGGTAAAAAAATCATCCTAGCTTCTGATATTAGTATGGATCAACTAAAAGAGCGGGCCTGCCAGTCAGAACTTTCCATAGGCAACCAGCAAATGGAAGAGGAAATAAAAGCTTATATTGATCAGATCAAAAAAGAAGGAGATACCATAGGTGGCATTTTAGAAACCGTTGTAAGAGGTGTTCCAACTGGATTAGGATCCTTTGTACATTGGGATAAGAAATTGGATGCTAAAATAGCACAGGCTGTTTTATCCATCAATGCCTTTAAGGGTGTGGAATTTGGCATGGGCTTTGATATGGCCTTTCATAAGGGTTCTCAGGTTATGGATGAAATTGCTTGGAGTAAAGAAGAAGGCTATTTCAGAAAGACCAATCACTTAGGAGGATTTGAAGGAGGAGTGACAAATGGTCAACCTCTTATCATAAAAGCTGTGATGAAGCCAATACCGACTTTATACAAGCCTTTAATGTCTGTTAATATCGAAACCCACGAGCCCTATAAGGCAACCGTTGAACGCTCGGATCCCACAGCTCTGCCAGCAGCTGGCCTTGTCATGGAAAATGTTATTGCCACAGTCCTTGCCGCAGAAATCCTTGATAAGTTTCCTTCAGACAATATTGTTGATCTGAAAGAAGCCTTTAATGCTTACAAAGCTTATGTGAAAAGTTATTAAGCGACATAAAAGAGATTATTATGGTATGATTAAAGCATAAAAAAGAAGGAGACTTGACATGTCACAAGAAATTTATGATTACGCAAACAAGCTTGAAAGATCTATCAGAGCCTTACCTGAATACCAAAAAGTTAAAGCTTCAAAAGAGGCTATTCATAGTGATCAAGAAGCTAGTCAGATCTTTGGAGATTTTATTGCCATGCAAGAAAAATTACAAGGTTTGATGCAATCTGGCCAAATGCCAACTAGTGAAGAACAGGCCTCTATCCAAGAATTTAGCAACAAAATTGAGGGAAATGACTTGTTGAAAGATTATTTCGATGCCCAGCAAGCCTTATCTGTTTACATTGGTGATATCGAACGGATCATCTTCGCCTCTCTAAAAGATTTGTTATAAAAAATGAAACCTCTAAACTGTGATGAGCTTAGAGGTTTTTCCATGTAATTTCTAATTCTTGAGTCCAAAAAAGTTTTGTGATACATTAAATTAAAAGAAAGTAAAGGGAAGAACTAATGAAGACATATGATTATATCGTTATTGGTGGAGGCAGTGCCGGGATAGCTTCCGCAAATAGAGCGGCTATGTATGGTGCCAAAGTCCTACTGATTGAAGCAGGAGAGATAGGGGGAACCTGTGTTAATTTGGGCTGTGTTCCCAAAAAAGTGATGTGGTATGGAGCGCAGGTTTCAGACACCTTGAGCACCTTTGCCCAAGATTACGGTTTTAACATTCCTTCTTATGATTTTGATTTTTCAAAACTGAAAAAGAATAGACAAGCTTATATTGGTCGTATCCACCAGTCATATGAAAAGGGCTTCCAAAACAATGGCCTTGAACAGCTAAAGGGCTTTGCTAGCTTTGTCAGTAAAGATACTGTTGAAGTGTCAGGAAACTTATATAGTGCCCCTCATATCTTAATTGCTACAGGAGGCCATCCTGTCATCCCTGATATTCCAGGGGCAGACTATGGGATCAGCTCAGATGGCTTCTTCGCCTTAGATGATATCCCAAAAAGAACAGCTGTAGTTGGGGCTGGTTATATTGCAGTTGAGATTGCTGGTGTTTTACAGGCCTTAGGTTCTGATACCCATCTTCTGGTTAGACATGACAGACCCCTCAGAAGCTTTGATAAGGACATTGTCAAGATACTAGTCGAAGAAATGGAAAAATCAGGACCAAAACTACGACCTCACACTGATGTCAAAGAACTAAGTCAAAATCCTGATAAGAGCTTGACTCTGCACTTTAAAGATGGCCACTCCCTTGTTGTTGATCAGGTTATTTGGGCTATTGGACGTAAGCCCAATACCAAGGGCTTTGGCCTTGAAAAAACAGGAGTTGAGCTTAATGAACAAGGCTACATCCAAACAGACCAATACGAAAACACTTCTGTAAAAGGAATCTATGCCGTAGGAGATATCAATGGGAAGTTAGCCCTGACTCCTGTAGCAGTAGCAGCAGGAAGACGCCTATCTGAGCGACTCTTTAATCATAAAGCCAATGAAAAATTGGACTATGAGAACGTCGCTACAGTAGTCTTTAGCCATCCTGCCATTGGCTCAATAGGTTTAACAGAAGAAGCAGCTATTAAGAAATATGATGCTGACAAAATTAAGGTTTACCAAGCTTCATTCACATCCATGTACACTGCGGTCACAGAACATCGACAAGCCTGTAAGATGAAACTTGTGACATTAGGAACGGACGAGAAGGTGATTGGCCTGCACGGCATTGGCTATGGCGTGGATGAAATGATTCAAGGCTTTGCAGTGGCTATCAAGATGGGGGCTACAAAGGCAGACTTCGACAATACTGTTGCCATTCACCCCACAGGAGCCGAAGAATTTGTAACTATGAGATAAAAAAAGAGACTTCAGATTGAAGAATGAGATTTCTTTGAGAAATAGCAAGTTAAAAAGTGATGACGAAGAGAAGTCATCACTTTTTTAGTCTTTCATTAAGGTGCAGATGAGCTTGTAGTAGTCGAACTGCTTGGTTCTGTTGAGGGAGCTGGATTGGTGTGGCTTGTGTTGCTACTTGAGTGGTCAATACTTTGATCAGTATTAGAAGATGGCAAGTTACTTGAAGATGTGGTGCCATTATTATTTGTTGAAGCTTCGGTATTATCTGTATTACTTTTTTCTTTTTCCTTCTCAATAATTTTAACAATTGTAGAGGAGGAATCATGGGATGATTTATTATTACTTGAACTTGTTTCAGGATGAAGCGCACGGTTAATAGTAATAGTTGCAACAATGATACTCAAAATACTACCCACTAAAGCAATGGTTTTTTGCAGTGCTGTGAAACCACTTTTAATATGCTTACTTGGGACTGCTTTATTAGGATCCTTATTTTTTCTAGAATATTGGGATGACATTATGACTCCTTTTCAAATTTTCATACTTTTTGAATGATAACTTTGCAATAACTATTGAAAGTTCAATTAATAGTATAAGCTTGATTAAAAACTAAGTCAACAATTTACCCTAAGGCTCCAAATCAAAAGATCGCTTTCTTGATTGGTATTAAATTTTCTTGAAAAGACATCTTTTTCATTTCAGTTTTTTTGTGTTAAAATAATGTAATTGAGTATAAATGAAGGTGACACATGATCTATTTTGATAATTCTGCAACAACTATCCCCTATAATGAAGCTTTGCTAACCTATCAGGAAGTGGCTAAGAAAATAATTGGAAACCCATCTAGTTTACATCAGTTGGGAAGCAATGCCAGTCGTGTCCTAGAAGCTTCCAGGAAACAAATTGCTGACTTGTTAAAGGTTGGAGCAGATGAAATTTTCTTTACCTCAGGAGGTACAGAAAGTGATAACTGGGTTATCAAAGGTGTGGCACTTGAAAAATTATCATATGGTAAGCATATTATTGTTTCAGCGATTGAACATCCAGCTGTAAAAGAAAGTGCTAAATGGTTAGAAAAACTTGGCTTTGTTATTTCCTATGCTCCCGTGACCAAGAGTGGATTTGTTGATCTGGAAAAATTAGCAGGGCTGATCAGAAAAGATACCATCTTGCTCTCGATTATGGCAGTGAATAATGAAATTGGTTCTATCCAACCTATTGAGGCCATTTCAGAACTCTTAGCAGATAAGCCCAATATCAGTTTCCACGTGGATGCTGTTCAGGCTATTGGTAAGATCCCCCTATCAAGCTATCTAACCAAACGAGTAGATTTTGCCTCTTTTTCTGGGCATAAGTTTCACGCTGTCAGAGGAGTTGGCTTTTTATACAAAAAGAATGGAAAACGCTTGACCCCACTCTTAAGTGGTGGTGGACAGGAAAAAGAAGAACGGTCTACAACAGAAAACCTGGCAGCCATTGCTAGCATGGCTAAGGCCCTAAGATTGACTTTTGAGAAAGAGAACTTTGCTGTCAAGAAGATGCTGGCTATGAAACTTGTCTTAAAGAAGGCCTTAGAGAGTTATGAAGACATCACCCTCTTTTCTAATCTTGATAATTTTGCTCCTAATATCCTTACCTTCGGCTTAAAAGGGGTGCGAGGAGAAGTCCTTGTGCATGCTTTAGAAGAACATTCTATTTTTATTTCGACAACCAGTGCTTGTTCTTCCAAGGCCGGAAAACCATCAGGAACTCTTGTTTCTATGGGGATTCCAACAAAAATTGCTCAGACTGCTGTCCGCATTAGCTTAGATGAGGACAATGATATGAGTCAAATTGAACAATTTTTAACTATCTTTAAACAGATTTATCAAAAAACACAGAAAGTCAGATAAGATGCAATATTCAGAAATTATGGTTCGCCATGGCGAATTATCAACTAAAGGAAAAAACCGGATGCGTTTTATAAATAAATTAAAACGTAATATTCAAGATGTCCTGTCAGTCTACCCAAAGGTTAAAGTCAGATCAGACAGAGATAGAACACATGTCTTTTTAAACGGAACAGACTATAAGCCTGTTGTCGAGTCCTTAAAACTTGTTTTTGGTATTCAAGGCCTATCACCCGTCTATAAGGTGGAAAAGAAGGTGGATGTACTGATCTCTTCTGTACAGGAGATAATGTCTGGACTCTACCGTGAAGGCCTAAGCTTTAAAATATCTGGTAAACGAAGTGATCATCAATTTGAATTAGATAGTCGTCAGCTAAATCAAGTATTGGGTCATGCAGTTTTTGAGATTTTACCAGATATCACAGCTCAAATGAAAAATCCTGACGTCAATCTGAAAGTTGAAATCAGAGAAGAAGCTGCCTATATTTCTCATGAAGACATTAAGGGAGCAGGCGGTTTACCAGTTGGTAGTTCAGGCAAGGGAATGCTAATGCTATCAGGAGGTATTGATTCTCCAGTAGCCGGCTACTTAGCCTTAAAACGTGGAGTTGCTATAGAGGTTGTCCATTTTGCTAGCCCTCCCTATACAAGTCCAGGTGCCTTGAAAAAGGCTCAAGATTTGACCAGAAAACTGACCCGTTTTGGTGGGAATATCCAATTTATAGAAGTACCTTTCACTGAAATTCAAGAGGAAATCAAAAATAAAGCTCCTGAAGCTTATTTGATGACCTTGACCCGACGTTTTATGATGCGAATTACTGATAGAATTCGAGCAGAGCGTTCTGGTCTTGTCATTATTAATGGGGAGAGTTTGGGTCAGGTAGCTAGTCAAACCTTAGAGAGCATGCAAGCTATCAACGCTGTTACCTCAACGCCAGTTATTAGACCTGTCGTTACCATGGACAAGTTAGAAATTATTGATATTGCTCAAGCTATTGATACTTTTGATATCTCTATTCAACCTTTTGAGGATTGTTGTACCATTTTTGCACCTGATCGACCAAAAACGAATCCTAAGTTATCTAATGTTGAAAAATATGAAGAACGTTTTGATATTGAAGCTCTAGTTATAAGAGCAGTTGAAGCTGTTAACATTAGTGAAATCAGTCCTGAGATAGAGAAGGACACAGTATCTGAATTAATCACGGACCTACTCTAAGCAGATTTCCCAATGGGAGTCTGTTTTTTTTAGTGAAAGAGCTTGCAAACATGTTATAATAAAAAGAAAAGGGGGTAGGATTTTGAAAAACAGCAGCAATGAAAAAAAGTGGATTGCTTTTGCGACTAGTATCATCTTAGCCATTGTTTTGTTTTCACTTATTTTTGATTTTTTAGGTCTAGGTAAAAAATTACAATCCAAAGATAGCAAAAACTCAGCGCCTAAAACAGCCCGTGTGCTTGCAAATGGGGATATCCTCTTACATGATGTCTTATATACAAGTGCTGAAACCAGTAAAGGTAATTATGACTTTACCCCCTATTTTGAATATGTCAAAGAAAGAATTAGTGAAGCAGATCTGGCAATCGGTGATTACGAAGGAACCATTAGCCCAGATTATCCTTTGGCAGGCTATCCTCTTTTTAATGCCCCAAAAGAAATTGCCAAAGCCTTGAAAGATACTGGTTATGACCTTGTCGATTTAGCCCATAATCACATCTTAGATTCAGGTCTAGAAGGCGCTCTTAACACTAAAAAAGTCTTTGCTGAACAGGGCATAGATAGTATTGGTATCTATCAAAAGAACCGTCAAAAGGAAGATTTTCTGATTAAGAAAGTTAATGGTATTAAGATAGCCATACTTGGTTATTCCTATGGTTATAATGGTATGGAAGCTAATTTGAGCAAGGATCAGTACCAGAAACATATGTCTGACTTTGATCAAGATAAGATGGAAAGTGAAATAAAAAAAGCTGAGAAGCTTGCAGATGTTACTATTGTTATGCCACAGTCTGGCGTTGAGTATGAATTACAACCAAATGAAGAACAAAAAACACTTTATCGCAAAATGGTTGACTGGGGAGCTGATCTTGTTTTAGGTGGACACCCCCATGTGGTTGAACCTGCAGAGGTCATCACAAAAGGCAAGGATAAAAAGTTTATTATCTATTCTATGGGGAATTTTATTTCCAATCAACGCCTTGAAACAGTTGATAATATTTGGACTGAACGTGGGCTTTTAATGGATATTATCTTTGAAAAGAAGGATAAAAAAACAAGAATTAAAACTGTGAAAGCTCACCCGACCATGGTTCTAGCCAAGAGCAAAGGTGTAATAGGAAAGGATGGTTATGAACTCTATAACTTCCGAACCCTTGTTTTAGAAGATTTTATCAAAGGTGGAAAGTACCGTAAACAAATTGATCAGGCAACTCAAGAAAAGGTTGATAGAGCCTATAAGGAAATGAAGGAACATGTCAACTTAAAATGTTAAGAAAACTATTAACTGCGAATAAGTCTAGATACTTGCAAGAGCACTAGCTAAAGAGACTAAGTGAGAGCGGGAGTTAAGAAATTAATCTTGGAAGAGATAGTAGGTGCTTATTTAAAAATGTTTATAGTGGGGAATCCCAAGTCTAACAAATGACTTTGTTACTGAATGCTGCGAGAGCCAAGAAGTTATAGATATTGGTTTGGAATAGATATTTCACATAGATGATCTGGTGTGCTGCATAAGTTGCAAGTTTAACTGGAGATGTTTAAGCATTCCTACTTTGTGTCCAAGTACAGATTTAGATGCTAATATTGAAAAAATCACTTGCATCCCTAGAAAAGTGTGTTATAATGGTAATGTTGACTATATGCACATCCTGTGCAACCGCGCGTAAATCGTTCCTTAAGTAGAGCAATCTCACGATTCCAGGCGAGTCTTCACAGAGGGAAACCTCGCAAAAAAATAATAGGAGGTGCATCATATGAGCACATACGCAATCATCAAAACTGGTGGAAAACAAGTTAAAGTTGAAGTAGGTCAAGCAATCTACGTTGAAAAAATTGACGCAGAAGCTGGCGCAGAAGTAACTTTTAACGAAGTTGTTCTTGTCGGTGGTGACAAAACTGTAGTTGGTACTCCAGTTGTTAAGGACGCTACTGTTGTTGGAACTGTTGAAAAACAAGGAAAACAAAAGAAAGTTGTTACTTTCAAATACAAACCTAAAAAAGGTAGTCACCGTAAACAAGGTCACCGTCAACCTTACACTAAAGTTGTCATCAACGCTATCAACGCTTAATTTTATATCATGATAAAAGCAATTTTTACTCGTCAAAAAGATGGTTCATTGAGCAGTGCAACACTGTCTGGCCACGCTGGCAGTGGTGAATTTGGCTTTGATATTGTTTGTGCTTCAGTCAGTACTTTAGCTATTAACTTTGTTAATTCAGTTGAGATGCTAACAGATACACAAGCAGATATAAAAATGAATGACGTTGAAGGTGGATATATGAAAATTTCTGTTCCACATGACAATCAGGAGAAAGTTCAGCTTTTATTTGAATCTTTTCTTCTGGGAATGACTAATTTATCTGAGAATTCTTCGGAATTCGTCCAAGTAAAGGTCATCTAATTTAATTTAAGAGAGGAAACAACATTATGTTAAAAATGAATCTTGCTAACTTGCAACTTTTCGCCCACAAAAAAGGTGGAGGTTCTACATCAAACGGACGTGACTCACAAGCTAAACGTCTAGGAGCTAAAGCAGCTGATGGTCAAACTGTAACAGGTGGATCAATTCTTTTCCGTCAACGCGGAACTCACATCTACCCAGGTGTAAACGTTGGTCGTGGTGGAGACGATACACTTTTTGCTAAGGTTGAAGGTGTTGTTCGTTTTGAACGTAAAGGTCGTGATAAACGTCAAGTATCTGTTTACCCAGTTGCAAAATAAATACTTAAAGATTATAGAGAAGTTATCTGATTGTTCAGGTAACTTTTTTTCTGATCCAAAATATGAGATCTTTTGCCTTTAGACTAAGCCTGTAGATTTTTTAATTGGCTTGCTTTATGGTATAATGAAGTTTATCAGAATGAGGGATAGAAAATGAATATACAACAACTAAGATATGTGGTGGCTATAGCAAACAATGGAACATTTAGAGAAGCAGCTAGTAAACTTTATGTTAGTCAACCCAGTCTATCTGTTTCTATCAAAGATCTTGAAGAAGAAATGGGATTTCAAATTTTTAAGAGAACCACAACAGGAACAGTTCTGACCAATCAAGGTCTGATTTTTTATGAAAAGGCCTTGGAAGTTGTCAAATGCTTTGATTCATTTGAAAAACAATTCTCACAATCAGATTTTGATCAAAATGAATTTTCCATAGCTAGCCAACACTATGATTTCTTACCCCCTTTAATCACAGCCTTTTCAAAAGTTAATAAAGAGTACAAAGTCTTACGCATCTTTGAAACAACAACCATTCAGATCTTAGATGAAGTAGCACAGGGAAATAGTGAGATAGGTATTATCTATCTTAATGGCCAAAACCGTAAGGGACTCTTTCAAAGAATGGAAAAATTAAGTTTGGAGTTTGTTGAAGTGACACCTTTCCAAACACATATCTATATTGGACAAAATCATCCTTTGGCTCAAAAGGAGGCCCTGGTTCTGGATGATTTAGCAGGCTATCCAATTGTTAAATTTACGCAAGAAAAAGATGAGTATTTATATTACTCTGAGAATTTTGTTAATACAAGCCAAACAGACCTTATCTATAATGTGACAGATCGTGCAACTTTAAATGGTATATTAGAAAGAACAGATGCCTTTGCGACAGGTTCAGGATTTATTGATCGTAGTAGTGTCAATGGCATCAAGGTTATTCCCATCATAGATCATATTGAAAATAAGATGGTCTATGTCAAACGTAAAGATAAACATTTAACACCTGCTGCCCTAACCTTTATCAAACTCTTAAAAGAATATTTTAACAATCAAGATAGAAAGTCATAAAATGAAGTCCTTTAAACTCTTATTGTCGTCTTTGCTCCTTATTTTTTTGGATCAGCTGAGCAAATATTGGATTGTCAACAATCTCTCCTTGGGGGAGATCCGTCCTTTTATTAAAGGTGTACTTAGTCTGACCTATTTACAAAATCGCGGAGCTGCTTTTTCAATTTTACAAAATCAACAGTGGTTTTTTATTCTAATGACGCTATTTGTGGTTGGCGCAGCCCTTTATTATCTCCTTAAGACACCCACCTTATCCTTCTGGAAAAGTCTGGCTTTAACACTGATTATCTCGGGAGGACTTGGAAATTTTATCGATCGTCTACGTCTAGGTTATGTTGTTGATATGATACATCTTGACTTCATTGATTTTGCTATTTTTAATGTTGCTGATTCCTATTTATGTGTAGGGGTTGCACTTTTGTTGATTATCCTATGGAAGGAAGAATAAGATGGAACTCATAATTCAAGAAGCTGGGAGTCGCTTAGACAAGACTCTAGCTGACTTAACGGATTTGACTAGAAGTCAGGCCAATAATGAAATAAAAAAAGGTAGTGTTCTTGTAAACGGACAAGTCTCTAAGGCTAAATATAGTGTCAAAATAGGAGATCTTATCACTTATCAGCTACCTGAAGAAGAAATGATTGATTACCAAGCAGAAGATCTCCCTATTGATATCATTTACGAAGATAAGGATCTTGCTGTTATTAATAAGGCTCAAGGAATGGTTGTCCACCCATCGGCTGGGCATCATTCAGGTACACTTGTCAATGCCCTTTTATACCATATTAAAGATTTATCTTCTATTAATGGTAAGGTACGTCCTGGTATTGTTCATCGTATTGATAAGGATACTTCAGGTTTGTTGATGGTTGCTAAAAATGATCTTGCACACCAAGCCCTGGCTGAGGAACTAAAAGAAAAGAAATCCTTACGTCAGTATGTGGCTATAGTTCATGGCAATTTACCCAATGATCGTGGCATGATTGAAGCACCAATTGGCAGAAGTGAAAAGGACAGAAAAAAACAAGCTGTTACGTCTAAAGGTAAAGAAGCCCTAACACGTTTTACAGTTTTAGAACGTTTTGGTGATTTTACCCTGCTTGAGTTGACCTTGGAAACGGGTAGAACCCACCAAATAAGGGTCCATATGGCTTATATTGGTCATCCTATTGCGGGAGATCCTTTATACGGACCTCGCAAGACACTCAGTGGCAAAGGGCAGTTTTTACATGCTAAAACCTTAGGTTTTACCCATCCTAGCAGCCAAGAGCTGATGACCTTTACTGCTGATGTTCCAGAAATCTTTCAACAGACACTGGATCAGTTAAGACAGAAATAAAAATTTTGCTAAATTCCCAAAGTAAGTTCCAGCTCTCTTAAAAGTGGAAGTTAGTGTGGGAAAAATCAGTAAAACCAGAGGAAAAACGTCTCAGACTAAGTTCCACTGGTTTTTATAATGCCTTATTTGATAGGCTTTCTGAGAATAATTGAGAGAAAAAAGGGTACACGAAAACACCTTAATCTGAAAGCGTTTCAGATTAAGTTCCGCTAGACTGGAAGTTAGTGTGAGACGTTTCGGCGGTATCGTTTAAGGTGTTTTCTTAGAGTTTATCGTGGATTAATTTAGGGGATTGTACGACTTCTGTTGCAGGAATTTCTTGTATCCCTAGAAGTTGAGCTTCCTCTTTTCCATAAGTAAAGGTAAAGAGTTCATAAGCTGTCTTTCCATTCAGAGCAGCCCTCTTAACACTGTTCACATGAGAGCAGACAAGGTTAATGTCCTCCTGAGTTAGGTTATCAAACGGTGTTCCCTTAGGTAGGATGTCGCGAATCATCGTATGATTTTTCTCAATTCTCCCTTTCTGATTCGAGCGATTAGGGTCACAAAAGAATAGCTGAGATTGGCTATGGTAATCACTCTCAATATCATCAATTCTGGCAAACTCTCCCCCGTTGTCCGTCAGGATGAGTGGGAAGGTCTCTGAAAACTCCTTACCAGCTAGATTGAAGTCCCGTTTAATGGCTTGTATGTGTTTGGCAACTTCAGTGGCCGTCTTATTATCTAAAAGCTTTGCGAAAATAAAGTTACAGAATGAGAGATGAAAGGTCAATAACACCTTACCACCAGTTCGTCCCATAACGGTATCCATTTCTAGCCAAGAGTTCACGTCATTCTCTTTAAGATAATTTAGAAAATCCTCGTAACGTCTTCCTTCTTTATCAACCTTAGGAATAGGTGGTAGCGTTGCTTTTTGACGCTTTTTGAATTTAACCACTCGGGGCATGTCAATTGGGGCAACAGACAAGTATCCTTTATGAAGGTGTCTATACACGGTTGATTTACTGACGTTCAAGTCATTAGTCGCCATGATATGATAAATGTGTTGTCCCTTCTTGATGCCTTTCGAAATGACCTTATCCATTTCCCAAAAATCCTCTTGGTTAAGCGTTGTTCCTTCTCTAGCCTCTACAAGAAGTTGTTCATAGTTCTTCTGAGCCTTCTTGGCATAGTAGAAGACTTTCTTATAGCCACATTTCATTCTCTTTTTAGGGCAAGCATTACAGACATAAGGAGCTTTTTTTAGCGAGGGACAGTCAGGGCATGTTTCTGTCCCGTCTTTGATGCGTTGATGTCGCTTTACTTCTTTAGAAATAGTTGTAGGATCTTTGTGGATAGACTGTCCAATCTCTTTGAAAGTCAATCTTTGTTCTAATCCTAGTTGAATATCCATTCTATCTGAAAGTGTTAGATGTTTATGTTTTTGTGTTGTCATGATAGCCTCTTTCTAGCAGAAGAGTCTCAGACTTAATTCCACCACAAAAATTCGTTTCAGACTAACTTCCAGTTTTGGGGACAAAGAGGAACTTACTTTGGGAAGTTACATTTTTGTCATTTTTTACTAATAATGGAAAGAAAGGGTTTATATTTAAGTCATTTTTTACTAATAATGGAAAGAAAGGGTTTACATTTTTGTCATTTTTTATTATAATATAGATGATAAGAGTTGAATAGTTGTTTCGTTACAATAGTACAAACTAGCTAGCCTTGTCTTGTAACCCCTCTTTTAAGCCTAGCTTCAAAGACAAGCTATTTGTATTCTTATCAGTTGTTTATTTATTTGTTGGATAAGGAGGTAAACGTTATGTTACAATTTACTTCAAATATATTAGCTACTAGTGTAGCCGAAACAACTCAAGTTGCACCTGGAGGTTGTTGTTGCTGCTGCTGTACTACTTGTTGCTTCTCAGTGAATGTTGGAGGCGGTAGTGCTCAAGGCGGTAGCGGAAGCTACACACCAGGTAAATAATCTATTTAATATCTCTATTTGATGGGGGGTATCAGTGAAATGGTTTGCTAGCGACTAGGTTACGGTTAGTAACGGCTGATGTAGCCGATATTAAATAGGGGTGTTAGGACATGAGGCAGTGGTAATCGTCTTGGTTCTAGTGTCTCAAAGTAATTAGCAGGTACTGAACAGTACCTGCTAATTACTATATGTTTATTAGAATAAGATAGGAAAGATTACGATGCCATTTTTTACGAAAGAAAAACCTGTTTTAGACAATCGTCCCCCGTTGACTTCGGAAAAGGCAAGACAATTATTTGAATTTAATACTAATCATTTATCGTTATCGGGTTATCATCATCAAACAGTGCTAAAAACGTCAAAGCAGTTAGTTGCTCAGCACTTAATGCCTAATGAGATAGATAACCTTAGCCAACGTTTTTTGATGAATTACAAATCTAATAATAATTACTTGGGCTTTCAAGCTAGTGTGGTTGATTTTTTTACAGATTCTGCAGTGGCAACTTTTTCAAGTAGCGCTTATTTTGAAAGCAGAGAAGATATTATCCCTCTCCCTAAACCGTCGAAGGTAACAACAGCACTTTCCACCTGTATTACTCAGAGAAGGAGTCATCGGCAATTTTCAGATCGAGAAATGCCCATACAAGATTTAGCTAACCTCCTTTATTATGCCTGTGGTGTTAGTGCTGAAGTGCCAATTAAAAATGGTATGCCAGATAAGGTTACGTTAAGGAACTGTGCATCTGGGGGTGGCCTATACCCTATTACCTTAGTCTTTTATGCGAGAAATATCAGTAAGCTTAAAGACGGGTTTTACGAATATTTACCTTATCAACATGCGTTACGGTGCTATTATAGTAGTCCTGAGGAAAATATTAGGGCTTTTGCAGAATACGGTGCCATTAATGCTGAGAACTGCAACCTCGTCATTATTTATGTGTACAACTACCTCAAAAACACGCGTAAATATGGTAATCAAGCAACTGCCTATGCTTTCATTGAATCAGGTGAGATAGCTCAGAATATTCAATTAACAGCGACTGCCCTTGTTTATGGCAGCATTGATATCGGAGGCTACAATAAGGAATACCTCCAAGAAAAATTAGGATTAGATGGTTTGAGTCAACACGTGATTCACATGACGCTTGTAGGAAATAAGGAGTCTCAATGAAATATCAATTAAATAGTAATGTTCGCATTGTCCAATTTCAGGATACCTTTTGTTTCAGAAAAGGTATCTGGGATTTTAACGAAGCTGTCTTAGATGTCTCACAAGAACCTCAAGGATTAAAAGAAGCTTATCGAGAAATTGTGACCACCTTGATTGAAGGTGGCGTTCTTGATACGGACTATTATGAAAACAGTTTGGACGCAGATCTGTTTGCAAGCTTCATGGAAGTGATGACAGCTTTATATTATAATGATGTGTTGATGCTAGAAGATGATTACGCCCTTGAAGAAAATGTCATGAAAGTTTTAATGGGGGATTTTCGATTTATGGCAGCAGCAGGGCATACCAAAAATACTGCTCCTGTCCTCTTTATCAGTGATTCAACCTATGTTAATGAATCGGCCAAGCTGTTAGCTGATCACTTGCAATTACCTTTGCAAGTGGCTAGTGATGACTTGAAAATGTTAATTCAACAAACTGATGTAACTTCTCGCTTGGATGCTTTGACCCATCATCGCCATATGAAATGTTTGTCTGAATCCTTAGAAAGTTATCAAAGTATTGTTGTTTGCCAAGAGCGTTTGAATATTATGATGTTACGTCATTTGAACGAAGTTAGTGTATCGCTTAATAAACAATTGGTGCTAGGATTTGTTGATGGTCCATTCTTACATGCTTGTACGCTAAATCCTCCTCATAGTGCTGACTTTGATAGCTTGGAAAGACGGGTTTTGGCACGTTTGCAAGATCACGCTCTCTACCAACACTTTGCTAATCAAGTTTTACCACCAACTCAGGAAGTCAGCAAAGCTTATCTTCCCTTGCTGAATGTTTTGATGAATTTGGTTGTTAGTGAAGCCTTTATTATTGCTCAAACAGGAAGTTCAAAATTTGAAGGGCGTTTACTAAGTATTTATTTGCCGACACTTGAAATCCAGGTGCAAGATATTCTAAAAATGTCAAATTCTCAAGCACAAGGAGCTCTGGCAAAACTAAAATATGAGGATCAGCAAGTGTCAACACGTGAAATTGTTAGAAAACTCCTTAGTGAAGAAGAGTAAGGAGGTGAAATGATGTTACAGTATTACCCTTCCTTTAATCATATCTTTGATGATCTCAAAGGTTTAAGTGGTAACAGAACAGGCATTCTAAATCAATCCCAAGCTCCTGTTTGTAATCATCCCCACGATGTCTATTTAAAGAGTGTTACTGGTCAGATGCCTGATTATCACAAGCAATTTATTGGCGAATTGAGTCAGGTCAGTTATCATATTATTGGTTACGGTAGCCATTACGAAGAAGCCCTTATTAGATATTTAGGAGAAAGCATTGAACGTTATGCGAGTATTATTTCAGGTGACTTGTTATCGGATAGGATTGTCTATGCTTCCTATAAGGAATTGAGCCAGACAGATCGTGTCATGCCTTTAGAATACCTGCAAGTCTTTACCCAAGATCAAATTGACCGCTGCCTAGATTTGCACATGGTGATGTGTGATAAGATGGTGACTGAAGAGGATGTTTTAGGCTGGGTCAAGTGCCCAATGTTCTTTGAGGATCAAGATATGTATGTTCCGGCACAAATGCTTTGTATTGGGTATAAGACCAATGAAGCTGTGGGAGAAAAACATATTATTCCAGGGTTTTCAACGGGTACAGCTTCTCATACTAGTTTAGAAGCAGCTATGTGCAATAGCCTTATTGAATACATTCAAATTGATTCCATGATGCTGAGTTGGCATACCAAAAAACCTTGTCCTAGGATCATTATCGATGACCCAGATATTCAAGCAATTCTAGAAGAAGCTAGGTTAGGGAAAGACAGTTTATACGAGATTATTCCTATTGACATGACGGTAGGAGAAGATAACCCGCTTTATACCTTTGGGATTATCCTTAAAAATAAATACAATGAAGGCCCTTATCTCCTCTTTGGTGTTCAAGCTGGTTTAGATCCTAAACATACCTTGCTAAGAGGTATCATGGAAGCTGCAGCCATTAGTTATAGTTATTACTATAATCTTTTGTATAAAAAGGAAGCTCTTGACAATATTGAGAGCGAGAATCCCCTCTTTTTAGATTTGGATAGTAATGTGTTTTATTACGCTCATCCCAAAGACCAACACCATAAATGGCAAGCTTTTGAACCTTTGATTTCAGGAGAAGTCCTCCTTAGTGAGCTAGAAGACCACTCTGGTCGAGATAAGAAAGAGGATTTGAAAATCTTATTGGCATATACTAAAAAAGTTAGTCCTAATGCAGTCTTTCTTGATATTACCCCTCCTGAAGCCTCAGAAAAAGGGTGGTATGTGACCCGTGTGCTAACACCTGAACTTCTTGAAATGTGTATCCCAGCCTTTCCTTTTGATAATCATCCACGGATGAGACAGTTTGGAGGTGTGACAAATGCCTTTGTTCACCCAATGCCTTAACCTGTGTCTATTAGTGGTCACCTTTTGCCCATCAATCCCGATGCAAGCTATTTTTGGGAAAGGCAATGCTGGCGATGGGTTTAATCTGATTGGTTTTCTAAGAGCAGTTCTGGTGTACTACTTGATTGCTTTAACAGGTGTTTACCTATTATCGCCTCAAATCAGCTTCTCTTTTGGGGCAGTTAATGGAAAACTGATTCTCATGGGGTTAGGATTGAGCATCATCGTGTTGGTGGTTGAAGTGGCTTTCCTACATGGGCTTCGCTGCTGGCAAAAGCAGCAATGGCTTCCATTGCATTTGTCCTTTGTTGGTACAACGCAAGACTGGAATAAATTGGGTTATCCCTTGCTCTTAGCTGTCTGTGAAGAGATTACTTATCGATTGTTATGGTTTCAGGTCTTGTTAGTTCAGTGGCAATTGCCTGTCATCGTGGTATTAGCTATCACTAGTTGTTGTTATGCCTTGAATCATTTATTGATGGGGAAATCTATTTTCTACGCCAAGTTGATCACGGGGGTTATTTACGGTAGTCTTTATTATCTTAGTGGAAGCCTATGGCTAGTTATAATCATCCATGTGACTAGCAATTTGTTGGTTGAATGCCTTAGTCATCTTCAAGCAGGACATAAGAAAGTGGTGGATTAATGATGGTAGTAGTCTGGCTAGTGATTTTAAGTCTCATCACTCTTTGGTTGACTAGTCATCGGAGACGTCGTTTGATGAGATGGCACTTTAAACAGATAAGGACCTTGTCCTATCAAGACTGGTTAGATGTCTTGCTGAGTATGATTCAGTTGGGGCTTGTTCTCCTAGTTTTGCAATGGCATGCTACTGAGTTTACTCTAAAGGAGTTATTGTCCTTTTTAGGAGATTTTAACTGGCAGTGGCAGTTTATATGTTACATGGTTTTATACTTGTTAGCAGTTATTGAAATGACCCTTTTAGTCTTGGTTCTCCTCTTTGATTGTGTGTTCCAAAAGGATAGTCGTTTGCTCTTTAAAAAGCTAACTTGGCTGACTTTTAAAAACGATAGACCGATGATCAGCTTACTAGTGATTGGTTGGGTCACAGTAGTAGACAGTATTTTTTACTTTGGCTTACTAGTCTTTTTAGGAAGTTATACACCAATCAGTGTCCTAGTGCTTGTCTTGGGTTATGCTTTGGTCAAGGCTTGTCGCTATTCGGGTTGGTTGAATTGGCTAATGGCTTTCTGTCTTTTCGCTGTTATTGGCTTATGGGGAGTGACTGCTACGCTATTATATGGCTGGTTAGCTAGTGTGCTGCTATTGACCTTGACTTATCTGATGATTAGTTTAAAAGAGCAACAGTAATGTTGAAAAAGGAGTAATATATGAGTTTTGTGCAATTAACAGATGTTGTCAAAGTCTATAAAGGTGGCAAAAAAGCTGTCGATAATGTCTCATTGACAATTGGAGAAGGTAATATTTATGGCTTGCTAGGACCAAATGGTGCTGGTAAATCAACCTTGATTAATCTTATTTTGGGATTGATTCCTTTGAGTTCTGGAGAGGTGACGGTTTTACAAGAGTCACAAAAATCCATCCGAAAAGTTAGTTCACAGATTGGTTATGTCCCTCAGGACATTGCTGTCTATCCTGACTTAACGGCTTATGAAAACGTAGAATTATTTGGATCCCTTTATGGTTTGAAAGGAACTCGATTAAAAGAACAAGTCCTAAAAAGTCTAGAGTTTGTCGGCTTGCAGGCTCAAGCTAAACGATTCCCAAGTCAGTTTTCAGGAGGAATGAAGCGACGTCTTAATATTGCTTGTGCACTGGTTCATTCTCCGAAGTTAATTATTTTTGATGAACCAACTGTCGGCATTGACCCGCAGTCTCGTAATCATATTCTGGAATCTATTCGCCTCTTGAATGAGGAAGGTGCTACGGTGATCTACACCACACATTATATGGAAGAAGTCGAAGCCCTCTGTGACTATATTTTTATTATGGATCACGGTCAGATTATTGAAGAAGGCAACAAGGTTGAACTTGAAAAACGCTATGCTGCGAACTTGACTAATCAGATTATGG
Source organism: Streptococcus catagoni (assembly GCF_011421425.1). Lineage (GTDB taxonomy): Bacteria > Bacillota > Bacilli > Lactobacillales > Streptococcaceae > Streptococcus > Streptococcus catagoni. The sequence continues at coordinate 117,195 of NZ_WPCW01000001.1, forward strand.
TAACCTTGACAGACGCTCAAGATTTGGATGTGTCTGATAAACCGGGTTGGAGTTTGACAACTGTTGATGATGACCTTATTCTAGTGATTGAAAATGGTGACATTGCTACGGTGGTCCGTCAATTGACAGAGGCTAATATTGGATTTAGTGAGATTAAACATAACCACTTGAATTTAGAAGAAATCTTCTTACACTTAACGGGTAAGAAGTTAAGAGATTAGAGGTTATCATGGTTTTATTACATTTAATCAAAAAAGAGAGTTTGCAGATTTTTCGAAATCGAACTGCCTTGTTGATGATGGTGATTTTTCCAATTGTAATGATTGTGATTTTAAGCTTTGCCTTTAAATCAAGTTTCAATGCAGCAACAACCGTTCCTAAGTTAACGGTGCGTTACCATCTAGAAGGTCAAAAAACCGATTATCAGAAGAATTTTCTTGCCTTTTTAAAGGTCTTAAATAAAGAATTGAAATTAGAAGCTGAACCTAGCAAGTCACTTGAAGCGGATAAAAAGAAAGTTAGCGAAGGGGCTTTGACAGCTACTTTGGAGGTCAAGAAAAACCAAACCATTAAGGTAACCACCAATGCGATTAACCAGCAGAATGCTGATTTGATTAACATGTTGGTAACCAATTATGTTGATAATGCAAAAACTTATGACTCCATAGCCGATTTGTATCCTCAACGCTTAGGTGAGATTAAGAAGCGAAAAGTAGACTTTGTCAAGGTGAGCTCGGTTCAAACCAGTAAAGGCATGACCTCAGCTGATTACTATGCTATTTCTATGTTCACCATGATTACTTTTTATAGCATCATGTCAGCGATGAACCTTGTCTTATCCGACCGACAACAGCGCACCACCAATCGTATTCACCTCACAGGTGTCTCTCCTAGCCTTCTTGTTTTTGGCAAATTGATAGGAGCAATGTTGGTGACAACAGTCCAGCTAGGCATTCTGTATGTCTTTACCAGATTTGTACTGCGAGTTAATTGGGGAACCAATGATTGGCAAATTATTGGGGTAACGGCTTCTTTGATTTACCTATCTGTGGCTATCGGCATCGGAATGGCTACTAGTATTAGCAATGAAGCTTTCTTGATGGTGGCTTCAAATGCAGTTATTCCTATCTTTGCCTTTTTGGGAGGTAGTTATGTCCCTTTGGCAACTTTAAATAGTCCCTTTATTAATCAATTGTCCAATATTTCTCCAATCAAATGGGTTAATGATAGTTTGTTTTATCTGATTTTTGGTGGGCAATTTAATCCAATCCCTGTGACGTTGATGGTTAACATTGGCCTTGGCACAGCCTTTATCCTAATTGCTTTGATAGGGATGAGAAAGCAGGTGACCGCATGATTCGTTTTATAAAAACTTTATTTGTTAAAATCCGACGGAAAAAAACCAGTTATGTGACCTTCTTATTATTGCCTATTTTAACAACACTTTTGGCCTTATCAATGAGTTTCTCTGGAAATAATCAGGCTAAAATCGGTATTTTAGATAAGGATCAGAGTAAGATTTCGAAGCAATTTGTTGCCCAGTTGAAACTCACGAAAAAGTATGATGTTTTTACTAAAATAGAGGAAAAACATATTGACAATTACCTTCAAGATAAGTCTTTAGAGGCTGTTTTAACCATTGATAAAGGTTTTTCCAAGAAAGTATTAACAGGTGAAGCGCAAGAACTCAGCCTTCGCTCTATTGCTAAGAGCGAGATTATTGAATGGGTAAAAGCGCAAGCCAATTACCTTCTAGAGAATTACAATATCATGGGTGATGTAGCTGCCGGAAATCAAGCTATTTTTGACAAGCTTTGGCAAAAAAATAAAGGGTTAAACTATCAGGTTCAACAAGAAACTTTGGCAGACCGTTCACGCAGTAAATCCGTGTCCTCCACTACCACAGGTTTCTTGCTTATCCTTATGTTAGGTAGTACCAGTGTGATTTATGGAGGGATTTTGACTGATAAATCTAGTCAAATCTATAACCGATTAGTCTTGTCACGTTTGTCACGCTTCCAGTACATGTTAAGTTATGTCTGTGTTGGACTTGTCGCCTTTACTCTCCAAATTGTCATAATGTTTAGCCTGTTGAAGATCTTTAATGTCAGTTTTTATATTCCGACTCCAATCTTGTTGCTAATTTTCTTACTATTTAGTTTGTTGGCGATAGGTTTTGGTTTAATGATTGGTGCCGTAACGCAAAATACCCAACAAAGTAGCCAGTTGGCTAACCTAATCGTGATGCCAACTTCCATGTTAGCTGGTTGTTTATGGCCCTTGTCTATTACACCATCTTACATGCAAGCTATTGGGAAATTATTGCCACAAAACTGGGTTCTTTCAGCCATAGCTACTTTCCAAAGCGGCGGAGGAATTGCTCAGGCTTGGCCCTATCTCTTAGCTTTATTATTAACGGCAACAGTCTTTATAACCCTTTCAAGTTTCTTATTAAAACCTGTCCGTCTATAAAGGATATAAAGAATACAAGAGAGCATACTAAATAGAAAATATCATCATGAAGATAGCATTGGTTTTATTGATTCACGTTAAATGAATTGGTAAAATCAGGCTCTTTGTCAAGTGAAGTGGGTAGACAAAACCTAACATCTGGAGAGAACAACTTTTGTTCTCTCTTTTTGTATGTTTAAAGCGATGAGTAGTCTGGTTTTAAAATTTTTAAACTTTCTAAAGCCAAAAGCATTGCGCTTTATGACTTTAATAATGTTGTTAGTAGCTTCTAGTTTGGCATTAGAATAGGGTTGTTCAAGGGCATTGATAATTTTATCTTTGTCTTTTTTGAAAGTTTTGAATACCATCGTGAAGATAGGATTAACTTGCTTGATATGGTCTTCGATAATGGCAAAGAAATGTGTACTGTTCTTCTCTTGAAAGTGGTAGAGAAGTAATTGATAAAGCTCATAATAATACTTTAGTTCGTTAGAGTAACCAAGCATTCTAGTGAGTATCTCACGATTGGTTAGGTGTTCTCTAAAAGTTGGTCTGTAAAAGAGCTTTTCCTTAAGTTTTCGGCTATCTTGTTGGATTAACTTCCAAAACTGTTTGATAGTTCGGTACTCTATTGATGATCTGTTAAAAGTGTTCATAATCTTAATCCTAGTCCTGTTCATAGCATGGTTCAAGTGTTGAATGATATGAAAGCGATCAAGAACAATCTGGGCATTAGGAAAAAGCCTTCTGACTAAGTCGTAGTAAGGGGAAAACATATCCATGGTGATCCATTTGACAGTTTCTCTGATTCTTCTAGTGTGGCGGAGAAAATGATTTCGAATAATAGTTTGTGTTCTGCCATTTAAAATGGCAATGATTTTCTTAATTTCATAGTCTTGAGCCACAAAAGACATCTTGCCCTTCTTAAAGGCAAATTCATCCCAAGACATAATAGTAGGTAAGGTGTTTAAATGTGTCTTAAAAACAAAGGATTTGAGTTGACGAATAACGGTAGAAGTTGAGATAGAAAGTTCAGAAGTAATCTTGGTTAGACTTTCTTTATCCATTAATCTCTCACTAATCTTATGACGGATGACATAAGGAATCTGGTGGTTTTTCTTGACAAAGGAAGACTCAGAAACCATTAGTTTAGAGCAGTCCTTACAGCGGAAGCGACGTTTTTTAAGTAATAACCTTGTCTTATAGCCTCCCGTATCTAAATAAGGGATTTTACAGGGCTTTTGAAAGTCGTACTTGGTCATTTGTCCCCCGCAACAAGGGCAGTTTGGCGCCTTATAATCAAGCTTAGCTAGGATATCAAAATGGGTCTTCTTATCTTTAATGTCAGTAATACTGATATTCTGGTCTTTTATTTGAAGTAAAAATTTGTTATGATTGATATGTTCCATATGATGCTTTCTAATGAGTTGTTTAGTCGCTTTTCATTATAAGTCATATGGGACTTTTTTTGTAGTCACAAAAAGCCCTATAACTTCCAAAGTAGAGTTACCCACTACAGAAATTATAGAGCCAAAATTGTTCAGTCTTTTTCGTTACATCTCGGTAACAAGTTCTCCTTAATTTATACAGAATTGCCTATTCTAAAAAATTCTACCACATACCAATTTCAAAAAAGACTTGTTAAGTTTAGAGTAATATGCTATAATAGTAAAAATTTGATATTCCTTTAAAACAGTCCCGTGAGACTGGCAAGGAGACAAGACTTAAGTGTATACTTTTTAGTATGCGATTATTTTGTGAACTCTCCTTGTTATAAGGGGAGTTTTTTGTAGCAAAATCTGAAGGAGGGCTAGAATGAAAAGCAAGGAAATTATCGACGAAGTCACTATGAAAAGGGCTATGACGAGGATTACCTATGAAATTATAGAGCGTAACAAAAATATGGATAATCTTGTTTTGGCAGGAATTAAGACTCGAGGAGTCTACCTTGCAAGGAGAATCAAAGCACGGTTAGAAGTATTAGAATCGATTGATGTTCCAATAGGAGAGCTTGATATAAAACCCTTTAGAGATGATGTAAAGGTTGAAGAAGATACCACCCTGATGCCAGTTGATATTTCTGGTAAAGAAGTTATCCTTGTTGACGATGTTCTATATACAGGAAGAACAATCCGTGCAGCTATCGATAACTTAGTCAGTTTAGGTCGTCCTTCACGCGTCAGTCTAGCCGTCTTAGTAGATCGGGGACACAGGGAATTACCCATAAGACCTGATTATGTTGGGAAGAACATTCCTACCAGTGCCACAGAAGAAATTGTGGTGGAAGTTGTTGAAGTAGACGGACAAGATCGTGTTAGTATCGTTGATCCTTCCTAGAAAATAAGGAGAAGATAATGAAAGATGTTATTTACGATGTAGAAGAAATGCCAAAAAATGGTGTTTTGTTTGGCTTATCATTCCAGCATCTCTTTGCCATGTTTGGGGCAACAGTATTAGTACCAATCCTAGTAGGGATTGACCCTGCAGTTGCACTCTTATCCAGTGGCTTGGGAACCTTAGCGCATTTAACGGTTACAAAGTTTAAAATCCCTGCCTATATGGGTTCAAGCTTTGCCTATATTGCAGCCATGCAAATGTTAATGAAAACTGATGGTATTGCAGCCGTTGCACAGGGAGCCGTAACAGGAGGCTTTGTCTATCTCATAGTTGCACTGATTGTCAGAGCTATTGGAAATGATTGGATTGATAAGATTCTACCACCTATTGTTGTGGGTCCAATCGTTATGGTCATCGGATTGAGTCTAGCCTCTACAGCTGTAAGCAGTGTAATGTTAAAGGATGGGAAATACAACCTGCTCTATCTGCTCATTGGAATGGTAACCCTACTGTCTGTTATCTTCTTTAATGTTTATGGAAAAGGCATTGTGGCTATTATTCCAATCCTTTTGGGATTACTGATCGGCTACCTCTTTGCCTTAGTAATGGGGATGGTAACAGGGGAAGAAATTATCAGCTTTTCTGAGGTGGCTAAGGCTAAATGGTTTAGCGTTCCAGGTGTTCAAGTTCCCTTTTTAAGTTATAGTCTAAAATTTTACCCTAGTGCTATTCTGACAATGGCACCCATAGCATTTGTTACCATGACGGAACATTTTGGCCATGTTATGGTTTTAAACAGTCTAACAAAAAGAGATTACTTTAAGGATCCAGGCTTAGATAAGACTTTAACAGGGGACGGTTTAGCTCAGGTCATAGCTGGATTTTTAGGGGCACCTCCGGTAACCTCCTACGGTGAAAACATTGGAGTTATGGCTCTTAACAAGATTTTCTCTGTCTATGTTATTGCAGGAGCAGCTCTTATTGCAACCTTATTAAGCTTTGTCGGAAAGATATCTGCGTTGATTCAATCCATTCCTTCTCCAGTAGTTGGTGGGATTTCAATTGCTCTTTTTGGAGTGATAGCCTCTAGTGGTTTGAAAATCTTAATTGAATCAAAAACAGATATGGACAACAAGAAGAATCTTTTGATAGCAAGTGTTATCTTAGTCTCTGGTATTGGTGGTCTTATGCTTCAAATCAAAGGACTTCAAGTATCAGGAGTAGCTTTTTCAACACTCTTAGGTATTATTTTATACCAAGTCTTGCCTGAAAATCATTAAGTAAATGTCTCAATAATGTCTGAAAGGTAGGAGAAACAATGTTAACATCTAAACAAAAAGTCACTTTAAATCATTTGGTGTCAATGGAGGCACTTACAAATGAGGAGGTTATGGGACTCATCATAAGAGGCTCAGAATTTAAAGCAAAAAAAGCAAAACTGGATTATAAGTAGGAAAACTATCAAAAAACTGATAAAAAGATGGCAGAAAAAGGACTTCCCAAACAGCTACTTTCCTAGGAGAGTGGCTTTTTTCATTTGGCAAAAATCGAAGGGAAAAGGTGCTGTTTCTGTCATAACATTAAAGTAAGACAAAAATGAGAAAATTAAAGTTAAGCTCCTAAATTTACTTGACAGCCTTTCAAAAAAGTCATATACTTGTCCTATACAAGTAATACAAAAGTTAAAAGTAAGAAGGTCAGGTAGTCAAATGTCAAAGAGGAATAAGTCTAAGATGTCCAAGAAAACTAAGGGGATTATTTCAGGCGCAATTATTGTTGTTGTTTTAGTCATTGGCACAATTCTTTATTTTCAACAAGAAAATGCTTTGAAAAATAAAAAAAGAGCTCAAGGCTACTCGGCAGTAAAAGTTACTGAGGGGACGATTTCATCTTCAACCTTGTTATCAGGAACTGTCAAAGCTCTTTCTGAGGAATATGTTTACTTTAATCCTGCTAAGGGTACCAGCGCTTCTGTAAGTGTTAAGGTAGGAGATAAGGTGACTGCAGGTCAACCCTTAGTGCAATATAGTGCAACAGCGGCACAGGCTGCCTACGATACAGCTGCCAGAAATTTAAATAAAGTAGGACGCCAAATTAATTATTTAAAAACATACGGTGTTCCAATGGCCGGTGGTGAAGGAGCAGGAGCTCAAGCTTCCTCACAACAAACTGCAGGCTATAACCAGCAATTACAAGATTTAAATGATGCCTATGCTGATGCTCAAGCAGAGGTTAATAAAGCCCAGCAAGCCTTAAATGAAACGGTTGTTTCAAGTAGTGTTTCTGGAACAGTTGTTGAGGTTAATCAAGATATTGACCCTTCTTCAAAAGAAAGTCAGCCCCTTGTTCATGTGACATCTGAAGGACAATTACAGGTGAAGGGAAGCTTAACCGAGTATGATCTTGGCAATATTAAGACAGGGCAAGCAGTCAAGATTAAGTCAAAGGTTTATACTGACCAAGAGTGGACAGGTAAGATAGCTTATATTTCAAATTATCCAAAAGATGAAGGTAAGGGCCAAAGTCAAGGTATGCCAAATGGAGCCCCTGCTTCCTCAAGCACAGCAAGCTATGATTATAAGGTTGACATCACAAGTCCTCTAAGAGATTTAAAACAAGGTTTTTCTGTTTCTGTAGAAGTAGTTAATGAGGTCAAGCATGCTCTGGTTCCAGTCGAAGCTGTCTTCAAAAAAGATAAGAAAAATTATGTCTGGGTTTATGATTCTTCTTCCTCTAAGGTCAAACAGGTTGAAGTTAAACTAGGTAATGCAGATGCGAAAAAACAAGAGATTATAAGTGGACTAGAAGTTGGACAAGTTGTCATTTCAAATCCAGATAAGTCTATAAAAAATGATGAAAAAGTAGAGAACGTTCACTCTGAAGATAGGCAAAAGAAAAGCTCGAAATCTGAGGTGAAAAAATAGTGACAGACCAAAAACAAGAACTCATTAAACTACAGAATATTAGCAAGTCTTATAAAAATGGCGATCAGAAATTACATGTCCTAAAAGGCATCAACCTGACTGTATGTCAAGGCGAATTTCTGGCTATCATGGGACCTTCTGGATCTGGTAAATCAACTTTGATGAATATTATTGGTTTACTAGATAAACCTTCAACAGGAGATTATAGGCTAAATGGCAAGGAAGTAAAGAAATTAAATGATCGCAAGCTGGCCAGACTCAGAAATAAGGAAATAGGCTTTGTTTTTCAGCAATTCTTTCTATTGTCACGCTTAACTGCCCTTCAAAATGTTGAATTACCCCTCATCTACGCTGGAGTTTCTGTCTTAAAAAGAAAGGACTTGGCTCAGCAATATTTAGAGAAGGTAGAACTGTCAAAACGGATGAAGCATTTACCTTCTGAACTATCAGGGGGGCAAAAGCAGCGGGTTGCTATTGCTAGAGCCTTGGTCAATAATCCTTCTATCATACTAGCCGATGAACCAACAGGAGCTCTTGATACCCAAACTGGTCAACAAATCATGCAACTTCTGACCACTTTAAACAAGGAAGGGAAAACTATTATTATGGTTACCCATGAACCTGAAATTGCTGATTTTGCAACCCGTAAAATTGTTATCAGAGATGGTGAAATTACAAGAGATACAAGTGATAGTGTACGCATAGACTAAGGAGAAATGAAAATGGAAAATTGGAAATTTGCTCTTAGTTCTATCTGGGGGCACAAGCTCAGATCACTCTTGACAATGTTAGGTATTATCATTGGTGTTTCTGCTGTGGTCATTATCATGGGACTGGGAAATGCTATGAAAAATAGTGTGACTAACGCTTTTTCAAATAATGAAAAAGCTGTGCAATTATTTTATGCTCCAGACTCCACAGAAGATGGACCCTATAATAGTTTTAGATATATTGAAAATACAAAAGAAGTAAAAGAAGAATGGTTGGAACAAATTGTAAGAGATATTGACGGAATAGATTCTTATTACTTTACAAATTCTGCCTCTTCAACTATTTCCTATGAAAAGAAAACTGTCAAAAATGCTTCCCTAACTGGAGTCAGTCGTGATTATTTTAAAATCAAAAAATATGATATTGTTGCTGGACGAACATTAGATGAAAAAGACTATACTAACTTTTCCAGGATAATTTTATTAGATACCAAAATGGCTGATCAGTTATTTGGAGAAGGTCACTACAAAGAAGCCCTAAATAAGGTTGTTTCTTTAAATGACAAGGATTATCTTGTTGTAGGAGTTTATAAAACAGGCCAGCCTGGCGTAGTGAGGGTTGGAGGTATAAGTGAAGGAGAAGCTGTGATGGCCAACACACAAGTTGCTTCTGAGTTTCATACCAATGAAGTTGGAAACATCTATGTTCACGTCGAAGATATTAAGCAGAGCGCCTCACTTGGTGATAAAGCTGCTCACATGTTGACTAATCTGTCTCATGTAAAAGATGGAAAATACCAAACTCCAGACAACAGTCAAATTATTAAGATGGTTAACCAGCAGTTCGGTGTAATGACAACCGTAATAGGCTCAATTGCTGGTATATCATTATTGGTTGGCGGAATTGGAGTCATGAATATTATGTTAGTTTCTGTGACAGAAAGAACCCGAGAGATCGGTTTACGAAAGGCTCTAGGGGCTACTCGATTGAAAATTTTAACACAATTTTTGATTGAATCAGTCGTTTTAACAATATTAGGAGGTCTAATAGGACTAGTGTTAGCTTATATTACCGTTGGTGCTTTAGGGAGTGCTATGAAATTAAAAGAAGCTACGGTTTCACTGGACGTGGCATTTATTGCCATTGCTTTTTCTGCAATGATTGGTATCATCTTTGGATTACTACCAGCAAACAATGCAAGTAAACTTGATCCTATTGAGGCATTAAGATATGAATAAGTATAGTGTAAATCATGAACGGCTTAAAAAGATATTTAAGGTTATTGGTATCTTATCTATTGTCTTTTCTGTCTACCTTGTTTTCTACCTAGTTGGCAAGATTGATATTTTGAATAATCCTAAAGCCTTATCTCAATTAATAGGCAAACATCTTCTTATTGGAGGGATAGCATTTTTTGGTCTTCAGGTTATCCAGGTTATCATTCCCATTATTCCTGGTGGAGTGACTACAGTAGTGGGTTTTTTAGCCTTCGGACCAACCTTGGGCTTGTTTTTAAACTTCTTTGGCATTATAATAGGTTCTTGTATCCTTTTTATATTGGTACGCAGATATGGAAAGTCCTTTATTTTGTTGTTTGTAGAAGACAAGCAACTTGAAAAACATGAGAAAAGGCTCTCAACCAAAACCTTTGAAAAGTTTTTTATACTTAATATGATTTCGCCAATGGCACCAGCCGATCTGCTGATTATGATAACAGGTCTTAGTCGTATTAGTTTTAAAAGGTTTTTGCTGATTATAGTAATTTGTCGCCCTATATCAATAGCTATCTATAGTTATTTTTGGATATATGGAGGAGAAGCTATTAAACATTTTTTGATGGCTTCTTGATTCCTCGCTGAACTTGTTCAACTGGGAATTTTTTAATAATGATGAAAGGAAGAACTCCTCTATGAAATTTTTGTCTGATTTGTTATCACTAATGAAAAAAATCAGATTCGAATGGCTTCTTAAAGCCAGTATCTTTCAGCTGCTTTTTGTGACCATTACAAACTTAGTCTTATCTGAATTGTTTTATCTGATCTTAGATATTACAGGTCAGTATCATTTGGATAAGGATAATATCTTTAACTTTATTAAAAATCCTTTTGCCCTAGCCTTCTTTTTCCTTTATTTCTTTTTCTTAGTGGCCTTTATACATCTGGAATTTTTTATTCTCTATCGTATTATAGCTGATAAGAGATTGTCTCGGAAAAAATTCAAAAAAACCATTAGTTATTATGCCAAGCACCTGTGGAGATATTTTTCAGGCTGGCAGCTTTTTCCATTTTTGGCCTATGTGTTACTGACAATTCCGGTCTTAAAAATAGGTCTGTCCTCAGTGATCACAGAAAAATTATATATTCCAGACTTTATCATTTCTGAGTTATCAAAAACAGAAACGACCAAGTATGTACTGTACCTCTTGTTGGCCTTTATGTTTTACCTTAATTTGCGCTTTATTTATTTTCTGCCTTTATTATCTTTAAAGCGCATGTCCTCTAAGGATGCTCTGATAGAGAGCTGGCGTAGAACAAAGAAGACTAGCTTTAGCTTGCTACTTAAACTGCTATGTCTTAGTGCTTTTGTATTGTCTTTAACAGCAGTGCTGATTATGGGCATATTAGCCCTTGTTCTCTTCCTTGATCCTCAAGGTAATCAGTTTATTCTGCAAGCTTTGTCCTTGACCCTTATTTGGGAAATCATATTTTTTAGTACGATTTTCTTTAAACTATCAATGGCTATGCTACTGAAAAATGATATTTCTCCTAATGGGCGTCAAAAAGAAGTAAGGGTAAAAAGTAAAAAGAATATTATTTCCTTTGTTCTTTTGCTGCTAATGACTTTAGGTTTTGCTGTTGGTTCTTTTGGAAAACTTTCTCTTTTCCAAAATCCTAGCAATAAAAAGGTAATTGCTCACAGGGGACTTGTTTCAGCAGGAGTAGAAAATTCTCTGGAAGCCTTAGAAGGTGCTAGTCGGGTAAAAAGTGATGCGGTAGAACTAGATTTAATGTTAACCAAAGACAATAAGTTCGTTGTCTCTCATGATAATTCTTTAGAACGTTTAGCTGGTCTAGAGCGTTCTATCAGAGATATGACATTAAGTCAGGTGGAAGCTGTTACTATTTACCAAGGATCTTTCAAGAGCAAATTGGTTTCCTTTGAAACCTTTTATAAAAAAGCACAAGCCTTACATATGCCCTTGTTGATAGAGCTTAAGCCTACTGGTACAGAACCAGCAAACTATGTGGATCTTTTTCTTGAACTATATAAGAAGCTTGGCATTGGAAAAGAAAACAAGGTTATGTCTCTTGATTTGAAGGTGATGGAAGAGCTTGAAAAGAAAGCACCTTATATTAAAACGGGATATGTTATTCCTATCCAAGTTGGTTTTTTAGGTGAAGAGAACATAGACTTTTATGTGATTGAAGACTTTTCTTACCGTTCTAGATTATCTGCGCAAGCTCTTTTAAAGAAAAAAGAAATTTTTGTGTGGACGATCAATGAACCGGAACGTATGGAGTATTATTTGCAAAAACCTATTCAAGCTATGATCACTGATGATCCTAGTGAGGTCAAGCGATTGAGTCGAAAAATTAAGAGAGAAGATTCTTACTTTGATCGCCTAGTTCGAATAGCTTTTAGTTTATTCTAAATCCGTCAAGAAAAAAACTTGACAGACTTGAGAAAATCGGGTAGACTTATTAGAGTAAGAAATGAATAGTGTTTCTTGTGATTATTATAAAGAAAAGAGAAATAAAACAATGTCAGTAAAAATTCGTTTAACTCGTATGGGTTCTAAGAAAAAACCTTTCTACCGTATTAATGTAGCAGATTCACGCGCTCCTCGCGATGGTCGTTTCATTGAAACAGTTGGAACTTACAACCCACTTGTTACCGAAAACCAAGTAACTCTTAAAGAAGAGCGTATTTTAGATTGGATGTCAAAAGGTGCTCAACCTTCTGATACAGTACGTAATATCCTTTCAAAAGCTGGAGTTATGGCTAAATTCCACGATCAAAAATTCTCAAAATAGTAGTAGATGCCTATGGATACCATTGAAAATCTTATTATCGCCATTGTGAAACCTCTGATTTCACAACCTGATAATCTAATCATTAAAATCGAAGATACTCCAGAATTTTTAGAGTATCATCTTGACTTGGATGCACAAGACATCGGTCGTGTAATTGGGAAAAAAGGTCGTACAATTACAGCGATAAGATCGATTGTTTATTCGGTTCCAACACAAGGTAAGAAAGTGCGTCTTGTTATTGATGAAAAATAATTAGTCAGCATACGTCTATAATTATTAAAACCATCCTTTTTCTATTCTTAAGTAGAGAGTGATGGTTTTTTGCTGCAAAAATACTTAACTGATTAAGTATTTTTGTGCTAAGATAAGTGTACTGATTCAGAGAATTTTTACAAATATAAACTTAATCGGTTAATTATATTGATGAAGAGATTCAATGAAGAAACAAACTGCATTATCACATGCTTTATTAACCTTGGCTGCTCTATCAGCCATAAATCTTTCAAATCCACTTGTGGACAATGTAAAGGCTGATACTGAAAGTTGTGCAAGTTCAACCCTTTCACAAAAAGGAAGCTTTACCTTTAAGGAAAAGTTCTTCAAACCCTAAATTCAGATGCTAAAGGCCAAGCTATTTTGACAAATCTTCCAGTAGATAAAAGTATTGGTGTTAGTGTTGATGGTGTCAACCAAGGCTATACTGTTAGAACATCTCAAGCAAATTCTCGCATGTCAGCAAGCTTTACCGCAGCTGGAGTTGGTAAGGGAGAGCCTGTTTACAGCAGTTAATCAATTGATGTTTCTGTACAAAACCAAGATGCTGAGCCAATGGCAAATCAAATGGTAAGTCTTAAAGACAGTCAGGATAAGCATATTGCCAGCCAAAAAGGTAATCAAGCTGCTTTAGTTAGCTTTTCTGGTAAATTAATGGATGATACTTACTATTCTTATTACCTCGATGATAAAAAATCGGTCAAACAATGCCAGGTTTTTAAAAAACAATTTACATTGATGATACTAGACTTCCAAAAGTAGAAGAGGGCTTCACTTTTACAGTTACAACACTTGATAAGAATGATAAAGTTGTGTCAGACAAAAACATTTAACTTTATGACATCACAGATGGTAAAGAGCAACTTGTGACCAGTGGAAAAACAGATAAGGATGGAAAAATTCAATTTGACAAACTTCCTTTATCACGTAATCTTGCTGTTTATGTAGATGGTATTAGTCAAGGTTATACTGTGCGAACAAGTGAAGCAGGCTCATCTAAGGATGCGGCTTTCTTCTTGATTATGATCATGAGCTAGAAGAAGAAAAAGTCATCAGAGATTTAGCGGATGCTATTCAAAGGTATTTTCTTTTGACCCCTGAAAAAAGAAAGGCTTTCAGTCAGGCCTCCTATCAGATTGTTAGCGAGTTTACAGAGGAAAAGGTGACCCAAGCCTGGAAAAACTTACTGCATGATCTAAAGGTAGAAGAATAGATGCCTGTCTCATAGGGTGCATTTTCATGGAGAACATGATAAAATATGGAGTAGCCTGATTAAAAATGGAAAAAGTTTAAGAGAGTCCAAGCTAGAGTTTCAGCTACTGGCTAGCTTTTGAGATTTGAGGCTCAAAACTGAATTAGGGTCTGCCAAGGGTAGCCCTTGCTTTTCAAACTAAAAAGCTTGAAGACAAAGTCCTTTTTCACTTTCTTTGTGAAAAGGCATTAAAGGAAAAATACAATAGGAGTCATAATGGAATTTTATAATGTTGGAAAGATTGTTAATACGCAAGGCCTACAAGGTGAAATGCGTGTTCTATCAATCAGTGATTTTGCCGAGGAACGCTTTGCTAAGGGAACTATTTTGGCATTATTTGATGAAAAAAATCAATTTGTTGAAAATGTGGAAATAGCCAAACATCGGAAACACAAGAATTTTGACATTGTTGCCTTTAAAGGCATGAACCATATTAATGCTATTGAAAAATACAAAGGTTATACTCTTAAGGTATCAGAAGAAAATTTGACTGAGCTTGAAGATGGTGAATTTTACTATCATGAGATCATTGGACTGGATGTTTATGAAAATGATCTGTTGATTGGGCAAGTTAAAGAGATTCTGCAACCAGGTGCAAATGATGTCTGGGTGGTAAAGCGTAAGGGAAAAAAAGATTTATTGCTTCCTTATATTCCCTCAGTTGTTTTGTCAGTTGATGTCAAAGCAAGTCGTGTAGATGTTGAAGTAATGGAAGGCTTAGATGATGAAGATTGATATTTTAACATTATTTCCGGAGATGTTTTCTCCCTTAGCCTCTTCTATTGTGGGTAAGGCCTGTGATAGAGGTCTCATAGATATCCAATATCATAATTTCAGAGAAAATGCTGAAAAGGCACGTCATGTTGATGATGAACCATTTGGTGGTGGGCAGGGGATGCTCTTACGAGCACAACCAATTTTTGATACCATTGGAAAGATTAAAGCTAAAAATCCAAGGGTTATTTTACTAGATCCAGCAGGTAGGAAATTTACACAAGCTTATGCTGAGGAATTAGCTCTTGAAGAAGAGTTAATTTTTATTTGTGGACATTATGAGGGCTATGATGAACGTATCAAAACCTTAGTGACAGATGAAATCTCCATAGGGGACTTTGTTTTGACAGGGGGAGAATTGGCAGCAATGACAATGATTGATGCAACAGTTAGGCTTATTCCAAATGTTATTGGAAAAGCGGCTAGTCATGAAGATGATTCATTTTCTTCAGGTTTATTAGAGTATCCACAATATACCAGACCCTATGATTTTAGGGGGATGACTGTTCCAGACGTCCTAATGAGTGGTCATCATGAGAATATTCGTATCTGGCGATTGAAAGAAAGCCTTAAGAAAACCCTTTTGAGGCGACCAGATATGTTAGAGACTTATGTATTGTCAAAGGAAGAAGAAGGATTTCTTAAGACTATAAAAGAAGAACTAAGAGAAAGAGGAGAGCTTTTAAGTGATTGATAAAGTGTATGATATAACTATAGTTGGAGGAGGACCGGTAGGCCTCTTTGCTGCCTTTTATGCAGGCCTTAGAGGAATGACAGTCAACATTATTGAAAGTCTGTCTGAGTTAGGAGGCCAGCCTGCTATACTTTATCCAGAAAAAGTGATCTATGATATTCCAGCCTATCCTCAGTTGACAGGAGAAGAGCTCACAGATAATCTCATCAAGCAAGTCGGTCGTTTTGAAGATCGGATCACCGTTTGTTTAAGAGAAGAAGTCTTTCAATTTGAAAAACAGGATGACCACTTTCTTATTCAAACCAGCAAAGGTCACCGTCGGAGTAAGGCTATTATTATTGCTTGTGGAAATGGGGCCTTTGCTCCTAGGACACTTGGTCTTGAAAATGAAGCTGACTTTGCTGATAAAAATATCTTTTATAATGTGCATAAGTTAGATCAATTTGCAGGTAAAAATGTTGTTATCTGTGGAGGTGGTGATTCCGCAGTAGATTGGGCCTTGGCCCTATATGGTTTGGCTAAAAAGGTGACCATCGTTCATAGACGTGATGTTTTTAGAGCTCACGAACATAGTGTTGAACTGTTGAAGGCTTCGGGAGTGACTATTTTTACACCCTATATTCCCACAAAACTTCAGGGAGACGTGGATGGAGCCAAATCCATTAGCATTCAAAAAGTTAAAGGTGAAGAAGAACTTCAATTAGATCTAGATGCTCTTATTGTTAGTTTTGGTTTTTCAACTTCAAATAAGAATCTAAAATCTTGGAATCTTGACTACAAACGTTCCAGTATTAAGGTGACACCATTATTTGAAACGAGTCAAGAAGGTATTTTTGCCATCGGAGATGCTGCTGAATATGAAGGTAAGGTTGATCTCATAGCCACAGGTTTTGGAGAAGCTCCAATAGCTGTCAATCAAGCCATTAAGTATATCTATCCTGACCGTGATAATCGGATTGTCCATTCTACCTCGCTGATCAACTAGACTTAGAAGTAGCCTGTAAAGGCCTTTATAGCACTTTAGTAAAGGATCAAAACAGTTTAAAGAAAGTACTTTTAGAAAGCTAAGAATAGCTATAACTTATAGTTATTCTATTATTAGAATTTACTATAGCAAATTACTCTTGTCCTTGGGACAAGTTGCCATCTTTGTGATAGAATAAACAATATAAATGTGAGTTTTTTCACGATTTAAAAATAGATGAATCGAGGTCACACGATGACAACAACCCCTAAAGAGACATTCAGTTCTTTTATGAATAAGGTTCTGGCTGGAACAGCCATTGCTATTGTCGTTGCACTTATCCCTAATGCTATCTTGGCAACCTTTTTAAAACCCTTTTTGCCAAATGCAGCAGCTGCAGAATTTTTACATATTGTACAAGTTTTTCAATTCTTTACTCCAATCATGGCCGGTTTTTTAATTGGGCAACAATTTAAATTTACACCAATGCAGCAGTTGGCCGTTGGTGGTGCCGCTTATATTGGTTCAGGAGCTTGGATCTTTAATCCAACTATTGTAACTGCAGTAGGTAAAGGTGGTTTCCAACTCAGAGGTATTGGTGACCTTATCAACATGATGATTACAGCCAGCCTAGCAGTCTTAGCTGTTAAGTATGTGGGAAATAAATTTGGCTCTTTAACCATCATTTTACTACCTATCATTATTGGAACAGGTGTGGGTTACATCGGCTGGAAGTTGTTACCTTATGTTTCTTACGTAACTACTTTGATTGGCCAAGGAATCAATTCCTTTACAAGCTTGCAGCCTATATTAATGTCTATCTTAATTGCAATGACCTTTGCCTTGTTGATTGTTAGCCCGATTTCAACAGTTGCTATTGGTTTAGCAGTTGGCTTGAATGGCTTGGCAGCAGGGGCAGCTTCAATGGGTATTGCATCAACTACTGCAGTTCTTGTTTGGGCAACTCTAAAGGTTAATAAGTCTGGTGTTCCGCTAGCTATTGCATTGGGTGCCATGAAAATGATGATGCCAAACTTTTTGAAACACCCTATTATGGCTATTCCAATGCTTCTTACAGCAGCTATCAGCTCTTTAACTGTGCCAATCTGTAATTTGGTGGGAACTCCGGCTTCATCAGGTTTTGGCCTTGTTGGTGCTGTTGGTCCAATTGCTTCGCTGGCTGGTGGTAGTTCAATCCTTATCATTGTGCTTGCTTGGTTGATCATTCCTTTTGGAATTGGCTTTGCGGCACATAAAATCTGTAAGGATATTTTAAAACTCTATAAAGAAGACATATTTGTATTTGAAGGACAATAAAAAGGAGAATTAACATGTTAGTTTATATTGCAGGTTCAGGAGCTATGGGTTGCCGTTTTGGTTACCAAATTTCTAAAACTGATAATGATGTTATCTTGCTAGATAATTGGGATGCGCATATTGACGCTATTAAAAAAGATGGTTTGAAAATTTCTGGAGATGTGGAAGATACTGTTTTTCTTCCTATCATGAAACCAACTGAAGCAAGTCAAGAAGCTGATTTAATTATCTTATTTACAAAGGCTATGCAATTGCCTCAAATGCTTCAAGATATTAAATCAATTATTGGTAAGGAAACCAAGGTGCTCTGCTTATTAAATGGTCTTGGCCATGAAGAAGTGATCCGTCAATATATCCCTGAGCATAATATCCTTATGGGAGTAACAGTCTGGACAGCTGGTCTAAAAGGTCCTGGTCATGCGCATCTTCAGGGAGTGGGTGCTTTGAACTTACAAAGTATGGATCCCAATAATCAAGAGGCAGGTCACCAAGTTGCAGAAATGTTAACTGAAGCAAAATTATTTGCCACTTATGATGAAAATGTGGTACCAAATATCTGGAGAAAAGCTTGTGTCAACGGGACAATGAATTCCCTTTGTGCTCTTTTAGATTGTACAATTGGTGAGCTCTTTGCCAGTCAAGATGGTCTGAATATGGTTAAAGAAATCATTCATGAATTTGTCACTGTAGGTCAAGCTGAGGGAGTTACTTTGGATGAAGCAGAAATTACCAAGTACGTTATGGATACATCGGTCAAAGCTGCTCATCACTATCCTTCAATGCATCAGGATTTAGTTCAAAATCAACGTAAGACTGAAATTGACTATTTAAATGGTGCTATTAATAATAAGGGACAAAAACAAGGCGTGGCTACCCCATATTGCCGTCTGATTACTCAGTTAGTTCATACAAAAGAAGATGTTTTAAAAATTAAATAATAAGAAAAACTAGGAAGTTCAAAAATTTCCTAGTTTTTTTAAAAAAAGGAATGACAGAAAATGAAGGATAATGCTTGACTTTGAAAAAAAGGATAGTATAATTTATCTGTAACCGATTTCAGAAAGGAGGGATTAGCATTCTAAAATCCAAAAGAAAACAGGTCATTATGTCCAAAATCAGCAAGGATAATTTTGTTGCTTTAGATGATTTAATGTCTCTTCTAGATTCTTCTGAGTCCACCATACGTAGAGATTTAGACGAATTGGAAGCTGAAAATAAACTTCATCGTGTTCATGGCGGAGCTGAATTATTGCCTTCACTTCAAGAAGAATTATCCAATCAAGAAAAATCTATCAAAAACAGTCAAGTTAAGTCTGTCATTGCAAAAAAAGCAGCTAAGTACATTCTTGATAATGATGTTATTTTCCTTGATGCTGGGACAACCACTGAATTTTTGATTGAAGAGATTGATCAAAAAAATGTAACTGTAGTAACCAATTCTATCCACCATGCTGCAAAGCTGGTTGAAAAGGCTATAAAAACAATCATTATAGGTGGCTTTGTTAAACAAACTACGGACGCCAGTATTGGCAATGTGGCTGTTGAGCAAATCTCAATGATGAATTTTGATAAGGCTTTTTTAGGGATGAATGGTATTGATAAGAGTTATCTGACCACCCCTGACATGGAAGAGGCAGTTATAAAAAGAGCAGTCATTGAAAATGCAAAGACAACCTACGTTTTAGCTGATGCTTCAAAGATTGGACACATTTCATTTATAAAAGTAGCTCCTATTGATGATATTAGAATTGTTACTGAAAAAATGAACTCCCTTCTAATAGAAAAAATCAAAGAGAAAGCACAGGTGATTGAAGTATGATTTATACCGTGACTCTTAACCCCTCCATTGACTATATCGTTCGTTTGGATCAATTAGTGACTGGATCAGTCAATCGAATGTCAAGTGATGATAAGTATGCAGGTGGTAAAGGGATAAATGTTAGTCGTATCTTGCAAAGATTGTCCATAGCTAACGTAGCAACAGGTTTTTTGGGTGGCTTTACTGGAAAATTTATTGAAGATAGTTTGCAGTCAGAAAAGATAGAGACGCGCTTTGTATGGCTTGACCAAGATAGTCGCATTAATGTCAAAATTAAGTCAGAAGAAGAAACTGAGATTAATGGCCAAGGCCCTCACTTAAGTGACAATGATTTACAGAAGCTAGATAAGATTTTATCAGAGCTAGGAAAAGACGACACCGTTGTTTTTGCAGGTTCAGCCCCATCTAACGTAGGAAATGCCATATACAAGCACTTGATTCCCTTAGTGAGAGAAAAAGGAGCACAGGTTGTTTGTGATTTTGAGGGGCAAACCTTGCTAGACTCTCTAGAATATCAACCCCTACTTGTGAAACCAAATAATCATGAACTAGAAGCTATTTTTAAGGTCAGTCTAAAGGGCTTGGATGATGTTGAAAAATATGCCCGTAAGATTTTGCAAATGGGTGCCCAGAACGTTATTGTTTCAATGGCTGGCGATGGAGCCTTATTGGTGACTAAGGAAGCAAGTTACTTTGCTAAACCTCTTAAGGGTCGGGTTAAGAATTCTGTCGGAGCTGGTGATTCAATGGTAGCTGGTTTCACTGGTAGCTTTGTTGACAAAAAGGATCCCCTTGAAGCCTTGAAATGGGGAGTTGCATGTGGCACATCAACAGCTTTTTCGGATGATTTAGCCACTATGGATTTTATCAAAGAAACATATCAAAAAGTTGAGGTAGAAAAAAGATGAACATTCAAGATTTATTGAAAAAAGAACTTATGATTCTTGATTTGCAGGCAAATAGTAAAGAGTCTGCTATAGATGAGATGATTTCTCGTTTAGTAGCCAAAAATTATGTTACCGATTTTGATGTCTTTAAAGCAGGTATTCTGGCACGTGAGGCACAAACATCTACTGGACTTGGTGATGGAATTGCTATGCCACATAGTAAAAATGAAGCAGTTCGTGAAGCTAGTGTCTTGTTTGCTAAATCTTCTAGTGGAGTTGATTATCAAGCACTTGACGGTCAGCCAACAGATCTATTCTTCATGATTGCAGCACCAAAGGGTGCAAATGATACTCACTTGGCTGCCTTGGCTCAATTGTCCCGGTATTTGATGAAAGATGGCTTTGCTGATCAATTAAGAAGTGCCCAAACAGCAGAAGATGTTATTGAGATCTTCAATGATTCTCAAGTAGCAGATCAAGCAGTTGAACAAGAAAAGCCAGCCCAGACAGCAGCTGAGAGAGATTTTATTGTTGCAGTTACAGCTTGTCCAACTGGAATTGCCCACACTTATATGGCCGAAGAAGCTCTCAAAAAACAAGCGGAAAAAATGGGTGTTACTATTAAAGTAGAAACCAATGGGGCTTCAGGAGTTGGTAATCCTTTAAGTGCTGAAGATATTCGTAAGGCAAAGGGTGTCATCATTGCTGCTGATAAGGCAGTTGAAATGGATCGTTTTAATGGCAAACCCCTAGTGTCAAGACCAGTAGCTGATGGTATTAAAAAAAGCGAGGAGTTGATTTCTATTATTTTGCGTGATCAGGCTAAGGTTTATGTATCTCGTGACCTCTCTTCTGCAAAGAAAGAATCATCTGATAAAACTGGACTTGGAAGTGCCTTTTATAAACACCTAATGAGTGGTGTTTCACAAATGTTACCATTCGTTATTGGTGGTGGTATCATGATTGCACTTGCCTTCTTGTTAGATAATATGCTAGGTGTACCTAAGGATCAACTAGGAAATTTAGGTTCTTACAATGAAGTAGCAGCTATCTTTAAAAACATTGGTGGCGCAGCATTCTCATTCATGTTACCAGTCTTAGCTGGTTATATTGCTTACTCTATGGCTGAAAAACCAGGAATGGTTGCTGGTTTTGTTGCTGGAGCAATTGCTTCAAGTGGACTTGCTTTTGGAAAAGTTCCATTTGCTTCTGGCGGAGAAACTACTTTGACTCTAGCTGGAGTATCTTCGGGATTCTTAGGAGCTTTAGTAGGTGGTTTCTTAGCAGGTGGTGTTATCCTTGCTTTACGTAAATTACTTTCAAGCCTACCACGCTCATTAGAGGGGATCAAATCGATTCTCTTGTACCCACTTCTAGGAGTTTTAATAACAGGCTTCTTAATGTTATTTGTTAACATTCCAATGGCAGCAATCAACACAGCTTTGAACCATTTCTTAGAAGGTCTTTCAGGAAGTTCTGCTGTCCTAATGGGCTTACTTGTAGGTGGTATGATGGCAGTTGATATGGGTGGACCTGTTAACAAGGCAGCCTACGTCTTTGGAACAGGGACATTAGCAGCTACTGTTGCTGATGGTGGTTCAGTGGTAATGGCAGCTGTTATGGCCGGTGGAATGGTTCCACCTTTGGCAGTATTCGTTGCAACCCTACTCTTTAAAGATAAATTTACTAATGAAGAACGTGAATCAGGTTTAACTAACATCGTTATGGGACTATCCTTCATTACAGAAGGAGCTATTCCTTTTGGAGCTGCTGACCCAGCGCGTGCTATTCCAAGTTTTATTGCAGGCTCTGCTTTAACTGGTGCCTTAGTAGGACTAGCAGGCATCAAATTGCTAGCACCTCATGGGGGAATCTTTGTTATTGCTTTAACTAGCAATCCTTTCTTATACCTCTTATTTGTTGCAATAGGAGCTGTTGTGTCAGGTATCCTTTTTGGAGCCTTACGTAAAAAAGCCTAAAAATGAGGTCAAGGTATTAACTAGAGTCTGTTACGATTCTAGTTTTTTGTTATACTAAATGTAAACAATAAATAGCGAAAGAATCCCTATGAAAAGAAATAAAACAGTCAAAAGAAAGTCTCAGAAGCAAAGAATAAAGCTTTTTAAGCTGACAGTTCTTGGCTTAGTATTGATTAATCTTTTTCTTAGTATTTTAAGTCTAAACTATGACAAGGATAGTTTGAAAGAGCTTGCTGCCAGTGAAACAACTCATTTTATAGCCAAGGTGGCCAAGTCTGCCCATGTCATAGCAAGAGAAAAAGATCTCTATCCCTCTGTGATGTTAGCTCAAGCCATTTTAGAATCTAACAATGGGAAGTCCACTCTCAGTCAAGAGCCCTATTATAACTTTTTTGGTATCAAAGGAGACTACCAAGGAAAATCCGTTATCTTTCCCACTCTAGAGGATGATGGCCAGGGTAATTTGCATAAAATTGATGCTAAATTCAGATCTTATGGGAAAGCAGAAGCTTCCTTTAGAGATTATGCCAGGGTCCTAGAAGATCCTCTATATATCAAGACCCATGTCTCTAAAAGCAAATCTTACCAAGAGTCAACAGAAACACTGCGTGGCACCTATGCAACAGATAGTTCTTATAACCAGAAACTTAATGAGCTTATAGAAAGTTTTAAGCTCTATAACTTTGATTATCGGGTCTAATCTGCAAGCTAATATTTCAATTAGACTACAAAGTAATACAAGCTAGTTAAAAAAGTAAGTTTGTAGTGAAATACTAAATTCTTGTGTTATAATATTATTCAACATTAAAAGTGAAAGTAAAGGAATAATCTTATGACAATCCAGAAAGGCAAAAAAGGAATCATCGTACTTGCAGCTATCCTTGCTCTAGTAGCTACTTATTTTGTGACAACGCAAATAAATAAAGAGTCACGAGTATCTGCTGAGACTGTATCAAGTGCACCAACACAAGCATTTATTAATGAAATCGCCGGAACAGCAAGTCAAATTGCTCAAGAAAGAGATTTGTATGCTTCTGTAATGATTGCACAAGCTATTTTGGAATCAGCTAGTGGTCAGTCTGGCCTTAGCCAAGCTCCATATTATAATTTCTTTGGAATTAAAGGTGCTTATAATGGTTCTTCTGTGACCATGAAAACTTGGGAAGACGACGGTAAGGGTAACCCCTATGAAATTGATCAACCTTTTAGATCTTATCCAGGTATTGCTGAGTCGCTCTCTGATTATGCTAATTTACTTAGCACAAATACTTACGCAGGTGTAAGACGCTCAAATACTTTGTCTTATCAGGATGCCACAGCAGCCCTAACAGGCCTATATGCTACTGATACCTCTTATAATGTAAAACTTAATCATATTATTCAGACTTATGGCTTAACAGCCTATGATGTTGCAAGTCCAAGCAATCAAGCAGCTGGCACAAGTGCTCAAGCAGGTAATGGAAATGGCCTAGCGGCACAAAACACAAATAGTGTTTGGAACAAATATCGTCGTTCTTATACAGATACTGAGACTTTAGCTCTAGACGATGCTTGGTCTTTAAGAATAAATGGCTATTAAGTTATCAGTTGACTAAAATTTAAAAACCCCAATCATCCTGAAAAGGATGATTTTTTGTTATAATAACCTTATGAAAACGATAAAAGAAGTTTATTCCAATCATTCAGAAATGCCCTTTGTTTCCGACAAGTACAAAGAGGAACTTATACAAAAACCGATCCCAAAAAGAAATATGATAAGAACTGCAGAAGGCCTTTTGCCAGGACACATTATCATGCTGTGGCGGATTAATTTTGGTAGCTACACAACAGAAAATCCCCATCACAAATATTTCTATACTACTTATGGAATTGATGCTGAAAAAGAATTGGACTGGTTAATCCATCATTCTTTTGTAACAATTGATTCTGCTTTTGACTCCCTTAGGCATTTATCAGCTTTAAAACTAAAAGAGTTTTTAAGTCAAAAAGGTATCAAAGGCCTGTCCAAAATGAAAAGAAAAGATTTGGATCAGGCTATGGCTCAATGCTATAGTGAAGAAGAACTAGGAAAACTTTTTAGCTTAAGGTCTTATGCCTTAAGTACAAAAGGAAAAAAAGTTTTAGAAAAGCATGCAGAAATCGTTGAAAAGCATCCTCAAAAGAAATTCTAATTGAAAGCTCACTTTTCCAATGGCCAAAACTATGCTATAATGGTTCATATCGTGCTCAAGGAGAAGAAAAATGAAATTAGTTCGTGAAAAAGAATTTGTAAACCAATACCATTATGACGCTAGAAATCTTGAATGGGAAAAAGAAAATGGCTCACCTGAGACTAATTTTGAAGTAACCTTTCAATTAATCAATAAGGATACGGCAAAAACCGAAACCGTCATTGTCGCTGTTTTACAATTTATGATCGTTAAAGAAGAGTTTGTGATCAGTGGTGTTGTTTCACAAATGGTTTCTATTGTTGGTCGCTTGATTGACAAACCAAGTGAGTTTACACAAAGTGAAGTGGAAAACTTGGCCGAACCTTTGTTAGACATGGTTCAAAGATTGACGTATGAAGTGACCGAGATCGCACTTGATCGTCCTGGTATCAATTTGGAGTTTAAAAATTAATGAAATTAGCAGTAATCACAGATAATACAACAGATGTTCCTCCAGAACTGGTAGACAATAGTGACCTGTACATTCTGGATATTCCAATAATCATTGGGGATCAAACTTTTTATGAAGGTAAAAATATTGATCTAGATGAATTCTATCAAAAAATGGCCGCTTCTACGGAGCTACCAAAAACCAGCCAGCCATCCCTATCTGCTTTGGATGATTTATTAAGTGAACTCCCTGCTAAGGGCTATACCCATGTTATTGGTTTGTTCTTAGCTGGTGGGATTTCAGGATTCTGGCAAAATATCCAATTTTTAGTGGACGAACATCCTGATTTAAACATTGCTTTTCCAGATAGTAAAATAGCCTCAGTTCCAGTTGGACTTATGTTAAGAAATGTCTTAGAGTGGAATGCAGCAGGTTATAGCTTTGAAGAAGTGATTGAACGCTTACAGATTCAGATAGATGGAACCTCTGCCTTTGTTTTAGTAGATGATTTGAACCATCTGGTGAAAGGTGGGCGCCTGTCAAATGGCTCAGCGATTTTAGGAAATCTCCTCAGTATCAAGCCGATACTATATTTTAATGACGAGGGTAAGATTGTCGTCTATGAAAAGGTAAGAACGGAGAAAAAAGCCTTAAAACGTTTAGTTGAATTACTCAATGATCAAAATGATAAGGCTGATTATGAATTTTCCATTATCCATGCTGATGGTGAGGAAAAAGCCAATTTGTTAAAAGACATGTTGATAGAAAGTGGTTTACCAGATAAGTTCACAGAAGCAAAATTTAGTGCTGTGGTTGGTACCCATTTAGGCTCAAATGCTGTAGCTCTTGGATTTACTCCCATAATGAAATAAAGTTCAAAAAGAAGGAATGACTATTCTTGTTGGCAGTGATCAACTTGTCTATGATTTAGAGAAATTTATATGAAATTAATAACACTGCCTTCTGAATTTCAGAAGGCTTTACCAATATTAAAAAAAATAAAAGAAGCTGGTTATCAGGCTTATTTTGTGGGTGGTGGTGTTCGAGATATCTTGCTTGAACGCCCCATACATGATGTTGATATTGCGACAAGCTCTTATCCAGAAGAAACTAAGACCATATTCCCTCGGACAGTGGATATCGGTATAGAACATGGCACTGTTTTAGTGCTTGAAAATGGTGAAGAGTATGAAATTACAACCTTTAGGACAGAAGACATCTATGTTGATTACCGTAGGCCTAGTCAGGTTTCCTTTGTCCGATCTCTGGAAGAGGATTTGAAAAGAAGGGACTTTACAGTCAATGCTCTAGCTCTTGATGAAGAAGGACAGATTATTGATAAATTCAATGGTCTAGAAGATCTAAAGAATAAAAAGTTGCGTGCTGTTGGTAGAGCAAAAGAAAGATTTGAAGAAGATGCTTTGCGTATCATGCGAGGCTTTCGCTTTGCAGCTAGCCTCAATTTTGAAATTGAGGAGGCAACATTTGCTGCCATGTGTTCTCATGCACCGCTCTTGGAAAAAATATCCATTGAACGCTCTTTCATTGAATTTGACAAATTGTTGAGCTCTCCTTTTTGGCGTAATGGTTTAGAAAAGTTAATTGAAGCCAAGGCTTATAATTATTTGCCTGGTTTACTTAATAAAAAACAAGAATTAAGAGCCTTGATTAGTCAGCTAAAAAGTGATTTTCAATTTCATAGTAGTGAGCAGGCGTGGGCTAATTTAATTCTTGATCTAAAAATTACTAATGTCAAGCATTTCCTGAAAGTCTGGAAAACATCCAAGGATTTCCAGAAAAAAGTTCTTTCTATTGTTGATCTCTATCATATTCGTCTTAAAAGAAGCTATAGTCGCCTAGATATCTATCAGTTTGGAAAAGAAGTGGCAGACTTGACAGAACTCTTGAGACAAGCAAAAGCTTTAGAAACAGACTTCACTGCTATTGAAAAACTTGATAAAGAACTGGTCATTCATGATAAACATGAAATAGTTGTCAATGGTAGTTACTTGATTAAAGAGCTTCACTTGCAACCGGGGCCAAAACTTGGCTTACTCTTGAAAAAAATTGAAGCAGCCATCGTTGAGGGGAGCCTCTTGAATCAGATGGAAGCGATCAAAGCATTTACTATCAAGGAGTTAGAAAATGAGTGATTTTTTAGTTGAAAAACTAAGTAAAACCGTTGGTGATAAAACGGTTTTTGAGGCCATTTCTTTTATCATTCACAGCTATGATCGGATTGGAATAATTGGAGTAAACGGAACAGGAAAAACAACCCTCTTAGATGTCATCTACGGAAAATTAGGTTTCGATGGAGACAAGTCGCCTTTTTCAATGTCTAAGGATTATAAAATATCTTATTTGACACAGGATCCAGATTTTGATGACCAAAAAACTGTACTGGATACTGTTTTGTCTTCAGATCTAGCAGAAATGCGTCTTATCAGAGAATACCAATTACTCTTGTCACATTATTCAGATGCTGACCAGGAGCGTCTAGAAAAAATAATGTCTGAGATGGATCGTTTAGATGCCTGGGCAATTGAAAGTGAAGTAAAAACAGTTCTATCAAAACTGGGCATCAGTCAGCTAGAGCAAAAAGTTAGTAGCTTGTCTGGTGGTATGAGAAGACGGGTTCAATTAGCACAAGTTTTACTGAGAGATTCTGATCTCCTACTTTTAGATGAGCCAACCAACCATCTTGATATTGAAACGATTGCTTGGCTATCTCATTATTTGCAGACTTCTAAAAAAACAGTTCTTTTCATCACCCATGATCGTTATTTTCTGGATAAGATTGCCACTCGGATCTTTGAATTAGATCAGTCTAGTCTAAAAGAATACCAGGGGAACTATCAGGATTATGTCCGACTAAAGGCAGAACAAGATGAACGTGATGCAGCCAACCTGCATAAGAAAAAGCAATTGTACAAGCAAGAATTGGCTTGGATGAGGACTCAGCCGCAGGCTCGTGCAACAAAGCAACAAGCTAGGATTAATCGTTTTCATGATTTGAAAAGTCAAGTCCAGACTGAAACTAACAAAGAAGAGCTGGATATTAACTTTGAAACCAGCCGCATTGGAAAAAAGGTCATCCATTTTGAAGAGCTTTCCTTTTCTTACCAAGAAGACAAGCCTCTGATTAGCAATTTTAACCTCATTATCCAAAATAAGGATCGCATAGGCATAATAGGTGATAATGGTGTTGGAAAATCCACACTTTTGCAGCTGATTAATGGTGAATTAGCAGCTAGTTCTGGAAAAGTGATTATTGGCGAAACCATCAGAGTAGGCTATTTTTCACAACAAATTAAGGATATGGATCCTAATAAAAGGGTTATTAGCTATTTGCAAGAAGTTGCAGATGAAGTAGATACAAAAGTTGGGACCACCAGTGTCAGTGAGCTTTTAGAACAATTCTTATTTCCAAGATCTAGCCATGGTACCCTCATTTCAAAGTTATCTGGTGGTGAGAAAAAAAGACTTTACCTTTTGAAAATTTTAATTGAAAAGCCAAATGTCCTCTTACTAGACGAACCTACTAACGATCTTGATATAGCAACCTTAACTGTTTTAGAAAATTTCTTGACTCATTTTGCAGGACCGGTCATTACAGTTAGCCATGATCGTTATTTTTTGGATAAGGTAGCAAGTAAGATCATATCCTTTGAAGAGGGGCAACTCACTGTTTTTCATGGTAATTATAGTGATTACATTGACGAAGTTGATTTTAAGAAGAGCCTGAGTTCTAAAAAAACAGAGAGTGAACCTAATAACCTTTCTAAAGCGTCCAAGGAAAATAGAGACAAAAAGAAAATGTCTTACCTTGAAAAACAAGAGTGGGCTAACATTGAAGGTGATATAAGTGCCATTGAAGAAGAGATTCAAAAGATCGAATTGCAGATGCAAGATGTGGCTAGTGATTATGATCAGCTAGCTGATTTGCAAGCTAGTTTAGATCAGGCAAACTTAGAACTACTTGAAAAGTATGAAAGGTATGACTATCTCAGTGACCTTGCTCAATAAGTGGATCATACACCTTTTAATCTTAAAAAAGCTGTCAGCTCAGCTATTGATTAAAGCCTTAATCAATGATAAAATGTCATAAACTTTGTCATAAAGTTCACATGATATGATAGACTAGATATAAAACAAAGAGGTGCCTAGGCACTTCTTTTACTATCAAAAGATCAAAAGGAGATGAGATATGGGATTAATATGGTCTTATTTAAGGACGAAGAAGTGGTGGTTATTTCTTGATATCTTGGGTGCTCTGTTTTTTGTATTTGTCAACTTAGGTCTTCCGACCATGCTGGCCAGAATGATAGATCAAGGAGTTGCTCAAAAAGACCTTGCTGCCTTATATTTTTGGACAATCATGATGTTTCTTCTTGTCATTTTAGGGGTGATTGGGCGTCTTATTTTATCTTACGCTTCCAGTAAGCTCACAACTACCATGATTAAAGAGCTAAGAAATGATATGTACAGTTGCTTACAAGATTATTCCCATACAGAATATGAAAAAATTGGGGTTTCTTCTTTAGTGACCAGAATGACTAATGATGCCTTTGTCTTAATGCAGTTTGCAGAAATGGCCTTGAGGCTAGGAGTGATTACACCCTTGATGATGGTTTTTTCTGTCATTATGATCCTCATTACCAGTCCATCCCTAGCTTGGATTGTAGCTGTCTCCATACCATTTTTGACCTCTGTAGTGGTCTATGTTGCTATCAAAACAAAACCACTTTCTGAAAAGCAACAAAAGAATTTAGATAAGATTAACCAATTAGTTAGGGAAAATCTTACTGGTCTACGGGTTATCAGGGCCTTTGCTAGGGAAGATTTTCAGGAAAAACGATTTAATGAGAAAAACGATGACTATGCTCAAACTTCTAAGCGCCTATTCACCTTAACCGGACTGACAGAACCCTTATTTGCCCAAATTATTATAGCAATGATTGTGGCCATTGTCTGGTTTGCCTTGGATCCCTTACAAAAGGGACAATTTAAGATAGGGGATCTGGTAGCCTTTATTGAGTACAGCTTTCATGCCCTCTTTTCCTTTTTATTATTTGCCAATATCTTTACCATGTATCCAAGGATGACTGTTTCTAGCAAGCGGATTAGTGAAGTTTTAGATATGCCCCTGTCTATTTCTAAAAATGAAGATGGTATCAAAGAAAGTCAGACTAAGGGTTATCTTGAGTTTGATAATGTTAGCTTTGCCTATCCTGGTGAAACCGAAAATCCAGTATTAAATAATATTTCTTTTAAAACGAAACCTGGTGAAACAATTGCTTTTATAGGATCAACAGGGTCAGGTAAGTCCTCACTAGTTAATCTTATTCCACGTTTTTTTGATGTGACCTTTGGCAAGATCCTAGTGGATGGAATTGATGTCAGAGACTACCAATTGAAGGCCTTACGAGCAAAGATTGGCTTTATCCCACAAAGGGCTCTCTTATTTACAGGAACCATTGAAGAAAATTTAAAATACGGAAAAGAAGATGCTAGTTTTCCTGAGCTGGATCAAGCAACTGAAGTATCTCAGGCCAGAGAATTTATTGAAAGTCGAATGGAAGGCTATCAGACGCATCTTGCTGAAGGCGGCAGCAATTTATCAGGGGGACAAAAACAACGGCTCTCTATTGCGCGTGCTCTTGTCAAAAAACCAGATATTTATATCTTTGATGATTCTTTTTCTGCACTTGATTATAAAACTGATGCTATTTTGAGAAAAGGCTTAAAAAAGGTTACCAAAGATGCTACTGTCTTAATTGTTGCTCAGCGCGTGGGCACCATTATGGATGCTGACCAAATTATTGTCCTTGATGAGGGGGAAATTGTTGGTCGGGGGACCCATGAAGAACTACTTAAAACAAATGAGATTTATGCTGAAATTGCCAACTCACAATTAAATAGTAAAAGCACTGAAAAGGAGGATGACTAATGAAAAAAGAGACGCTTTTTAAAGGTCTTTGGCCTTATCTCAGACCTTATCAATTGTCACTGCTCACAGCAATTCTCCTTAAAATTATGAGTGTTGTCATGAGTGTCCTTGAGCCCTTTGTCCTTGGTTTGGCCATCACAGAGATTTCTAGTAATCTCATCGATATGGCAAAAGGAGTAGAGGGTGCTAAACTCAACATTCCCTATATCAGCCTAATCCTTCTTCTGTACTTTATCAGAGTTATCTTCTTTGAACTGGGTGCTTTTGGCTCAAATTATTTTATGACTAGGGTCGTCCAGTCTAGTATTAGAGACTTAAGAAGTGACCTCAGTCAGAAGATTAATAGGATCTCCGTTTCTTATTTTGATCAACATCAATTTGGTGATATGCTGGGCAGGTTTACTTCTGATGTTGAAACAGTTTCAAATGCCTTACAACAGTCCTTTTTACAGATTATTAATGCTTTTTTGACTATTATACTAGCTATAGCAATGACTTTATATATCTATGCTCCTTTGGCTTCTATATTAATTGTCTCAGTGCCTTTAATCTATTTTTCAAGTCAATTTGTTGTAAAGAAATCACAGCCTTACTTTAAGGAGCAGGCCAAGGTTTTAGGAGATATGAATGGCTTTGTACAAGAACGATTAAGTGGTTTTAATATCTTAAAACTTTACGGACGAGAGCAAGCTTCAGAAGAGGAATTTCATAGGATTACAGATCGTTTGCAAGAAGCCGGATTTAAGGCTAGTTTTATTTCTGCAATGATGATGCCAGTTTTACATTTTATTTCAGATTCGGTCTATATGATCATTGCTCTGGTTTCAGGGCTGCAGGTCCTAGCCGGTAAACTGAGTTTGGGTAATATGCAAGCCTTTGTTCAGTACACTTGGCAAATCAGTCAACCTATTCAAACTATCACGCAGTTAGCACCAGCCCTACAAAGTGCCAAATCTTCTTTAGAACGGATCTTTGCTGTTTTAGATGAGGCTGATGATTTATCTAAAGCCAAATACCACTTAGAAAAGCCATTAAGTGGTCAGGTTTCCTTTAATCAGGTAACTTTTTCCTACGATCAGGATAAGAAGCTTATCCAAGATTTTACATTGGATGTTCAAGCAGGAGAAATGGTTGCTATTGTTGGACCGACAGGTGCTGGTAAAACTACTTTAATCAATCTTTTAATGCGTTTTTACGATGTCAACCAGGGTTCAATCACTGTGGATGGCTATAATATTAAAGATTTATCACGAAAAGAATACCGTAGTCAATTTGGTATGGTCTTACAGGATGCTTGGCTATTTGAAGGATCAATCAAAGACAACTTACAGTTTGGAAATCTTACTGCCAGTGAAGAAGATATTATTGAAGCAGCTAAAACAGCCAATGTTGATCATTTCATTAGGACTCTTCCCGGTGGTTATGAAATGTTGATGAATCAGGAATCAAGTAACATCTCCTTGGGGCAAAAGCAGTTATTAACCATAGCCAGAGCTCTTCTTGCAGATCCTAAGATCCTTATTTTAGACGAAGCGACTTCCTCTGTTGATACCCGACTAGAACTCTTAATTCAAAAGGCGATGAAAGAACTGATGAAGGGTCGAACTAGTTTTGTGATTGCCCATAGATTATCAACCATTCAAGAAGCAGATAAGATTCTTGTCTTAAAGGACGGACAGATTATCGAACAAGGCAAGCATCAAACTCTCTTAGATGCCAAAGGTTTTTATTTCGACCTTTATAATAGCCAGTTTAAAGAGGCAAACTAAGGGATTTTTTGAAACTTATCTAGAAGGTCTGGGCCTATTTCTGAGCTTTAGAAATAGATCTTCTTTCTTAATCTTAACTAATAAGGAGACCTTGACAGGGATATCCAGTCACTTTATAATATCTAGTAACTTGAGAATTAAAGCATTCATGAAAGGTGAGAATAAGATGACCGGAAAAGAATATGTTGCAAAAGTCTTTGAAAAAGTCAAAAATGACAATCCCAATGAAAGTGAATTTTTACAAGCTGTGGGTGAAGTTTTTGAGTCATTAGTGCCAGTATTTGATAAGTATCCAAGATATATAGAAGAAAACATTTTAGAACGCCTGGTTGAACCAGAACGTCTGATTTCCTTTAGGGTTCCCTGGCTTGATGATCAGGGAAAGGTTCAAGTTAACCGTGGCTACCGTGTGCAGTTTTCTTCAGCAATTGGTCCTTATAAGGGTGGCCTGAGATTTCATCCTTCTGTTAATCAATCCATCATTAAATTCTTAGGTTTTGAACAAATCTTTAAAAATTCCTTGACCGGACAGCCAATTGGCGGAGGAAAGGGTGGGTCAAATTTTGATCCTAAAGGCAAGTCAGATAATGAAGTGATGCGCTTTACTCAGAGTTTTATGACTGAACTTCAAAAATATATTGGTCCAGATAGTGATGTTCCAGCCGGAGATATTGGCGTTGGTGCCCGTGAAATTGCTTATATGTATGGTCAATATAAAAGACTCAATGGTTTTCAAAATGGTGTTTTAACTGGGAAAGGTCTGAGTTTTGGTGGATCACTAGCTCGCACACAAGCAACTGGTTATGGTCTGGTCTACTTTACAGAACAAATGCTTAAGGCCAAGTCTATCACATTAAAAGGCAAGACTGCCATCGTTTCAGGCTCTGGTAATGTAGCCATTTATGCTAGCGAAAAACTGCAAGAATTGGGTGTTAAGGTTATCGCTATGTCAGATTCATCTGGTTTTATCCATGATCCTAAGGGGATTGATTTAGAAACCGTAAAAGACATCAAAGAAGTGAGACGAGAACGTCTCTATAGATACTTGGAATTTCATCCTCATGCCAGCTACACAGAAGCCAAGCAAGCGACCATTTGGCAGATTAAAGCTGACCTGGCCTTTCCTTGTGCTACCCAAAATGAATTAGATGAATCTGATGCTAGGACTTTAGTTGAAAATGGCATTCTTGCAGTAGCCGAAGGAGCTAACATGCCTTCAACTTTACCAGCTATCTCTATTTTCCAAGAAGCAGGCATTTTATTTGCTCCTGCTAAGGCAGCCAATGCAGGAGGAGTAGCTGTATCAGCCCTTGAAATGGCTCAAAATAGTTCACGCTTGGCCTGGTCATTTGAAGAGGTTGATCAAAAATTACAAGATATTATGAAATCAATCTACTTGAATGCTTCCCAGGCAGCCAAGGAATTTGGCCAAGAGGGGAATTTGATTCAAGGAGCTAATATTGCTGGATTCCTAAAGGTTGCTCAAGCAATGTCAGCTCAAGGTATAGTTTAAATCAGAACCTAACAGCTGATGAGCTCTTTTTTATCAGTATTGTAAAAAATAATGAAGAATCCAAATGTCTATCTGGGTTCCTTTTTTGTTATAATAATAAAATGATAATGTATGAGAAGAGAGGCAAGAAATATGATTCGAAAAATAATGAAAGATCCCTTATTTTTACAGGAAAAATCATCTGAAGCTAGTAAGGATGATCTATGGATAGGAAAGGATTTACAAGATACTCTAGAAGAGCATCGGGAACAATGTCTTGGGATGGCTGCCAACATGATTGGTTATAAAAAACGTGTCATCATTGTTAGTCTTGGCTTTGTTGATTTAGTCATGTTTAATCCACAAATAATGGAAAAAAGTAGGGAATTTGAAAGTGAAGAATCTTGCCTATCTTTAGTTGGGGCCAAAAGAGCAAAACGTTATAAAGAAATCAGGGTAGAATATCTTGATCTCAATTGGCGTAAAAAATCTCTAAGGTTAAAAGATTTACCTGCTCAAATTTGTCAGCACGAACTGGATCATCTGGAAGGTATTCTAATATAAAAGGCCTCACACTGTTGCCTTGTCATTTTCTTAAGTAAACTTGGGGTCTGCTTAAGAAAGACATGCTTTAGTGATGAGGCTTATTTTTTAATTCTGGTCTTTTTTCTTTACTAGTTTAGCAAAGGATAGGCTTACCATACCAAATAAAGAAAGTAAAATTGAACTATTGTGATTACTTCCTGCATGTGGTAATTCTTGGTTTTTAACAGCAATTTTACCAGAAGCATGAGCTTGCAGACTAGTACTTGCTAGCCTAGCACTTTCTTTTATCTGTTGATCAGATTTTTGACTAGGTGAGAATAAGTCAGAAACAAGTTCAGTGGCAATGATCTTTCCATTACGGTCACGATAAACACGATTGACAAGTTCATGTGTTCCTTTTTCATCACTTGTTTTTGAAGTTTCCATTTTAACAGTGACATAGGTTTTAACACCGTTAATGCCAGCAGTAACAGGTTTTCCAGCTGCTTCTAAGTCTTTGATGTATTCAATAAAGACCTCAGTATCTGGGTTGATGGCACCAAGTAATTTAGCATTTTTAAAGACTGAGAAACCATCTCCACCACCGTAGAGGAAGTCGTTGACCACAAGACTATAGTTGGCAGCTAAATCAATTTCCTCGCCGTTGTCTTTGTAGACTTTAACCACTTTGAATGGCACAGCAGGCTCATTTGAACCATTGTCAGTGTAAGTGTATTTCAAACCAGACATTTGAAGGAAGTACTTTTGACCATCGCCATATTGTTGGTTCAAGACATCATAGATTTGTTGACCGGTCATTTGGATAATTTGAAGAATATTACCAAAAGGTTGAACGGCCTGAGCAGCTCCCCAAGTAATGTCTTTGTTATCTTTGACAAGTAAATCAGCACGGATACCACCGTTATTGGTCATGGCAAAATCAATATTAGGGAATGTCTTTTTAGCAATTGCTAGCTGAGCGCTAGTGACCAGATTACCTACTGGTGATTCTTTGTCTTCGTTTTCTGTTTTAGTAATGGTTGAAGCTGTTGCAGCAGTTCCGATTTTCTTTTCAGTGACGGTTTTGACAATTTCGTTGGCCTGATCCACGATGGCTTGAATATCGGCACTTCCGGTTTTGCGTCCTGGAGCTACCGCAATCACTTCAGCCTCAGGTACTGCTACGAAATCTTGTGTATCAGTGTCTAGTTTACCACGGACATCTGCGTAAGCTTTACCTTGTGATACGGCTTGAACCACGCGGGTTTTGCCGATAACACCATTGGTATATTTGTGATTGTGTCCAGCAAAGACCACATCAACACTGTGCTCTGGGTAAAGCTTGCTCACTTTTTCCATAACAGTTGCTATTTCATCATTAACGACACCGTCTTTGGTGCTTGTTGCAGGGATATGGGCTAAAACAACGATAGCATTAACATTTTTTTCATGCAATTCTTTGGCATATTTAGCAATCGTTTCTGCAGCGTCAAGGAATTCATATTGTTCATAATTTTGTTTTAAGACAAGGTTTGGAATTTCAGTTGTAACAATTCCAATAAAACCAACTTTGACAGACTTATTATTGACTGGAATTTCTTTGATAGCATAAGGTTCCCAGTTGTATGGAATTTTTTTACTTTCTTTATCAATGACGTTACCAATAACAATGGTTTGTTCAGAAGCTTGATGATTGTAATTTTTAGTAATATCATTGATTTTTGAATCAGCAGCAGGTGCTTGACCGGTCATGATACGGTTAAATTCAGCTAAACCTTCATCAAACTCATGATTACCTAAGGTACCATATTCAAATCCCATTTTATTAAAGACTTGAACAGTTGGCTCATCTTGTAACAATCCTGAGTTAGCAGGGCTGGCCCCAACCATGTCCCCAGCCTGAACACGGATGCTTGTACCATCTGAATTTGCTTGCTTGAAATCAGCTTGAGCATCATCTAGATAGGCATCTAATTGAGCAGCAGTACCAGCATCAGCCACTTTACCATCAGGCATATAAGCTGATCCTTTTGCATCTAAAGCGCCATGGAAATCATTAACGCCTAAAAGTTGAACATCGACTTGCTCAGCCTGAACTGATGTCACCAAGAGAGAAACACCAGCCATAACACTTAAAATACTGCTTTTTAGAACAATATGCTTTTTCATAAATACTCCTAATGTATTAGATAATCTTATGTTTCATATTTTACAATGTTTTTACAGTAATTACAATATCAAAAAGAGTAAAATGCGAAAAACAAATGAATTTATTTTTAAAAACACCTATTATTATCATAAAAAACGAACGAATTAATTTAATAAAAAACAATAGTTCGCAAAATAGCAGTTATAAAAATTAAACTTCATCTTAAAAAAGAATAGTCTTTAGGAGCCAAATAAGAGAAAAAAGTTTTAAAAAAAGCCTTTACAAAGGGATTTAACTATGTTAGAATTTGTTTTAACTTAATGAAAGGAGAATTTAATAATGTTACTTACAGTTTCGAATGCAAATACCTATTCTATTTTTCTCCTTTCCAACCAAGATAATTAGTTATTTTTGTGACTAAATAACTCAATATATGAGAGCCCGTGGTAGGAAGGAGACTTTTATCACGGGCTTTTTGTGTACAAAAATGTATTTTTTGACCTATAGTTGTTTTTAAAAAAGGAGGATAAGATGTTATCCTTAATGACACAGTATATTAAAGAAAAAAAGTGGGTTTACATTCTGATAGCCCTAACACTTACTATCTATGACGCTTCTTTGATTGTTCCTACAAAGGTTATTCAAGGTCTGATTGATCAAATGACCAAAAAGCAGTTAACAGTTCAGTCCCTATCCTTAGGGTTATTGATTCTTATTTTGGCTACCCTTTTGTCGTATTTGACAAGCTATATCTGGCATTTAAAACTATTTCAAGAATCTGTTCACTTTAAATGTGATTTACAGCAGCGTGCCTTTAAAAAGCTGGTTTTTATGAGAACCCCCTTTTACGAGAAATTTCGTTCTGGAGATATGATGACACGTTTTTCTACGGATGTGGAAGCACTCATGGAGCTTATCGGCTATGGATTGATGATTATCCTTTATGCTGGTGGAATGTTTATCTTTATCATCCCAACCATGTTTTTAATCTCTTGGAAGTTGAGCCTAGTAGGTATGATTCCTATCTTCTTTATGATAGGAATTATTTATTTTCTCATTAAGCGTCAAGAGCTTTTAGTGGAGGAGGCACGTGAAGCAATCTCTCACTTAAGTGATGAGGTTCTAGAGACAGTAGAAGGTATCAAGGTCATGCGGGCCTATAGTAAAAAGGAGCACTTGGAAGCAAAGTTTAGGCAGAAAACAAAGGATCTAGCAGATCGTTGGAATAAAGTTGGGACTTACCGTGGGCTCTTCTTTCCTACTTACTATCTTATGATAGCTATCAGTACTATCTTGATCTTATTTGTTGGAGTAGAATTTGTTGCCAAGCAGCAGATATCTTTAGGTCAGATTATTGCTTTGCAGCTTTATCTGGTTTCCCTAGTGGAACCTTTTGCCATGCTGTCAGATTTTATCTTAATTTACCAAACTGGAAACAATTCTTTTGATAAAATTAATGAATTAATTTTAACAGGGGATGATCTTGAAAATGATGGTGACAGGGAATTAGAAAGTTTTGAAAAGATTAGCTTTTCCCACTATTATTTTTCCTATGCCAATGCTAAAAAAGCCAGCTTGATTGATCTTAATTTAGCTTTAGAAAAAGGTCAGACCCTAGGTATTGTTGGAAAAACAGGATCTGGAAAGACGACCTTAGTCAGGCAACTTCTGAGGCAATACCCAGTTGGTAGAGGACAATTTAATCTTAATGATAGGAATATTTTGAGCTATCAGCGCCAATCCATTGAAAGTCACATCGGCTATGTGCCCCAAGAGCATATTCTCTTTTCTAAGTCTGTCTTGGAAAATATTGCCATGGGTAAAAAGTCAGCAAGCTCAGAGGAAATCCAGACTGCCATTGAAACAGCGGCTTTTTCAGATGACGTTAACGATATGATCAAGGGACTTGAAACCAAGATTGGTGAACGCGGCTTATCTATTTCAGGTGGGCAAAAACAAAGGATTTCAATTGCTCGAGCTTTTCTGGCCAATCCTGACCTATTAATATTGGATGATTCCTTGTCAGCAGTAGATGCTAGAACAGAGATGAAAATCATTGAGAATATTCAAAGAGAAAGACAGGATAAAACAACCATTATTGTTAGTCATCGGCTTTCAGCTGTTCACCATGCTGATTTGATTATTGTTTTAGATCAGGGAAAAATTATTGAAAAAGGAAGCCCAGAAGAACTTATAAAAGAAAAAGGTTGGTATTTTGAACAGTACCAACGACAACAAGCGCAGGAGGACTAAAATGTCCCTTTATATCAAACTTATTAAAGAGATTAAGACGGTTAGCTTGCCTTTTTGCTCTGGCATAGTCTTATTACTTGTTGCTACTGCTGGTAGTCAGTTTTCACCTCTTCTCTTGCAAGATATGATAGACAAGTACTTAACACCTTTGTCCATAGGAAAAAAAGTCGGTTTGCTAGCCTTTCAAAAATTACTGTTATTATACTTAGCATTAATCATTATAACAGCTGTCTTACGTTATATTTCCTTTAGAACCTTGGTCTATACATCTAATAAAATCGTTACAAATTTAAGGAATCGAGCTTTTGATATTATGCAAAAGCTGCCCATTTCCTATTTTGATCATCAGCCGGCTGGCAAGATTGCGACCAGGATTGTTAATGATACCGAGACCTTAAGAAGTCAGTTTTACGATAATCTTTTATCACAGATTATTATTAGTCTTGTCCAAATTATCTTTATCTATTTCTTCCTATTTTATTTGGATCTTAGAAGCGGCTTTTTCCTACTCTTGGTGATTCCCTTATTTTATAGCCTGCAAATTATCTATAAAAAACTAACGGACCAACCTATGAAAGACTTTTACCATGCTAGAAGTAAGGTCAATACTCAGGTTAACGAAATGATGAATGGTATCTCTATTGTGCAGCTATACCATCAGGAGGATCACGTTTTAAGAGAATTTGAAGATCAGGTTGAGCACATGAAAAAAGCCGACGAACAGATCGTTTTTGCTGACTCTGTGGCCTCTTGGTCTGTAACGGAATTTGTCAAATACTCCATTGTTGCCCTTATCTTGGCCTTTATTGGTTTTCAATTTTTACAAGATAAGCCAGGTGTGACTGTCGGAAAACTCTTTATCTATATTAACTACTTAACCAAGCTTTTTGATTTGTTAGGAAACCTGGTTAGGCAGTTGTCTAATTTGCAAAGGTCATCTGTCACAGGACATCGCTTGATGGTACTCTTAGAGGAAAAGGTAGAAGATGAGAAGACACAAGAAATTCACATTTCTGATGGGATAGTTGATTTTGAAACTATTTATTTTGCCTATGAAAAGGATAAAATGGTTCTATCAGATATTTGTATTCATGCTGATAAGGGGCAAACAGTCGCCTTGGTCGGACATACGGGTTCTGGTAAATCTTCCATCATGAATTTGCTTTATCGTTTTTACGAACCCAATTCTGGAAGGATTAGCATTGATGGACAAGCTATTAATAACTTCTCTAGGGAAAGTTTAAGATCTCAGATGGGAATTGTTCTGCAGGATCCTTATCTCTTTACAGGGACAATTGCCTCAAATGTGACTATGGGAAATACGGCCTACAGCGATCAGGAGATTGTAGATGCTCTAGAAAAGGTAGGGGCTAAGCAAATGCTTTCTCGCTATGAGAAGGGAATCTACCAAGCTGTCTATGAAAGAGGATCTTCATTTTCTAGTGGCGAAAGACAATTAATTGCCTTTGCAAGAACACTGATCAGCAATCCCAAAATTCTTATTCTAGATGAAGCTACCTCACATATTGATACAGAGACTGAAGAAATCATACAAAGAGCCATGGAAGTCTTAAAAGAAGGGCGAACAACCTTTATCATTGCCCACAGACTGTCAACCATACAGACTGCTGATCAAATTTTGGTACTTGACAAAGGGAGAATTGTTGAACGAGGCAGACACCAAGACTTGATTGCACAAGACGGCATCTATGCTAAGATGGCCAAACTACAAGAAAAAGTCTGATTTGTACAGATTTTTCAGAATACAAACAAAGTGATGATTTTCGTGATCATCACTTTTTATAGCATTATAAGAAAAAGTTTTTATAAAAAGGTTAGTTATCGCATTTTATGAGCAATTAGTGTAAAATAGTAAGGTAAAAGAATTATTAAGTTTTGTGAAAAGATAAGGTTATGAGTGAAAAAATAGGAATTGGTAAAGCACATAGTAAGATTATTTTAATGGGAGAGCATTCTGTTGTTTATGGCTATCCCGCTATTGCACTTCCCTTAAAAGACATCGAAGTTGTTTGTCGCATTCGTGAGGCAAAAGAAAAGCTAAAGTTTGATTTTTATGATACCTTGTCAACGGCTATTTATGCAGCACTTGATTATTTACAAATCAAAGAAAAACCAATTGCTTATGAGATCATCTCTCAAGTTCCTCAAAAAAGAGGTATGGGGTCTTCAGCAGCAGTTTCCATAGCAGCCATAAGAGCTGTCTTTTCCTACTTTGAAAAAGACCTGTCTAATGATCTTTTAGAGATTTTGGTCAACAAAGCAGAAATAATAGCTCATACAAACCCAAGTGGCTTGGATGCTAAAACTTGTCTGAGCGACCATGCCATTAAGTTTATCAGAAATATTGGCTTTGAAAGTTTGTCCATTGATCTGGATGCCTATCTGGTTATTGCGGATACGGGTATTCATGGTCATACTAGAGAAGCAGTTGCCAAAGTTGCTAAATATGAAGAAGGTAATCTACCCTATCTAGCAAAACTTGGAGATCTAACAGAGGCTGTTGTAGCAGCTATCCAAATAAAAAATAAAAAATTTATAGGTCAAGCAATGACCGAGGCTCACTACAATTTGAAGGCTATTGGTGTTAGTATCGAAAAAGCAAATCAACTGGTTGAGGTTGCTTTAGCTTCTGAGGCTCTAGGAGCCAAAATGTCTGGTGGTGGATTAGGCGGTTGTATCATTGCTTTAGCTGACAATAAAACAATTGCTGACAAGATTTGTCAGAATTTAGTAAATGAAGGGGCAGTAAATACGTGGATCCAAAAACTGTAACAGTTAAATCATATGCAAATATAGCAATCATCAAATATTGGGGAAAGGAAAATCAAGAATTGATGATTCCTTCAACAAGCAGTATTTCGTTGACACTGGAAAACATGTATACGCAAACAAGGTTAACAGAGCTACCAGAAACTGCAACAAAGGATACTTTTTACATTGATGGCCTTTTGCAAGACCAAAAAGAACACCAAAAGATAAGTACTATTATTGACCAATTTCGAAGGGATTCTAAAACCTTTGTTCAAGTTGATACCTTTAATAATATGCCAACAGCAGCAGGGCTGTCCTCTAGTTCCAGTGGACTTTCGGCCTTAGTTAAAGCCTGTAATATATTTTTCAAAGGGGGGCTTAGACAATCAGACTTAGCTCAAAAGGCCAAGTTTGCTTCTGGATCAGCTTCCCGCTCTTTTTTTGGGCCAATTGCAGCCTGGGATAAGGACAGTGGTGATATCTATCAAGTAGAAACAGACTTACAGCTGGCTATGATTATGCTAATTGTCAAAGAAACGAAAAAATCTGTTTCAAGCCGAGATGGTATGAAATTGTGTCGTGAAACCTCAACAAACTTTGACCAATGGGTAGAAGAGTCTGCCGTTGATTATAAGAATATGCTCAGCTATCTTAAAGAAAATGACTTTGAGAAAGTAGGGCTTTTAACAGAAAAAAATGCTTTAGCCATGCACCAGACAACCCACAAGGCAAATCCTGCTTTTTCTTATCTCATTGAAGATTCCTATGAGGCTATGGAAAGGGTAAGGGAACTTAGAAAAGAGGGCTATCACTGTTATTTTACAATGGATGCTGGTCCCAATGTGAAGGTTCTCTGTTTGGAGAAGGATCTAGAGGCTTTGGCTGCTATTTTTGAAAAAGATTACAAGATTATTGTGTCAAAAACTAGGAAAATACAAAATGACTAAGTACAAAGTAGAGACTGGTGGTAAATTGTACCTTGCTGGGGAGTATGCCATCCTAAAAGCTGGGCAGACTGCTATTATTAAGAATATTCCAATTAAAATGACAGCAGAAATAAAGGCTTGCAAAGAAATAAGCCTATATTCTGATAAGTATGATTATGTTGCTGGTTTGAAAGCAGATGAGAATTATCAGCTCATCCAGACTGCCATTGAAACAATGTCTCAATTGTTAGGTAAAAAAATCGAAGATCTTCCAGCTTTTTCCTTATCCATCAAAGGAAAAATGGAGGAAAATGGCAAAAAGTATGGTATCGGTTCAAGTGGAAGTGTTACTGTTCTAACCCTAAAAGCACTGGCTAAGTTTTATCAGATTGAACTCTCAAAGGATCTGCTTTTTAAGCTTGCTGCCTATAGCTTATTGAAGTTAGGAGATAATGGTTCAATGGGTGATATTGCTTGTATTGCTTTTGAAGATCTGATTGCTTATAGATCATTTGATCGACAATTAATAAGTCAACGGATCAAGGAGGAATCTTTTGAAGACCTTCTCAAAAGTGATTGGGGTTATCAAATTGAAGTGATAAGACCTAAGTTAGCCACTCATTTTTTAGTGGGTTGGACTAAGATTCCCTCCATATCAAAAGACATGATTAACTTATTGAAAGCAAAAATTGACGATTCTTTTTTAAGGGAAAGTCAACTTGGCGTTCTATCCTGTAAAAAAGCCCTCTTAGAAAATGATCAAGAGCTTTTTATGGCTTCTATTGAAAGATTAAGTAAGTTGCTAATGGATCTAGATCCTGCTGTTTATCATCCAAAATTAAGAGAACTCAAGGAATCCTGTCAAGGTATTGATGCAGTAGCTAAGTCATCTGGTTCAGGCGGTGGAGACTGCGGAGTTGCTTTTGCCTTTTCTCAGGCAGCTAAAGATACTCTCATCAAAGACTGGGAACAAAGAGGTATTCAGACAATCTACCAAGAAAGTTGGGAGTGACCATGGAAAATCGGAAAAATGATCACATTAAATACGCTTTAAGCTATAAATCAGACTACAATTCTTTTGATGATATTGAACTTATTCATCATTCCTTACCTAGTTATGATTTAAAGGATATTGACCTATCAACCCATTTTGCAGGGCAGGATTTTGAGTTTCCATTTTACATTAATGCAATGACTGGTGGAAGCAAAAAAGGAAAGGCTGTTAATGAAAAGTTGG
This sequence comes from Streptococcus catagoni, assembly GCF_011421425.1. Classification (GTDB taxonomy): domain Bacteria; phylum Bacillota; class Bacilli; order Lactobacillales; family Streptococcaceae; genus Streptococcus; species Streptococcus catagoni. The sequence goes on from NZ_WPCW01000001.1 coordinate 161,285, forward strand.
CAGCAGTGGCTCAGGCTACTGGAATAGTCATGGTTACAGGCTCTTATAGTGCTGCCCTCAAAGATCCTAATGATCAATCTTACCAATTAAGGAAACATGCCCCAGATCTTAAATTAGCAACTAATATTGGGCTTGATAAGGATATTTCTTTAGGCCTAAGAACCGTTGAAGAGATGAAGCCTATTTTTCTTCAAGTCCATATCAATCTCATGCAAGAACTTTTAATGCCTGAGGGCGAAAGAGAATTTAAAGAATGGAAGAGTCATTTAAAAGATTACGCAGAACAAATTCCTGTTCCCGTCATCCTAAAAGAAGTTGGCTTTGGTATGGATCGCAAAACAATTTGTCAAGCGCGTGACTTAGGTATTAAAAGCTTTGATATTTCAGGCAGGGGTGGAACTTCTTTTGCCTATATCGAAAATCGAAGGGGAGGGAATCGCCCCTATCTAGATCAGTGGGGGCAAAGTACAGCTCAGTGTTTGTTAAACTGTAAGGACCTTATCAATGAAGTGGAAATTCTTGCTTCAGGAGGCGTCCGGCATCCCCTAGACATGATTAAATGTTTGGTGCTAGGGGCAAGATCAGTAGGCCTTTCACGTATGGTACTAGAACTGGTTGAGAAGTATCAAGTTGAAGAAGTGATTGCCATAATTGAAGGCTGGAAAAAGGATTTAAGGCTTATCATGTGTGCTTTAGATTGTAAAGAGATAAAGGATTTAAAAAAGGTTGATTATCTTCTCTATGGCAGATTAAAAGAAGCCAACCAATAAGATATAAAAATGAGCAAGAAGATCTTGTTCATTTTTTATATGACTTAAATTTAGGTAAGCTTAAAAAAATAATTAAGTTGTTGTAATTATCTGTTTTTTGTGCTATTATCAAAAGACATGTGACCTTTTTAAGGAAAGGAAAAAGTTTTTTAAAAACTAAAAAAAAGAAAACATAAGAAGAGAAATTGAGCTTAGGAGGCTTTTTTCTCAAAACTTATTATTAAGAAAGGAAAATTAATGAAATCAAAATCCAAGGTAATCACACTGTCACTCCTTGCGGTGACAAGTCTCGTGTGTAGTCAGGAGGTTTATGCCAAAGAAGAACAGAATCAAAGAAGTCCAATTAGCAGAGAGCATGTAGAAAAAGCCAATAATGATGATGACTGGTTTGAAGAAGATGATAATCCAAAAGACAATCTATCCCTAAGTGACAATAAGGATCAGGTTGATGGAGATGTTGCAGACTTGTTTTCCGATCAGTCTTCCACTACAAAAGAGCAGCTAATAAAACAGACAGAAGACGAAAAGAAGAGCTCTCCTCAGTATAAAAAAGAAGAAAGTGAACTAAAAGATACTAGTCAAGAAAGTGAACAGATTGAGAAGAAAGAAGAGAGTAAGGGAACTTCTCTTCTTTTAGATAAAGATACAAATGAGCATAAAGACTTGACTAAGCTTAAGAAGAATCAAAAGGAAGAGACTGTACTTTCAGTAAAGCGGGAAGAAGAAGTCAACAAGAGTATTTGGGATATCTCTGATTTTATCATTCAAGATAAGCAAATTATTGGATTTTCTAAGGCTGGAGTGAAAAAATTACGGCAGACAGGCCAACTGGTACTTCCTGCCAGAGATCAAGAGGGTAGAAGGATAGAAAGGGTTGCTAGCTTTGCTTTTGTTCCTAATAAAAGGACGGCTATACCAGATTATATTAGTCGACCGGGAGAAAATGGCAAAGTAGACAATCTGGATGTTGATAAGAGGGAAATTATTAATCAAGGTGAAGAGTTTAATGCCTATGCCATAAAATCACTGATTATTCCAGAAGGCTATCTCTACATTGGCTCAGATGCCTTTACAGAAAATAAAAATCTTTCTGAGATTAGGCTCCCTCAAAGCCTAAAAGGGATTTCAGATTATGCCTTTGCTCATACCAATCTTAGCCAGGTAGACCTTCCTGATTCCTTAGAAAAAATTGGAGATAATGCCTTTTTTGATAATCGTCTTAGCAAGGAACTTATCTTACCAAAGTCCTTAAAAGAACTTGGTGAAAGAGCCTTTAAATCTAATAGAATCACAACTCTACTTATAAAGAGTCCCTATCTAAAGGTTATTAAAGAAGCAGCCTTTGAAGATAATTCTATTTCACACCTTACTATTGAAAGCCCCATCGAAAAAATTGAAGAAAATGCCTTTGCAGCCAATCCAGGTGACGCTCACTATGGAAATTTTGTTGTGATCAAAACGTCAAGAAAAGCTACAAGCATTGGACTGATAGACAAGCATGTCTATGTCAATCCTGGGGAAGATAAAAAAACGACTTTACCAGCAATTGATTACAGCCGGTGGACAGTCAAAGATTTCACTTATCAGGGGACTGTTCTTACAGGATTTTCAGAAAGTGGCCTTTTAAAAATTCGTCAGAACAAGAAATTAGAAATTCCAAAAGTGAATGCTCAGAATCTTCCTATCACAGAAATTGCAGCCAATGCTTTTAGAAATGTTGATTTCAACAATAAAAGTCTGAGAAAATATGATATTGAAGAGCTAATCCTGCCATCAACCATTAGAAAAATCGGTGACTTTGCCTTTCAGTCAAATAATCTGACAAGTTTTGAAGCTAATGATGATTTGGAAGAGATTGGTCAGGGCAGCTTTATGAATAATCAAATTGATATTTTAAGTTTAAATGATCAATTGAAAATAATTGGAGATGCAGCCTTTCATATTAATCGTATTTATGCCATTATCATTCCTGAAAATGTGGAAAAAATTGGTATTTCTGCCTTCCGCCAAAATGGGGCTACTAACCTGCTCTTTATGGGAAATAAGCTTAGGGAAATTGGTGAAATGGCCTTCTTGTCAAATGCCTTATCAGACCTTGATCTTAGCCAATTAGAAGCTTTGAAAACAATTTCTGTCCAAGCCTTTGCTGATAATCTCTTAACTAAGCTTAGCTTACCCAAATCCTTAGAAAGCATTTCTGCCCAAGCCTTTAAGACAAACCTTTTAAAGGAGGTCTCTGTTCCTAAGGACTTACAAACTATTGCCTTTAATGCCTTTGATCACAATACAGGCCACCCCAAATATCAGAAAGTCCTTGTCAAAACTAAGAGTAAATTACAGCCAAGCTTGGCAGATGGTGATTTTTTCAGAGTAAATCCTGAAGAAATCAGTAAGGACAAGTCTCCGATTACTAAACTTTTGAAGACCATTAAAGATCTAGACATAGAAGAACTGCGTGATAGTACGAGAAAGCAGTATGTGAACTTGGAGAAAAAAGCTCAATCTTTATTAGAGGATCAAAGCTTATCGCAAGGCGCACAAAACAAGTTTGTCAATGAGACAAGTTTCTTCTTGGGCAGGATTGATTTGGACAAGGCCCTAGAAAAAGCTATCAGGGTGCAAAAAGGTCATCCACACTTTAAAGATAGCTCCTTACTGGAGGCTAAGATTACTGAAGCAAGCAGAGCCTATAATAATAGTGCCCTAACAGATCAAAGGATCAAGCGACTAATGAAAGAGCTTGAATTTTTATCCCAGTTAGCAAGAAACAATGGGCAACTAGCGAATACCCATATGGCAGAGGGACTTTACCATTTAGAGTCTTCCTTGCCAATCCCAGATTACTATATCTTTTTGAATCTTTACTTTGATGACAAGGGGAAAATCATCTTTGTTTTAGATAGAAGTGCTGAAGTGGGCCAGGGACAAATAGATGAGTATGGAAATACAATCCTTAATATTGATGAAGATAATGAGGGTTATCACAGCCTAGCCATTGCGACCTTGGCTGATTATGAAGGGTTTTCCATTTATGATATACTGGCTAAGAATATAGGAGAATTTCCTACAATAAGAGTTGTTGAGAAAGCCAATGCACACAGACAAGGCATCTTCCAGGCAATCAAGAATGCTTGTCAGGATGCAGCGACTTACTTGGAAAAACTCAAAAAAGAAGAATCTATTAAGCAAAAAACTCAACTTTCTGCTAGAAGAGAGAGAATAAAAAATCAGAGAAAGCTGAATTTATTACAGGGACAAAATGCTGATAAGGATAGTTTTAGTAACTCTAGAACAAAACTTCCTCAAACCAGTGAAGAAAGTACAAGACATCCTTTCAAGGCTTTAGTCATGATAGTGCTGTCTCTTTTGATCTCATTAATAGCTAGGAAAGAAAAGAAGAGCTTGTAAGCATATTAAAAATAGGTTTGACAATATTGTCAAACCTATTTACTGTCCTCAAGTTTCTTTAAGAGTTTTTGTGCTGTCTCTAGATTCATATGTTTTTCTTTCAATAGAAGTGGAAGGAGTTTTGTAAGATTAGCTTCACTTGCACCAGCTAAGAGAGCTAATGATTTGGCTTGCAATTTCATATGCCCAGCTTGAATACCAGTATTGGTTAGAGCCTTTAGGGCTGCGAAATTCTGAGCTAGGCCAACAGAAACAATGATCTGTGCAAGTTCTTTTGCCTCAGGATACTTTAACAGATCGTGAGCAATGGAAACACTAGGGTTTAAACCAATGGAACCACCTTTGGTAGCTATGGGCATGGGCATTATCAGTGTGCCTCTGACCAGCTTGTTTTCAAGATCACAGGTCCACTCTGTTAACCCCTTGTATGAGCCATCTTTAGAAGCAAAGGCATGTCCAGCAGCTTCAATTGCCCGCCAGTCATTGCCTGTGGCAAGTACTATGGCATCAATCCCATTAAAAATACCCTTGTTGTGGGTAGCGGCACGGTAAGAGTCAATCTGTGCTAGACGACTAGCTAATTCCATTTTCTGGGCTAGGATAAGAGCCTGTTTAGGATCACGACTTAGGTAGCGAAAATCAATACTGCATTCTGAACTAACCAGTGATTCAGTAGCATAGTTTGAGAGGATAGCCATAAGGCTTTTTCCCTTTGTTTCTTCTTCTAAGCTTGGGACGAGGGCTTCCATCATTGTATTAACCATGTTAGCGCCCATAGCTTCTTGGGTGTCAACTGTAAGGTAGACTATAAGAAATTGGTCCTTGATTTCGACCCTTATTTCTCTAGCTCCACCACCACGTTTAACAATAGAAGGATAGGAATCATTTGCCAGTTTAATGAGACTTTCTTGATTTTCTAGGATTCTTTTCTTTGCAATCTCTTTGTTTTCAAGATCATACAAGGCGACCTGCCCAATCATTTGGCGTCCAATAACCTTGGTCTTAAAGCCACCAGAGCTTTTCACAATCTTTGCTGCATAAGAAGCAGCAGCTACAACTGATGGTTCTTCTGTTACAAATGGCAATTGATAGACTCTATCATTAACTTCAAAGTCAGGGACTATACTGAAGGGAAGAGCAAAGCGGCCAATGGTATTTTCAACCATCTGGTTGGCAGTATCAGCAGTTAGCAAATCTTGATTTTGCAAGCTCTTAAGTTTGTCTTCATTTAGCAGGTTAAAATCACGAATCATTTCCAGTCTCTGCTCAAGGGACTTCTTATAAAAGCCAGACCAGTTAAGCTTATTATTTGTCATTTCTTTGGTAAATCCTTTGGTGTTCATTAATTTCTTTAAGTGAAAAACCACTGGTTAAATAGGATTCAAATTGGGCATTACCTTCTGAATCAAGCTTACTTTCTTCATAAAAGATGTTTTCATAGTCTTCTACAGTGAGTTTTTGACGTTTATTCAGAATTTGTTGGCGGTCTGTTTTAAGCATGTTTTGGTAACCGTCAACCAATTCAAGGCTGAAAATCTCACTAACGGCTCCTGACCCATAGCTGAACATGCCGATATGGTCTCCTGCCTTTAAAGCTTTGCTATTTTCCAAAAGAGCTAAGAGTGACATATATAAAGATCCGGTATAAATATTTCCGACTTGTCTGCTATAAAGAATGGAAGTTTCAAAGGCTTCTCTTAATTTTTGGGCCTTGGTTGCTGCTAGAGTTTTGTCAATAATGTTATTAAGCCCTTTGAGGGCAAGTTTAGGGAAGGGAATATGAAAACAGAAAGCTGCAAAGTTATCCAAGGTCTTCTTATTTTTCTCTTGGTAGGCTTTCCAAGTGGTTTCTAAGGAGTCTAGATATTGTTTGGTTGAATAAATCCCATTAACATAGGGTGTTGCTGAGTAATTAGGACGCCAGAAATCCATAATGTCTCGTGTTTGTGCGACATTGTCGTTATTTAAAATAGCAATGCGGGGATTGCTTTTCACTAAGATTGCTAAACTTCCTGATCCTTGTGTTGGTTCGCCAGATGAATCAATGCCGTATTTAGCAATATCACTAGCAATAACTAAAACCCGTGATTGGGGATGCATATTAACATGTGCTTTAGCGTAGTCAAGAGCAGCAGTGGCACTATAACATGCTTCTTTCATTTCAATTGATCTGGCAAAAGGCTGGATTTCTAGTAAGCTGTGGATGTAGATGCTGGCTGCCTTAGATTGGTCGATAGAGCTTTCAGTGGTAAAGATGATCATATCAATCTTATCTTTATCTTCTTCATCTAGAATTTCTTGACTAGCACTGGCTGCTAAGGTAACAATATCTTCTGTGATTGGCGAAATACTGATGGCATCAAGCATCAAACCTTTGGTAAATTTATCGGGATCTGTTTGGCGTGCCTGGGCTAGATCCTCCATTTTTAATACGTATTGACTGGTAACAAAGCCAATCTTATCAATTCCTATAGTCATATTTTTCCTTCTTTTCTACTATAATACCGTTAATATTTTATCATACTTTGTTGCAAAAGAGGGTTTTAATCGTACTGTTAATTTTAATCTTTTAAATTGACTGCCTAAAGTCACTTAATAAAATGGTTTTCTTCTAGCTATTTTTTAAAATTTTGGTAAAATATATAACAGTATACTAGGTGGAAGGGTTTTGTGATGACAAAAGCAGACAGTATTTTTAAAGCTAATATTAAGAAAATTTTAGGTGAGGGTGTTTACAGCGAACAGGCAAGACCAAAATACAAAAATGGTCAAAGTGCCAATTCTAAATACCTAACTGGTTCCTTTGCTGAATATGATCTGTCAAAAGGTGAATTCCCCATAACTACTCTGAGACCTATTCCTATTAAAGCAGCTATCAAAGAGCTTTTGTGGATCTATCAAGATCAGTCTAATAGTTTAGATATTCTAGAGGAAAAGTATAATGTTCACTATTGGAGTGATTGGGAGGTCGGTAATAGCAGAACCATTGGTCAACGTTATGGCGCTGTTGTCAAAAAACATGATATTATGACTAAAATCCTCAAACAATTGGAAGAGAATCCTTGGAATCGTCGCAATGTTATCTCTCTCTGGGATTATGAAGCCTTTGAAGAAACAGAAGGTTTATTACCTTGTGCCTTTCAAACCATGTTTGATGTGCGTCGAGTAGATGGAGACATATACTTAGATGCGACCTTGGTTCAAAGGTCCAATGATATGCTGGTGGCTCATCATATTAATGCCATGCAGTATGTAGCCTTCCAAATGATGATTGCTAAACACTTTGGCTGGAAAATTGGAAAATTCTTCTATTTTGTCAATAATTTACATATTTATGATAATCAATTTGAACAGGCAGAGGAACTTCTAAGGCGAGAACCAGCAGATTGTCAGCCAAAACTTCTATTAAATGTTCCTGATGGAACTAACTTTTTTGATATCAAGGCTGAAGATTTTGAGCTTATTGATTATCAACCTGTTAAACCACAACTGAGGTTTGACCTTGCTATCTAGGTTCTTCTTCAATTTTTTTGTGAGCAAGTTTCCGTGAAATTTGGTAGAATAAGGAAAGTATAAAAGAGGAAAGTTCAAAATGACTAAGGAAATCATTGGTATTTGGGCAGAAGATGAGAATGGTCTTATCGGTGCAAATGATAAATTACCATGGCATCTGCCAAAAGAATTACAACATTTTAAAAATACGACCCTTAATCAGGCTGTATTAATGGGTAGGGTGACATTTGAAGGTATGAAGCGTCGCTTATTGCCAGATCGTCAAACTCTTGTTTTGACAAGTAATGCCTTCTATGAGATTCCCGGTGTTTTAACAATGACTAGCCTTGAAAAAGTACTTGAGTGGTATCATGCCCAGGACAAAAATCTGTATGTCATCGGCGGAGCAAAAGTCTTAGAAAGCTTTGATGGTCACTTTAATAAAATAATTAAAACCGTTGTCCATCATCACTTCCAAGGTGACACTTATTGTCCAAAATTAGATATGTCTGGATTTGAGGAAGAAGATCACTTCTTTTATGAAAAAGATGATAAAAACCCTTATGATTTTACAGTGCATGTTTTAAGTAAAAAGTAAGTCTAAGGGAGAAATAATCATGCAACGTAGTCTTTTTGGAATATTTACGGCTTTTTTGTGCGCTATTTGTGTGCTTTGTGCCTTACCAGCATTTCACAAAAAGCGTTATGGTTTAGGTGTTCTTTTTTTATTGAATGCCTTCAGTAATTTAGTAAATACCATACATGCCTTCTATGGCACACTGTTTTAAGAGAGATTTAGAAAAAGAAAGTTTGAGGAATTATGGCGGCAAATAGGAGTACTGACATTAAGGTTCACTGTTCATTCTGTGGCAAAAGCCAAGATGAAGTTAAAAAAATTATAGCCGGTAATAATGTTTTTATTTGTAATGAGTGTGTGGCTTTATCACAAGAAATTATTAAGGAAGAGCTTGCTGAAGAAGTACTAGCTGACTTAGCTGAAGTTCCAAAGCCCAAGGAATTACTGGACACATTAAATCAATATGTTGTTGGTCAAGATCGGGCAAAACGCGCTTTAGCAGTTGCTGTTTACAATCATTATAAACGTGTTTCATATACTGAAAGCCGTGAAGAAGACGAGGTAGAACTTCAGAAATCAAATATTTTGATGATTGGTCCTACAGGTTCTGGAAAAACCTTTTTGGCTCAAACATTAGCAAAGAGTTTAAATGTACCTTTTGCCATAGCTGACGCAACCTCCTTAACGGAAGCTGGTTACGTTGGAGAAGATGTTGAAAATATTCTTTTAAAGCTTATTCAGGCAGCAGATTATAATGTAGAACGAGCTGAACGAGGCATTATTTACGTTGATGAGATTGATAAGATTGCCAAAAAAGGTGAAAATGTTTCAATCACGCGAGACGTATCAGGTGAAGGTGTCCAACAGGCTCTATTGAAAATTATTGAAGGTACTGAAGCCAGTGTTCCACCACAAGGTGGACGTAAACATCCCAACCAAGAAATGATTCAAATAGATACCAAAAATATCTTGTTTATCGTTGGTGGTGCTTTTGATGGAATCGAAGAAATTGTTAAGCAACGCTTAGGAGAAAAGATCATCGGCTTTGGACAAAACAATCGTAAAATAGATGAGGGAGCTTCTTATATGCAAGAGATTATTTCTGATGATATTCAAAAGTTTGGTCTCATCCCTGAATTTATTGGACGTTTACCAGTTGTCGCAGCCTTGGAACAATTAAGTAGAGATGATTTGATTCAAATCTTAACAGAGCCTAAGAATGCCTTAGTCAGACAATACCAGGCCCTTTTGTCATACGATGGTGTGGATCTTGAGTTTGAAAAAGAAGCCTTAGAAGCTATTGCTAGTAAGGCAATAGAACGTAAGACAGGGGCGCGTGGATTGCGCTCAATCATTGAAGAAACAATGCTTGATATCATGTTTGATATCCCAAGTCAAGAAGAAGTAACCAAAGTAAAAATAACAAAATCTGCTGTTGAAGGCTATGAAAAACCAATTTTAGAAACAGCATAAAGGAGACCAGATGGCTGAAGAACAAGTGTTAAACACTCATAATGCCTCAATTTTACTAAGTGCGGCCAATAAAAGCCATTATCCTCAAGATGATATCCCGGAAATAGCACTTGCTGGTCGCTCAAATGTGGGGAAATCTAGTTTTATTAATACTATTCTTGGCAGGAAAAATTTAGCTAGAACTTCTAGCAGGCCAGGAAAAACACAATTATTAAATTTTTTCAACATTGATGATAAAATTCGTTTTGTAGACGTTCCAGGCTACGGTTATGCTAAGGTCTCTAAAACAGAACGAGCTAAATGGGGAAAAATGATTGAGGACTATTTAACCAGCAGAGATAATTTAAGAGCAGTTGTCTCCTTGGTTGATCTTCGTCATGAACCTTCAAAGGAAGATGTACAGATGTATGATTTTCTAAAATATTATGAAATCCCTGTTATTGTAGTAGCGACCAAAGCAGATAAGATTCCGCGTGGAAAGTGGAATAAGCACGAATCTATGGTTAAAAAGAAATTATCATTTGATGCTCAAGATCACTTCATTATTTTTTCATCTGTTGACAAAATAGGTATTGATCAAGCCTGGGATACCATCTTAGATATGGTTTGAACACGCCAAAGTACTTTTAAATAAGTACTTTTTTCTTACTTTTCTAAGCCTCTAAGTAGCCTGATCTTTATAGGATCAAGGATGATGACCAGCCTAATTTAAGAAAAAAGGAGAATTGACTGAAAAATTAGAAAATGATACTATCTGCTTGGAGGAGACTAAGATGTTATCAAAAAAATCGAAAACTTTGGAGGGTGAATCAAGAAAATCACCTTCTCGAGTTAAAAAAATACTACTGGCACTCTTATCTATATTATTGCTAGTCGGTGCAGTCTGTTTTTACCGTTACCAAACAGATTCATTGGAAGGCGATTGGACATCTCAGTCCGCAGCAAAGAAATTAAAAAAGGCGTTTACCAAGGAAGTTGCTAATGTCGATGAAAGTTTTGGTATAAAGACGGAAGATATTATTGCAAATCCCAAACTGACAATGTCAGTTAAAAATGATAAGGCTATTCTAACAGTTAAGATACCAATTAAGAAAAAGAAATTTAGTCAAAAAATGCTTGAATTTGTCAAGAAACAGCTTGAACAATCATTGAAAGAACAGCACATGTCTTTAGATCAATTAGATCCTGAGATAAAAGAAATGATGGAAAAGACAATTCCTAGTCTCAAAGATATAGAAGATCGGGTTGATCTTGAGATGGAGAAAACGGCCCATGAAATGGACGGAACTTATCATAAAGCCACTAGCCTTATGTCCATGGAAGTTGCTGAGGGCAATGTTAATCGCTTGATGCGTAAAATAGATATCAAATCTATCAATGAGAAAAATAGGCTACTAAGCAAGAAAGATTTAAAAGGCTATTTTGACTATAGCATTCAAGGAAAGAAAGTAAGCTTAAAGGGGAAGGAGAAATTGGTTTTTATCAAGTAAAAACTGTGTCCCTAAAATAGAAAAATCCCTCAAAATCCTAAGAAAGGATTTGAGGGATTTCTTTGTCTTTTTCAAATCTAATAGTGGAAGGAGCAGCTAGTGCATTTTCTAGTCTTCTTACTGATTTGCGGCTTCTTTGATACTGATATGTCCATTTTCCATTTCTGCAAGTAAGTCTTTAGTTTCTGGATGTTCAAGATAGAAGTCGGTTATGCGATCACGAATTTCTTGTTCAATAACGCGACGAAGCGGACGGACTCCCATGGCTTCATCATAACCAAGTTCTATTAGGTGTTTCTTAACATCCTCACTGACTGTTAGGCTAAGACCTTTTTTAGCAATTGTTTGATCAACTTCAGATAGCATTAAATCTACAATTTCCTTCAAATCTTCTTTTTGAAGATGGAGGAATTCAATGACACCATTGAAGCGGTTCAAAAATTCAGGTCTGAAGTAAGGAGCGATGCGATCCATAATTTTAACTGGGTTTTCAGAATCATCATGCCCGAAACCAGCATTTGAAGTTGCGATGATCACTGTATTTTTGAAATTGATGGTATTACCTTGTCCATCAGTCAGGCGCCCATCATCCAATACTTGGAGTAGAAGGGTGATGACTTGAGAATCAGCTTTTTCAATTTCATCCAAGAGGATAATAGAATAAGGGTTTCGACGGACTCTTTCTGTTAGGGTATTTTGATTGTCATCATAACCAACATAACCAGCAGTAGTTCCAATCAGTTTTGAAACTGCTGTACGATCACTGTATTCTGACATGTCTAGCCTGATAATAGAATCTTTTGAACCAAACATGTCCATAGCTAATTGCTTGGCTAATTCTGTTTTACCAACGCCAGTTGGTCCTACAAATAAGAATGAACCGATAGGTCGGTTACCATCATCAAAACCAGCTCTATTACGACGAATAGCCTTGGCAACCATTTCAACAGCCTTGTCTTGTCCAATGACGTGTCCCTTCAAGCGGCTGTCAATTTCTTTGAGGCGTTCTAGGTCATTAGCTCCCATTTTTGAAACGGGAATGCCAGTCAAACGTTCTACGGATTGCGCGATATCGTTTGTATTAGCAGTAACCTTTTGATCTTCAGTATGATTATCAATTTGTTTTTGCAATTCTTCAATACGTGTTTTTGCTTTCAAAGCTGTTTCGAAATCTTCATTTTCAACAGCTTTTTCTTGTTTTGTCTTTTCTTGTGCAATAGCTTTTTCAATGCTTTTGACGTCAGTTGCAGGATGTTGGGCAGCTAAGTGAGCTGCGGTCATATCAACTAAGTCGATAGCCTTATCTGGAAGACTTCTTTGTGGGATGTATTGAACAGAATAATCAATAGCAGCCTTAAGTACAGGGTCAGGAAGGATGACATTATGGTGTTGTTCATAAAGATTTCGAATGCCCATGAGGATGTGGAAGGTATCCTCTGCAGAAGGGGCATTAACCTTAACTTCATTGAAACGACGCGCTAGTGCAGCGTTTTTCAGGATGGTATTACGATATTCATCCTGGGTTGTTGCCCCAATCACGGTTATTTCTCCACGTGATAATGCTGGTTTGATAATATCGGCTAAACCTTTAGAGCCACTGTCTCCACCTGTGGAACCGGCACCCAAAATTTGATGGATTTCATCAAAGAATAAAATAATATTTCCAGAAGCTTTGACTTCTTTAATCAGATTTTGGATATTTTCTTCGAAAGAACCACGGTACTGGGTTCCAGCTTCAAGACCTGATATATCAATGGAAATAATTTCCTTGTTTTTGATTGCTGCAGGAACATCACCATTGACAATAGCTTGAGCTAAGCCTTCAACAACAGCGGTTTTACCGACTCCGGCATCACCTACAAGTACGGGATTGTTTTTAATACGTCTTGCTAAAATTTCAGCAGTATCTTGGATTTCCTTGTTTCGTCCAATAACAGGATCTAGCTTTCCTTGCCTTGCACTTTCTGTTAGGTTTGTTCCTAATTTTGATAAGATACCGTCATCTTGGATGTGACTGTTTGTTCTTTTGGTTTCTTCTTGATTTTCTGCAGAAGCAGCAGCCTTTTTCCGGAATTGATTAAATTCCTCTGCCGTCATTTCACGTCCATTGACCAAGTACCGACGATTTTCAGTATTCAAACCACCTAAATTTCCCATTAATTGGTTGAAAATATCATCCATATTACCGAATGGTTCTTTTCCATAATAATTTGCCATAAAAAACACCTCTTTTTTCTTTGTCTACTAAAGTTATAAACTAATACAATTGTACGGAAGGATTAATAGTTTCTTCTCAAATAGTAAAGCAAGAGTTCTTATTTAAACTATTAATGTTTTGGCTTAGTAACCACCTTCTGATACTATTATAATACTTTGGTCAGAAAAGGTCAATAAAAAGTTTGACTATTTTTGACCTTTATAAAAAATTAAAGGAGAAAGAAAATTTTAGTTGACATTATCTGAACTTTAATATATACTAATAAAGGTTTTTAAATGAAACTGACCTAAGACAGTAGGGGAGCTCAGCTCGTAAGATTCCTACCGAGGCACAAAACGTCATTATTATATAACGTATTTGTACTTTCGTGTCTAGGTTTAGGTGCGATTTTTTTGTACCTAAGCACAAAATAAAAACGGAGGTAAAACTAATGAGTGAAGCAATTATTGCTAAAAAAGCTGAACACGTTGATCTTATTGCTGAAAAAATGAAAAATGCAGTAAGTATCGTTGTTGTCGATTCACGTGGTCTTACAGTTGAACAAGATACTGTTTTACGTCGTTCACTTCGTGAAGCAGACGTTGAATTTAAAGTTATCAAAAATTCAATTTTGTCACGTGCCGCAGAAAAAGCTGGACTTGAAGATATGAAAGATATCTTTGTAGGACCATCTGCAGTAGCATTTTCAAATGAAGATGTTGTTGCACCTGCTAAAATCATCAACGATTTTGCTAAAACTGCTGATGCACTTGAAATCAAAGGTGGAGCAATCGAAGGCGCTACTTCTTCAAAAGAAGAAATCCAAGCACTTGCTGCATTGCCAAACCGCGAAGGTATGCTATCTATGCTCCTTTCAGTACTTCAAGCGCCAGTTCGCAACGTTGCATATGCTGTCAAAGCAGTTGCAGAAAGCAAAGAAGACGCTGCTTAATGTGTCAACAAGTAGCCTAAGGCTACACAATAACTTTTAACTTAAATATTTGGAGGAAATTACAATGGCATTGAACATTGAAAACATTATTGCTGAAATTAAAGAAGCTTCAATCCTTGAGCTTAACGATCTTGTAAAAGCTATCGAAGAAGAATTTGGTGTAACTGCAGCTGCTCCTGTAGCTGCTGCAGCTGCTGGTGGTGCTGAAGAAGCAACTAAAGATTCATTCGACGTAGAATTAACTTCTGCTGGCGACAAAAAAGTTGGCGTTATCAAAGCTGTACGTGAAATCACTGGACTTGGTCTTAAAGAAGCTAAAGGTCTTGTTGATGGCGCACCTGCTAACGTTAAAGAAGGCGTTGCAGCAGCAGAAGCTGAAGAAATCAAAGCTAAACTTGAAGAAGCTGGCGCTTCAGTTACACTTAAATAAGAAGCACATAGCAATTTGAGAGCGGAATCCCAATTTACCAATCTTTTATAGCTTATAGCGATTTAAAGAAACTGATAAATTGATTTGGTTTCCTGCCAAAAATCCTGCCAAAAAAATCTTTGGCAGGATTTTTGTTTTATATAGGTTTATTACCTATTTTGGTCAAAGGAGTTCATTTATAAACTTTGGGCGAGAACATTTTAAGAAGTGTTCTCGCTTTTTTATTTTCAGGAGGAAATGATGCAAAAGAAAGAATAGTTATCACGACAAATTGTGATGTGCCATCTCATACTGGACTAATGTCAAATAAGTAGACAGAAAACCGAGTTATTTCATTGCATTAAAATAATTTTCTTCTTTCTGATTAGGAGTTAGTCCTAGATTAGCCGTATGTGGGTTGTAATTGTTATAAAAATTCTCAATGTATTCAAAGCAATCTAATTGAACCTGTTTGATATTTTGATAATTTTTTCGGTTGATTTGTCTATGCTTCAAATACTTGAAAAATGCTTCAGTTACGGCATTATCATAAGGATATCCAGGTTTAGAAAAAGACTGCATGATATTGTTGTCATCAATTATTTTTCTAAATTCCATGGCCTTAAATTGTGACCCTTGGTCGAAATGAAAGAGAAGTGTTCCTTCCATCTTTCTTTTATTAAGAGCTAATTCTAGAGTATCACATGCTAACTTTGCATCCATACGATGACTTAGTTTCCAAGCAATACATTTTCTAGAATAGAGATCAAGTATTGCGCAGAGATAAACGTGTTTCTTATATCCGATAGAGATATAGGTGAAGTCAGTTGTCCATACTTGATTTGGTTGATTAGGATTAAATTTTTGGTTGAGTAAGTTCTGAGGGTAAGTTTTTTGAGCTTTTTTAAGAGCTCGTTTTGGCTTAACAGTTGCCATTTTAGGGAGCGCCATATTCTTCATAAGACGGTAAATTCTTCCTTCAGAGCTTATTGTGTCATAGTCTCTTTGAAGAATGACCTTGATAGACTTCACACCAAGTCTTTTGTTTGCTTTGGTATAAATCTCAAGTATTTGTTTTCTATAAAATTGATTATCCAATTCTCTTTTTGAGGGCTTATGTTTTAGAAATTTATAGTAAGTGGAGCGATTGATACGTAAAACACGACACAAGGTTGTTGTGGCGTGTTCGAAGCGCAACCGATAGACAGCGAGGAGTCTTACTTTAAGTTTTGCATGAATATGGCACTTGCTTTTTTTAAGATGAGGTTCTCCTCTTCAAGTTGGGCATTACGTTTTTGTAGCTCTTGTATTTGCTTTGCAGTAAGTACAGAATTATCTTCGAGTTTGACTTGAGAATACTGTTTGATCCATTTTGCAAGCGCAGAAGCGGATACACCATAGTCTTTACAGAGTTCAGACTGAGTTTTTCCAGTTTGATAAAGGTTGACAAGAGATTGTTTAAATTCTTCATCGTAGCGTTTAAATGTTGACATAGGATGTCCTTTCGTTTTGGTGTCTTTTAAAACAGATTATAGCACACAATGTTCTGTCTACTTTTATAGTATACATCCAATTGGCACTGCACCGAGTAAGTGGGACAGAAGAAAAACACTCCTAATTCTAGTAAAATAGAATTAGGAGTGTTTTATTATGGTCAAAAAAGCTTATTCATTAGAAACAAAATTATCCTGTATTGAAATGAAGAAATCAGGTAAAACTGAAAAAGTTATTATGGATACACTTGGTATTAAAAATAAAAGCCAAATATACGCTTGGTGGCGCTGGTATCAAAAAGGAGAAACGTATCGCTTTTATCAACCTGTAGGTAAGCAATATACTTACGGTCAAGGAATGGAACAATTATCTGAAGTTGAACAATTAAAACTTCAAGTTGAACTCCTAAAAAAGTATCAAAGCTTGATAAGGAAATCGATAAAGTAAGTCTTATCAAGCTTGTGGAAGACTATAAAAACAACTACCCGATAGCTGTCATTCTAGACTGTTTTAAGGTCAAACGGTCGACCTATTTACCGTTGGAAAAAGGAGTATGAGAAGCCGCAAAAAAAGATGACGTCATTGAATTAATTGAACAACTCTGCATGGAGAATCACTTTATTTATGGCTATCGTACCATTACACGATTGCTCAAAAAGATTCACGGATTGACTGTTAATGCAAAGAAAGTCTATCGTATCATGAAAAATAATGGCTGGCTTTGTCGGACACGTACCAAGAAAGTTCCCAATTTGGGTAAAGCTTATTATTTAACAGATAACAAATTGAGTAGGGATTTCCATGCAGATAAGCCTATGGAAAAGCTTGTAACAGAGATTACCTACCTATATTTCGGTAACTGTAAATTGTATCTCTCATCAATTATGGATCTCTATAACCGAGAAATTATAGCTTACACTATCTCAGATTGTCAGGACACGGATTTTGTACTAGACACCCTTAATCAGTTAAAATTGCCTAAAGGAGTAATCTTACACAGTCAGTGTATACTTCTATGCCTTACTACCAGGCTTGCACAGAAAAAGGCATTATCCGCTCAATGTCTCGAAAAGGGACACCGGCAGATAACGCCTGTATTGAATGGTTTCACTCCGCTCTAAAGACTGAAACCTTTTATCTCCAAAATAGGAGAAAATACAACAAAGATAGTATTACAAATATTGTTAAAAATTACATTACATTTTATAATGAAACTAGAATTCAACGTCATTTTAAAAACCAATCTCCTGTTCAATTCAGGAAATTGGTTTCATAAGAGTGTTTTTCTTCTGTCCCATTATTGGGGTGCAGTGCCTTTTCCTGGTTTTTTTAATGGTGTGATTTTGTTAGAAAAAGACTCAATAGGTAATAACCGTAGGTGTTAAGTATGCTTGAACAGTTGAGTACGATTCTCTTCAATCATATAGCACGCGTCACAGAGTTTTTCTAACATAGCAAAATCATGACTAATAATGATGAGACCTAAATTTCTATCCTTTACAATCTCCAACAGGCTTTTCCATACACTAGCTTGTGTAATGCTATCCAACATAGTAGTCATTTCATCTGCAATAAGGTATTTCGTCTCTGGATGTAATGAACGCACAATCGAAAAGCGTTGCAATTCCCCTCCCGAGAGTTCACTAGGACGACGCTTTAGCCATTTTTCTTGAATGCCAAAAGCATCTCGCAAATCTTGACTTGGATAGTAGGCTTCTTCCAAACTTTTTTTCATAGGCCATAAAGGATTCATGGTTTGTTCAGGATGTTGTTGGATAAGTTGTACAGGTCTAAATGCTTTGTTAGGCAAATGACTGCCATCAACTAATACTTCACCAGATTTAGGCTGCAAAAAACCGGCAAGCACTCTGGATAAACTCGTTTTTCCACACCCACTTTGTCCAAATATACCTAAAACTTGACCAGGTGCTACCTCTAAATTAATCTCCTTAAAAAGCCATTGATCTTTTTTATGATAAAAGCCAAGCTTTTTAGCCTCTAAGGTCATGAGTAACTCCTTTCAAAAATTCTTGCTGAGGGAGTGTGCGCCATAAACTTCTCGCAAATTCTGTTTGTAATTGCTCCCCACCTCCGCTAAAAAAGCTAGCTGGGGCTGTTTCAATAGTTTTTCCCTCTTTAAAAATAGTTATACGATCCGCAATTTGACTAGCTGCTACAATATCATGAGTGATAAAGATAACGCTTATTCCATTATCTGCAAAGGAGCGTAGTTGATCTAAAACCATTTGCAGAGCATCTGGATGTAATCCAGGGGTGGGCTCATCCGCAATAATCAAAGAAACCGTATCACTAATACACGTTGTAAACAAAACACGTCGGAGCATTCCGCCAGAAAGTTGGAAAGGATATAAGTCACCATCACTTTCTTTTAAACCAAACTGTTGAAACAATCCTTCTTGAGTAGCCTTAGCATTTTCTGAGATACCCAAGCGCACCTGATGCTTGACTTTCATAGATGGATCTAAATAATTAACGGATTGTGGAATCAACGTCATTTCTTTTCCTCGCAACTGTTTGATGAGTTTAGAAGTTAGTGATTGACCCCGATAAATCATATCTCCTGTTACAGCTGCATTTTTAGGAAGAATATCCATAATAGCATGTGCTAATAAACTCTTGCCTGAACCACTAGCACCTATAATAGCTAATAACTCACCTTTTTTAACTTCTAAATTCAGCGCTTGTATCGGTGTTGATTGAAATGGTTTTAAAAATCTTCCGTATTGAGTGAAGGTGATGGAGAGGTCTTTAATGCTTAATAATGTTTCTGTCATATCTCTACCTCCTAAAAATGATCCGTTTGAGGGTAAAAGAGTTTCTTTAAGGATTCTCCGATAGTGTCAAAGGCATTGACAACCAAAATAAGATAAAGTCCTGGAAAAATCACCAACCACCAATTTCCAAGAGAGATATGCTTAGCTGCCTCTGACAGAATGATACCAACCGAAGGTTGTTCGGCAGAAAGGCCAAATCCTAAGAAAGTCATGGATGCTTCATGCAGGATGACGTGCGGAAATAAGAGGATAAACCCAATGAAAATTTGAGAAGCAATCAAAGGCAGGATATGATGCCTCACAATATAATAAGGCGTTTTTCCCATGCTTTTAGAGAGCTGGACAAAGGCTTTATTCTTTAAATCATAGACTTCATTGCGGATAAGCCTTGCTAGAGAGGGCCAATGGGTAACAGCTGTTGCAACGATAACCCCTTGAGCCCCTTTCCCAACAACAAAAGAAATGAGAATCATAAAAATCAAATGAGGCATACCAATAAACAAATCAACCAACCAGGCTATTATTTTATCAATAAGACTATTTCCTAGACCTGCAAGCGCTCCAAAAACGGTCGCAAGAAAGACTCCCATAAGGGCACCTAATAAGCCGACTTGTAAAGAGAAATAAAGGCCTTTAATCGTTCTGACAAACATATCCCTACCTAAACCATCTGTCCCAAAAAGATGGTTTAATGAAGGAGCGAGGTTGCGTAAAGCTACATTGGTTTCCAAAGGCGTCCTATAGAAATAAAGGTTTAAGGCTAGAATACTAAGAATGAGAGAAATGGCGATACCTAGTTGCCATAAAACTATCGTTTGACGTCTCAATATCATACTTTTCTCCTTAACTGTGGATTGATGATGCTATTTAAAATATCCGCAATAAGATTGCCCGCAAAAACAAATAATGTTCCTATCATCACAATAGCTAGAAGTAGCGGTGTATCACTTTTAAGTCCTGCTTCAGTGAGGGTAGACCCTAAGCCAGGATATGAGAAAACTTGCTCAGCAAGAACAGATCCTCCAAACAATTCTCCAAAATAGGAAAAATGTAGTGTAATAGCTGGTACGATAGCATTTCTAAGGCAATGATTTTTAAAGATTTGCCACTGTTTTTCCCCACGCGCTCTGGCAAATAAAACATATTCACTAGAAAGCACCGACATCATTTTAGTTCTCGTATGAAGAGTGACATTGGCAATACCTAAAATGCTTAGCGTGAAAACAGGTAACATAAGGTGCTTAATCCGATCAGCTAACGTAATATCTTGACTCAAAGTTCCTATCGGGGAAGAAATACCAATCGGGAACCACCCCAGCTGGACAGAAAAGATTAATAAAAAAATGAGTCCAATCCAAAACGTTGGTACTGATATCTGAAGGTATGAAAACCACCTGACAATCCGATCAAGCAATTTCCCTTGATGGAAAGCTGATAACGTTCCTAAGATAAATCCAATAAGACCCGATAAGATCCAAGAGAGTCCCATAAGTATGAAAGAAGCACCTGCCCGTGATCTAATAATATCACTAACAGGTTGCCGATAAACAAGTGAAGTCCCTAAATGTCCCTGTATCACATTTTTCAACCAAATAAAATATTGGACTAGAGCTGGCTTATCCAAGCCATAGTGGTGAGCAATCGCTTTGTACTGAGCAGGGGTTAGTGATGTGTCATAATTGACACTTGCCATGACAGGATCTACTGGAGATTGTTTTAACAAAACGAAGGTCAAAACAGATACCCCAAAAATAAGTGTGATACATCTGATGATTTTCAAGATGATAATAATGGTAGTACGTTTCACAATGAAATCTCCTTAATCAATAAGAAAAGGAGCCGAGGAAACGATCAGCACAGTTTTGTGTATCTTGTTTTCTCAGACTCCAGACTTAAAGTCGCTGTATTAACTAAACGCGTTACTTAGTTGATTCATCCCAAGTCCACTCGGCAATGTTAGCCAATAATGACCAATCATGACCATGACTGTGGACGCCTTGTTTACCTACATTGATACGTTTATCACCAATATAAGTATGGTTAAGGCTCACCAACCATACATTTGGCAAATCTCCAAGAGTAGAAGCACCTGTTTTGCCATCCCACTGCGCTAACTTCCAATATTCGTTAGCTTTGTCAAGGTCAGAAGATGTCATTGCTTTGTCAAGGTACTTAGTCACGGTAGGATTGTTATAAAACGTAATATTGGTCCAACCTTTACCTGCTAGGTTTGGATGATGTGATTCATAAAATTGCTGCGCGTGATGACGTCCTCCGGCATAAAGTAAGGCTGAGTCATGTGACTTAGTTGCCATTTCATCCCAGTTACTAGCCTTGAGTTTAATAGTAATCCCTAGGGCTTTGGCTTGCTCTGCTACTTCAACGGCTAAGTTCGCTCGCAATTGATCATTAGTAGGGTAGTACAGATCAAACGCTGCATCAAGGTCACCTTTTTTACGGCTACCGTCTGCTTGTTCTTTCCATCCAGCTTTTGTCAACAATTGTTTAGCTTTAGCTACTTTATTATCTTTAATGGCTGTTTTTGGATTCCAAAATGGTGTTTTATCAATAATTGAATAAGCTGGTTTACCATAACCATTTAAAACCGTATCGAGAACTTTTTGTCTATTTAAACCAATAGTCAAGGCTTTTCGGATTGCTGGATCACTAGTGACATCATTTCCTACAGGGTAACCGTCAGGAGAATCAGTGATGACGCCTTTTTTCACATAAGGTAATGATAAGCCGCGCACATCATTTGATGGAATGTCAAGGAGGCGAGTGCCTTTGACTTTTTTATCAGCAAGTTCTGGCGTCGCGTAGATCATATCAACATCACCAGATTCTAAAGCAGCTAGTGCTGTGTTTTCATCAAGTAAGACCCAAGTCCACTTTTTAAAGTATGGTTTTTTCCCATGCCAGTAAGGGTTACGAACAAAAATAGCTTGTTCTCCAGCCTTATATTCTTTTACCATGTAAGGTCCTGAACCGATAGGATTGCTCTTATACTTATCATTGTAATGTTTTTTAGGGACGATTGGGATTTCAGTCAACTGTGCTGTAAATGTCGAATGCGCCTCAGTCAAATGGATATTGACCTGATTTTTCCCAACTACTTCAACGTTCTTAATAAAGGTTAGATCCCAAGCCTTTCCATCTGCTTTCAACATATCATAAGTAAACTTGACATCATCAGCAGTAACAGACTCACCATTGGAAAATTTAAAATCATCATTTAAGTCGAACGACCACGTTAAGCCATCCTTAGAGATTTTATATTTTTTAGCAAGCTCTCCTTTTATGTCTAGGTCAGGAGAACGTTTCAATAGGGTGCTATGGGTAATATTACCTTCATTATGGATTCCATAACGGTCCTTTGGATCGAATTCATGAGGGAGCTTTCCCCCCATAGAAACAACCAATTCATCTTTTGGTCGTTGCTTCCGGCTACGATCTTTTGGTTGAGGATTTTGTTGATGACATGCAGCTAAAACAAAACTAGTCAGAACCAACGAAACAACAGAGAAGTATTTTAGGTATTTTGACATTATAAAATCTCCTTATTTCTAATTGATAAATAATATTTTGTAAAAATTTACTTCATTATAACAAGAAAGGAAAGAGAAAGCAATTATTTAACTGGTTAATTAAAGTTTTCCTTGATTGATTTTCAGTCTTAAATAGGCTTTAAAATACGGAGAGTAAATAGCAATCTGTATTAGGCAATACTATTGAATAAGAAGAATCTTGCTTAACCATATGAGCTAAACTATCCTTTTGTCCTGATTGGTAAGTAGCAGAATCTAAATCTGCAAAGGTTTATATTTGATTTGGATTATTAAAATTATGGATAGTCTTAATTTCAGCTATAATAATAGCACAAAGGCGAGTTCAAGTTGATCATTAAGAGATTAATCTCATCTTGAACTTGGTTAATCTGTTTATCGTAGTGTTTAATACTTTCGATTAATTGCATTAGTTCTACGGATAAAGCAGATGAATTATTACCAACAGTCTGTTTATTTATTGTATCTTGCTTACCTTATCAGCGGTCAGTCAGTTAATTTTAAATAATGATGAGAACAGAGCATGAGTTATCTTTTGAGAGGAAGGATATTTTATTAGTAACTCATAAATAAATTAGCTATGAAGTTTACTGACGATTCCGTGGAGTTCAAGGAAGATGATCTCAAGCAATCTGATATATACTTCTTGAATTTAGACCGTGCTGAATTAAGCGGTTTTGATAGTGTGTTAGTTCTTTTAACTCATGCATTAATTTATTAGGAGTGTGATCAAACCGTAGTTTACGAGCAATTAAAAGAGCGTCTTAATTTTTCTAAGAGATTGTGATTTGACAAACCCTTTGATAATAAAAGGGGCTATACTAGCGGCAGCTACCCGCTAATATAAATATAAGAATTCTAGCATTGACTTTTTTATGCCGATTTAGAATAAAAACTAAAATTCGTTTAGATTTTAACTATAATTTTCTTAGGAACAAACGAATGTGTAGGCGTGTTAAAAACCTGAGAGAAGATTGTGATTTAACTCAAGAATATCTTGCAAAGTATCTATCATGCAGTCAATCGTCCTATTCAAAAATTGAGACTGGGAAACGGCATTTACCTGTTGATTATCTTATTAAGCTTTCAGAACTTTACCATGTTAGTACAGATTATATTTTAGGGTTGACAGACTATCCTTGTCGCCTAAAAAATAAATAGTCGTCTCTCCTTAGTTGTTCATTGATAACTTAATAAATCAAAGTGGGACTTTCTTATTTGTTGAGCAATTTAGTATGACACGCAATGATATGAGCGGTGATTGTTGACTATAAAATAGAGTGGTTCTCTATCTGCCACGACCACATATAAGGATAATGATACATCTGTACGTTCAGGCTGCCAGCGTAAAAGGACAGCGGGTGAAATGCCCATGAGTGATTTAACCATTCATACTCACTAAGGATAATTTTAAAAAGGAGAGAGGCATGAAGACTGTAACATATAAAAACTTAATGCAAATTGGCTTCCCTGAACATACTGCAAGAAACATTATCAAGGAAGCAAAAAGAATAGCTATAAAAAAGTTTGAAGAAGCTCGCGAACTTGACCAAAATGCGGTACAATTAAGTAAATCGCCCTTTGATAATAGAAGACTTGGTATTGCTCCTAAAGATATTGTAGAAGAGTTAATAGGTATTCCACTCTCTGAAGAAAGTTTAGAAAGTGAGAATTAAAGATGACTATAAAAAATCAAAAAAAGTACAAAGGTGTTTATTGTGATAAGAATGGGAAGATATTTTATCAAGCTGATCTTGGTGTAGACCCAGTAACAGGTAAACGAGTTCAAAAGAAAGCCAGAAAGAATCAGTATGGAAAGCCATTATACTACCCACAGAGTAACATATGCTGTTGTTACACTTAAATAAGAAGCACATAGCAATTTGAGAGCGGAATCCCAATTTACCAATCTTTTATAGCTTATAGCGATTTAAAGAAACTGATAAATTGATTTGGTTTCCTGTCAAAAATGGCTCTTTGTCAAGTGAAGTGGGTAGACAAAACCTAACATCTGGAGAGAACAACTTTTGTTCTCTCTTTTTGTATGTTTAAAGCGATGAGTAATCTGGTTTTAAAATTTTTAAAATTTCTAAAGCCAAAAGCATTACGCTTTATGACTTTAATAATGTTGTTAGTAGCTTCTAGTTTGGCATTAGAATAGGGTTGTTCAAGGGTATTGATAATTTTATCTTTGTCTTTTTTGAAAGTTTTGAATACCGTCTTGAAGATAGGATTGACTTGCTTGATATGGTCTTCGATAATGGCAAAGAAATGTGTACTGTTCTTCTCTTGAAAGTGGTAGAAAAGTAATTGATAAAGCTCATAATAATACTTTAGTTCGTCAGAGTATGTCAAAGATAACTCAGGCAAATTTGTCCCAATCAATGGCTCAATCATTAAAGTGACAGATGAAGGGTTGGCTTGTTCAGGGTCAAACCGTGCCAGTGATTTAAATTTCTCAGAAGAATGGGACACGTCTTACAGTAAGTATGCCTATAAGGGAGCTATTGTATCTACAGTAACTTCAGGGAATACTTATATGGTAACTTTTGGCCAATGGGATATGTCACAACAAGTTGGGCTCTCTTACTAGTTTGCCTTAAATACTCTTCCAGTTACACGAACAGTTAAATCCTACAGTCTGAAACCTTATGTCACACCAAAACTGGATCCAGTTCCTGACCCTATCAAGGTGACTCCTAAAACCTTCAATCCAAAAAACTTCACACCAGAGCCACCTGTTACCTTTAAGGAAAAACCGCTAGAGAAAGTCTCTCAACCGAGCTTAACCTTGACCAAGGTAACCTTGCCTAAAGCGCCTACCCCAGAACCCTTACCAAAGGCTCCAGATGTGCCAACGGTTCATTATCATGATTACCATTTAACCACAACTCCAGAAATTATGAAAGAACTGGTCAATTCCGACAAGGTTAACCTTCACGACAAAACAGTCACTAAGGCCTCAACAGTTATTTACCCATTAACCCGTTGATGCGCTATCACTTAATCGTCCGAAAACTAGTCAACCGAGCTTTGAAGAACCTCCCAGCAGGTTACGCTTTTAACCTAGCGACAACTCGATCAGACAATAGTGATAAGAAATTGTACGATGTTCAATTTTTTAACCGTTATTTTGAAGATAAAGAGGCTAGAGATATTCAAGCATTAGAAAATCTTCAGGAAGATTATCAGACTTTTCGAGAGGAGCAGCATAAGGAGAAAGTCTCCGTAGAAGAAATCGAAAAAGCATTCAAAAAATACAAGAAAAAATGAGATGCCATCCATGAGTTTAAAGTTGAACTTACGGAAAATCAGATTGAGAAGTTATTTAAAGAGCTGTTACCAATTTTGGAGAAAACTCCATAATGACTATTAATATTTACTATGTTCATTCCCGATCATTACATATATCAATTAGTAAAAAACTGTCTGAGTTAGCTCGAACAACTTAGGAACTATTCGTTTTGTATCAAAAAGGGAATAATTTGTTTCACTTGATTTCATAATTGAAGAATAATTCTAAAAAAGTATTATATCTAATTGTTTTTGTAACAAGTTTGAGATACCTAAAGAGACAATAGCTTGACAAAATTACTATGTGGTGATAAATTTTAGATACAAATATTTTAAGAGAGGTATTGACTATGACTAAAGTTAATGGTTACGAACAATCAGATCGTGAAGAAAAAATTTCTATTCTGAATTTACCAAGCTTAGAAAAACGTGCTGAAGAAATCATTCCTAAAGGCGGTTTCGGTTACATTACAGAAGGTTCCGAGTACGAATGGACTCTTCAAGAAAATACAAAAGCCTTCGATCATGTTCAAATTGTTCCCAGAGTATTGACAACTGTAGAAAATCCATCAACTAAAACTAGCCTTCTTGGTATCCCTGTTTCTATGCCGATTATAGCAGCTCCCATGGCAGCGCAAGGTCTCGCTCATTTTAGAGGGGAGTTAGCGACTGCTGAGGGGATGGCAGCAGCTGGTACGATTATGAGCCAGAGTACATATGGTAATTCTACTATTGAGGAAACAGCGAAAGCTGGGAACGGTGCTCCGCAATTCTTCCAACTTTACATGAGTAACGATTGGAGTATTAACAAAGCTTGGCTAGATGAAGCCGTTTCTTACGGATACAAAGCTATTGTTATGACTGTGGATTCGATGCTAGGTGGATACCGCGAAGCAGATATAATCAACGACTTCAAGTTTCCAATTCCTATGGGAAATCTTGAAAAATTGTCCGCAGGAGATAGTCAGGGTAAAGGAATTACGGATATTTATGCGGCAGCAGCCCGAGTGATTACAGCGGATGATGTCAAAAAAGTTATCGAGTACACTAATTTACCAGTCATTGTTAAAGGAATTCAAAATCCTGAAGACGCTGAGCGTGCTATTGAAGCAGGCGCTGCAGCAGTTTGGGTGTCAAATCATGGAGGACGGCAATTGAATGGAGGACCTGCAGCATTTGATGTCCTACGGGCAATTAGTCAGCGCGTTAATAAGCGAGTTCCTGTGATTTTTGATAGTGGTGTTCGCAGAGGTTCGCATGTCTTTAAGGCTCTAGCGAACGGTGCAGATATGGTTGCACTTGGTCGTCCAATCTTGTACGGACTCGCACTCGGTGGTTCCCAAGGGGCTCGAAGTGTGGTAGAACATCTCAATAAAGAATTAAAAATTGTTATGCAGTTAGCTGGTACACAAACGATTGAAGATATTAAAAAAGCAAATCTAATTCGTAAATATCCTATTAACGATTCATTAAAAAGTATTTAAATTATTAGGGTATCTTGCCTTGCTGGTGTAGAGGCAAAAGTTCTAGAATAGTTAATTGTCATGATGATATTATGATCATTATATTCAGTTGTAAATTGTTACAGTTTTAAAAATTAGGAATCTACGCGGGTAAGGTTTGAAACAATTAATTGGTTACGTCACTGAGCATAGTGGCGAATGATAACTAGTACAAGGAGAAAATAATTATGTTGACACTTTATTATGCGCCAGGAACCTGTGCTTTAGCTTGTTGGATCGCCCTTGAGTGGACAAAAGCTGACTATCGTGTTGAGAAGGTAAATCCAAGATCGGAAGAATATAAAGCAATTAATCCACTTGCTATGGTACCTGCACTTGATATTGGAATGTCACGTCCAATGACACAGGCGGACGCTATTTTGCAGTATATTTCGGAAAAATATCCTGAGTCTGACTTGGGTAGTAATGAGGGATTAGAAAATCACTTTGAATTCAATGAAACCATGGCATTCTTGACAGGAGATTTTCATCCTGCTTTTTGGCCTATGTTTGGTCCATTTCGTTACACAGTGTCAAAATCTAATAAAGATTTTGAACTTATTAAGGAAGCGTCTTATAAGCAAATTGACCGAGTTATGACCCATTTGGATAACCTTATTGGAGAGAGTGAGCATGTTTATCAAGATAAGCGTACCATAGCAGATGCTTATGCTTTCATCATGGCATTGTGGTCTGAAAAGACTCCTAAATCTTGGCAAGAATATTTGCATTTATCTCGTTTTATGAGAAAAATGATGGAGGATCCAATTGTGCAGCTTGTTTTAAAACAAGCTAATCAATAACTTTGCCTGATTTTAACAATCTTTGAATTTCTCTTGTTGTGCTGTAATTTATGATTAGCCATTTAAACACTGCTTTAGTTAATAGGGGTTCAAGATGGCAGATTAGTTTTTGCCTAGTTAGATGCCGTTAGATATAAATTTATCCAAATTAATAAACCTGTAAAAAATTTGAAAATCTAGGTATTTAAATTTATGTAGCTTAAGGATGCTTTTTAATTAGTATATGACTTTTGCATGGAGGTAGCAAAAACTATATACAGAATAAAAAGAGAGACTTGACTCATGGTGTTAGTTGATCTGAAAGTATAATAAAGAAGCTAAAAGAACGATACTGTGGGTGCTTCACTGGAGCGAATCTTCTGTTTGTCTTGTCACTTGTAGTATAGCGTGGATATGTCAAGAAAAAGTAGACAAAAAGTTAAGTGAAAACGACAAAAATAATCATTCCAAGAAAAAAACATTTGATAAGGCGTTTATATTAGCTGTTATTAAGCTATTGTTTAAGAAGGTCAGTCTGTAAAAATCGTTGGAGAAACTTTAGGAGTTTATTCTAATAGCTTATATCACTGAGCTCAAGAATACGAAAAATATGGTGAAAGTGCATTTCCAGATCATGGGAGTGCACTTTGTTATGATTAATTTGCGATAAAGAAGTTAGAAGAAAACAGTTTGTTAAAGAGGAAGTCGACCTTCTAAAAAAGTCTCAGTTTCTAAAGGAGAATAGTGCTAACCTAATCATTCATCATGTTTGTCAAACACTCCAATTGTCCTGTTCAGGTTTCTGTGTTTATTTAAAGGAGTGCCGATCACCAAGACAGATGGAGAATGGCTTAAACGATGTAGGATTAAGGTGATGAAGGAAATGCGTTTATTACTCTAATTATTTTTATGAAAACTATCTTTTTTAATATAGTAAATGCGATTACATTATAAAATTATTGAAAATAGATTGTTACAAAAAGAACTTTCTGCTATAATTAACTAGTTAATTTATGGGATAATGGTATGAAAAAGAAAAATTAGGTATTATCTGGCTGATGATTAATCAGTCAGCTTTAGATTGACAGCTTGTCAATCTAAAGCAAAACAATCAAGTAAGAAAGTAGGTACATAGAGATTTAAAACAGAAAAAATGGTAACGGTACCAAAAATCTCATAAATGACTTGCTGGTGTAAACCTTCCGAGGCGTTGATTTTAGGGAGTCATGCAATAGCATCTGATTTTATTGGATGCCTTTTGTAAAGGTGGTTGGATTCATATAGCACTTTCAGTATGTCTTTGCTAGAAGTTTAAGCAATCAGATTTTGGCGGCTTAAACTCGCGACTAGACTAATAAGTAAACATATCTGTTATGATTGGAGGTCTTTATGACAGAAGAAACTTTTATTATTGCCAAATCTGGCTCAAAATATAACTTCAGCTGGTGGCAGGCACCTATTATCGGTTTTTTCCTGCTATTATTAGGAGAAGTTCTTGGTGCTCTCATTTTTGTGACTCCTTTGATAGTACTGGGAATTGAATTTGGTCCTTGGGGAACTCTTTTGCTAGAGCTTACTTTATTTGCTCTCATTGCAGTTATAGTTATCTTTTGGGCACGAAAGGTTGAAAAAGCGCCATGGCTTGGTCTTGGGTTTACTAAAAGGTATGCTCTTAGAGATTTTCTCATTGGTTGGGGACTTGGTGCAAGTATGCTTAGCTTTTGTGTCTTTTTGATGGTCATCGTTAAAGGAGTGAATGTAGAAGGTGTTCAATTTTCCTTTGATTTATTTTGGCATTTTATTCCCCTTACACTTGCTTGGTCTATTCAAGGAACGACAGAAGAAATTCTTTGCCGGGGATGGTTATTCAGCAGTATTGCCGTAAAAAACAAAGTTCCTCTTGCTATTTTGGTCTCTTCACTCTTTTTTGCTGCTATCCATTTGGGTAATGATGGCATCAATCTCATCCCACTACTGGATCTCTTTTTATTTGGAGTATTAGCAGCTTTGGTCATGCTTAAGACAAAGAATATCTGGGTTATCAGTGGACTACATGCCGCTTGGAATTGTTTTCAA
Source organism: Streptococcus catagoni (assembly GCF_011421425.1). Classification (GTDB taxonomy): domain Bacteria; phylum Bacillota; class Bacilli; order Lactobacillales; family Streptococcaceae; genus Streptococcus; species Streptococcus catagoni. Next base: position 191,562 of record NZ_WPCW01000001.1, read on the forward strand.
GGTAATGTTTTTGCTTTTAAGGTGAGCGGTTCTGATACAGGAGCGGCTTTTATCAAGGTCAGTCAACAAGGGCCAGATTGGTTGTCCGGCGGCTCTTTCGGTGTAGAAGGTAGTGTCATCAGTCTCTTGGTACAAGGAATCATTATCGGATGGCTTGTCTATGAATTATTTATCAAAAAATGTCTAACTTAAAAAATAATACTTAAATTAGAATCATTGGAGGATTAAGATAATGGAAACTCTTAAAAAATATCGCACTTGGATCGTCTTAGCATTTTATCTATTCATAGTTTACTTTAATAAGGAATTTCTAAACTTGTTGCATATTGAGGGGAAAGCGAAGCACTATGGGTTTTATCTGACACATATTGTCATGTTTTTCCTTGGCATCGTTTTTCTCTATGGTGATGACTACAAAAAAGATTTTAAGAAATTTTCAAAAAAGCTCTTTCCTAATATAGGGCTGTCTGTTATCGCCTATTTTGCCACTTTAGTACTGCTTTTTATTGTTAACCTCTTTATCAAAGACGTAAGTAGTAATGTGGCTGAATCAGTCGAAGCACTCACACAAACCGGGTTCTTACAGTTTTTAGGTGTTGTCATTGCCAGTATAATCGGTCCCATGAATGAAGAACTTGTTTTCCGTAAAATTCTGATTGGAGATATGAAGAGGTACTGCTCTTCTAAAGCAATTCGCCTAGTGATTTCTAGCGTACTATTTGCCTTGATTCATATATTTTCTTGGAGTGAATTAGTGGCGGCTATACCTTATTTAGTTCCAGGATTTGTCTTGGGAGGTCTCTATCTTTTAAAAGAGGAAAATATCGCTTTTTCATGCTTGACACACATTTTTAATAATAGCGTTGGCTCCATCTTAAAAATGATTTTAAAAGCATAATGGAATAACTTGTATAAAAGATAATCACAGTACCTTAATTAACTTAGTGATTATTAGTATTGGTTTATGGAGTACACCAGCGCTACTCTTAAAGAAAGCTGATATTGAAACAGTGCATAGAAAAAACGATGACAGACGTAAACACGTTTATAAAGTGTGACTTGGAAGGATAGTGTATTCATATTAAAGAACCAGAGAAACAACTCAATCTTCTTAACTAGATTGAGTTGTTTCTTAGTATGGTATCACTAGTAAGTCTTTAAACAATAATAATCAAAGCAACCTTTTGAAAGAGATTTTGAAAAGAGCAGATCCTAGCTTGATCGAACTGGAGTTGGGTGAAACTGATATTCCGTCACTAGTTGTTATAAATCAAGGGTTTCGAGGAATTGCTGATTTTCCAAAAATATAATCTTCCTTGTAAAGATGTTGAACCCATGATAATCAACAACGATGGTGCAGATAGAAGGGCTAAATTTGGACATCATCTTATTGAATCAGCCAATGGCACTTTAGCTCCCCAAATGAGTCAAAGAATAAATAGTTATAACCAGGTGTCACCTGAATAAGTTGAAAAATGATAAGCAACTGGCGGCTCTCATCTCCTCTGATGCAATACTTATTCTCGAGGAAGAGTAACTTGTAAAAATAGTTAGTTAACTTAAAAAGTCCATCTACTAGTTTATGCTCCCAGGTTTACAAGCTTGAAAAAAGATGGAGAATACATGTTAGCAGACAGGAACGCTTACCATTTACCCAGTTAGAAATTAAACGATTTTAAGGGATTATTTACCAATTTTGCATAAGTCAAGTAACGTATTGTCGACTATATGTACGTTTTTACCGGTAATTTAGCTAATGAGTTTAATGGTTTGGGTACAGTATTGCAACATTCAGAAAAAAATAATTGATTAGAGGTGGCAACCAAATCAGAGGATAATAAAATTAAGATAGAGGAAAATAGATATGGTATTAAATAGAAAAAAATGAACGGAATTAGCTTGGTATGATATTGGTATTCTACATTTGATTATGTTTGGTCAGGCAATTTAGACCTCGCAATTTCAATTTTTCCAACTTCAAAATAGTTAATTGGGTTTGGAAGATACCCTAAGCTTTTCTTCTATGCAAAATATTCAAGCTATAGGTAGTCAAGGGTTACTTTTTATTTTAGCATTCTTCTATCTGCTAATCAGAAATGTGGACTTTAGAATTTTTACAGACCGAATCAAGTGGACCAAGCGGGTACCATTACAGATTATTGGTTTCTTTTTGGTTTCAACTCTTTTGATGGATGTTTATACTTATGTTTCTTATTACATACCTTATATGATGACCCCAAGTGTGTCGAGTGTTTTTTCTGAACTTGATATCACCCTAGTTCTTTATTTTTTACTGAATGGCTTTTTTTTAGGTATCTGCTTAGCTGTTAAACCAAAGCATATTTATTGGGGCTGTCTCTTTTCACTCCTCGTTCGTATCAGTTTCCATACTTATCAAGGCTTGGGAGGTGTTATTGCTCTGTTGTTGTGAACTGGCTAGCAAGGAGGCAAGAAAATCTGTCTATAAGCGCGATGACATGGGGAGGAATTTGCTTGTTCATAGTTTGTTGGATGAGTTGGAATAGCTAAATTAGGTGTTTTGAACGTCGATTAAAGCGCCCTCTCTCAAGTATTTGGATACATGGAAATAGTTGGCAAATTTGGTAGAAGTGGCTCATTGGGACTTACTCCTGTTGGTTTCGTCACTTACAGTATAGCCCCCAGGGGCTTTTTGTGTACTTTGAGTTGAACTAGCATAATGAGTATGGTATGTACTTTCTCAAATAGATATAGCAAGGCAGAAATCTAGAATTTTTTATACTTAATCTTCCAAAATTCTGTTGTGGGTAAGGGCAAAGTTATCATGGCTGTCTATTCTCGTTTTTTATTTACTTGTCGAAGGGACAGTGTAGTGGTATAATTAACCAGTTAAGCATTAACCTATTGATTATATTCAAAATGATTATCTACTCAATGCTTTTAAAATAGTTTTTTACAACTGCTCTTGCAACAATAACGTTTTGACAATAATTAATGGAACGAAATAGAAGGAGAATCATATCAATCATGAAACAACACAAACGTCTTTTGTATTTGGCTGGGACACTTTTAATATGCAGCCTCACTTTAGCAGCTTATCAATCATCCACCCAAAAACAGTCACAAGAACCGAAAAAACATCAAAAAGTTTCTAAAGCTTCCAAAGTCTCTAAAGCAAAACATCAAAAAGCTGATTCTAAGGAAATTGCTGGGATAGACAAACCAACAAATGACGGTTTTTTGTTGACTGACGAGTCACAAATTGAGGATAAAACTGATGCTGGAATAATTGTTAAACATGGTGACCACAAACACTTTTTTTTCTATGCAGATTTAAAAGGAACCAAGTGGGCATACTTAATTCCAAAAAGCTATCATGAAGGTGTTAATCCTACCCAATCTCAAAGTACTCATACAAACTCACCTTCCGGTCAAACGGAAGATGGGTATGTTTTTAATCCCCGAGACATTGTGGCAGAAGATCTCAATGGTTATACTGTTCGCCACGGAGATCATTATCATTATATTCTCAAATCAAGTTTAGCACATTCGACCGTTCGTCAACTCACTTCAAGCAATGTTACTAGGCCAACTATTGCTCCAATAATCCATCGCCGAGGTGGTAATCCAGGGATTGATTTTCAAACAAGTGATGGCTTTTTATTTGATGGAACAAATATCAGTGGCACAACAGACACTGGAATCTTAGTAAAGCACGGCAAGCATTTGCACCCAATCAGTTTTGAAGATTTAAAAAATAGTAAGTGGCATTATCTAATTAAACAGTATAAACCAAATGCTAAGCCAAAGAGTCAGTTACCAGCAAAACCAACTGCCAAACCATCAATAACAGAGGATACAGAATATCAGAGTAAGTTGGCTTATCTGGCCAAGGGGCTCAATGTAGACCCTTCACGGATTAAGAAAATCATCGTTGATGGTCAAGTTGGATTAGAATACCCTCACGAAGATCATACCCATGTTATTCTGTTGAAAGAAATAGATCTTACCAAACCATTTGAAAAACCAGAAGATCGTATTCTTAAGCAGAGAGACGATGAGAATTTTGAGCAGAGAAAAGAAAGACTCATCAAAGAGTTTATGAATCGTTACAAGGTTAAACGTGAAGATATCACAATTGATGGCAACTACATGAGCATTCGCCACGGTGACCATGCGCATGTTTACAAAATTGACCCCAATTTACCAGATGATCCTGAGCGAAATGTCAAAACAGAATCTACTAATCTTGAGGTAGAAAAACAATTGGTCTATGGCCCTTTCTTCACAGAAGGCGCAAGAGAGAATTTAACACGCAACGGGGTCTATCAAAAATACAATCCAAGTGGTATTCAAAATATCAAGAATTTCATCTTACTGACTTTCAGTACAAACAGCGAGTACGGTGATTTAGAAATTGATGGTAAAAAAACCAAGAGAGTCTACTACTTGGTTCGTAAAGATCTGAATTGGGAAGACTTACAGATTCAACGCCCAGATGCCGTAAAAAAAGAAGGTCGCATCTTTAAAGGTTGGAGTGCTGAACTACCAACATCTGGAAAGATGTCCAGAGAACATAAAGGCTTCTATGCTGATTTTAACAGGATTAAAAACCAGCCTACGAAAAACATATACACTCCAAGCGATGACATCACCGACATTGATTTATCAAATTATGTTTCGGTTAAATATACGACTATATCAAATGGTCGTCTTCAGTTAAACAACCTTGTTCAGGGAGGTTTTACTTATTTTGTGAAATCTGGCTTGACATGGAAGGAGGCTAAAGAGCAAGGACTCGTAGAACCTACACCTGTGCCAAATGACAACTATGAATTTATTGAATTTAGAGGCGTTAGTATTGGTGGTGTGAATGAGAATGATCCAGTTAGCACCACAATCAATTTAGCAGCATTTGGGACTACTGCACCTCACATAGGCCCATATACTGCAGCAAACCCTGATAATCCAACAGATATCAATGATCCAAGCAGACATCCTAATTATTATTGGCACAATCCTAAAAACTATGTTGCTGTAGCTTTTAGGGCTGAAGAAGGTGGTCGACTACAAACTCGTTTAGGTACCAGTAAAACTGTTGTATATCTTGTTAGAAAAGGATTGACACTCAATGAGTCAGGGATTTTCCCACCAGTATTAAGGAACGATCCTGGCTACAGGAGAGATTATACAAAACCTATTATTCCGAATGCTGCATGGGAAACTCCAATTTTAGAGGATACTGTTTTTAATATTGATTTTGATAAAATTACAAGTGGAAACACGGGAAAGAATAACAATTTGAATAACAGTTCATGGCTTGATGACCTTTTACCGAAGAGGTCTAATGGTTCAAATACTCCAAATAATGATTGGTTGCCGGGTGATCCCCTACCTAGCACTCCTGGAATACCAACTCATATTGAAAAGTCAAACGACAAATCAGATGATACATTGAACCACGCTCCTAAGGGTACAGAGACTGATGACACCCATTTAAGCACAAAAACAAACGAAAACGACACATCTGAATCTGGGAAAATTTCTGAAACGAAACCAAATCAAAATATTGTTGACAATTCTTTGGTAAATCTCAATAAGCCAACAGAAGATTAAATCTGAAATGGTAAAAACCAATCGTTTAAAAATATAATAGGTCTCTAATTAATGTTTCATCAAAGTTGTCAGCTTTTTTATGGATAATGATTTAGGGATTGTATCAACCTTAATGGATAGATGAGGTTCATCTGTATAAAGTCCTGAACTCATTTATTTTTATTGAGAGGGCAGTTGGACTGTAAGCGCCCAATAACAAGGTATATTATAAAAGGTTCCAGAGTCACGTCAGACTCTGGAGTCTTTTTCTACTTACAATTTGAGGTATTTTGAGTTAAACTAGCACCACGGGTATATTCTATATAAAATAAAGCTCAAGAAAAACGATAAAAACACCCTTACTCAGCTAAAATTGGTCATCAAATAAGATAATTGTATGGAGAACATATTTGTAAAATTTTGAGGTTTCACTTCGTTAGTTTAAGGTCATAAAACTATCAGAGAACATGAAGAAGGATTAGAAAAGGATAACAATATGAAGTCAAGTGAAGCTTTCCACTCTATTATGGTAATACATAAAGTGGAGATTTTTGCTTGACTCCACTCTTAAAGAGTGTTATATTTAAAAAGTTAACCAGTTAAGTAATTTGCTGGATTAATCAATATATATACATAAAATTAAGGAGTTATTATGAAACGCAGTTCTTTGATAAGTTTGGTAACAGTAGCTACTTTGGGCTCAAGCTTTTTATTAGTTCCTATGGATTCTGTGAAAGCAGAGGAAACGTCCCCTAAACTGATTTCACAACCCCAACAGGGATTTAGTTTTACGGTAACCGTTTTAGGGGGTAATGGAAAGACCTTATCTAATCAAGAAGTGACTCTTTTTGATGTAACGAGTGGGCGAGTAGAACATGCAAGAGGGCTAACAGATAAATCTGGCAGAGTGGTCTTTACTAATCTGCCATTGAGTCATAATTTTTCTGTAAGCATCAATGGTATTATTCAAGGATATACAGTCCGTACAGATCAAACAAATCGTCAAATGGCGACCAGCTTTACTATTCCAGGAGAAGGTGTAGGCCTTCCTACTTACTCAGTAAGTCCTATCACCATTACTGTTCGAGATCAAAATGGTGAAGTACTCTCTGGTCGAGAAGTGAGTTTAAAAGATACTAAAGGAAATCTCATTTCAAATCAATTCAGTGATGCATCTGGTAATGCAACTTTTTCAGATAAGCTCATGGAGGGAACCTTCTATGATTATTATATTGGTGATTCAAAAATTGGTCAAGCGATGCCTGGACAAGCACGTAATGCCTATGTTGACACAAGTGTTGAAGAAGCATCAGCAACAAAACAAGGTTTCAGCTTCACAGCAACAGTCTTAGGTGAAGATGGTTTGACATTATCAGGTAAAGAAGTTACCCTGACAGATATTACTGATGGGCCAAATGGTCAGAAGATTTCGGTTAAAACAAATGCTGAAGGTCAAGCGATTTTCAAAGATCTCACTCTATCTCGCAACTATGGTGTTTCAGTCGAGGGGTCTGATCAAGCCTATACTGTTCGTACGGACCAAGCAGGTGCTAAAATGAGTGCTAGTTTCTTTTCAAAAGGGAAGGGTGAGAAACAACCTGTATATAGTTCGGAAGCACTAGTTGTAGTTGTTCGAAATGCTGATGCCGAAGGGCTTGCTGGACAAAGAGTTCGGTTGAAGGATTACCGCGGACAAGAAGTGGCTAGCGGTATAACTGATAAAGATGGTAAGGTTACAATTACGAAAGGATTGTTAGATGGTACCTATTATGATATTTCAGTCAATAGTTTGGAAAGCATAGCAAAAGCTATGCCAGGCCAAGAACGATCTGTTTACTTGAAAGACAACCAAATCTTTAAAAAAGGTGATAACCCTTCGAAAGAGATATCTAAAGTGAAGGATGAAGTAAGTGATATTCACGAGGCAGACGCAGGACGCTCATCTAGTAATCAGAGAGAGTTAGATAAAAAGATTTCTCAAAACATTGATGATCAGAAGACAGTTAAAAAACCTTCTTTTCTATCTCAATCTGGTGCTAAGCAAGTTAATCAAAAATCTCTTTTGCCTAATACAGGTGAAAAACACCATACTTTATTGGCTTGGTTAAGCTCAGTTTATCTATCAGTTGCAGCTATTATATTTTTGATAAAAAAAAGAACAAAAAATAAGTCGTGAAAAATCAGTACAAATTACAAAATTTAAATGTCAACCCATCTCAAGATTAAAAAAGATATAACGTATGATAGCCATCATTATTGTCTCCTATTGCTTTCCATGTATTTTTTATCTTAATACAAAGGGGATAGTCAGATTCAGGGAAACCGAAATAACTATCAAAACTAAAAATAAATAAGGAATCTACCCTAACTATCTATCCTCCAGCTTACAGTAGTAAAAAATGTAACTGGGGGATATACTTTGATATACATTTAATTTTCTATTAGGATACCATAATTTCGATTTTATAAGAAAAAATATACCTTTCTGATAAGTTTACGTCTTAGGAGCTTTTGATGGGATGTTCCAATGCCTTATAATCAGATATTTATGCCTGAAGATAATGGAGGAAATTGACACACTAGTATATTTTATTAAGAGTATATTTGAATGTGCTGACTTCAAATAGCTGGATAATATACTTAAAGTCGAGTTGAAAATGTCAAGAAAACATATCCAAAGATAAAACAGGCTATTTATATTTTTTGATATTGGAGATATTTCAGAATTTAATGCGGACTATATGATAATGGATGAAGATGTCGTAAAAAAAGGAAGTCGTTGAAAATTTTCATATAGCAAATAAAAGGTGTTAGTGTGGACTATTAACTATCAATAGTCGATTGCTACACTACTTGATACCAAGAATGATGGGATAATCACAGATAACATTAAGTGAATTCATGGTGTATTTGAAGCAATAAAAAATAAAAAAAGATATTGATGCTATCGTTGAAAAGATATAAATATGTTAAAATAAAATGTAAAAGAAAGGAGGGCATGATTATTAGTTTAGAATCATGCAGATTTTATGAAAAAGAATAATACGATTTTAATATGGCCTGTGCTATATATAATATCAATGGGGATTGTTAACTATATATGTAGTAGAATGCACAACACAACATATTCAGATCCTAATTATATAGTATTAGTAACGCCATTTATAGCAGTTATGGCAGCATTGACTATAATTTGTTTTATTTGTCAAAAGGATAAATTAAAACTTCCGTGGAATGAGAAAGGGAGTCTTGCCTTATTTTTGATAATTTTTATTCCGATAGTAGGTATGACCTTGTTCTCTCTATTTGTACAAGGAGCTATGTCAAAAGCTGTTTTGATGTCCATTATAGGCACTTTATGTGTAGGAATTGCAGAGGAGTTTATGTTTAGACGCATTCTGTTTATCGGGGTGCTTAATAAAGGAAATCTTAAACGTGCCGTGCTTATTTCGGCAATCTTTTTCAGTCTTTTACACTCGGTTAATGTTTTATCGGGTGTACCGATTAAGAATATGTTCATGCAGTTAATAATGACTTTTATCGCCGGTTTGTATTATGCATTTATGTATTTGTATACAAAAAATATTTACTTACTTGTGGCTGAACATTGGCTTTGGGACTATCTTACAGTGAGTGTTGCAAAGAGGATTCCTTGGATTGGTGGTGTTATGGTATTTCTTACTCTAGCACAAATCATTATGATAGTGATTATTGCACGAAGATCTAGAACGATGCTTTTAACAAAAAATAAACGGAACATTTAACTGAAGAATAAAATTTATAACATGGAGAATATATCAATAGATATATGATATAAAAGTATGCAAAGAAGTAGATTAGTTTACATATGGACGTTGTTGTATATAGGAATTATTACTATCGGAAACCAAATATCCGAGAAAATTCTTAGGTTGCAACGTGATTCACTTGAAGATGAGGTATTTATAACGGTTGTTACTGCATTTTTGTGTGCAGGAATGGCATTATTTTTAATGTGGAAGAAAGAAGACTTTAAACCGAAGTGGGAAGAAAAGGGAAAAGTTTTATTATATTTAGTTTTTTGTGCACCGTTAGTTGCCATAACTTTGTTTTGCTGGATAAGTTATGGAAGTTTTTCTAAAGAATTTATAATTCCTATAATTGTAGCCATTTTTGTAGGTTTTGGGGAAGAACTCTTATACAGGAGAATTGTCTTCATAGGACTTTATAACGATAGAAGTTTAAAGCAGGCGGTCATAATTTCAACCGCTATATTCAGCTTGTCTCACGCTTTTAATATTATCGGAGCCAATGAAGTAAAACCTGTGATAATGCAAGTCATAATGACCTTTATGTCAGGTCTCTTTTATGCACTCATATATAAATATACAAAAAATATTTTTTTACTAATCATAGAACATGCTATGTGGGATTATATCCTTATAAATTTTGCAGAAAAAGTAGAGTTCATAGCCGTAATAATGGTTACACTAACTGTCGTTCGATTTTTGTTAACAATATTTTTAATTTGGAAGGAAAAAGCAAATGCTTACAAAATGGAAAGCTAAGGAAAAAATAGACACATTAAGATGGTTTGATATTTTAATATTAACATTTATTTTGTGGGGCATTGCTATAAAAGATTCTACCTTAGGCTATTTGGGGCTTTTAAGTCAGAGCATCACAGCAGAACAGGCGGTAACTTTTGGAACTAGTGAAAACTACCAAATTCTCGCTAAACAGTTTATTTTATTTGCAGTAGCTATTTTTTATTTGGTGATACGAAAATTTAATTTTAGGAAATTAAACATTCATTTTAGTATAAAAGCTGTAGTGATGGGATCTTTAATATTTTTAGGTGCGGCAATAACTCAAGATATTTATTATAAAATAGTAGATCCATTAGCAAATTTCTTACCTTTTCCTCAAATGATAGGAACTTTTTTTAACAATGAAACGATATCATTGCTAATATATTCTTTGTTTAATGGAATGTATGAGGAAATTTATTTTCTAGGATTTTGTTTTGCGGTTTCACCTAAATATTTTAAATATGTCATCCCATTTTCCATTTTAATACGCATAAGTTTTCATACTTATCAGGGAATGGCATCGGCTATAGGGATAGGTACAATATTTGGTTTATATATGTTGTTTGTGCGTTATAAATCAAAGGACAAAAATCTTTTTCCTTTTTTCATAGGTCATGCGTGGGCTGATATTTTTGGTCTTAGTCTTATTCCTGTAATAAATTATTATTATAAATTTTTTAGTGGGTATTAAGAATTAAACTTTATGTATATGGAGGAATATGAATGATGAGAATTGAACAACTTCCAAAAGACGGAGAAGCATATATACATTGCTTAAGCAAAGGGAGTGTGAAAAAAACTGCCGTTGTAAAGTCAATAGTACTAACTGTATTTTTTATGTGGTTATTTTTGGTATTAAGTTTATTTATATACACTGGTGCGTTGCAAATTTTGGGTTATCAGGCTGAAGTTGAAAAATTCTCCACTTCTTTTGACTTTTTATCTCTTCCAAATGGAGAAAGATTTATAGATTGGGTGCTCTTTCTTTTCTTTCCATCAGCTTATGTGGCAAATAGAATAGTATTTAAGGAAAAATTGGGAGAAATGTTCTCTTTGACAGGTAAGTTTCGTGTCAAATGGGCACTTAAGTGCTTACTTTTTTTGACACCTGTTATGCTTATTACAACTGTAGGCCAAAATTGTATTGATGGTATACCTGAGTTGACCTTACCTGAATCTTTTCTTGTATCTGTAACTTTAACAATAGTTTTTACAACTATACAGTGTCTTGGAGAAGAAATGCTATTTAGAGCATGGGCAATCCAAACATTTGGTATTTTGTTTAAGCATAGAAAAACAGCTTGGATAGTTTTAAGTATTGTGTTTGCCTTTATTTTTTCTATTATACATACCCCCGGAAATTTCTGGATAGGTTTAGATTTATTTCTTTTTGCGATTTTAATGTGCTTATTAGTTTATCATACAGGAGGAATGGAGGCAGCTATTATATTTCATACATTAAATAATTTGATACTAAACTTAACTGAATTATTTACGGTTGAACATATTGATTTTAGTGCTGAACAACAGATTGTAGCAGGAGATTGGCAGGGTTCAGTGCTATCTATAGCGTTAGAAATATTGTGCTATGTGCTTTTAGTATGGTATTGGAAAAGAACAAGGGAATAAATCTAAATCAGATGATGTGACCTATATAAATGGGAAAGAATTTGTTGATCATATGATGAACAAATAAGGATCTGCTTATAATTTATATACATGATAATGTAAACATAGCTATAATCTATTAGGATATATAAGTATTTCATCAATAACTTTATAGGTAAATTTGAGATAGAAAAAAGATAGTTTTGAGGAAGTGGATATTGAAACTATTGACGATAAAAATATATTCATTAAAGCAGTAGACTTCTACAAACAAGAGAAACGAGAAGTTAGATAGATTTTGAAACTGATGAAGAACTTGTAAAAATGAAACTTTGTAAATTTACAAGAATATATCAAGTTATTGGTATGTAAGTGAAGATAAAACAATGTGAAATTTCATATACAGTTCAGGATATAAAAAAGAAACGATAAGGCTTATAAATTATGATAGATTAAGAAATACAGAGAGTGTAGAATAGATGGTTACTGGTAAATAGTAGCCATCTATTTTTAAATAATAGTCAAAACTGTATATATTTATTATAGAAAAAATAATGAGTAATATAGTAAATTTAATAAATGTTATGATTCTGTCAAGCAAAAAACTTCTGAGTATAACAAGCAATTAGTTGAATTTCCAACAAAACAATTTTATGAGAGATAAATGTTGATTAAATTGGTATAATAAGTACCAAGAGAAAATATTAAGAAAACTCAAGTACAGATACTATATACGTTTTGATGGTTATTTATTCAAATATTATTGAACGTACAAAAGGATATCATTGATTAAGCACATCATCCTGATAAAGGATATAGAATTGATATAAAGCATTCTTAATAAGGTTAACTCGGCATTTTATGGCGATAAGGATGTCCGAACATGTGTTAAGATGTTTTAGATACCTGAGTTAAAGTCTCTTGAGAATAAAAAATAAATTCAAATGATAAATTATTGAATTTATGTAATAATTTTATGCCATAATAAAAAAGGGAGCCTGTCAAAGTCGCAATTCGCAACTATTGAGCAAGCTCATTTTAATATTATTTATAGTTTTAAAAATATATATTTTGATTTAAAATTTGGTAAGTAAGATAACTAAAAATAGTCACTAATTTAAATAACCTTATACTTGGATTAATCAATTCTACTATGAATTGCTAGATTTTTCAAAAGGTTCCATTGCTAGATTGCTTTCAAAGGCTTCTGATTGATATCCGTTTGCTAATATTTGGCCTTTATGTGTGACTTTTTTGAGGATACCCCCTTTCTCCATAGCTATAGTCGTCACCTTATCACCATTTGTAATGATATCCCCTTTTATAGTAAGTAAATCAACTTGACCTCCATCTTTGATTGAAAGAGCATAGGCTGGAAGTTCTACATTAACGCCTTTGACAAGTGATAAGCCACGACCGCCATTAGTCATGATGTCACCATCGATAAGAATTTTTCCAACTTTTTTAGAAATTTGGATGCCAACTGCACCATCATTATAAGTTCTAATATCATGGAAGTGTCCATTGTTTAATGTACCGTCGTATTGGTTATAGGCACGTGCGCCAAGACCATGAGTGGCGATGCTTTTTTCTGCTGTAAATTTATCAACTGTTCCAAAGTTCACAAAACCAACACCCGAAGGACCATAGGAAATAACTTCATCATTGACACGCCATTCATGGACCGTTCCCCATGCATCAAGGACCATATCGTTTACGCCATAAGTAATTGCTTTGCCATTTTGTTCTAAATAATCAACTGTTGCACCGTAAACAACAAATACAGCACCAGTGATAAAGTCAGAGACACCTTGTGGGATTAGTCCTGTTGAGTGAACAGATCCAATCTCCATATTCCGAACATGAACTTGTCCTCCCTCATCATTGAATCCAGAAATAAAGACTCCCGATCCAATAACAGGATGACCTTGAGAACCGATCGTTAGGCCGGAAATACTTGCTGTAATTAAACTATCTCGATCGGGATTAAAATTGTATAGAGTGAATGCGCCTTGAAGAACATTTACCCCATATTTTTGGGGTTGTTCCAAATAAGTTCGGGTATCCGAACTATTAATATGAATATTTTCAACTGTTACATCAGCTGTGAGGGTTGGGTTTCTAAAAATTAGAGAGACCTGTCCGTCAACTTCAAGATTACTCAAAGAAATTTTTCCCCAATTGGATTCAAGCTGTTGAGGTGAAATCATAATGCCTTTTTTATCTTGCATAGCCACAATTGATAAATTTCTAATTGTGTTCTGACCTTGGAGAATTATACCATCGGAGTGAGAGAAGAAGAGTGAGGGAATTGTACCATCTTCCTGAGGTATTCCTTCTATGGAAGTGCCTTTTGGGAGAGAAATAGGGGATGCCAAAGTCATATTTCGGCTAATTTGAATCAATTCAACATTTTCAGAGAGAGCTTTAATCAATTCATTTGTACTTCCAACATTAATCATTGCTTTACCTCGCTTTATATTTAGTATGTTAACAACACTATTGTATTACTATGTAGTGATTCAGTCAATGGAAATGATTGAGTTAAACTATCAGGATGGTAAATATATAACTGATATTCATGTCACAGTATACTTTATAATAATTACGCCTAAGAAAAATACAATTATTATACAAATAGTCTTATCAAATCAATAAAAAATGTAAAATATTTTTATGCTAAATAAATTTGATGAGTCTATTTTTGTTGAAGAAATACAGAGAAGTGTGGTCTTTTCACATTATTTGATAAAAATTTAATAAAATAGTTTACATCAAATAAGAAAACTGTATAATAAGACTATTAATGATTTATAAGGAGAGTTAATTTGAAGAAAAGTTTCATTCATCAACAAGAGGAGATTTCTTTTGTTAAAAATACATTTACTCAGTATTTGAAAGATAAATTGGGCATTGTAGAAGTGCAAGGACCGATTTTGAGTCGCGTCGGAGATGGTATGCAAGATAATTTATCTGGTGTTGAGCATGCAGTATCTGTTAATGTCAAGTTGATTCCAGACAATACCTATGAAGTTGTCCACTCTCTTGCTAAGTGGAAGCGTCATACATTAGCTCGTTTCGGCTTCAACGAGGGTGAAGGGCTTTTTGTTCATATGAAAGCTCTTCGCCCAGATGAAGATTCTCTAGATTCTATTCATTCTGTTTATGTGGATCAATGGGACTGGGAGAAAGTTATTCCAGATGGTCGTCGCAATATTGCATATTTGAAAGAGACGGTTGAGCAGATTTATAAAGCTATTCGTTTGACGGAATTGGCTGTAGAAGCTCGTTACGATATTGAGTCAGTATTACCTAAAAAAATTACCTTTATCCACACAGAAGACTTAGTCAAAAAATTTCCAGATTTAACACCAAAAGAACGTGAAAATGTAGTGACCAAGGAATACGGAGCAGTATTTCTTATCGGTATAGGTGGCGAATTATCAGATGGCAAGCCCCATGATGGTCGTGCACCGGACTATGACGACTGGACAAGTCCAACGGAAGCAGGCTACAAGGGACTCAATGGAGATATCTTGGTTTGGAACGAAGAACTTGGTTCAGCCTTTGAGATTTCATCTATGGGAATTCGTGTTGACGATGAAGCTCTCAAGCGTCAGGTAGCAATTACTGGTGATGAGGAGCGTTTAAACTATGACTGGCATCATGCTCTATTGAATGGCCTCTTCCCATTGACCATTGGAGGAGGTATTGGACAGTCACGGTTGACTATGTTTTTACTTCGCAAAAAACACATTGGTGAAGTCCAATCAAGTGTATGGCCTCAAGCGGTTAGTGATAGTTTTGAGAACATTTTATAAAATCCCAACTGTTAAATCAGGTGCAATAAATTGCTTATCTTCTAATGTCAATATTTCTTAAACTGTTCGAGCTAGCTCGGACAGTTTTTTAGACGGGTGATAGTTGGAAAGATTTTTAGCATTAATTAATGTTAGTGATACAAATTATCAAATCATTTGAACTGATTGTCTTGAGTGACACTTCTTTAAACACAAACTCTCGCAAAAGTCGTTAGCTTGACCATTGTCATATGAAATGGATTTGATAGGAAGAGTCATCATCAAATAGATAATTGCATGATTCACAGTTCTTGATTTCGGGTAACCTGATGATCAAGGCAAAGCGTGGGCTTATTACTTTACTGAGTTATTATTGTGATTTCTTGATTTATTTTCAACCTAAAACCTCCATCAATCTCCTAGTGAGTAAAGTTCGAGCTGTCATTGATATCATTTGATCGTCCTCAGAAAGTAAATCTTAATAAACGTATTTAGAGCGTTTTAGTACTAAGAAGTACAATATGAAGATTTCCATGTTTGATAGCTTGAACAAAGGTATTAATGCTATGAACCTGAGAAAGTCTCGTGAAACTTTAGTGAGTTTGGGATAATGTAGCATCAAAGTAAGACTTTTGAGCTATCTCAACCAAGTATTTCACATACTAAGATTTCTTGGCATTGATTCGTTTGATTTGCATGACTTAGCTTAATTTTTCGAAAGTAGTAGACTAATGTTTATTTCAATGTTGAGTATTTCAGAGAGTTCTCTCTGATAGGTAGTAATATGATTGTCTTTTTGATACTGTGTTTTGTAATTTTAGTATAGATTCAATAAAGAGTATGAAGATATTCTATTTGAAAATTTTACTTGCTATAAAGGAGACTCTAATTTCAGGTGCAGAAAACTGTTGCCTTTCCAGAAAGTCGGATTAGGTCTCTAAAAAAGAAGGTTTTTAAAGTCTTAATTGTAGATAAAAGTAAGGATATAGTAGTAGAAGGAAGCGATCATAATACTGTTTCGCTTGCATTTAGTGGTATTTATAAACTTGATGATAATAGCTTAGCAATAGCCATAAATGATTCCTATTTCAAAATTATTTTAAGTAACAAAATAGCTTCTCATAAAAAATTATTGGATCTAACTAATTTTGGAAATGCAACCAAGGGTGATACTTTATCTGTTAATAAAAGTGATAGCAGAGTAATCAATTTTGATCATAAGTTATATCAGATATCCTCTCATAAAGTTTCAAAAGAGGAACTAAATGGTTTTTTTAGGTGTCATAGCAGACTTTAAAACTTTTGATGTTAATACAGGCAGACCATTGTCTAAATAAGAGCTTAATAAAATAGACTGATCTGGAAAAACTTCGAAAGAAAAACGAGAAGCTTGGGACTATGGGGAGGTCTATTCACTAAAGAACCATCCTCTTGATAAAGTTATTGCAGTTCAGATAAATGAGATTTTCCGCATAGCTTATAGTAAAGAAAATTGAAAGTTTAAAAGTTTATCTCTGGAAGAAGCCAGCTAAACAAGTGAATGATAAAAACACTCTGAGCTGAGGAACGGGGTGTTTTTGTTATTTGTTACTCCCTACGAAGGGATTTAATTGTCTTAGTTAGTATTGTAATATTGTCAAAATTTATAACGAAGCTTTAATATTATATAAATGAGTTTGTGTTATACTAATATAAGTCTAAACTGAAACGTTATTATAATAATGTTTGGAGTAAAAAATTGAATTTAAAAAGTGTAAAAATTGATTTTTCCTATACTATTGTCAGCATTGACCTGCCTAATGACAGCCTTCGACATTTGTCCCATTTAGGGTTAAAAGTTGGTTCAAAGTTTAAGATTATTTCCAAGACAAAAAACAGTGCCATAATCATGCTAAAGGCTAGCCGCTTAGCTCTTGATGATTCTATTTTGAAGCATATTGCGATTACTGAAGAGGTGACCCCTTTAAAGTCAGTTCCTCTGTCATCACTTAAAGCAGGGGATTTCGCTTATATCGAAGCGATTTTTGCTGTAAATGAAGCCAAACGTCGCCTTATGGATATGGGCTTAACACGTCATACAAAAATACTCTTACGTAAGGTTGCTCCTCTAGGTGATCCTATAGAAATCAGCCTTCGTGGTTATGAATTAACACTGAGAAAATCAGAGGCTCAATTGATTAGTGTTGTTAAAGTTGGAAAGGATCAAGGATGACAGAAATTGCTTTAATTGGAAATCCTAACAGCGGAAAGACCAGTCTCTTTAATCTCTTAACAGGAACAAATCAACGTGTTGGTAATTGGCCTGGTGTCACAGTAGAGCGAAAGTCAGGCCTAGTCAAGAAGAATAAAGACTGGCGCTTGCAAGACCTACCAGGAATTTATTCTATGTCGCCCTACAGTCCTGAAGAAAAGGTTGCCCGTGATTACCTTTTGAGTAACTATGCCGATAGTATTTTAAATGTCCTGGATGCAACAAATCTAGAACGTAATCTCTATCTCACAACCCAATTGATTGAGACGGGTATACCAGTAACAGTGGCGCTCAATATGAGTGATATTTTGAAAAAACAAGGAAAGACTATCTCTTGTGACAAATTATCTTACCAGTTGGGAGTACCAGTGTTTGCTACTAGTGCCCTTAAAAATACAGGTGTAGATAGGGTTCTCAAAAAAACTTCCCAACGAACCAAGGCTACAGTTGAACAAGTTCAATACCCTCTTTATGATCCTAAGTTTGAAACGGCCATCTCTCAAATTACGGAGGTTCTGGGGAATTCGGTTCCAAAGAGAGCTCTTCGCTTTTATGCTATCAAGCTTTTTGAGCGTGATCAATTGGTTGAAGAAGAGCTTTCCTTATCTGAATTTCAAAGGAAGGATATTGAGGACATTATCAGAATTACTGAAGAGATCTTTACAGATGATGCCGAAACTATCGTTGTCAATGAACGTTATTATTTCATCGAAAATGTCGTCAAAATGGCACAGGTTGAGCGCAATCAATTTCATTTAAGTTTTTCTGATAAATTAGATAAGGTCATTACTAATCGTATCTTGGCGCTTCCCATTTTTGCCCTAGTCATGTTTTTAGTTTATTATTTATCTATTCAAACAGTGGGAGCTATGGGGTCAGATTGGGTCAATGATAAATTGTTTGGAGAAGTAGTTCCCAACTGGGTCGGGAATGGTTTGAATTATCTTCATGTTAGTAGTTGGCTAAAGGCTTTGATTATTGATGGTATTGTAGCAGGAGTGGGGACTGTTTTAGGCTTTCTACCTCAAATCTTTGTCCTTTTTCTTTGCCTAGGTTTTTTAGAAGACCTTGGTTATATGAGTCGAATTGCCTTTGTCATGGATCGGATTTTTAGGCGTTTTGGCTTGTCTGGTAAATCTTTCATACCTATGCTTATAGCAACTGGTTGTGGGGTTCCGGCAATCATGTCTAGCCGAACAATTGAAAATGAACGTGATCGGCGGATAACTATCATGACATCAACTTTTATGCCTTGTTCAGCTAAACTTGGTATTATTGCCTTAATTGCAGGGGCATTTTTCCCAGACAATGCCTACGTCGCCCCTTCTACCTATTTTACAGGTTTCCTAGCTATTATTTTATCAGGTATTGCACTTAAAAAGACACGATTTTTAGGTGGATATGTCTCTCCTTTTATCATGGAATTACCAGCCTATCATTGGCCTAATCTTATGACTGTATTGCGCTACGCCCTTGCTAAGGCTATCAGTTTTTTCAAACGAGCAGGAACAATCATATTTAGTTTAACGGTCATTATCTGGTTTCTATCAACCTTTAATCTAGCCTTTCAGGCTGTAGATCCTAAAGATTCTATTCTAGCGGGACTGGGCAAAACAAGTGCTTGGATTTTTAAACCCTTAGGCTTTGGGAATTGGAAGGCGACAGTGGCAACAGTGACAGGACTTGCTGCTAAAGAAACAGTAGTTGCGACCTTTGGTGTGCTCTATAAGAATGATTCCACTTTGAACCTGTGGCAAAGTTTGCGCTTAGACTATAGTCCATTAGCTGCCTACTCCTTTTTAACCTTTAATTTACTTTGTGCCCCATGCTTTGCGGCCATTGGAGCTATCAGGCGTGAAATGAATGATCTGAAATGGACGATCGGAGCAATCCTTTTTCAAACAGGTCTTGCTTATCTGATTAGTCTAATGATTTACCAGTTTGGTCTCATTTTCTTTTATGGCTTGGCTATCAATCTATGGACTCTTATAGCGTTTTTTATCTTAGCAATGATGATTTATTTTATATTTAAAAAACCAAGTCAGTTAAATGAAGAAGAGATCATTACCTTAGATAATTTAGCTAAGGTTAAAGAATAGGAGAAGAAATGGCAACACTCATTATTGCAAGTCTCATTGGTCTTGCTGTTATTTTAGGCCTTCGTTCATTTATAAGTAAGAAAGGCTCATGTGGTGACTGTGATTGTCAATGTCCTGTTAAAGAAGAGATGAAAGGGTCTCATTCTTTAGGGCAAAAGGCTTCAAAAAGCTTTAAAAAATTTTAGGGGAATTTTAAATTGCTCCAATCAATCCTTAGATAAAACTAAGAACTGATAAGTGGGGCATTTTTCCATGATTTTTTAGCTTTATCAATTGGCTATGACATAGGTAGATATTGCGGCCGACAAGGAGGACATTATGGATCAGGTCAATTTATTATTTTCTATCGACGATGCTTATCTTAATCAATTTTTAGTGACCCTCTACTCAGTTGTCAAGCAAAATAGGAACCTGTCCTTTAAAGTCTATGTTTTGCAAAAGCAAGAGTTAGAGGAGAACCAGCTAATAGATATCTATTGTAGGCAACTTGGCGTTGACTATCTTCCGCTTATAATTGGTGAGAAAACATTTGAAAAGGTTCCAACCACTAGCCGTTATCCAGAGACCATCTATTACCGTTTATTAGCTCATCACTATTTGCCTGAAAATATGGATAGAATCTTATACCTAGATGCTGACGTCTTATGTTTGAACCCGATCATTGATCTTTATCAGATGGATATGACCCACTATTTATATGCTGCTGCAAGTCATACCAGTGGGAAAAATGTTACTGAACTCATTAATAAATTTCGTTTAGGAAATTTTGAAACCTCTAATTATGTCAATTCTGGCGTGCTCTTAATGAATTTGGAGCTCATTCGAAAAGAAGTAAAAGTTGAACCTATTTTAGAATTTATTAAAAACAAGGGCCACCTCTTATTTCTCCCAGATCAAGATATCTTAAATGCCCTCTATGGTCATAAGATTAAATTAATTCCAGATCACATATACAACTACGATACTAGAATGAGTAAACTCTACTATTTAAAAAGCTCAGGCCTCTGGAATGATGACTGGTTGGTTGAAAATACTGTTTTTCTTCATTTCTGTGGTCGTGATAAACCTTGGCTAAAGTACCATAGGCAACACTTTGGTATCTTATATAAACATTACCAAGCTTTAAGTAGGAGACTAGTAAAAGTCATAAAAAAAACATCTGAATAAAACTCAGATGTTTTTAATTTGTAGCAATTTGGGAAAGTAAGGTTTCAGCAGAAGTGCTAGGTAAAATCCTTACCCTGTTAAGAGATAATAAACCGTCAGCGGCGCTAGCAAGTCCTTCATTTGTTGTCAGACCCAATTTATAATGCAAGTCTTTGGCAATAGACAAGGTTGTATCACTGTAACGTCCTGACGGATAAGCGATAGCAATGGTTTCTTGATTCAATTCCTGGTTTAAATAAAGCATAGAATCTTTCATTTCCCTCAACTGAGCTTCCGGATCACTTTGAGATAAATCAGGATGGTTGACTGTATGGTCTTGGAAAGACATGCCGAACTTTTTCATTTCTTTCATTTGATCAACAGAAAGATTAGCAGTGCTATGATTTTCTGTTAAACCGGTTATGACGTTATTAGTAGCCTTAGCCTGGTATTTTTTTAAGATTGGAAAAGCAATTTTGTAAAAATCAATCATGCTATCATCAAATGTTAGCCAGACACTTTTCTCAGCGGGCACCTCATTTGAACTTAGAAGGCGGTAGGCTTCTTCTGGGCTAAGAAAATAATAGCCAGCCTCTTTTAAAGCTTTGATTTGTTGTTCAAAGAGGGTAGGGTCAACAATTAAATTAGCGTTAGCGGCTTCTTCTGGAGCCATCTTGTGTACAGCATGGTACATCAGTATTGGTAATTTAACAGGCTGGTCTTTTTTGATCCATTGCACTTCTTTACCTGTTTTGCTCTGGGGCTTTGATTCTTTTAACACAACCTTTTGCTTTTTCTGATTTTTTTGAGTAACTGTTTTGTTAATTTTATCAAAAATTGCAAAGCCTGTTTTTTGAGACTGGTTCATGTATAGAAAAAGAATGGACAAGCAACAAACAATGCATAGAAAAATAAGGATAGAATTGATAAGTGTTAGTTTCTTTCTTTTTTTCATCATAAACTCCGATTGTTTTTCTACCATTATATCACTTTTTGGTCTGACATATTTAATCTCTTTTTAAAATTTTCTTTGCTTTTTTGCCCTTCCTGTAAAAAGCTCTTAAATTTTGTTATAATATTCGAGGAAAGTGTTTTACTCAAATCACAACAGAAGTTAAAAAGGTGAGGAGTTGAAGTAATGACAGTTAATATAGCCTTGCTAGGTTTTGGAACTGTAGCAATTGGTATTCCCTTTTTATTAAAAGAAAATGGTAAGAAAATTGTTGAGTCAGCTGGTAGCAACTTAGTCATTTCAAAAGTGTTGGTCAGAAGCCAAAAAGAGGTGGACAAACTCAATCAGGAAGGCTACATCTACCATTTGTAACTGAAATTGACGACATTGTTAAAGACCCAGAAATTGATATGGTCGTTGAGTTAATGGGGCGCATTCAACCAGCCAAAGACTATCTTCTTAAAGCTTTGGATAATGGCAAGCATATTGTTACAGTTAGCAAGGACTTGGTCGCTTTACATGGAACTGAGATTCAAAAAAAGCAAGTGACAAGAACCTTCTTTTCTATTATGAAGCAGCTGTTGCTGGTGGCATTCCAATATTGCGAACCTTAGCACATTCCTTTAGCTCAGATAAATTACTAAAGTCTTAGGGATTTTAAATGGAACCTCTAACTTCATGTTGACCAAAATGGTTGAAAAATCTTGGTCATATGAGAAGACTCTGAGTAAAGCCCAAGAATTAGGTTATGCCGAAAGTGATTCTTCAAATGATGTCCTAGGAATTGATGCAGCCTATAAAACTGCTATTCTCAGTCAATTTGCTTTTGGTATTTAAAGATGTTACACATCAGGGGATTACTGCTATTAGTAGTGACGATGTTAAGGCCGCCCAGGAACTGAGCTATATGATCAAACTATTAGTCATACTGGAGAAAAGGAAGTCTGGCATTTTTGCCGAGGATTCACCGACCCTTATTCCTAAAGATTACCCCTTCTCAAGAGTAAACAATACTATGAACGCTTTCTTTGTTGAATCTATTGGCTTAGGTCAGTCAATGTTCTATGGACCTGGTGCCGGTCAAAACCAACAGCCAGCTCTGTGATGACTGATATTATTCATATTGCTCAGCAAATTAAAGATAAAAGTCCTCTTAGAGCCTTTATGACATTTAAGAGAGACTGTAAGCTTGCTGATAAGGAAGATGTTTTGAATTCTTACTATTTTGCTATTGATTGTCCTGAGAAGGAAGGGCAAGTAGAAGTTTTAAAAGATATTTTTAAGGATCACAGGATTTCGTGTGAGAAGATTTTCTAGCAAAGTGCTAATAAGCAAAGAGCGCGTCTTGTAATCATAAGCCAGCAAATGAATCTCAAGCAATTAGATGCACTTAAAGAACAGCTTAGCTTAGAAGATGATTTAAACTTGTTAGCTAGCTTTAAGATTCTAGGAGAATAAGATGAAAATAAAAGTTCCGGCTACCTCAGCAAACCTGGGACCAGGTTTTGATTCTGTAGGGATTGCACTTAACTCTTACTTAGAAATTTCAGTTTTAAAAGAGTCAAAGGAGTGGTTTATTGAGCATGATTTAGAAGGTCTTCCTCATGACCAGACTAACTTGTTGATACAAATTGCTTTAAAGATCGCTCCTAATATTCAAGCACATCATATAAAAATGACTTCAGATATTCCTCTAGCCAGGGGCTTAGGATTATCTTCATCAGTTATTGTAGCAGGGATTGAACTAGCTAATCAACTGGCTAAATTGGACTTGGATGCTGAGAGAAAATTTACTATTGCGACCCAAATTGAAGGGCATCCTGACAATGTAGCTCCGGCTATTTTTGGTGGCTTAGTCATTGCCTCTCAACTTGATAACCAGTTAGATTATGTTAAAGCAGATTTTCCAGATGCTGGACTTTTAGCTTTTATTCCCGATTATCAATTGAAAACCAGTCATTCTAGGGAGGCTTTACCAAAGCACCTCTCTTATAAACAAGCTGTTTCAGCCTCATCTATAGCAAACTTGGCCATTGCTGCATTACTGACAGGGGATTTGAAAAAGGCAGGCCGTGCCATTGAAAATGACCAGTTTCATGAAGTTTACCGTCAGCGCTTAGTTAAGGAATTTCAACAAATTAAACAAATGGCTAAAATATCAGGAGCCTATGCTACCTATCTTTCTGGTGCAGGTCCTACAGTCATGATGATTTGTCCCAAAGAAGGACTTGATCTGCTCCATGAAAATTTGGAAAACTTGCAGATGCAAGGAAGCCTTAGGGTCTTTGAGATTGACAATCAGGGCATGCAGGTGCTTGCTTAAGGGATAGAAACATAGCTTAATAAAGTAGAAAGTTCATGAAAACGCTTCTACTTTTTTTGATCTATGCTATACTATACTTATTGTTATATTGAGGTGAAAAATGACTTACGAAGAAGTAATCGAATGGATTCAC
The DNA here is from genome assembly GCF_011421425.1 of Streptococcus catagoni. GTDB lineage: Bacteria > Bacillota > Bacilli > Lactobacillales > Streptococcaceae > Streptococcus > Streptococcus catagoni. The sequence goes on from NZ_WPCW01000001.1 coordinate 216,019, forward strand.
AGGCAGTCTAAATTTGGTATTAAGCCTGGTTTAGAAAGAATATTGTGGGTCCTTGAAAAACTAGGGAATCCACAAAAAAAGATCACAGGAATCCACCTTGTAGGAACCAATGGAAAAGGTTCTACAGTTAATAATTTACAGCGCATTTTAAGCTCCTCAGGTTATCGGGTGGGTACCTTTACCTCTCCCTACATTATGGATTTTAGGGAACGGATCTGTATTGATGGCCAAATGATTTCAAAAGAAGATCTGCTAGCTTGTGCTCAGAGAATTAAACCTTGGATAGAAAAAATTGATAAAGAAACGGATTATGGACAGGTCACAGAATTTGAAATTATCACTCTACTCATGTTTCTTTATTTTGGAGAAGTTAAAACCATTGATATTGCTGTTATTGAAGCTGGACTTGGTGGTCTCTATGATTCCACAAATGTTTTTCACGCCCTTGCAGTTGTCTGTCCATCTATTGGCCTAGACCACCAGAATATTCTTGGCCAAAGCTACCGAGAAATTGCCCAACAAAAGGCTGGCGTTATAAAGGGTGGAGAAAAGGTCATCCTGGCTATTGAAGATGAGGCTGCTAAGCAGGTTTTTTATCAAAAAGCACAAGCTTCTTCGGCAGAAGTATTTGAATACCAAAAAGATTTTACACTATCAGAAGATACTCAAGGTCTTACATTTGAATCGAAAGAAGCTTGCCTTGGAAATATCCACATAGCTATGCCAGGTCAACACCAAGTTTCTAATGCAGCTCTGGCTATTATGACAAGTCTACTGATTAAAAATGATTTTCCAAATATAAATGAAAAGAGCATCAAAGAAGCCTTATCTCAAAACTATTGGCTGGGTAGAACAGAACTTTTAGCAGAGAATCTCATGATTGATGGTGCTCATAATCTTGAAAGCGTCAAGGCTTTAATTCAAGTTTTACAAGAGCACTATGCTGATAAAACTATTCATTTTCTATTTGCTGCTATTGATACCAAGCCTATTGATCAAATGCTTGAATGCTTAAGTGAACTAGGAGAATTAGAGGTGACCAGTTTTCATTATCCTAATGCTTACCCCTTGGTCAAGTATCCAGATCACTTAAAAAAAGTCAATCAATTCACAGATTGGCTACAAAAATTAGAAGGGGCCAAAGCCAGTGATTTTTTTGTGATCACAGGTTCCCTCTATTTTATTGCAGAGGTGAGACAGTACTGGAAGGCAAAAGAAAACACTAATTAAAAATCATTTTAAAATGTAGAAAGAAAATGAGGAAATATTTTTTGATTAATCTAAAAAAAGCAGAAGATGCTATCTATCAGCTCCTTGAAGCTGTTGGGGAAGACCCAGAACGTGAAGGCCTACTTGATACCCCAAAACGTGTGGCTAAGATGTATCAGGAAATGTTTGCAGGACTTGAAAGCAGTCCTAAAGATCAGTTTACAGCTGTTTTTACAGAAAACCATGAAGACCCCGTTATTGTGAAGGACATTAACTTTTATTCCATGTGTGAACACCATCTGGTTCCCTTTTATGGCAAAGCTCATATTGCTTATTTACCCCGAGATGGACGTGTGACAGGTCTTAGTAAATTGGCAAGAGCTGTCGAAATAGCCAGTAAAAGACCGCAATTACAAGAACGCTTAACAGCACAAGTTGCGGACGCCTTAGATGAGGCTATGAAGCCAGCGGGTATTTTTGTAATGGTAGAAGCAGAGCATATGTGTATGACCATGCGAGGCATTAAAAAACCGGGAAGTAAAACAGTTACAACAACTGCTCGTGGCCTTTATAAGGATGATTTTAGAGCACGTCAAGAAATTTTAGCTTTAATTCAAGAAAAGTAGGTGACGAAATGAAAGTAGGTAAACATACAATTGAAGGCAATGCACTAATTATGGGAATCTTAAATGTTACTCCAGATTCTTTTTCTGATGGTGGCTCCTATACCACAATAGAAAAGGCTTTGGAGCAGACAAAAGAGATGATTAATGACGGTGCTAAAATCATTGATATCGGTGGAGAATCAACCAGACCAGGCTGTAGCTTTGTTTCTGTCGACGAAGAGATAGCACGTATTGTTCCCGTAATTAAAGCTATTAAAGCCAAATATGATGTTCTAATAAGCGTTGATACCTATAAAACAGAGACTGCTAGAGCTGCCTTAGAAGCAGGAGCTGATATTTTAAATGATGTATGGGCTGGACTCTATGATGGTAAAATGATTGATTTAGCAGTCGAATATCAGGTTCCACTCATTTTAATGCATAATCAAAAAGAAGAAGGCTATGAAAATATCACCAAAGAGGTTTGTGATTTCCTAAGTGAACGCGCGCAGCTGGCCCTTGACAAAGGTTTAAATAGAGAGAACATTTGGATTGATCCTGGCTTTGGTTTTTCCAAGAATAGCCAAGATAACATAAGCTTGTTAAAGGGACTAGACCAGGTCTGCCAATTAGGATACCCAGTTCTTTTTGGAATTTCCAGAAAGCGGACTATTGATTTTATGATGGGTGGCAATACAAAGGTAACCGACAGAGATGAGGCAACAGCTGCGCTTTCAGCTTATGCTATTAGTAAAGGTTGTCAGATTGTCAGAGTACATAATGTCAAGGCCAATCGAGAGATTGTCTCAATTATCAGCCAGTTAATGTGAGGATGACTAAATGGATAAAATTTATTTAAATGATTGCCGTTTCTATGCTTATCACGGTGCTCTTAAAGAAGAGCAGGTCTTAGGACAAATTTTTGTTGTTGATTTAATCTTATCAGTTGACCTGTCCAAGGCTGGACAAACGGATAAGGTAGAAGACACCGTTCATTATGGCCTTGTTTTTGAAGCTGTAAAAGAAGAAGTTGAAGGAACAAAACATGCCTTGATTGAACATTTGGCAGAAACTATTTGTCATAAGTTATTCAATGGTTTTCCTTTGATAAATGCTATTACCATAAAGATTAGTAAAGAGAACCCACCTATTAATGGGCACTACCATTCTGTATCTGTTGAATTGGAGAGAGTTAGATGACAAAAGTTTATATTAGTTTAGGAAGTAACCAGGGTGACCGTGAGGCTTATTTACAAGGAGCCATTAGGGCATTGCAGGACTTAGAGAGAACAAAAGTTCAATCCCTTTCATCCATTTATGAAACGGCTGCTTGGGGAAAAGAAGATCAGGACCAATTTTTAAATATGGTTATAGGCTTGGATACAGAGCTATCTGCTCAGGATCTGTTGTTGTCTTGCCAAGCCATTGAAGAGGCATTGGGCAGAGTCAGACATGAAAAATGGGGTCCTAGAACCATTGATATTGACATCCTCCTCTATGGTAACCAACAGTTTTGCACGGATACTTTAAAGGTGCCACATCCCTATATGACACAAAGAGCCTTTGTCTTGGTTCCACTACTTGAAATTGCACCTGATATAAGGATAGTTGGGGAAAGTAAAACTGCAAAAGAATATCTGGCGGAATTAGACCAAACCACGGTCAAAAAGTTCAGAGATTAAAGAAATTCTTTTATTAAAAAATGATCGTTATTTTTCATAAAATTTGATATAATAAACTCGGCTCTTTGCCGATTTTTTTTGATCAAAAGTTATTAGTAAAGAAAGAAGAAAAAGAATGAAGGAACTAGAAGGAATTGATATTCGTATTAATGAACCTTTAAAGAAATACACCTATACGAAGGTAGGTGGACCTGCAGATTATTTAGCCTTTCCCCGTAATCGTTATGAATTATCCCGCATTGTCAAATATGTCAGGCAAAAAAATATCCCTTGGTTGGTCTTAGGCAATGCCAGTAACCTTATTGTCAGAGATAGTGGCATTCGTGGCTTTGTCATTATGTTCGACAAATTAAATACTGTTAAGGTTAATGGCTATAGCATCGAAGCAGAAGCCGGTGCTAATCTAATAGAAACAACAAAGGTTGCTAAGTTTCATAGCCTTTCAGGTTTTGAGTTTGCCTGTGGTATACCAGGAAGTGTTGGCGGTGCCATATTCATGAATGCAGGAGCCTATGGTGGAGAAATTTCCCATATTTTTCTCTCGGCCAAGGTTCTGACGCCAGAAGGCGAAATAAAGACAATCAGTGCCGAAGATATGGCCTTTGGTTATCGACACTCTGCTATTCAAGAAAGTGGTGATATTGTTATCTCAGCGAAATTCGGTCTGAAGCCTGGAAATTATGATCAAATTAAAGCTGAAATGGATCGTCTCAACCATTTGCGCCAGCTCAAGCAACCCTTGGAGTATCCTTCTTGTGGCTCTGTTTTCAAACGTCCCCTTGGCTATTTTGCAGGGCAACTGATCATGGAAGCAGGTCTCAAAGGCCATCGTATTGGTGGTGTGGAAGTATCTGACAAGCATGCAGGCTTTATGATCAATGTTGACAATGGAACTTCTAAAGATTATGAAGACTTGATTGCACATGTTATCAGTAGTGTTAAAGAAAATTCAGGAATCACCTTAGAACCTGAAGTACGTATCATTGGGGAGCATCCCTCATCATCGTAAGAAAGTGTCATGGAGGTTTTATGACAATTGACTAATCCAATTATTAGCTTTAACAATGTTTCAAAAGTTTTTGAAGATAGTGGTACTAAAGTTTTAAACAATATTAATTTCGAACTTGAAGAAGGTAAATTTTATACCTTGCTAGGAGCATCAGGATCTGGTAAATCAACCATTTTAAATCTCATTGCTGGACTATTAGATGTTAGTAGTGGCGATATTTATTTAGATGGAAAGCGGATCAATGATGTTCCAATCAGTAAGCGGGATGTTCATACTGTTTTCCAAAATTATGCTCTTTTTCCACATATGTCCGTTTTTGATAATGTTGCTTTTTCCTTAAAGATCAAAAAAGTGCCTAAAAAGGAAATTGAAGAAAAGGTTAAAGAAACCCTAAAGATGGTACAGCTTGAAGGCTATGACAAACGGCCTATCCACAAGCTTTCAGGGGGACAACGCCAACGTGTGGCCATAGCAAGAGCTATTATTAATCAGCCACGAGTTGTTTTGCTGGATGAACCCTTATCTGCCTTAGATTTAAAATTAAGAACAGAAATGCAGTACGAGTTGCGAGAATTGCAACAAAGACTAGGCATTACCTTTGTTTTTGTTACTCATGATCAAGAAGAAGCTCTGGCTATGAGCGACTGGATTTTTGTGATGAATGAAGGTGAAATTGTTCAATCAGGTACACCAGTAGATATCTATGATGAACCTATTAATCATTTTGTAGCTAATTTTATTGGTGAGTCAAATATTATCAATGGCACCATGATCGAAGATTATCTGGTTTCTTTTAATGGCAAAACCTTTGAGTCAGTAGATGGTGGGATGCGTCCTAACGAACCTGTTGAGATTGTTATTCGTCCAGAAGACTTACAAATTACCCTACCTGAAGAAGGTAAATTGCAAGTAAAAGTTGATACACAGCTCTTTCGTGGGGTTCACTATGAAATCATTGCTTATGATGAATTAGGTAATGAGTGGATGATTCATTCTACTCGTAAAGCCATTGAAGGCGAAATTATCGGACTAGACTTTACACCAGAGGATATTCATGTTATGAGGCTTAATGAAACAGAAGAAGAGTTTGATGCCCGAATTGATGAGTACGTTGAATCTGAGGAACAAGAAGATGGTTTGATTAATGCCATTGAGGAGGAGAGAAATGAAGAAAACCTCTAAGCTCTATTCAATACCATATTTTTTATGGGTAGTGCTTTTTGTTCTTGCACCCGTTGCTCTTCTTATCTACAGATCTTTCTTTGATATTGAAGGTCATGTGACTTTTGTCAATTATCAGACTTTCTTTTCATCTTGGACTTATCTCAGAATGAGTTTTAATTCAATTCTTTATGCTGGAATTATCACATTATTGACTTTGTTAATTGCTTATCCAGCTGCTTATTGTTTAACTAAGTTGAAACATAAACAGTTGTGGTTAATGCTAATTATTCTGCCAACCTGGGTTAATTTACTCTTAAAAGCCTATGCTTTTATGGGTATTTTTGGTCAGCAAGGGTCATTAAATGACTTCCTGACCTTTATTGGGATTGGTCCAAAACAAATTTTATTTACAGATTTTTCATTTATTTTTGTTGCGGCATATATTGAAATACCCTTTATGATTTTGCCGATTTTCAATGCCTTAGATGATATAGATGATAATGTGATTAATGCTAGCCGTGACTTAGGTGCATCAGAAGTCCAAACTTTTTCTAAAGTTACTTTCCCTTTATCAATGAATGGCGTCCGAGCAGGAGTGCAATCTGTCTTTATTCCTAGTTTGAGTCTTTTTATGTTGACCCGCCTGATTGGTGGGAATCGGGTTATTACACTCGGTACAGCAATTGAGCAACATTTCTTAACAACGCAAAACTGGGGGATGGGTTCAACTATTGGGGTTATCTTAATCTTGACCATGTTGGCTATTATGTATCTAACAAAGGAGAGAAGTAAATGAAAAAATTTGCATCATTTTATTTAGCATTCACTTTTGTCCTCTTATATGTTCCAATCTTTTATTTAATTGGTTATTCATTTAATAAAGGTGGTGACATGAATGGGTTCACAGGATTTACTTGGAAACATTATCAAACCATGTTTGCGGATAGTCGACTCATGTCAATCTTACTGCAAACTTTTGTTTTGGCATTCTCAAGTGCTCTATTAGCTACAATCATTGGTACATTTGGTGCCATTTACATTCATCATGCCCGGAAGAAATATCAAAACGCACTCTTATCAACTAATAATGTCTTATTGGTATCACCAGATGTTATGATTGGTGCCTCCTTCTTAATTCTTTTTACAACACTTAAGTTTCAATTGGGAAGCATGTCCGTTTTGTTCAGTCATATAGCTTTTTCGATTCCAATTGTCGTTTTAATGGTTTTACCACGACTTAAAGAAATGAATCAGGACATGATAAATGCAGCTTATGATCTAGGTGCCAGTCAATTCCAAATGATGAAGGAAGTTATGTTACCTTATCTAACTCCAGGGATAATAGCGGGTTATTTTATGGCTTTTACTTATTCACTTGATGATTTTGCGGTGACCTTTTTCTTAACGGGGAACGGCTTTACGACCTTGTCTGTCGAGATTTACTCAAGGGCGCGTCGAGGTATCTCCCTTGATATTAATGCACTTTCGACAATTGTTTTCCTTTTCTCAATTTTATTGGTAATGGGTTATTATTACATTTCCCAAGATAAGGAGGACAAGCATGCGTAAACTCTATTCATTTATCGGAGGCATCCTGGGTATTGTCCTCATCTTAGTTGGCTTGAATGTCATTTTGCAAAAGCAATCAGGCACAGCCAATCAATCCGATAAACTAGTCATCTACAACTGGGGAGATTACATTAACCCAGCTTTGCTGAAAAAATTCACTAAAGAAACAGGTATTCAGGTTCAGTACGAAACCTTTGATTCAAATGAAGCCATGTATACCAAAATTAAGCAAGGTGGCACAACTTATGATATAGCTGTTCCAAGTGATTACATGATTGATAAGATGGTCAAAGAAGACCTACTGGTGAAACTAGACAAATCTAAATTAACTGGTATAAAAAATATCGGAAGTGATTTTTTGGGAAAAAGTTTTGATCCCAAAAATGATTATTCTATTCCTTATTTCTGGGGTACAGTTGGGATTGTCTACAATGACAAACTGATTAAAAATCCACCCAAGCATTGGATTGATTTATGGCGTCCAGAATATAAAAATCAAATCATGTTAGTTGACGGTGCGCGTGAGACCATGGGATTTGGTCTCAATACGTATGGTTATAGTCTCAATACTAAAAATAAAAAACAACTGAGTCAAGTTGAAAATCGTCTTCAAGAATTGACCCCAAATATTAAGGCAATTGTCGCTGATGAGATGAAGGGTTACATGATTCAAGGAGATGCTGGTATTGGGGTAACTTTCTCTGGAGAAGCAAGTGAAATGCTTGATAGTAATGAGCATTTACATTATCTTGTTCCATCTGAGGGGTCAAATCTTTGGTTTGATAATTTGGTTCTTCCAAAAACAATGAAACATAAAAAAGAAGCCTATGCCTTCTTAAATTTCATTAACGAGCCCCAAAATGCAGCTCAGAATGCGGAGTATATTGGCTATGCAACGCCAAATAACAAAGCTAAAGAATTACTACCTGCTGATGTCAAAAATGATAAAGCATTTTATCCAAGTCAAGAAACAATCAAAAAATTGGAAGTTTATGATAATCTTGGTAATAAATGGTTGGGAATTTACAACGATTTATACCTTCAATTTAAGATGTATCGGAAATAATGAAAAGGTTTGACACTTACCTTGTCAAACCTTTTTTAAATACTCCGATAAACCTTATAAGGTCGACCGACCTTAGTATAGATTTGCTTTGCTTGAATGAGTTCATTTTCTTCCATAAAGGCAATATATTTGCGTACAGAAACGTGTGATAGTTGGCAAGCATCAGCCAATTCTTGAATAGTGAATGCTTTAGTAAACATTGTAATAGTTGAGGAAATCAACTGATATGTGCTGTCAGATAGTCCTTTTTCTAACAGTATATGTCTTTGGCTTTGTTTATTTGCTAGTCCATTCTTTAGTTGATCAATTTGATTTTGGTTAATTTTATGTTGATTCAGTTGTTCTTTTCTGTCCAAAAAACTTGTTATGCCTGATTCAAATCTTTCGAAAGTAAAAGGTTTAATGAGATAATCAACTATTCCAAAATGAAATCCTGACTGAACAATTTTTCCATCATTAACAGCTGAAATGATAATGACTTCACTGTTATGGTGATTAAGCCTTAGACTTTCCAAAAATTGGATACCATTTCCTTCTTTGATATGAATATCAAGTAGAATAAGATCAATAGTGTAATGTGCTAACTTGTCTAATGCATCACTCACTGAATTACTTGATAGTATTATCTGAAATAGATTGGTTTTTTCTAAATAATTCCTATGGATAAAGTCAACCATGGGGTCGTCTTCAATAATTAATACATTCATTTTTATCCCTTTCTATATGGTGTTGTCATTGAAAAGGTTAGCTCTTCTTGGCTATTGTGATTAGAATAAGTTGAATTTGTATCACTTAATAAGTGTCTAAAGTATTGACTGTTTAATATTTCTAAAATACTTTGGTTAGAAATACTTTTATCAAAAAGTTGATAAGTTGAGATGAGGTAACTGTTACAGTAATCAATGGTTAATATTACTTTTTCAGGTTTTAGGGAGCTAATGATATTAGTATGGATAAATTGGTAAAGCATTAGTGCTTTATGGATTTGATTACTTGATAAGGCATTTGGGATATCGCTAATAGCTTCCACAACAAAATCGGTATTTAATTCTTTATATTTTTCTTGTTCGCCAATAAAGAAACTTGCAAGTAAGGGCTCTTTGACTAGAACGGATAAGGAGTGAACAATCCCATCTTCAGACTCTAGAATACTATCTAAATAAATCTTTAGTTGATCATAATAGTGGATGTCGACTAAGCCATAGATGACATGTAATTGATTCATAAAGGTATGTGTTTGAGCTTGTAATGCAGAAGCATAAGTAGTTGTGTACATTAATTGATCTAAGGTATAGATAGCTTCGGAAGCTTCTCTGATAAAAATTAAATAACCACGTAAGTCGTTATTGACTTGAATTGGTGATACTTTCAATAATAAATCAGTATCATTAACATGTAGTAACTGCTCATGTGTTATATCGTACTTGATATGTGAAAACTCTGGAAAAATATCCTCAATTTTCTTGTGATTAATAGTTTTGATATCATAACCTTTGATAAGTTCTTTTCCAGATTGATTAGTTAATTGAATAATACGATTTTTATTAATTACAAAAACCGCATCATCAATTTGGTCGAGCATAGCATTTCTTTCTTCAAGTAACTGGTAAATTTCACTTGGTTCAAGATTATGTAATTGTTTTTTTAACTTAAAAGAAATAGCACTTGCCAATGCTAGACTGATTAGTATACAAAATAGCAAAGCAGTAGTGTAATTTTTTTTGGATTGAAAGACAACTTGATTTAAGGTTGTTAGTTTTATTCCAACAGCAAGTGCACCAATCTGTTTATTGTCCTCATAAACAGGAATGAGGTATCTTAGGGACTTTCCAAGACTACCCTTAGCAGTTGAGATAACTTCCTTGCCTTGTAAAGCTTGATCCTCATCTCCTCCTTGGAATGGTTTTCCTATTTTCTGTTCGTTGGGATGTGTTAAACGAATTCCATCCATATTCATAACTACCACGTAGTCTAGTTTATAGGTGTTCGAAATATCTTTTGTAAATTGATTGATTTCCTTTTGGGGCTTATTATCAATTAACATATGCTTTATGTCCTTATTCTTGACTAACATTCTTGCGGTTGCAGTTAATAAATGTGTTTCTTGATGTTTGATAGATTGGTAGGTTTCGCCAATCATAATACTATAAAAAATGACAGTTGTCATAGCAATCATAGAAATAAAAATTAATGAAATACTTGCCCATAATGATAGTCTTGGTCTCATGATATCTCCTATTTATAAAGTATATCACATAAATAGTATGGCTATTTGATTAAATTAGTTAAATAAATTGAAAAATTTTAACTAGTTAAAGTAATTAAATAATCTTTTGTGAAAAGGAAATAGTGATTATACTAAAGCTATCACTAAAGGAGGAGTCAAATGGACACAAATGAAAAGATAATCAAGTCAGTAAATGGCATTGACAATCGAAAGCAAGTCACTTTAACATCAATAAGGATTGGTTCAGTACCTTTACCGGTTTATGTTGTTTTAGCTATTTTAATCTTGATAACTGGCTATTTACAACAGCTACCGGTTAACATGTTGGGAGGCTTCGCCGTTATTTTAACCATGGGATGGTTACTTGGTACAATCGGAGCTAGTATTCCGGGATTGAAAAATTTTGGTGGACCAGCTATCCTTTCATTACTCGTTCCTTCTATTTTGGTATTTTTTAATCTCTTAAATCCCAATGTTCTAGCAGCAACGAATATTTTAATGAAAGAAGCCAATTTCCTTTATTTTTACATTGCTTGCTTAGTCTGTGGAAGTATTCTAGGAATGAACCGCAAAATTCTTATTCAGGGATTATTTAGAATGATTGTTCCAATGTTACTTGGAATGGTTACGGCTATGGCAGTTGGTACATTAGTCGGAGTGATTTTAGGACTAGAGTGGCAAAAGACATTGTTTTACATTGTAACTCCTGTTCTAGCGGGGGGAATTGGTGAAGGTATCTTACCTTTATCTCTAGGCTATAGTTCTATTACAGGTGTTGGGAGTGAACAATTAGTTGCACAATTAATTCCAGCAACTATTATTGGTAATTTCTTTGCGATTTTGTGTACTGCCTTGTTGAACCGTTTTGGTGAAAAACACCCAGAATATTCAGGTCAAGGCCAATTAGTAAAAATTGGTAAAAGTGAAGACATGTCTGATGCCCTTAAAGATAATTCAGGTCAATTAGATGTTAAGTTAATGGGAGCTGGTGTATTAACAGCTTGTTCACTCTTTATTGCAGGCGGGTTATTGCAACACCTCACAGGATTTCCTGGGCCAGTTTTAATGATTATTTTAGCTGCTTTGTTAAAATATTTGAATGTCATTCCTCAAGAAACTCAAAATGGAGCAAAACAACTTTACAAATTTATTTCCAGCAACTTCACTTTCCCTTTGATGGCAGGTTTAGGATTACTTTATATTCCACTCAAAGATGTTGTGGCTACCTTAAGTTGGCAATATTTTGTTGTCGTAATCTCAGTAGTCTTTACAGTCATTTTGGTTGGTTTCTTTGTTTCTCGCTTTTTAAATATGAATCCAGTTGAAGCAGGTATTATCTCAGCTTGTCAAAGTGGTATGGGTGGAACTGGAGACGTTGCAATCTTATCAACTGCAGATCGCATGAATTTAATGCCCTTTGCTCAAGTTGCCACACGTTTAGGTGGTGCCATTACAGTTATTACCATGACTGCACTATTACGAATTATTTTTAAATAAACAATAAGAAAGAGGTACTAATATGTCAAAAAATTTAGGGCAATTAGCTTTAGCACAAGCCAGAGAATTTGGTGGTAAACTTGAAATCAAATCAAAAGTGACAGTTGAAAATAAAGAGGACTTAAGTATTGCCTATACCCCTGGTGTAGCTACTGTTTCTTCTGAAATAGCAAAAGATGCAAAACTAGGTTATGAACTAACAAGTAAAAAAAATACAGTGGCTGTTATCAGTGATGGGACCGCAGTTCTTGGACTTGGTGACATTGGGCCAGTCGCTGCAATGCCTGTAATGGAAGGAAAAGCAGTGCTATTTAAAGAATTTGCAGATGTTGATGCCATTCCAATTGTACTGGATACCAAAGATACAGAAGAAATTATTTCCATTGTAAAAGCAATCTCACCAACATTTGGGGGCATTAATTTAGAAGATATCAGTGCTCCGCGTTGTTTTGAAATTGAACAACGACTCATTGAAGAATGTGATATTCCAGTTTTCCATGATGACCAACATGGAACAGCTATAGTAGTATTAGCTGCAGTATTTAACAGTTTAAAACTGATTCATAAGTCAATTGAAGCAGTGAAAATTGTCGTTAATGGTGGTGGATCTGCTGGTCTTTCAATCACTAGAAAACTGTTGGCTGCTGGGGCAAAAAATATTTCTGTAGTAGATAAATTTGGCATTATCAACGAAAAAGATGGTGAAAAATTAGAGCCTCATCATTTTGAAATTGCCAAACTTACTAATAGAGATTTTGAATCAGGAACGTTAGAAAATGCACTAGAAAATGCTGACATTTTCATTGGAGTTTCTGCTCCGGGCGTTTTGAAATCAGAATGGATTTCCAAGATGGCTGAGAAACCAGTTATCTTTGCAATGGCTAATCCCGTTCCTGAAATTTATCCCGATGAAGCTATTGCTGCCGGAGCATATATTGTAGGTACAGGTAGAAGTGATTTTCCAAATCAAATTAACAATGTTTTAGCTTTCCCTGGAATATTTCGTGGAGCATTGGATGCGCGTGCTAAGAGCATTACAATTGAGATGCAAATTGCTGCTGCAAAAGGAATTGCTAGCTTAATCCCAGATGACCAAATTAGCCCAACTAATATTATTCCAAACGCATTTCAGAAAGGTGTTGCAGAAATAGTTGCGAAAAGCGTTCGACAATCCATTATAAGTGACTAGATAAATCTATTTTGTATCAAAAACTCTATGTTAATTTACATAGAGTTTTTTGATAATCTTTGAAATTAGTAATTTATTAAAAAACAAACAAAAAAATGCCAAAAAAATAAAAATTGAATTGAAAAATTCAAGATAAAGAGTATAATAAAAATTAAGTATACTTAATCAATATATGAAGTTAACTAAAATATCAATAATAACTATCATTCTATAGAAATTAGGAGGTCAATGTGACAAAAAATATTAAAAATTCATATCCTACAAAGTTAATACTTCGCTCAACCATGACTTTACTTTGCGCTTGTCTAGCGAGTAATGGTTACAGTGTTGCAGCGGAAACTAATGAAAGTGGATTACAAACTGAACTAGAGAATGCTACAGCAAGTAACAATATTACTGAAAAGCAGCCAAAAGAATTACAAGCTGCAGTCGAATCAGAGTCATCAAGTATAGCTGACCTAACTGAACCAGTTGATAAAAAAGACAACAAAGTCGAGGACACTTTAAGTAGTCTACCATTACTTGAACAAGCAAAGATTATTCATAATCAGGATGATATGATTAAGGATCATCCTAAATTAGATGGACGAGGTGTTCTTATAGCTTCTATCGATTCTGGAATAGATCTTGAACATGAAGCACTTTCTATGGATGACAATATTGACAAAAATAATATAAAAGAGAAAAACATAGGTTCAGGTGGAAATATAAAAGTTCCCTATATTTTTGATGCAATGAGTGGAGATGATAGTATCAAAGATGATCAAACTGAACATGGAATGCACATTGCAGGAATTCTTGTCGGCAATAGTAAAAAAACTGACTTTAAAGGAGTAGCGAAAAATGCCCAACTTTTAGCCTATCGTACTTGGAGTAAAAGTGATGCTGAGAGTTATCAAGGTTCTAATCAATTCTTTGCTATGGAAGATGCAATGAATCGTAAAGCAGATGTCATTAGTCTAAGTATTGGTGAGGTAGGAACAGGTCAAAAAGATGACATTTGGGCTAAGGTTCTGGAAAGAGCAAGAAAAGAAGATGTTATTATTGCAGCTGCTATGGGTAACTATGGGACATCATCTATGACAAATTCTTTCGATACATTAGTTGATGAAAAGTTTCCACAAAAAGATGCATCAACATTGTTATCAGTATCATCAAATGAAAATGTAATAGGGGTTGGAGCCTACTATGATACCCACATGTTTTTACCGCATTTACAAATAAATGGTTTAGATATACCTTATGAAAATATTAACTGGCAAAATTATTTTCATTTCAACCAAGAAAAAAAAGAGCAGATTAGTTTTGAAAATACAATTATTGATTGTGACCAAGATAAGGATACATCAAAATATCATGGAAAAATTCTTTTAGTAAAAAGAGTAAGTGAGCAAGTTTATGATCAATTAGCTACTCTTATGAAATACAAACCCCAAGGGATAATATTAATTAATTCAGCTACCCCAACTACTTATGGTAATTATAAAACAATCCCAGAGATCAGAAGTACTTTATTAGGTGATACTGGTGGGTTATTTAAAGCAACATGGGCTATCAGTATTTCAGAACAAGATGGTTACCGTGTTAGAAGTTATTTGAAGGATAAATTAAATTCAAAAGTTAAATTAAATTTAGAACGAGATCCTAAATCAACAAAGGTATTTGAACATCGAGGGATTTCAGGTTTTAGTACTTGGGGACCAACCCCAACTTTAGAATTAAAACCAGATTTAGTAGCACCGGGTGAAAATATTTATTCCACTGGAAATGAAGGTGGCTACTTTAATGAGAGTGGAACTTCAATGGCTGCACCACATGTCGCTGGTGCAAGTGCATTATTATTACCAGTAACTAAGGAATTGAAAGAGAAATGGAATAAGCAATTTCCAAGTATTTCATTGATTCAATTGAATAAACTATTATTTCAAAATACAGCTGATATCCTTGAAGACTACACAATTCCTGAAGATGGAAAAAGATTACCTTATTCTCCTAGACGACAAGGTGCAGGTGCAATTAATCTGATAAAAGCAGCAAAAAATAAAGTTTTTGTATCCACTGACAATCATAAAGGTGCTATATTATTAAAAGATTTTGTTGAAAAAGAAAAACAATTTTCAGTTGTTATGCGAAATCTGTCAAACACTGAAAAGTTATTTAAAGTAGAAGCTAGTCCCATTTTAGGGCAAAAAACCTATTCAAATTACCGACAACATTTTGATCAGACTAATAAAATTAATTCAGTTCACGCTGTTCAAATTGATGGATCATCTTTATCATTTCCTTCGTATATTAGAGTACCAGCAAATTCTGAACTAACAATTCCACTGACATTGCATATTGGTAGTTTACAAATGGATCAATTTGTTGAAGGATTTATCAGTTTTAAATCCTTGGATAAAAATCAGCCAGATTTAAATATTCCATATCTTGGTTTTTATGGTGATTGGAATAAAGAAAAGATTGTTGATCCGGTGTCCTGGCAAGACGGAAGTAAGACTAAAATGACAGGGATAGTAACTGCTTATCCAACCGGGTTGGATGTTTTTGATTACGTTCCTTGGGGTGTTGACTATCAAAAATGGAAAGCTGATAATAATTATCTTGACGCAGATCCTAGATATTATGTGATGCAATCACAAGGTGGAATTGATAATCACTCAAAAATGAAACTCAGACTAATTTTTATGCGTCATGCTAAAGATTTCCAAGTAGAAATTACAGATTCTAAAGATGAGAAACAAGCAAAGACATTAAAAATTCTTAAAAACGGTCATTATTATCCAAAATATATGGAAAGTGCATATCATGAATACCCCGATCGTTATAAATTGATGTTTGGTGACTATGATTTAGATTTGGAATGGGATGGTAGTGTTTACAATCCTAAGAATAATGAAGAAGTGCCTCTCAAAGAAGGGACATACTATATTAAAGTTAAAGCACGACTTGAAGAGTCAAGGCCGTGGCAAGTTACCTATATACCATTTACTATAGATAATACCCCTCCTGAAGTTTCAATAATTGATAGAAATTCTAAAGAAATTACAATTACTGTTAAAGATAAACATTTGAAATCTGTTTCCCTAGTAAAAGAAAATAAAGTTATTAAGCAATTAGATCCAGATAAGGATGGTAATTATCATATGTCAATCTCTGATAATTATCAAAATCAAGATATTCGATTAAGAGTAGAAGATTTTGGTGAAAATAAAGGGGAATTTGAGTTTGATGACTTATTAAAAGGAGTTGTGAAAGATAAAATTTCTCATTTTTCATTAAATTCAACCATATCTGATAAGAATAGATGGAGTAAAACCCAAATTGCTAGTTCATCTTCACAATTAGGACATAACCTATTAGTGAATTCTGAAGAAACAACTGACAGTTTTTCTGAAAATGATGATGTTGATGATTTAGATCAGTCAGAAGATAACCCTCAAGAATTTATTAGTGGGACTGATTTTCATGACGGTAAAGTAACTTCTTCATATACAGAAGCAACGACTTCAAATAAAGTTAATATTGAGACAGATGAAAATGGGAATTCTTATAGACCGTATTTTGTTCATCTTCAAAAAGGTCAATACCTGATCATGACAAACACAAATGCACTTCAAAATGCTAAACAAGGGAATGAATTATTTCAACCAAGTTGGCAAGAAAAATTTGAATATAATGAATCTGATTACAAAGAAAGTCATTTTAAAAAGATTAAAGTACCAATGTATCAGGGATCCAATATATTAAATGTAAAAGTGTATTTTGCAGATAAAATAATTTTTAATAAAGGATTTGCAGTAAAACTAGATACTAAATTTCCAGAGTTGACCATTAACAATCAAAATATCCGCTATTTTAATAAAGATGGTCTTAATGCAGAAGTCACAAATGACCAAGTTATAGGAGAAATTTCAATTCCTAATAACACTTTACGCTTAGCTGGTGAAATAAAGGATGGACAAGATGGTTGGCGACTATTTATTAATGGTGATATGGTTGATAGTACGATAAAGGATGGTGAGTATGACGATTATTTCCACCAAAATAATAAATCTTGGTATTATGAAAAAACTGTAGAAGATGGTGATTATGTAAAAGTGACAATTATCGATTATGTTAAAAATAATAAGTCATTTTTATTTAAAGTTAAGTGTAATGTCAAAGACAGTGTGGATGGATTAGCAAAATTGCCTGTGCTTAATTCAGATCAGAAAGTACGTGATCACTTAACGGAAACTAACAAAGCGAACGCATCATTGAAAATACCTAAGGAATTATCTAATTTTAATGGACAAGGTATTACAAATCCAGAACAACTCATTAGAGAACTATCAAAACTATTACCAGACTATGGCATTGAGATTTTGAATATGACTAAAGGAAATAAAAACAATTCTCAATATTCAGCGATTATTCAAATTCAAAAAGGAGCATCTAGTCATCACCATCATTTAACTTGGAATGAAAAGGTCGATAAATCAAATCTACAAAAAATTATATTAAAGACAGCAACTGGTTATGATGATGAGAAAGTTTTGAATGAAAAAACAAAGAATTACCAACCTCTATTACCACTTTCAGATAAAGTTGAAAATAAGTCATTTAACTTAATTAACGCAAAAGAAAAGAAGAATGTGATGGACAAGTCAATACTTCCTCAAACTTCTGATTGTCATTCAAAATCTGAATTCTTACTTATGATACTAATTGCAGCTTGTGGTATTCTATGGAAAGGAGATAAAACAAGGAAAAATAAGACAAGTAACTCTCAAAGAAATAATTAGTCAAATCAATATTCTAAATAATTGAATTGATAATTAATAGACAAAAACGAATAATGAATACCTTCAGCTGATTAGAAGTGGTTCGATTATTCGTTTTTTGTTTATAATCCAATATCATCTTTCAGTCTTTTTGTTATAGTTGATCATTTAGTTGGAAATTAAGGTTTTGCATATCCAAATGATGAAAGTATTGACTTACAAATTAAAAAGTGCAAGCTTTGATCTAAAGAATAGCTAATCAGTCACAAAAGTAATGATTAACATATTTTTTGGAAGTCATTTCAGAAGTTAAGTATGGTGTATACAATTTAAAAGTAATAGTCATGAAATTGACTCTAGTAAACTAGAAACAATTCTAAAACTTTGATACAATAGAAAAAAGTGTTAGAAAGTGAGGGAATAATGGAAAATCATAAAAATGAGTATGCTTTAGTTGACAATTCTATTATTTCATTTGTTTGGCGTGGTGCTTTAGTCGGTCTTGTGGCAGGGACGGTTGTCTCTATATTTCGGTTGGCAATTGAGAAACTGGGTCATTTAGTTGTTCTTAGTTATCAAGCTGCCCATCATAATCCTCTTATTTTACTTGCCATTGCTGTTACTAGCTTTTTTATTTTACTTTTGGTTGGCTATCTTATTCAAACGGACTCAGATATTAAGGGTTCTGGCATTCCTCACGTTGAGGGTGAATTGAAAGGTCTTTTGACTCCCAAGTGGTGGAGTGTTCTTTGGAAAAAATTTCTTGCCGGAACATTGTCAATTTCCATGGGTTTTATGTTGGGACGTGAAGGGCCTTCTATTCAATTGGGGGCAATGACAGCCAAAGGCATCGCAGAGGGGCTTAAGTCCACTCGTTTAGAGAAACGGATTATGATTGCAAGTGGAGCTGCCGCTGGCTTATCAGCAGCCTTTAATGCCCCCATTGCAGGTTTACTTTTTGTTGTTGAAGAAATTTATCATCATTTTTCACGTTTGATTTGGATTAGTGCTCTAGTAGCAAGTTTAGTAGCTAATTTTATTTCCCTACACATTTTTGGTTTAAAGCCGGTTCTTGCTATGCCAAAAACTATGCCATTTCTTGCTCTTGATCATTATTGGATTTTGTTAATTCTAGGGGTACTTCTAGGCCTCTTGGGTTATGCTTATGAAAAGGTTATTTTATCTCTGAATAAGGGTTTTGATTTCTTTGGCAAACTTTTCCATCTGCCAAGTCATTATTATCCAATCATGATCCTGTTTCTTGTAGTTCCCTTTGGTTATTTTTTCCCTCAGTTGTTGGGAGGAGGAAATGGCTTGATTATTTCCTTGTCTCAAAATCAGCTCAGTTTAAACCTTGCAATAATCTATTTTGTCTTACGCTTTATCTTTAGTATGCTGTCTTATGGATCAGGTCTGCCAGGTGGTATCTTTTTACCCATCTTGACCCTAGGAGCTCTGGCAGGTTTAAGCTTTGCTTTAGGTTTTAATAGTCTGGGTCTGCTTGATCATTCCTATACTACTTTGTTTATTGTTTTAGGAATGGCTGGTTATTTTTCTGCCATTTCCAAGGCTCCCCTGACTGGTATGATTCTGGTAACAGAGATGGTGGGAGACCTGAAATCATTAATGTCTATCGCTGTTGTCACTTTGGTAGCCTACCTTGTAATGGATTTATTAGAAGGTGAGCCTATCTATGAAGCTATGCTTGAGAAAATGGCCTTAAGTAGACCTAGCGAACTGGTAGAACCAACCCTAATTGAGTTAACAGTGGGTGATAAAATTGCAGGGAAACTAGTTCGTCAGCTAGAGCTTCCTAAGAATGTTTTGATTACAACCCAGATTTACCACAAACATTCTCAAGTTGTTTCTGGTAATACACGATTAAAAAGTGGTTCAACTATTTTCTTGGTAGTCAATGAGCCTGATGTTGGCTATGTCAGAAAACTTTTGATGGGTTGATATGGCCTGACAACACTGGAAGATAAAAAAGACACATCATGACTAGTCATGATGTGTCTTTTAAGTTGTTCTAGGAGGATGGATAAGGGTTCTGCTTGCCTTTACTTTTGCATATTTCTTGCGATATTGACTGGGCGTCAAAAGGTAGTAGCGTTTGAACTGTCGATTGAAATTTGAAAGGTTATTAAATCCAATTTCAGTTGCAATTTCTAAGATAGGATTGGTAGAATTGATGAGCATTTCACAAGCCTTACTTAAGCGAACTTGAATGACAAATTCTGTACAGGAGCTTCCTGTATGTTGCTTAAAGACTGTCATAAAATGGGTCTTACTGTAGCCAGCAAAGTCTGCTAAAAAGTCAATAGTCAAATTTTTATGGTAATTGTTATTGATATAGTCAATTAAGGCTCGAATTTTTTCATTTTTTCGGTAGGTATCGTCAGTATTTTTTCTAAGGACATAGCGGTGCAGATAAAGCAAGTAAATGAATTCATGAAGCTTTGCCTTTAATAAGATTTCAAAATGACGATCTTCCTCTTTGGCTAAGGTAAAAATGGTAAAGAGGCAATCTTTGATCTCATCATAACCCGGCATAGTGGGTTTAATGCAATGAACAAATTTAAAAACACTGTTTTGTAAAGGTTGCAGGTAGTGTAAGCTAACCTGATCAACAATGGAAGATCCCACCATATCTAAATGAAACTGAAAGGTGTCTGTTACATGTTTTTTGTTATCAATAGGATGTATGGAATGCATGCCATTTGGTCTGATTAGAATAATATCACCAGCCTGGCTATTAAAAAAATCATAATCAATGTGGTATCTGGCTGTACCTTCACTGACATAATTAATCTCTAGTTCAGGATGCCAATGAAATAAAGTATCGGACCTACCGTCATTAACCTTAGTGTGAAAAAAACGATAAGGTAAGAGATGTTTTTTCTGTTCTTGTATATTATTTCTTTTGATTCTTGAAATGGACACCTTTATTCTCCCCAAATAACAGTATCATATAATAGTATTATATCAGAAGGATGTCAAAGTTACTTATGAAAAAGCATTTCTTTTTTTTAAAAAAGGTTGATCATTTTTTAGAAGGGGACATTGTTTTAAAATCATATGATAGTATTATGATTTCAAATGATAGTGTTAGCTTTGAGCTTTTAAAAATCCTATACTAAGGTTACTAGGAAGAGGAGGAAAGCAAATGACATATTCATTTCCACAAGGTTTTCTTTGGGGTAGAGCTACAGCTGCTAATCAATCTGAAGAGGGGCTTATGATCAAGATGGTAAGGGCTTAAGTGTTCAGGACGTCACACCAAAGGGAGGCATAGCAGCTAGTGAGCATGATGCTAATTCTTTGATCACAGATCATCCCACTGCAGAGCTCAGTAAACGTTATGGCTTTATCTATGTTGATAGAAATGATGACGGAAGTAGCAGTCTCAAACGTTTCAAGAAGAAATCATTCTATTGGTATAAAGAAGTGATTGCAAGCAATGGACAGTCCTTTTATGAGTAAGTGAATTAGTGTATAGGGATACCTTGGGCATAATCTCCGCTCAAGGTTTTTCTTTACTGGGAAATAAAAATGGCTTTTTGATCAGGATAAAAGTGATTTTTGCTCAGAGAAGGTATTGAGTTAAAAAGCTTCACTAAAACGGTTTCATAGGCTTTTATAGCCTAAATAAGTGTGACAGTTTTATCTTTTTGCTATACTAGAAGTAACAAAGGGAGGAAAATATGCTTGAAACTGTTTCAGAAGAGTTACTGGCTTATCAAGAAAGTCTATTAAAAAACTATCAAGAAGTTAACCATAAGGTTAAGAGTGGAAGCCTTGTTTTTGCAGGAGATTCTATTATTGAATTTTATCCATTAAAAAAATACCTTGGTCGTGAGAGATCAATCTATAATAGAGGAATCGCTGGTATTGACTCTAACTGGTTATTAAAAAATGTTGATGATCACATTTGTGATTTAAATCCTGAAAAAGTATTTATACTGATTGGCACCAATGACATTGGTTTAGGTTCTTCAAATAGGGACATCATCAAAAATATAGTAGATATGGTAGCTAGCATAAAAGCTGAAAGCAGGGAGACAAAAATCGTTTTACTATCAGTCTTACCTGTTTCTGATCAAGAGAAATTTAAGGGAACTGTAAAAGTACGGACAAATGAGGTTATTGATCAATTAAATGCAGATATTGCAGCCATTCCAGGTATTGAATTCATTGATATTAATAGCATCCTCAAAGATTCGCATAATAGTTTAGATGAAGCCTATACAAAGGATGGTTTACATTTGAATCAAAAAGGTTATCAAAAAATTTCTGAAAGTTTGGCTCTTTTCATTTCTTAGTCTTATAGATAGATAAAAAGGACAGATAGCATGACCATAAAAATGATTGTAAGTGATATGGACCGTACATTTTTAAATGACCGTGGCAGCTATAATCGTGACAAATTTATTACTATTTTAGACCAACTTGATAAGAGAAATATTCGATTTGTCGTAGCTAGTAACAATAAGATGGATCGGCTGAATCTGATCTTTAAGGGGCTGATAGACCGGATGCCCTTCGTGGGAGAAAATGGTTCCCATATAGTGGAAATGGGTAAAACTTTGAAGAGACATCAATTGGATAAAAAAGATGTGGCCTTATTTTTAGATTATTTTAAAGATAAGCTTGATACTTATGCTGTCATTGTTTCTGGTAAGTACAATTCCTATATGCATAAGCATGCCATTCCACCCAAGGCTTTTGCTATCGAACCAGAACAATTCTCTCAGTTCTTCTCCAAGATAAAAGTAATTGATGACTTCTCAACTATTGCCCAGGAAGATATTTTAAAAATTTCCATGATGCTCCCTAGTGAGAAGTACCAGGCAATTATGGATGATTTCAATGCTAATTTCAAAGGGAACTTAAGAGCAGTCACCAGTGGATTTGGAGCTGTTGACATTATAGAGACAGGAATTGATAAGGCATGGGGTCTCAGTATATTGATAGATCAGTATGGTGTCAGAGCTGATCAACTAATGGCCTTTGGTGATGGAGGTAATGATATTGAAATGCTTGAATTAGCTAAATATTCTTATGCCATGGACAATGCCCCTGAAAATGTCAAAAAAGCAGCCAATTTTCTGGCACCTCACCACAGTGAAGATGGAGTTTTACAAGTTTTGGAAAGCTTCTTAGCAGAGTCCGACTATGAATAATAATTGATGGAGATTTGATTGTGATCAAGTCTCTTTTTTATCTTCTCTCTAAGATAGAAAATCAGATGATAGTATCACTTTATAAGACTATGACATAAGAAAACGATTATAAAAAGTGATAATATAATCCTAGGAGATTGAAGGGAGCTAAAAAGCAGTGACAAAACAATTATTATTCAAGTCGTGTGGCTTCTGCTGATCCAAAGGTAAATGAACAAACCCAAGGCAATATCTTTGCTTCCATTAAAAATCCTTATTTGCAGTCATCAGAATGGGGTTGGCAAATTGACCCCTTAGGTCTACGCATTACTTTAAATGCTATTTGGGATCGTTATCAAAAACCTCTCTTTATTGTTGAAAATGGCTTGGGGGCAGTTGATAGGCCTGATGATAATGGTTACATTGAAGATGATTATCGTATTGATTACCTGCATGAGTATATTAAAGCAATGAGTGATGCCATTAATAGTGATGGTGTTGAACTCTGGGGCTACACAACTTGGGGTTGTATTGATCTGGTTTCAGCGGGAACTGGGGAAATGAAAAAACGTTATGGTTTCATCTATGTTGATCGTGACAATGAAGGTAAGGGTACACTGAAACGCTCTAAGAAGAAATCATTTTATTGGTATAAAAAGGTCATTGCCTCTCAAGGGACAGACCTAGACTAGATTGTAGACAAACTTTATTTACCTAGACCAATAGACTAAGAAGCTCTGCAGGCTATCAATAGATTTACTATTCTTCAAACTAAAATGAACTCTTTAAGGGTTCATTTTTTTACTGGAAAATTAGGAAGATTGGGAACTATTAGTGTATAATAAAAAAAAGGAGATTTTATGAAATTCGGAAAAAAACAGGTCCTATATATTATCATCGTTTTTATTGCCTGGTTTGCCATAAAAGTGAACTGGTATGCAGGAATGCAAATTATTGAAACAGTCTACAAGACCAGCTTGCCTTTTTTTTATGGAGCTGCCTTAGCCTATATTGTTAATATCGTCATGAGTTTCTATGAAAGTCAGATTAATAAATATATTAAACCTGGGGAATTTTTCAGGGTAAAACGAGCTTTTTCAATGATTTTATCTTACCTAACTTTTGTCATCGTCTTTTTTTGGATCTTTTCCATTGTTATTCCAGATTTGATAGCAAGTCTAAGCACTGTGACACAGATTGACACCAGTTCAATCAAAGATTTGATTAAAGATTTAAGTCATAATAAGTTTGTTGCCAGATTAATTAAGTATGTTGGTGGTGATTCCCAGATTTCACAAACCATTATTGATTATAGCCAGCAATTGCTAAAACAATTCTTAGCTGTCTTAACCAGTATTTTGACCAAGGTGACGGTCATAGCTTCCGCAGTCATTAATGTTTTTGTTGCCTTTGTCTTTTCTTTATATGTCCTAGGTAATAAGGAACAGCTCTGCAGACAGGGGAATTTGTTGGTGGATACCTATACAGGTATTTATGCTCAAAAAATTCACTATTTGGTTGACTTATTGAACAGACGTTTTCGTGGATTTTTTGTCAGTCAGACCATTGAAGCAATGATTCTAGGATCTTTAACTGCTCTAGGTATGTTTCTTTTCAATTTACCCTTTGCAGCTCCCATTGGTGTACTGATCGCCTTCACTGCTCTATTACCAGTAGTAGGTGCTTATATTGGTGTAACAATTGGATTTATCCTGATCATGACACAGTCCTTGTCGCAAGCCATATTCTTTGTTGTTTTCTTGGTTATCTTACAACAGTTTGAAGGAAATCTTATCTATCCACGAGTTGTCGGTGGCTCTATCGGTTTACCTGCCATGTGGGTCTTGATGGCCATAACCATTGGTGCTTCCTTAAAAGGTATTGTGGGGATGATTATCGCCGTTCCTCTGGCAGCTACTTTCTATCAGATCATCAAAGATAATATTGAGAAAAAGCAAGCCATACAAAAACAGAAAATAGATAGAAGCTAGGAAGTTTGCTCAACCTTAATTTTCTTGTCTATTTTCAAACTTATCAGTAAAAAAAGTGAAGAAAAGTTCGAACTAAAAATACTATTATAACTCCTAAGTTGGAAAAGAAACTTAGGGGTTTTATATGTCTTTATTTAAAAATCCTAAAAATAATTTCTTTTTTCGAATAAATAATAAGGAGGTGAAAGTATGTATGCTATAAAATGTACTAATGAAAGTCTTTTACCCAGGGAGAAATTAGTTCGCTTTGGGTCAGAACGGTTAAGTGATCAGGAGTTACTAGCTATTTTACTGAGAACAGGTAACAAAGATAAGCATGTTATGGAACTGGCTGCACAACTTTTGTCATCTTTGTCCTGTCTTTCTGATTTCAACAAGATGTCTTTACAGGAACTTCAGACTTTCTCTGGTATTGGATTGGTAAAATCCATTGAAATAAAGGCCATGTTAGAGTTGGCAAAGCGCATTCTTCAATCACAAACAGAAAATCAAGATCAGATATTATCCAGTCATCAAGTGGCACAAAAAATGATTATTGAATTAGGGCATAAAAAGCAGGAGCACTTAGTAGCCCTTTATCTGGATACCCAAAATAAAATAATAGAAGAAAAAACAATCTTTATAGGAAGTGTTAGAAGATCCATTGCTGAACCAAGGGAGATACTTTACTATGCTTGTCGAAATATGGCAACTAGCCTTATAATAGTTCACAATCATCCCTCTGGCAGTATCGAACCTAGCAAAAATGATTATCAATTTACTCAAAAAATAAAACGATCATGTGACCAGCTAGGCATTGGTTGCCTCGATCACATCATCGTTGGAAGTAATAAGTATTATAGCTTTCGTGAAAGTACAGATATCTTTTAGACTTAAAAGTTATTAACAAAGAAATGGAACAAATCAAGATCCTCTTGACGATAGCCTTGTAAGAGTTCAGGATGCCACTGAACTCCAAGAAAAGAAAGATCATCCTTATCAGAAATAACAGCTTCGATAGTTCCATCACGAGGGTCTTTTGCAATGGTTTTTAAGCCATCAGCTAACCTATTGATACTCTGGTGATGGAAGGAATTAATCAGGACTTTTTCGCCGTAAATAGGAAAGAGTGGGGATTCTTTTTTGATCTCAATATCATGGTAGAGGAAATCAGATGGGGCTTCCTGCCAATGATTATCTATATCTTGGTGCAAGTTACCACCAAGAACGACATTCATCAACTGTAGACCACGACAGATACCTAGTATGGGTTTCTTTTGTTTCATAGCCTCTTTGATGATATGGATTTCATAGATATCTCTTGCTAGGAAAAAATCATCATTGGAAGCCTTTCTTTCCTCATTGTAAAACTTAGGGTCAACATTTTGCCCACCAATCAAAATAATTTTGTCTACTAGGGAAACATAGGTTTTTGCGGCTAATTCATCACCAATTGGTAGAAGTAGTGGAACACCTCCAACTCTCGTAACAGCCTCTGAAAAACCCGCAGGAGCATAGGACCAAGGTAGATCATTTAAAGCAATATTTAATCTTTGGTTGGCTGTAATTCCGATAATTGGTTTTGGCATATTTTCTCCATTACTTATTTATTACTTTGATGCATAAAATATAAAAGTGTTTGCAATTCACTGGTCAAGTCAACATATTGCACAATAATACCTTTAGGAACATTGAGGTGAACAGGAGAGAAACTTAGAATACCACGAATACCAGCATCAATTAATTGATCAGCAACCTCTTGAGCCTGTGTACTTGGGACTGTCAAAATAGCAGTTTCAATGTCTGTCTTGATCACATGTTCTCTAATTTTTGAAATAGCATAAATAGGAATACCATCTGATGTTTGCGTTCCGACAATGGGATTTTCATCAACATCAAAAGCCATGGCAATTTGCATCTTGTTACGATCATGGAAGCGGTAGTGCAATAAGGCACGGCCAATATTCCCACAGCCTACCAACAAAACATTGGTCGTAGAATGATCGTTAAGAAGATCGGCAAAAAAGTTCATTAATTTTGTGACATCATAACCAAAACCGCGACGTCCTAGTTCACCAAAATAAGAAAAATCACGACGAACAGTTGCTGAGTCAATCCCCATAGCATCAGCAATTTGTTTAGAACTAGCTTTTTCGGTTTGATCGGCATGAAATCTTTTGAAGATACGATAATATAAGGACAAGCGTTTTGCAGTCGCTTTGGGAATAGATTTGTCAATAACCACGGTAGTAGCTCCTTTAAAATTTGTATTTTTCAGAAATTTATCTGTAACCATTGTAACAAATACTTTGTGAAAAATGCAACTTTTAGCAAATATATTTTATAAATAATACATTACTATTTTTTATTTAAAAAAGAAAAACCCTCAGTTTTCACTAAAGGTTTAGATAGCTTAAAGTATTCTGTTTCTATTTTACTAAAGAAAAGTAGTAGTCTGCCAGTTTCGCCGCTCTTTTATCATTCTAGACAAATTTTTTAGAGGGGGCCAACTAGAAAAACCCTTTTGCTTACACAGATTCTTTTGTAAAAATATCTCTTTCAACAAGGCTATCCATCAGAAAATAAAATTTATCCTGAAGAATTTTGTGCTTGTCCGATTTAAAAATATTAACCAATCTCAATCCAGATTTGTCAGTAATAGCTAACTTAAATGCAGAAAGGTCCTTATTAATAGTGATTTTCAAGGGGAAGCCGTCACCTGAATTAGGGATTTCTTCAAGAAGACGTGTTAACTCATAATGACCTATCTTAGTTTGAATGAAAGTAGTATCTCTTAAGGTGTATTTTTTTATCTTAGGGCTAATTGCATAGCTATAAAGACAATCCGGTAAGGCTATTTCTTTTTCAAATGCCATTTTATCCTCCAATTATTTTTTTTATCTCTTTCACTAATAAATGAACCTCATCAACTGTGTTTTGTTCAGAAAATGAAATTCTTATTGATTCTGATAATTCCTTAGCATTCTTACCATAGTAGGCTTCTAAAACATGACTAGGTTCTACAGTCCCTGCGGTACAGGCTGATCCCGTAGAAATAGCAAAGCCTGCAAGATCCAATCGTGTCAGTAAGATACTATTTTGACAAGCAGGAAAACCGATGTTAATCACGTGAGGCAATGACTGCTTACTTTTGTTTAGATAGTAGTTGTCACCTTCTAGGGATTCTAGAAAGCTATCATGCAGTTTGGTGATATGCTTACTGTTTGATTCCAAGTGGGAGTAGGTATCCTTTAAAGCTTGGCACATTCCAACAATTGAAATAAGGTTCTCTGTGCTGGCTCTTCTTTGATCTTCTTGATCACCCCCATGTAATAATGGGTCAAAGTGAAGAGAATTGGCATATAAGAAGCCCACCCCCTTAGGTCCATGGAATTTATGAGCAGAGGCAGAAAGAAAATCTATTCCCAATTCTTCAGGTTCAACAAGAGCCTTACCGACCAATTGAACAGCATCAACGTGAAAGGCAGCCCGATGTTCTTTTAAGACTTGACCAACTTCCTGGATGGGTAAGAGATCACCCGTCTCATTATTAGCAGCCATCATACTGACAAGAATCGTATCTTCTCTTAAGGCTTGCTTGACCTCTTGGGCGGTGATCTGACCATTTTGAGGGCTTAGATAGGTAACCTCAAAACCAAAGCGCTCTTCTAGATAAGACATGGTCTTTAAAACAGAATGGTGTTCAATAGAAGTGGTGATAAGGTGTTTACCCTTATCTTGGTTTGCTAGGGCATAGCCCTGAATAGCTGTATTATTTCCTTCTGTTCCTCCCGAGGTGAATATAATAGATCTCTCCTTAACTTTCAGTAATTCAGCTATTGTTTGACGACATTCCCTTAAAGTTTTATTGGCTTGTCGTCCTAGTCTATGAATACTGGAAGGATTTCCATAATTGTCAGCCATGACTTCTGTCATGGCTGAGATTACAGTGGAGGTTAAGGGAGTTGTTGCAGCATTATCAAAATAATAGATCATTTTTATTTAGTAGATTCTTTGTAGTAAGAAAATAGTGGACTAAGTGGACGACGTTCATGAATCAGAATAATGGCTTGGGCGATGAGTTCACTTGCAGTGATGTAGGTCACATTTTCAGGTTTGCGATTTTTATTTTTAACAGAGTCGGTTACTAGAATTTCTTTAATTGGTGCAGCTTCAAGAATTTCTGCAGCCCCACCAGCTAATAGGGCATGACTAGCCACAGCATAGATATCAGTAGCTCCTGCACGCTCTAAGATTTTTGCAGCTTCTGCAAAAGTTTTTCCTGTATTGAGGATATCGTCAATAATGATGGCTTTTTTACCTTCAACATCACCGATAATATAGCCCTCTTCACGTTCAGTATCATCTTGGGCATAATCAATAATGGCAATCGGTGCATCCAAATACTCAGCTAGACCTCTTGCTCGTTTAATACCAGAATTTTTAGGGCTGACAATAACAACCTCGTCACCAGATAAGCCTTTTTTACAATAGTGTTCAGCAAACAAAGGAATAGTAAAAAGATTATCTACAGGAATATCAAAGAAACCTTGAACTTGAACAGCGTGCAAATCAAGGGTCAATACACGATCAATACCAGCCTTGGTTAACATATTGGCAACTAATTTTGCAGTAATGGGTTCACGTGACTTAGCAATGCGATCTTGACGAGAGTAGCCAAAATAAGGGAGAACAACATTGATTGAATTTGCACTAGCTCTCTTACAAGCATCTATCATAATTAGAAGCTCCCATAGGTTGTCGTTAACTGGGAAGCTTGTCGATTGGATAATATAAATATCATCTCCACGGACCGTCTCATCAATATTAATCATGATTTCTCCATCTGAGAATTGACGGGAAGAAATCTTTCCAAGTGGAATTCCAGTTGCTTCAGAAATTTTTTCAGCAATAGGAAGATTAGAAGTTAGTGAAAACAGTTTGATTTGCTTGTCAGCATATCGTTCAGTCATGATAGCATTCGCTCCTTGTTGGTTTTCTAGAACAGTTTACGCTACGTAAAACTATTAAAAGGTACTTATTAACAGTACCATTCTATCAAAATTAGTAGAAAAATGCATATTTAGATGGAGATTATTTTGAATTTTTTAAAGTTTTTGCAAAGCGAGATACCTTACTTTTTGCAAATTTTAAGGAAATATTGTTATCTTTTAGAAATTGCTCAAAATCTTTTTCTCCTTGGATGGGATCATTGACCTCTAATTCTAATTCATAGTCAATGGTCTGGGCATACTGGTTATAATCCAAGGCCATTGTTCCGATTGCTGTTGCTTTTTCTTTTCGTCTGGTAGTTAGCTGACCAAATGTCCGTAGATCCTCAGGAGAGATGCCAAATTTAGTCATTTGAAGGAGGATATCCTTGTTTGTAATCTGACATTTTTTGATCAGGTTCTTGGCTTCTTGAAGGGAAAGATCCTGATTATACTCTCTATTTCCAACCTCTTCTGGAACTTTTAGAGTCATTTCAGCCTTATCAGAGAAGGTTCTGATCCGTAGAGACATGCGGTTAGCTTTTAAGTCGAAGTTAGCTGTATCAATATAGTAATTGGTCTGTGTCACGGCATTAATATGAGTCATTTGAGCTAAGAGACGCTGGTACTCATCCTTTGTTAATAAGGTCTTATATTCGATTTCTAAGTGGGACATGTGATTTTCCTTTAATATGTATTTTATGCTATAATGAATTGTTATTTCAATTTTATATTAAAGTATAAACTTTGACAAGAAAGGAGTGATAGCGTGGCTTTAAACTGGGAAGTATTCTTAGATCCCTATATTCAAGCTGTTGGTGAATTAAAGATAAAATTACGAGGAATTCGCAAGCAATTTCGGAAACAAAATCGCTATTCACCGATCGAATTTGTAACTGGCCGTGTTAAATCCATTGAAAGCATTAAAGAAAAAATGGTTCTGCGTGGTGTTTTGGAAGAAAATATAGCCCGTGACATTCAAGATATAGCTGGCTTAAGAGTTATGGTTCAATTCGTTGATGATGTTGACGAAGTTCTTAATTTGCTCCGTCAAAGACAGGACATGACCATTGTCTATGAACGTGATTATATTCGCAATATGAAATCCAGCGGTTACAGATCTTATCACGTCGTTGTTGAGTATCCAGTTGACACAATTGATGGACAAAAA
The DNA here is from genome assembly GCF_011421425.1 of Streptococcus catagoni. Lineage (GTDB taxonomy): Bacteria > Bacillota > Bacilli > Lactobacillales > Streptococcaceae > Streptococcus > Streptococcus catagoni. The sequence goes on from NZ_WPCW01000001.1 coordinate 247,296, forward strand.
AAGGTTTTAGCAGAGATACAAATTAGAACCTTGGCCATGAACTTCTGGGCAACCATTGAACACTCTTTAAACTATAAATATAAGGGGGATTTTCCAGAAGAAATCAAAAAACGACTTTCAAAAACAGGTGAAATAGCATTAGAACTGGATGAAGAGATGAGAAAGATTCGCGAAGATATACGTGAAGCCCAATTGCTTTTTGATCCAGGAACACGAAATTTAAGTGATGGTGTAGGGAATAGTGATGACACAGATGAATTATACAGATAAAACAACCCGCGTGGCAATTATTGCCAATGGAAAATATCAAAGTAAGCGAGTTGCTTCAAACCTATTTTCTATTTTCAAAGATGATCCTGATTTTTACCTATCCAAAAAAAATCCAGATGTCGTTATCACCATTGGAGGTGATGGCATGCTCCTTTCTGCCTTTCACATGTATGAAAAAGAACTAGACAGGGTGCGTTTTGTAGGTATCCATACAGGTCATCTAGGCTTTTATACAGATTACCGTGATTTTGAAATTGATAAATTGATTGATAATTTAAGAAATGATCAGGGAGAAAGTGAATCTTATCCCATCCTAAAAGTTATCATTACTCAGGACGATGGTAGGGTCATTCAAGCCAGGGCTCTAAATGAGGCAACTGTCAAACGTATTGAAAAGACAATGGTGGCCGATGTAACCATTAATGGGGTGAAATTTGAAACTTTCCGTGGTGATGGCATCCTAGTTTCAACGCCGACAGGAAGCACAGCCTATAATAAATCTTTAGGCGGTGCCATCTTACACCCAACCATTGAAGCTTTGCAATTAACAGAAATATCAAGCCTGAACAACCGTGTCTTTAGAACCGTAGGCTCATCAGTCATCATTCCGCAAAAAGATAAAATCGAATTAGTACCACAAAGAACAGGGATTTATACAATTTCTATTGATAATAAGACTTACAATTTAAAAAATGTTGTCAAGGTGGAGTATTTTCTTGATGATCAAAAAATCCATTTTGTTTCAACTCCAAGTCATACCAGCTTCTGGGAACGTGTTCGTGATGCCTTTATAGGGGAAATAAAATCATGAGATTCGACTATGTAGCAGACAGAAGAACAAAGGTAAAGACGCTTTTAAAGGGTCATGATGTTTCAAAAGCACTTCTAGCAAAAGTCAAGTATCGAGGTGGTCATATATTAGTCAATGGTGTTGAGCAAAACGCCATTTATCTTTTAAATGAAGGGGATGTGGTTACCATAAATATCCCTGATGAGAAAGGCTTTGAGAAATTAGAGGCTGTTTCTTATCCCTTGGATATTGTTTATGAAGATGATCACTTTCTGATCCTCAATAAGCCAGTTGGTTTTGCAAGTATTCCAAGTGCTATCCACTCCAACACAATAGCAAATTTCGTCAAGGCCTATTATTTAGAAAAAGATTACCCTAACAAACAAGTTCATATTGTGACACGTTTAGATCGTGATACAAGTGGACTAATGCTTTTTGCTAAGCACGGATATGCTCATGCTCGTCTGGATAAACAATTACAAAAAAGATCTATTGAAAAACGGTATTATGCTTTAGTGGCTGGCCAGGGACAATTGCCTGATGAGGGAGAGATCCTTGCGCCAATAGGTCGCTCAAAAGACAGCATTATAACAAGAACTGTAGATCCTATGGGAAAATATGCTAAAACGACCTACAAAGTAGTAGTTAGATATCCCGAGAACGTTCATTTAGTAGATATTAAACTCCATACAGGACGGACACATCAAATAAGAGTTCATTTTTCTCATATTGGTTTTCCCTTACTAGGTGATGACCTCTATGGGGGCCGAACAGACCTAGGCATCAGCAGACAAGCTTTGCACTGTCATTTTTTGAGTTTTTATAATCCCTTTACTGAAAAAGAGAGCATTTACACAATAAATTTGACAGATGACTTTGATAAGGTTATCCTAGACTTAGCAAAAAAATAATTGAGGTATAAAAAATGAATATCAGAAGTTTGTTTGGTGGATTAAAAGAAAAAGTAGTTGGACAACATGTGAAGATAGTTTTCCCCGAAGGAAACGATGAACGTGTTGTACGTGCTGCGGCTCGTCTGAAATTTGAAGGACTGGCGGAGCCGATTATCCTAGGACAAGCCGATGAAATTCGTGGCTTACTTACAAAATTAGGATTTGCAGATCAAGATTATATGATCATCAATCCTGAAACTTATCCAGATTTCGAAAAAATGAAAGCTGAATTTGTTGAAATCCGTAAAGGAAAAGCCAGTATGGAAGATGCCGATAAACTTCTTAGAGATGTAAACTATTTTGGCGTTATGCTGGTTAAAATGGGATTGGCAGAAGGTATGGTATCAGGAGCTTGTCATTCAACAGCTGATACTGTTCGTCCAGCCCTGCAGATCATTAAAACAAAGCCAGGCATTTCAAGAACATCTGGAGTTTTCTTAATGAATCGTGAAAACACAAATGAACGTTATGTTTTTGCAGACTGTGCCATTAACATTGACCCAAGTGCTCAAGAATTAGCAGAAATTGCTATTAATACAGCAGAAACGGCAGCAATTTTTGATATTGAACCTAAGATTGCTATGCTAAGTTTCTCAACAAAGGGATCTGGTAAGGCACCACAAGTAGAAAAAGTAGCAGAAGCTACAAAAATTGCTAAAGAATTAAACCCTGACTTAGCCCTTGATGGGGAATTACAATTTGATGCTGCCTTTGTTCCTGAAACTGCTGCTATTAAAGCACCAGATTCTAAGGTAGCAGGACAAGCCAATACCTTTATTTTCCCTGATTTACAGTCTGGAAATATTGGCTATAAAATTGCACAACGCCTTGGGATGTTTGATGCCATTGGTCCAATTCTACAAGGTTTAAATAAACCTGTTAATGATTTATCGCGTGGTTCAAGTGCAGAAGATATCTATAAATTAGGTATTATTACAGCTGCCCAAGCATTAGGTACTTTAGATTAAAGAGATAAAAAAGAGTGAAAAGTATCAGCAATGTTTACATTTTCACTCTTTATTTTTATCCTAAATGAAGGGAAGAAACTATGAAAAGAAAAATAGCACTGGTTACAGGAGCATCGGCTGGTTTTGGTAAGGCCATTGTTGGCCAACTGATAGATGACGGATATCAGGTTGTTGGAGTGGCTAGAAGATTTGAAAAGTTGAAGGAGCTTGAAGGCAGCTACGGTTCGGATTGTTTTTATGCCCTGCAAATGGATCTGACTGATATTAGATCAATCAGACAGGCCTTGAAAGAACTCCCTGAAAAGTGGCAAGACATTGACCTACTAGTTAATAATGCCGGTCTGGCCTTGGGTCTTGATAAGGCCTTTGAAGCAGACTTTGACAAGTGGATGACAATGATTAATACTAATATTGTGGGACTTATTTACTTGACTCGTCAGATTTTACCTGGCATGGTGGAGAAAAATAATGGCATGATTATTAATCTAGGCTCTACTGCAGGAACAATTCCCTACCCAGGTGGCAATATCTACGGAGCTACAAAAGCCTTTGTTAAACAGTTTTCTTTAAATTTAAGAGCCGATCTAGCAGGTACCAAAATCCGTGTTTCTAATATTGAACCAGGTCTATGTGAAGGTACGGAATTCTCTTTTGTTCGCTTTAATGGAGACCAAAAACGAGTTCAAGCAACCTACCAAGGAGCTCATGCTATTCAGGCTATAGATATTGCTAAGACGGTTTCTTGGATTGCCAGTCAGCCTGAATACGTGAATATTAACCGAATTGAGATGATGCCTGTTTCACAATCTTATGGACCACAACCTGTTTATCGTGATGACAATGAAAATTAAGTGTTTAAGTGACTTGTTTTTTAAGCTAAAATTTTGTAAAATAAAGAGCTGAGTAAGCAATTTACAATATACATTTAATTTGAAAAAATTAATGGAGGTACTATGATTAAGATAGTACTTTTTGCTACCATCTATTAACATTATAAAAGATAAGGAGAGCTTAATGTTCCAGGCAAAAGACTGGCGAGTAGTGCCAGCCATTATATCAACTGCTATTTTGAGTTTTAGTGGTGTTCTGATTGAAACTTCCATGAATGTCACCTTTCCCAAATTGATGACAGAATTTCAGGTGGATGCAACCAGTATTCAGTGGGTTACTACTGGTAACCTATTGGCAGTAGCAGTCATAGTTCCTTTATCAGCCTATTTGATTAAAAATTATTCGGAACGTAATATCTTTATAGCAGCAAATATCCTCTTTTTACTGGGGATGGCCATTGATAGCTTAGCTCCCAACCTACCCATACTATTAATTGGTAGGGTACTGCAAGGGATGGGAACAGGTATTGCCTTGCCCTTGCTATTTCACATCATTATGCAGGAGGTTCCTATTGAAAGACGTGGGCTAATTATGGGGATTGCCACAATGACGACATCCTTAGCTCCGGCCATTGGCCCAACCTATGGGGGTTTTGTTCTGGCACTTTTAGGTTGGAAAATGATATTTGTATTGCTTTTTCCTATACTGATTGTTTCAACGATCATTGGCTTAAGATCCATCCCTAAAAAAGAGGTCCTTGTCCTTGATTCTCTGAATTTTGCAGCTTTTATTAGCCTAGGAGTAGCTCTGTCCTGTCTTTTGTTGGCTATTGAAAAATTATCCATTTTGCTGCTTGTCCTTGCTATCTTAGCCTTTATCCTTTTTTATCAGGTAAATAAGAGATTACCCTTACTAAAACTTTCTGTCTTTAAAAATAAGGCTTTCATGATATTGTTGTTGGGAGTACTTGCTTACCAAATGCTTCCTTTGGCTTTATCCTTTATTTTGCCAAATCACTTACAAATTGTTTTGCATCAAAGTTCTATTAAAGCTGGTTTGTTTATGTTTCCAGGGGCTATCCTGGCTGCTTTTTTATACCCCTTTTCAGGACATCTCTTAGATAAGATTGGTGCATTTAAGCCTATTCTTAGTGGTATGTCCTGTGCTATCTTAGGCCTATTCTTAATGACTCTTGCATTGATGAAGGATTCTCTGCTTTTTCTTTTGATGAGTGATATCTTGGTCAAATTAGGAATGGGTATCGGAGCCAGTAACATGATAACTATGGCCTTGACCAAACTAAGACAGTCAGAATCAGCTGATGGAAATAGTCTCCTAAACACCCTCCAGCAATTTTCAGGAGCCTTTGCTACTGCAGTAGCTTCCCAATTCTTTGCCATGGGTAAAAATTCAGGACTTGCTAATGGACTTAGTTTAGGTGCCAGAAACGGGACTTACTTTATATTGCTGCTACTTGTTTTGAGCTTAGGCGGGATAATCTATCTGAGGGTGAAAAAAGAATTGACTTAAAGCTTATAATAACAAAAAAACCATGGTCATTTTGCTTCTGACTATGGTTTTTAAAAATCATTTGAGATGGAAGGACCAGAAGTCACATCAGACCAACCTACAATGGCCTGCGCAGTTTCTTCCAGGTAATTTTCAAGAATAGGCTTAATATCTTGAACCAGATCAAAGCTCCCCAGGTAATGTCCCTGATCATCTCTTAGAGGATAAAAGGACTGGACATAAATATGATCTAGGGAGGCAGAAGGTAAAAGAAAATGCTTATAGCTTGCTTCTGTGGAACTTTTTAAGAGTCGTAAAATCCAATCCTCCACAAAGTCTTTGTCATCAGGAAGGAAGCTACCATTAAAGTGATGATTGTGATAGAAAAAATGCCCCCTCTGATCGGCCAGACGCAATTGATAAGGGTAAAAATCCATCAGATCAGCCGATAAGCTTTGGTAAAAGTCTGTCAGATAGTGGCTTAAGGAGAGAATAGTTTTTGCTTCTTCAAGCAAGTCTTGATTAATAACAAAGGCGGATGCAGATTCTTCTTGGGAAAATCTTAAGGTGGGCAGTGGGTACTCTTTTTCATCGAAACTTACAATGGCCTGATAAGCATCCATAGTTAAGCTATCTGTATTTTCCTTGATATCAAGCTCAAATAAGGCTGTAAATGTCTGCTTTACAGTCCTAAAAAATCTTTTCTGAAAGGGATTGTTTTGTTCAATAAGGGCTAGTAGATGGTATCGCTTTTTCATAAGCTTATCTTAACGGGAAATGAGCAAAAATGCAATTATTGCGTTTGAAGATCAGACAATAGTGTTACAATATCATATCAAAAGCCTAGATTGAATCCCCTTATCAATAGTATAATGTCATTATTAACTTAAGAGGTGAGAATGATGTCAAAAAAAGTAATCTTTTTAGATGTTGATGGAACTTTAGTAGATTACCTTAACCGTATTCCAAAATCAGCTATCAAGGCAATACAGGCCGCCCGTGTTAATGGATATTTTGTTTATGTTTGTACAGGGCGTAGCTGAGCAGAAATGCAGGCTGAAATCTGGGATATTGGTATTGATGGAATGATTGGAGGAAATGGCCCCTATCTTGAACACCATGACAAGGTCATCATGCATGAGATGATTTCAAAAGAAGATAGCAAAACCATCGTAGACTGGCTATATGAACGGGGCTTAGAATTTTATCTTGAATCCAACAATGACTTGTTTGCTAGTGAGCATTTTAAAGAAGCAGCTGCACCTGTTATAAGAACCTATGCCCTACGCAAGGGAAAAACGGCAGAAGGAGTGAAAGATTTGGAAGCAGAAGATCTCCTTCATGGCATTATTTATGGGGGAAATTTATACCGAGATGATTTGAATAAGGTTTCCTTTATTTTAAGTGACTATCAAGACCACTTAGATTCCAAGAAAGCCTTCCCTAATCTGGCTGCCAACACATGGGGTGGACGAGGTGAAACTGTCCTCTTTGGAGATTTAGGCGTCAGCGATGTTACCAAAGCTCATGCTATTGAAGTTCTTTTAGACTATTTAGGATGCGAGAAAAAAGACACCATTGCTTTTGGTGATGCAAAAATTGATATCCCATGTTAGACTATTGTGAAGTGGGTGTGTCTATGGGCGATGGTGGGCCAGAAATTTTAGCTATGGCTGATATGATTACAGACGATGTGGAAGAAGATGGTTTATATAAGTCTTTCAAAAATTACAACTCATTTAAAAGCCTATCTTTCCTTGCCATATCCTTTAAAAAGTTTTAGAAGTAAGATACTATAAAAACTCTAAAAAATGCTTTTAATCTAAGATATTTTTAGAGTTTTTTCTTATCTGGGAAGCAAGAAGAGATGATTTTAATGAATCTATTTGACTTCTTTTTTGGACAATTTTATAATGATGAAAAAGTCAAAAAATAGGGATCTTTCAAAGACAAAACAATTGCCTATTCTAAGTTTTGATGGTATGGTCATAGATAATCAGGGGAGCTTAGAAAGAGCCAAAGCCTATACTGGTTCCCTAATAGAAGAGATGGAGACAATATGATACAGTTTAATAATGTTTCAAAGGCTTTTGGAGATACCGTGGTTCTTAAAGAGCAGAGTTTTCAGATTAAAGATCGGGAATTCTTTGTTCTTGTGGGATCAAGTGGTTCAGGAAAGACCACCCTTTTAAAAATGATCAATGGCTTGGTGGAACTAAGCTCGGGTCAGATTATGTTAAATCATAAAGCTCAAAATGAAATCAATTTAAGGGAAATGAGACTGTCTATTGGCTATGTCCTCCAACAAATAGCGCTTTTTCCCAATCTAACTGTTGCTGAGAATATTGCTATTATTCCTGAAATGAAGAAGTGGACAAAAGAGGAAACTCTGCAAAAAACTAAGGAATTATTGGATAAGGTTGGCTTGCCAGCTAAAGATTATCTTCATAGGTATCCCAGTGATCTTTCAGGGGGAGAACAGCAAAGAGTGGGTATTGTCCGTGCCATTATTTCCCATCCTCAGATTTTATTGATGGATGAACCCTTTTCAGCTCTAGATCCTATTTCAAAGAAACAATTACAGGATTTAATGTTGGCTCTTCATAAAGAATTTGATATGACCATTGTTTTTGTTACTCATGACATCAAAGAAGCCATCAAATTAGGGGACCGTCTTGCTATTCTTGACCATGGGAAAATCATTCAAATGGACAGACCAAGAGATATTATGGCTAATCCTGTCAATGATTTTGTAGCCAGTCTCTTTGGAGGTGAAGATCATGAATAGTTTATTAACAACTTTCCAAGATCGTTTCAGCGAGTGGACTAAGGCTTTGGCAGAACATTTGCAAATTTCACTAGTCGCACTACTGATTGCTATTTTAATTGCTATCCCTTTAGCCAGCTTATTAAGTAAGAGTAAGCGGTGGTCTGATATTGTTTTGCAGATAACAGGAATCTTTCAAACTATTCCTTCTTTGGCCTTGTTAGGACTCTTTATTCCTTTAATGGGAATTGGAACAGTACCAGCAGTTACTGCCTTGGTTATCTATGCCCTCTTCCCTATTATTCAAAATACTATTACAGGGCTTAATGGTATTGAACTCAGCCTAGTTGAGGCTGGGACAGCCTTTGGTATGACCAAGTGGGAACGTCTTAAAAAGTTTGAAATCCCTATTGCCATGCCAGTTATCATGTCAGGAGTGAGAACTTCAGCTGTCATGATTATTGGGACAGCAACCCTAGCAGCATTGATTGGAGCAGGAGGTTTAGGCTCCTTTATATTACTAGGGATTGATCGCAACAACCCCAATTTGATATTGATTGGTGCCATTTCCTCGGCCCTCCTAGCTATCATTTTTAATATGGTTTTGCAATATTTGGAAAAAGCTTCGCTCAAAAAGACTATTCTAGCTTTCAGCTTAATTGTACTGGCTCTATTTGCATCATTTCTTCCGCAAGTCGCTGGTACATTCTCAAAGAAAACTGACCGTATTGTCATTGCTGGAAAGATGGGAGCAGAACCAGAAATCCTCATTAACCTTTATAAAGAAATGATTGAAAATCAGTCACAGATAAAGGTTGACACAAAGCCTAACTTTGGTAAAACAAGTTTTCTCTATGAAGCTTTAAAATCAGGCGATATTGATATCTATCCAGAATTCACAGGAACTATAACCTCTACCTTGCTTAAAAAGAAACCTGAACTGTCTAATAGTCCTAAGAAGGTCTACTTGCAGGCTAAAAATGGCATTGAAAAACAAGATAATCTAGTGCTTTTAAAGCCCTTTGCTTATCAGAATACCTATGCCATAGCTGTGCCTGAAAAATTAGCTCAAGTTAAGAAGATTTCATCTATCTCTGATCTCAGTTCTCATCAAAATGAACTAAAGGCTGGCTTCACACTGGAATTTAAAGATCGACCTGATGGCAATGAAGGCTTAAAAAAACTCTATGGACTTGATTTGTCAGTATCTACCATGGAGTCGGCTCTGCGTTACCAAGCTATTGAAAGTGGTCATATTCAAATTACTGATGCCTATTCAACAGATGCAGAACTAAAGAAATACCATTTACAAGTTTTAGAGGATGATAAGCATCTCTTTCCACCTTACCAGGGTGGTCCTTTGATGAAAAAAGAGCTCCTTAAGAAACATCCAGAAATTAAAAAAATCCTAAGTAAATTATCTGGTAAAATTACTAAAGAAGAAATGCAGGAAATGAATTATCAGGTCTCTGTTCAGGGTAAGAATGCCAATCAGGTGGCACGCCATTACTTACTTAAGGAAAAATTGATTTCAAAAAAATAGATTAGAGGGTCAATAAGAACTCTCTAGAAGCTCTAGCTGCGGTGATTGTGGCTAGTTTTTTATAAAAAACGAACGTTTAAAATCAAAAATAGAGAAATTTTTGACAAAAACAAAGAAATGAGTAATATAATCTAAGGAAAGGTAAGTTTTTACCTAGCGATGCTTCTTTTTAGAAGTCATAGGAAGGTCATTTTTAAGAGGTAGGTTAATCACACTTGTAAAGATTAACCTATTTAGAGGAGAAACCTTATGTTTAATGACATGCCAGTATTTGATTATGAAGATATTCAACTCATTCCAAACAAGTGTATCATCACTAGTCGCTCTGAGGCGGATACTAGTGTTAAGCTTGGCAATTACACATTTAAATTACCAGTCATTCCAGCTAATATGCAAACCATTATTGATGAAGATATTGCTGAGCAATTGGCTAAAGATGGTTATTTTTACATCATGCATCGTTTTGACGAAGAAGCTCGTAAACCTTTTATCAAACGTATGCATGAACAATCTCTCATCGCCTCTATATCAGTAGGTGTTAAAGATTATGAATATGCTTTTGTTAGTTCTTTAAAAAATGACGCTCCTGAGTTTATCACCATTGATATTGCCCATGGTCATTCTGACAGCGTTATTAATATGATAAAACACATTAAAGCTGAGCTTCCTGAAACTTTTGTCATAGCCGGAAATGTTGGAACTCCAGAAGCTGTTCGTGAATTAGAAAATGCAGGAGCAGATGCTACAAAAGTTGGCATCGGACCTGGTAAAGTTTGTATCACAAAAGTCAAAACAGGCTTTGGTACTGGAGGATGGCAATTAGCAGCACTTCGCTGGTGTGCTAAAGCTGCCCGCAAACCAATCATAGCTGATGGTGGTATTCGTACCCATGGCGATATTGCTAAATCAGTTCGCTTTGGTGCAAGCATGGTAATGATTGGCTCACTCTTTGCAGGTCATATTGAAAGTCCTGGTAAAACTGTGGAAATTGAGGGAGAAAGCTTTAAAGAGTATTATGGGTCTGCTTCAGAATATCAAAAAGGTGAACATAAAAACGTTGAAGGCAAAAAGATTTTACTCCCTACAAAGGGTCACTTAAAGGACACCTTAATTGAAATGAAACAAGATTTGCAATCTTCAATTTCCTATGCTGGTGGCAGAGACTTGGGTGGTTTACGCCGTGTTGATTATGTTATTGTTAAAAATTCAATTTGGAATGGTGATTCTATTTAAAGCTCCTATTGAAAAATTTTAAAATAATGTTACAATGTGATCATTAAAAATAAAATGACATACTTATTTATGCTGTGAATTGGCGCAGTGTTTCTACAAGACACCGGAATGTCTTACAATAAGTAAGCTTAGAAGCTTGCTTGGTTTAAAAAACCATGCAAAATAGGGGGGGTTCCTCTTATTTTGCGGCAGGCTTTTTTATATTTTGTGAAAGAGGTAGAGGATGGAATTACTTGAGGAACGCATTTTAAATGATGGTAATATTTTGGGAGAAAACATCTTAAAGGTTGATAACTTTCTAACCCATCAGGTAGATTACAAGTTGATGAAAGAGATTGGACAAGTTTTTGCTCATAAATATGCTGAGGCTGGGATCACAAAGGTTGTCACAATTGAAGCCTCAGGGATAGCTCCTGCCTTATATGTGGCAGAAGCTTTAGATGTTCCAATGATCTTTGCTAAGAAACATAAAAATATTACTATGACCGAGGGTATCTTAACAGCCCAAGTTTATTCCTTTACCAAACAAGTGACAAGTACTGTATCTATTTCAGGAAAATTCCTAGATGCTGATGACAAGGTTCTGATTATTGATGACTTTTTGGCTAATGGCCAAGCTGCAAAAGGTTTGATTGAAATAATCAAGCAGGCTGGTTCTAAGGTCCTAGGTGTTGGTATCGTTATTGAAAAGTCTTTCCAGGATGGCAGACAATTGCTGGAAAGTTTAGGTGTGGAGGTGACTTCCTTAGCACGTATTAAAAATTTTGAAAATGGTCAATTAAACTTTATGGAGGCGGACGCATAATGTCTACTAAGCATCAACATTCACATTCCCAATCGGCAATTTTAGGCTTACAGCATTTATTATCAATGTATGCCGGATCTATTTTGGTTCCCATTATGATTGCTGGAGCGCTTGGTTACTCTGCAAAAGAGTTGACCTATCTAATATCTACTGATATCTTTATGTGTGGTTTGGCCACTTTCTTACAGTTACAACTGAACAAATACTTTGGTGTTGGATTACCAGTTGTTCTTGGCTGTGCCTTTCAATCTGTAGCTCCTTTATCCATTATTGGGGCGCATCAGGGCTCAGGAGCTATGTTTGGTGCTTTAATTGCATCCGGGATCTTTGTCATTCTTATTGCTGGTGTCTTTTCAAAAATTGCACGATTCTTCCCTGCAATCGTGACTGGTTCAGTTATCACAACAATTGGCTTGTCTTTGATACCTGTTGCCATGGGAAATATGGGAAACAATACAGCCAAGCCTACTAGTCAAAGTGTTATCTTATCATTAGTAACCATTTTAATTATCTTGGCCATCCAAAAACTGGCTCACGGTTTTATCAAATCAATTGCTATTCTCATTGGTTTGATCTCAGGAATTTTGATTGCTGCTATGATGGGCTTAGTTGATAGCTCAGCAGTTTCAAGTGCACCTTGGATCCACGTCCCAACTCCTTTTTACTTTGGAGCACCTAAGTTTGAAATCACCTCAATTATTATGATGTGTATCATTGCCATCGTATCCATGGTTGAATCTACTGGGGTTTACTTGGCCTTGTCTGATATAACAGGTGATACTATAGACAGCCAACGGTTACGCAATGGCTATCGTTCAGAAGGTTTAGCCGTTCTTTTAGGTGGGATTTTTAATACATTTCCTTATATCGGTTTCTCACAGAATGTTGGCCTTGTTCGTTTATCTGGTATCAAGACCCGTCGCCCTATATACTATACAGCCTTGTTTTTAGTTATTATTGGTTTACTACCAAAATTTGGTGCACTGGCTCAGATGATTCCAAGTCCTGTTCTTGGAGGAGCTATGCTAGTCTTGTTTGGTATGGTTGCCCTTCAAGGGATGCAAATGCTTAACCGTGTTAACTTTCAAAATAATGAACATAATTTTATTATTGTTGCGGTCTCCATTTCAGCAGGTGTTGGTTTTAATGGAACCAATCTCTTTGCCAGCCTACCAACCACTGCCAATATGTTTTTAACTAATGGTATTGTTATTGCAACTGTTGTAGCAGTGCTCTTAAACTTGGTTTTCAATGGCAAGTTAAAAGATAATGCCTAATAGATGATCAGAGCAGCTGATTATTAACTCCTTATATTTCCAAAAGTTGGAATAAAGGAGTTTTTTTCTTTTTAGAAACACCGTGCCTCAAAAGTCCTTGTTAATTTACTTTTTTAATTTGTTTAATATAAGTTATTTTTATATAATTAGGAGCATAGTAAATTAGCAGACTTTTCCAATTTAAAGTGCCTTAAGTTAAAAATATTTCTTGTAGGAGGGAGCTGAGATGACAGAAAAAAACAGACTAGTCGAAGATAAGATTCTAAATAGCGACTTACAAAAACTAGCGCAAAAAGAGACCCAAGAATTATTCACTTTTTTGCATACTTCTCATCAAGGCCTGAGTTCAGAGGAAGCAGAAGAACGCCTAGATTTATATGGTTATAACAAGGTTGATAGCCAAAAACCCCTGACAGTTTTCCAAATTTTGTGGAAGAGTATTTGTGATACCTTCATCTTGGTCATGTTAGCATTGATGACAGTTTCTTTTTTGACTGAAGATATTGAATCTGCCTTGGTTATGTTAGCAATGGTAAGTATAAGCATTCTTATTTCTTTCTTACAAGAATATAAATCACAAAAGGCCAGTATTGCTTTAAAGGAATTAATTGAAAATACAGCCACTGTTTATCGTGGCGGCTTGCAAACAGAAATTCCTATGGATGAAGTAGTACCTGGGGATCTGGTGAAATTAGCCACTGGTGATATGATTCCAGCTGATTCTATTATTGTAGAAGCAAAAGACTTATTTATCAATCAATCATCCCTAACTGGTGAATCTATACCTGTAGAAAAAACAGTAGAAAATAAGGGACAAGAACAATCCGCCATTTTTGATCAGCAGAATCTTATTTTTATGGGGAGTGATGTTATAAGTGGTGCTGGTAAAGCTCTTGTGCTTAAGACTGGACAAAATACACTCTTTGGAGATATTGCCACCAAAGCAACTGAACAAAGGGTAGAAACTTCCTTTAGCAATGGATTAAATGCTGTTAGTAATATCTTATTACGTTTAATTTCTGTCCTCTTTCCAATGGTTTTCCTACTCAATGGTTTTTTAAAAGGTGACTGGCTAAATGCATTCTTCTTTGCCATAGCAGTAGCAGTAGGATTGACACCTGAAATGCTTCCAATGATTGTGACCAGTAATTTAGCTAAGGGTGCCAACTTATTAGCAAAAGAAAAGGTTATTGTTAAAGAACTAGCGGCCATTCAGAATTTAGGCAGCATGGACATTTTATGTACAGATAAAACGGGTACCATTACTGAAGATAGAGTTGTCTTGTTAGAGCACCTTGATTTATTGGGTGAGAGTAGTCTGCAAGTCTTAGAATATGCCTTTTTAAATTCTTACTACCAAACAGGTTGGAAAAACCTCATGGATGTAGCAGTTATTGATTTTTACCAAAAGGGTCAAACAGATCAAGCAGTGTATGAACATCATACTGTTGATGAGATTCCCTTTGATTTTTCACGTCGGCGCATGAGCTTAGTCATTGACGAAGGACACAACCATCTCATGATCACTAAGGGTGCTATTGAGGAAATGATTGCCATTTCATCTCATATATCCATCGGCCATGAAGTTAAGGTACTAGGTCATGACGAAGAAAAAGAACTCATCAAGATGAGTGAGGAAATGAATGAAAAAGGGATGCGGGTTCTAGCTGTTGCTATTAAACACATCAAGGACGGCAAAAGACATTACTCCCCTCAAGATGAATCACATATGACCTTAATGGGGCTTATTGGTTTTCTAGACCCAGCTAAAGCTTCAGCTAAGGGTGCTATAAAAGAATTACATGATAAGGGTGTTGCTGTTAAAGTTCTAACAGGGGACAACCCAATTGTTGCTGCAAAAGTTTGTGAAGACGTTGGTATTGAAAATGAAAGGTATTTGCTGGGATCAGATATTGACCGATTACCTGAAGAGGAACTGAAAAAATTGGTTCAAGAAGTTAATCTTTTTGCAAAATGTACTCCAAATCAAAAGTCTCACATTATCAAACTCTTACAGGATAATAAACACACAGTTGGCTTTATGGGAGATGGTATAAATGATGCTCCTGCCTTACGAACAGCCGATGTTGGAATATCTGTAGATACTGCAGCAGACATTACCAAAGATGCCAGCTCTATTATTCTACTTGAAAAAAGTCTGCATGTTTTAGCCATTGGTGTTCTTGAAGGACGCAGGGTCTTTGAAAACATGATGAAATACATCAAGCTAACACTGAGTTCCAATTTCGGAAATGTTTTTTCCATTCTCATAGCTAGTATCTTCCTTCCTTTTTTACCTATGTTGTCCATGCAGTTGCTGGTTCAAAACTTAATCTATGATATTTCTCAATTGACCATCCCTTGGGATAAGGTGGATGAAGAGGCTATTAGTAAACCTGTAAAATGGGATGTTAATCAACTATGGAACTTCACCCTGAAAATAGGTCCTGTAAGTAGTGTCTTTGATATTATCAGCTTTTTAGTTCTCTGGTATGTCATTAAAGCCAATACACTTGCAGAGCAATCTGTTTTTCAGGCAGGATGGTTTATTGTAGGTATCTGTACACAGGTACTTGTTGTCCATATTATAAGAACAAAGAAGAAACCCTTCATTAATAGTCGTGCTTCTTTAAGTCTGATCCTATCTTCCTTGTTTGCCATTCTCACCAGCCTTTTCATCGTTATTTCACCCTACCATACTATTTTTGACTTTGGTCAACTTCCAGCCCTATACTGGCCAATCTTCTTAGTCATTGTTACTTCCTATCTCCTTTTGGTTCAGTTGATTAAGCAAAAGTTTTTAAAATAAAAAATCCCACTTAGCTTGAAAAGACTAAGTAGGATAGATAGAATTTACTGGTAAATTTAGTTGAAGAAGAGGGAAAATCTTTTCTCTAGGCCTTTTGATAGGGCAATCTGCTTATCTTTGGTCACAATGATGCCCTCAATACCTGGTAAGTTGTTTAAGATCCTATAGACTAGGCTATTATCCAAGCCAAAAAGGCGGCTTGTCCAGATTTCACAGTCTAGAGAGGAATCTGCAACCACTGTTAAACTGGCCATGCTTGTCTCTATTGGATAGCCTGTATGTCGATCAAAAATATGATGATAATCCTTATCAGCAACCTTTAGATGACGCTCATAGATACCAGAAGTGACTACAGACTGATCATGAATTTTTAAGACACCCAGATGTTGTCCCCGACTTTTTTGCGGGTTTTGAAGGCCGATATAGAATGTTCCATCCTCTCGCTTGTCATTTGTTCCATGTACAAGCACATTGCCTCCAAGATTGATTAGAGCAGAGTCAATGCCGTCATCAATTAAGTAGGCCATGATTTTATCAGCAATATACCCTTTTGCCAGTGCTCCCAGATCAAGCTTCATACCTTTCTTGCTTAAGAAAACACTGCCTTTATTCTGATTTAAAATAATCTCATTTGGATTTGTCAGAGTGAGTTTTTCTTTGATGGCGTCCTGGTCTGGAACCTTGGCATCTGAGAATCCAATTCTCCAGCTTTGCACTAAGGGACCAATAGCGATATTGAGATTACTAGGATCTACTTGACTGTGAATTTTCCCAATTTGAATAAGTTCAAATAGGTCAGGATCAACCTCAATTGCTTTGATTCCAGCATGCTTATTAATCATCATAAGCTCAGAATCAGAGTCATTAGCACTGAATCTATTCTTATAGACTTCAAGAAGCTGACAAACTCGCTGTAGTTGGGATTGGGCTGTTTTTGAAGTGATCTGAATATCAATGGTGGTTCCCATCATCTTCAATTGGTGTTCTACCTGCATTTTTATCTCCCCATCAAAAGAACTCTGGTTTTACTGAGAAAAAGAGGCCTAAAGACCATTCTTTAGCCTTTTTTCTTTTTCATTTCTCCATGAGGGAAATAAGTCCCCTCTGCTAGGTCAGTAATGGTAACATGAATATTTTCTTTTGGTGTCTCAGCGATACGTGCGACAACCTCTGTAACTTCACGAGCTAGAGCGATCTTTTGCTCCTTGCTACGTCCTTCAAATAATTCTATTTTTACAAATGGCATTGCTATTCTCCTTTTTAAATTATTGTATTTTATCATTTTATCATAAATTTTACCTTAGTATAGAGATAATGAAAACGTTTTTTATGACCCTTGAGCCGTCAATACAGATCGCAAAAAAAGTACAATTGTGATAGAATAGTAAAGATAAATGAAGAAGGTAGGGATGCAAGTTTGGCACAATTATACTATAAGTATGGGACAATGAATTCAGGAAAAACAATTGAAATTTTAAAAGTTGCCCATAACTACGAAGAACAAGGAAAACCCGTTGTTATTATGACTAGTGCCTTAGACACCCGAGATGGTTTCGGACTTGTTTCTAGTAGAATTGGAATGAGGCGTGAAGCTGTGCCTATATCAAATGATATGAAAATCTTTGATTACATTGCTTCTTTAGCAGATACTCCCTACTGTGTGCTTATTGATGAATGCCAATTTTTAAGCAAAGAAAATGTTTATGATTTGGCCCGTGTAGTTGATGAATTACATGTTCCTGTCATGGCTTTTGGCCTAAAAAATGATTTTCAAAATGAGCTCTTTGAAGGTTCAAAATACTTATTATTGCTTGCTGACAAGATTGATGAAATTAAAACCATCTGTCAATATTGCAGTAAAAAAGCGACCATGGTCTTAAGAACCAAAGACGGTGTGCCTGTTTATCAGGGAGAACAAATTCAAATTGGTGGAAATGAAACCTACATCCCGGTCTGCCGTAAACACTATTTTAATCCGCCTATAGCTTTAAAAGAAAAAGATAACCTTTCACGTTAAAATATAAGGAGAAAGAAAAAACACATGAATATTTATGATCAACTACAGTCAGTTGAAGACAGGTATGAAGAGCTGGGTGAACTATTAAGTGATCCAGAAGTTGTTTCTGATACGAAACGATTTATGGAACTCTCAAAAGAAGAAGCAAGTAGCAGGGATACAGTAGCCACCTACCGTCGCTATAAAGAAATTATCCAAGCCATCTCAGATGCGGAAGAGATGATCAAAGATTCTGGTGGAGATGCTGAAATTGAAGAAATGGCAAAGGAAGAGTTAAAAGAATCCAAAGCCGCTAAAGAAGAATACGAAGAAAAATTAAAAATTTTATTACTTCCCAAAGATCCTAATGATGACAAAAATATTATCTTAGAAATCCGCGGAGCTGCTGGTGGTGATGAAGCTGCTCTTTTTGCAGGTGATTTGCTTAACATGTACCAAAAATTTGCTGAAAGCCAAGGCTGGCGCTTTGAAATCATGGAAGCTTCCTATAATGGTGTAGGAGGGATCAAAGAAGTGATCGCAATGGTATCTGGTCAATCTGTTTATTCTAAATTAAAGTATGAATCTGGTGCCCATCGTGTTCAACGTGTTCCTGTAACAGAGAGTCAAGGCCGTGTTCATACGTCAACAGCAACAGTTCTTATTATGCCAGAAATTGAAGATGTTGAATATGAGATTGATCCTAAAGACTTACGTATTGATATTTACCACGCATCTGGAGCTGGTGGTCAGAACGTCAATAAGGTAGCAACTGCGGTTCGGATCGTTCATATTCCAACCAATATCAAAGTTGAAATGCAAGAAGAACGTACCCAACAAAAGAACCGAGATAAGGCAATGAAACTTATTCGTGCTCGGGTTGCTGACCATTTTGCACAAATTGCCCAAGATGAGCAAGATGCTGAACGTAAATCAACTGTAGGTACTGGAGATCGTTCTGAGCGCATTAGAACTTATAATTTCCCTCAAAATCGTGTAACAGATCATCGGATTGGACTTACCTTACAAAAACTTGATACCATTCTTTCAGGTAAAATGGATGAGGTCGTTGACGCACTGATTATGTATGACCAAACGCAAAAATTAGAATCTTTAAATAATTAATGAATTACGCAAGCTTACTTAAAAAGTATGAAGAGGAACTTATTGAGATTGGAGAAGACAAAGAAAATATTTCCTATGTCTTCAAAGAACTGAAAAACTGGTCGGCTTTTGTTTTTTTTAGTCATCAAACTAAAGAAGTTAATAGTGCTGATGCTGAGCTTTTAAGGGATATTATGATCCAACTAAAGAAGCATCTATCTCCCCAATATATAGTGGGTAAAGCATATTTTAGAGACTTTGAATTGAAAGTTGATCAAAGAGTTCTGATTCCAAGGCCAGAAACTGAAGAACTTGTTGACCTGATTTTAAAAGAAAATCCTAAGACAGAAGTAAAAGTGTTGGATATTGGTACCGGAAGTGGTGTCATTGCTATAGCTTTGAAAAAAGAAAAACCAAGATGGACAGTACATGCATCAGACATTTCGCCTGATGCATTAGTACTTGCTAAAGAAAATGCTAACTACAACCAAGTGGAAGTCAGCTTTTTGCAATCGGACGTTTTTAGTTCCATTTCAGAAAAGTATGATATTATTGTGTCAAATCCACCCTATATTTCTCGAGCAGATAAAAACGAGGTGGGCAAGAATGTCTTAGCATCTGAACCCCATTTAGCCTTATTTGCTGATGAGGAAGGCTTTGCTATCTACCGACAAATCATAGAAAATGCTGGCAAATTTTTAAAGAGTCAGGGTAAGCTCTACTTTGAAATAGGCTATAAACAAAGTGCAGGGATCACAAAATTGGTGGAAGAGCATTTCCCGCAAAAACGGTTTAGAATTTTAAAAGACTTTTATGGAAAGGATCGCATGGTTGTCATTGATGATAAAGGAATTTGAAACCATTATAAATCAAGGTGGAGCTCTTGTTTTACCAACTGAGACTGTCTATGGTATCTTTGCTAAGGCTTTGGATCAAGAAGCAGTCGAAGCTGTTTATCAGTTGAAAAAAAGACCCAAAGATAAGGCTATGAACTTAAATATAGCCTCCTACCAAATGATTCTTGAATTTTCAAAAGAACAGCCGTCTTATTTGCAGGATTTGTACCAAGCCTTCTTGCCAGGTCCTCTAACCATTATTTTGAAGGCAAACCAAGCTGTCCCTTTCTGGGTTAATTCTGGTAAGGATACAGTAGGTTTTCGTTTTCCAGATCATCCTATAACCTCTAAAATTATTGCAGGAACAGGTCCCCTAATTGGTCCCTCTGCTAATGTTTCAGGTTCAGAGAGTGGTAAAGTTTTTAAAGAAATCATGGAAAGCTTTGATAAAAAGATTCAAGGTTTTGAAGATGATTCTGCCCTCACAGGTCAGGATTCAACCATTCTTGATTTATCAGCTGACCTAGCTAAGATTTTAAGACAAGGTGCTATTACCAAAGAGGAACTTTTGAAGGTTGCTCCCCAAATGCGTTTTTGAAAGGGTCAATATGTTAAGAACAATAGTTGAAGAAGATGCCAGTGCATTGCAACAAATTAATGAATTTTCTTTGGGCTATAAATCAAGTTTGCAGGCAACAAGACAAAAATTGAAGACACTGTTAAAAGACAATCACCATTATTTCCTTGCTTATGAAGACCTAAAAACACATAGTCTGGTAGGATATATCCATGCAGAAGTTTATGAGACCTTGTATGCCGAAAGAGGATTTAATGTACTTGGCCTAGCAGTGCTAGACTCTTTTCAGGGCAGGGGAGTTGGTCAAAAACTAATAGAAGCTTTGGAAGTAGAAGCTAAGAAACGAGAGTGTGGTTTTATTCGTTTGAATTCAGCAAGTCATCGGGAAAAAGCACATGCTTTTTACGAGAAAGTTGGATACCATTCTTATAAAACCCAGAAGCATTTTATAAAACAGATGAGGTGAAAAATGATTTTTGATAAAGAAAATTTTGAAGAATTCGACAAAGAACTTTGGGATGCGATTCACGCTGAAGAAAGAAGACAAGAACAAAATATAGAACTGATCGCCTCTGAAAATGTGGTCTCTAAGGCTGTCATGAAAGCTCAGGGGAGCTTACTAACCAATAAGTATGCTGAAGGCTATCCAACTAAGCGTTACTATGGTGGAACTGAGTACGTGGATGTGGTTGAAAATTTAGCTATTGAACGTGCTAAGGAGCTTTTTGGGGCTAAATATGCCAATGTTCAGGCTCAC
This sequence comes from Streptococcus catagoni, assembly GCF_011421425.1. Classification (GTDB taxonomy): domain Bacteria; phylum Bacillota; class Bacilli; order Lactobacillales; family Streptococcaceae; genus Streptococcus; species Streptococcus catagoni. The sequence continues at coordinate 268,321 of NZ_WPCW01000001.1, forward strand.
TCTGGTAGCCAGGCAAATGCAGCCGCTTATATGTCTTTAATTGAAGCTGGAGATACAGTCTTAGGGATGGATTTAGCAGCCGGTGGCCATTTAACACATGGGTCACCAGTCAATTTCTCTGGAAAGACCTATCATTTTGTAGGCTATGGACTTGATCCAAAGACAGAGCAGCTTGACTATGAAGCTATTTTAGAACAAGCCAAGGAAGTTAAACCAAAACTCATTGTAGCTGGAGCCTCTGCCTATTCACGCATCATTGATTTTTCAAAATTCCGTGATATTGCTGATCAGGTAGGTGCCTACTTGATGGTTGATATGGCTCATATCGCTGGTTTGGTTGCTGCTGGCTTGCACCCAAGTCCCGTTCCTTATGCTCACATCACAACTTCAACAACACATAAAACTCTAAGAGGTCCTCGTGGTGGACTAATCCTAACCAATGATGAAAGTATAGCCAAGAAAATTGATTCTGCGGTCTTTCCAGGCTTACAAGGTGGCCCTCTAGAACATGTTATAGCTGCAAAGGCTGTCTCTTTTAAAGAAGCTCTAGACCCTGAGTTTAAAGAATATGTGCAAAATACTATTACAAATACCAAGGCTATGGCTCAGGTCTTTGCTGCAGATAGTCGCTTTTCAGTTATTTCTGGTGGAACAGATAACCACGTTTTCCTAGTAAAGGTTACAGACGTTATTAAGAGTGGTAAGGCAGCTCAAAATCTTTTAGATGAGGTTAATATTACCTTAAATAAAAATGCTATTCCTTTTGAAACACTTTCTCCATTCCAGACTTCTGGTATCCGTATTGGTTGTGCTGCTATTACCAGCCGTGGCATGGGAGTAAAAGAGTGTCAAAAAATAGCGGAGCTAATCATTAGAGCACTTGTTGACCATGATAAGCCAGAAGTTTTAAGTCAGGTAAAGGCTCAGGTAGCTGAAATCACTGACTCTTTCCCACTATATGAAAACTTATAATTATGTTAGATATATACATTAAAAAAATTATTATTCACCAATTCAGTCCAGCTGATACTGAATTGCTATTATCAGATACAGAGATTGCCATTACACCAAGAATTGACGAGTATTTTCGCAAAAAACTTGCAAAAGTGTTTTCTGACGATGCTAAGAGAGGACAGTTCGAACCTGAAAACGACTTTCTCAGCCATTTAAGTGACGATTTCATGGAATCTTCTAAAAAGGTAGCTCAGCTCTGGAAAGAAGAATTTCTGATCTCTGAAGATCAAAAAACAAATGATCTGGTTTTTATCCAATTTGATAAAGAAGGAGAAGCTTACTTTGCCTTTCTTCGAATTGCCTTAAAAGAAAGTATGGCTCATTTGTCTGATAATCAGGAAAATCCCTACAGCATTACTCAGAATAATTTACCCAGTCCAACACAAGCTCCAGATGAAGCCTTGGTGATTAATTTAAAAGAAAACCATTATTACCTTATTGAAAAAAGGGTTAAACATAATGGTAGCTTCGAAAATTACTTTTCGGAAAATCTTCTTAAGGTAAAACCAGAACAATCTGTCAAAAAATCCATTAAAACCATTGCTCAAACGGCTAAAAAAATAGCTGAAAATTTCAACCAGGATGACTTCGCCTTTCAATCTAAAATGAACTCGGCCATATTTAAAAATTTGGAAGAAGAAGCTGAATTATCTCCAGAAAAATTAGCAAATCAGTTGTTCGACAATAATTTAACTGCTAGACTATCCTTCGTTGATCAAATCAAAGAAACCATACCTGAACCAATTAAAGTCAACGATATTGACCACTCCCGACAAATCAAAAAATTAGAAAGTCAAAAATTATCCCTGTCAAATGGTATTGAACTGACAGTTCCAAATACTGTGTATCAGGACGCAAAGACTGTTGAATTCATAATGAATGATGACGGAACTTATTCTATTTTGATAAAAAATATAGAGGATATTAAAAACAAATAATGTTTAAATTTTTAAAACGCGTCGTCTTTCTTGTATTCCTGATATTTTGTATCTATCAAGTTTATGTTATTCACAAAAATGTTAAAAATGTGATGAAATATAAACCTATGGTCGAAAGGTCATTGGCCGAAAATGATACAAGAGCAAATGTTGACTTAGTTTTAGCAATGATTTACACGGAAACAAAGGGTGGTGAGGTTGATGTCATGCAGTCTAGTGAAAGTAGTACGGGTACAGCTAACACGATTACAGATAGTCAAGCAAGTATTGAACATGGGGTAAAGCTCTTATCACATAACTTAGCTCTAGCTGATAAAGCAGGAGTGGATTCTTGGACAGCAGTACAGGCTTATAATTATGGTACAGCCTATATTGATTATGTTGCCAAAAATGGTGGTGAAAATACTATTGAACTAGCCACTCACTATTCCAAAAATGTAGTGGCACCAAGTCTTGGAAATACCAGTGGGACAACTTATTTTTATTACCATCCCTTAGCCTTGATTTCAGGTGGTAAACTCTATAAAAATGGTGGCAATATTTATTATTCAAGAGAAGTTCATTTTAATCTCTACCTCATTGAGCTAATGTCTCTATTTTAAAAAACAAAAAAATGTGAAATATACTTCTGAAAAATGAAGTATATTTTTGTTCGGAAACTCATTTTATAAGTAAATTAACTTAAAATAATGTTCAATCAATCACAAATAATAAGTTTAAAATGTCTAAAATAATTCTTTTATCACGAAAAAGCCTATAAAATTAATACTTTAGACTAGCTTCATTTAGTAAGTAAGTATAAGCAAAAGACTTGGTGAACCCTTTTTGCTATGTTATAATAGGTTTCTAATTAAAATATTGTGAAAAGAGGAACAAATAGATATGTCAAAAATTGTTGTTGTTGGAACTAATCACGCTGGTACAGCGGCTATTAAAACCATGTTAAGTCAATACGGTTCTGAAAATGAAATCGTAACATTTGATCAAAATTCTAATATATCCTTTCTAGGATGTGGTATGGCACTTTGGATTGGTGAACAAATTGATGGAGCAGAAGGACTTTTCTACTCTAACAAGGAAGAACTTGAGTCAATGGGGGCTAAAGTTTACATGGAATCACCTGTTTTAAATATTGATTACGATCGCAAAGTGGTAAGAGCCCTTGTAAATGGTCAAGAACATGTTGAAAGCTATGATAAATTAATTCTAGCAACTGGATCACAACCAATCATTCCTCCAATCAAAGGCGTTGAGCTTCAAAAAGATTCCCTTGAATTTAAAGCAACTCTAGAGAATTTACAATTTGTGAAGCTTTTCCAAAATTCTGAAGAAGTTATCAAAAAACTAGAAAAACCAGGTATCAACCGTGTAGCTGTAGTAGGTGCAGGTTACATTGGTGTGGAATTAGCAGAAGCTTTCCAAAGAAAAGGCAAGGAAGTTGTCTTGGTAGATATTGCTGACACTTGTATGGGTGGCTATTATGATCGTGATTTCACTGATATGATGAGTAAAAATCTTGAAGATCATGGTATTGAACTTGCATTTGGTCAAGCTGTACAGGCTGTTGAAGGAGATGGCAAGGTTGAGCGCCTTGTTACTGATAAAGCATCCTATGATGTAGATATGGTCATCATGGCAGTAGGCTTCAAGCCTAATACAGGATTAGGTAATGGTCAGTTAGAAACCTTCAAAAATGGTGCTTGGGTTGTTAACAAAAAACAAGAAACAAGTATGAAAGACGTTTATGCTATTGGTGATTGTGCTACTATCTATGACAATTCACGTGATGATATTAACTATATTGCCCTAGCTTCAAATGCTGTTCGTACAGGTATTGTTGCTGCGCATAATGCCTGCGGCTATGAGCTTGAAGGAGCAGGAGTTCAAGGCTCAAACGGTATTTCAATTTACGGCTTGAACATGGTTTCTACAGGTTTAACCTTAGAAAAAGCAAAAGAAGCTGGCTTCAATGCTTTGGAAACTAGCTTTAACGACCTCCAAAAACCTGAATTTATCAAGCATGATAACCATGAAGTAGCTATTAAAATCATCTATGATAAAGATAGCCGTGTTATTTTAGGTTGTCAAATGGTTTCAAGAGAAGATGTCTCAATGGGAATCCACATGTTTTCATTGGCTATCCAAGAAAAAGTAACAATAGAAAAACTTTCATTGATGGATATCTTCTTCTTGCCACACTTTAACAAACCTTATAACTATATCACTATGGCAGCCCTAGCTGCTGAATAATAAGAAAAGAGATAGAGTTTTTCTATCTCTTTTAGTTTGAAGAATTTAATCAGATTTGCTGACCTAAGCTGGCTAAAACTGTCTTATCAAGCTAAAAAAGTGCTCTGAGACTCTTTATAAAGATAAGCTAGCACAAGTTGTTAGGAAGATTCTAAAGTTCCAGAAAAGGAATAAAAAAAAGAAGACAGTGAACTATCTCCTTCTATAAAAATTAATTTTTGACTGCAGAAGCAAATTCTTCTTTGGCAAATGCTTGGTCAATGATTTCTTTTAATTGTTTTGCTGAAGCTTGCATCTTTTGTAATTCAGCATCATGTAGTGGAATGTTTACAGGGCGGACAATACCATAAGCACCTACGATAGCAGGTTGTCCGATGTAACAGTCGCTAACCCCTTCATATTGACCTTCTTGGAAGACAGAAAGTGGTAGAACAGCATTTTCATCATCCAAGATAGCTTTTGTAATACGAGCTAAGGCTACAGCGATACCATAGAAAGTTGCACCTTTTTTGTTGATGATTGAGTAAGCTGCATCACGAACAGAAATAAAGAGGTCAACTAAACCTTGCTCATCGATGTCGCGGTTAGCTTGGAGCCATTCGTAAAGACCAACACCAGCTACATTGGCATGAGACCATACTGCAAATTCTGAGTCTCCGTGCTCTCCCATGATATAAGCATGGACAGAACGTGTGTCAACGCCGATCTTATCTGAAAGGGCTTGACGAAAACGTGCTGAATCAAGAGAAGTACCTGAACCAATAACACGTTCTTTAGGAAATCCTGAGAATTTCCATGTTGAATAAGTTAAGATATCAACTGGATTAGCAGCAACAAGGAAGATTCCGTTAAAGCCAGATGCCACAATTTGAGATACGACTTCTTTATTGATTTTTAGATTTTTTTCAACCAAATCAAGACGTGTTTCACCAGGTTTTTGAGGAGCACCAGCAGTTAAAACTACTAAATCAGCATCATGACAATCAGAGTACTCAGCGGAGTATATTTTTTTAGGGGAGGTAAAGGCAAGTGCGTGTCTTAAATCTTCCGCGTCACCTTCTGTTTTTTCTTTAAATATATCAATTATGCCCAATTCTTGAGCGATGTTTTGTGTTACTAAGGCAAATGCATATGAGGAACCCACGGCACCATCACCGACTAGGATCACTTTTTTATGTTGTTTAGTGGCTGTCATTTCTAAACTTCTCCTTATATTTATTAGGGAATTCATACCCATATAAATTAATTTTAGCATTTTGCTAAAAGTTTGTCACTAAAATCACGGAAAATATGAAAATGGTTTTCCGATAGCGTTTCCATAAGGAAAAAATAAGGAAATTATGATATAATATAATGGAGTTTTGACTAGAAAAGGAGCATTCCTTAAATGCAAGATAGAAATTTAATTGACGTCAATCTGACCAGTGAAATGAAAACGAGCTTTATTGATTATGCCATGAGTGTAATTGTTGCTCGTGCACTGCCAGATGTACGTGACGGATTAAAACCGGTTCATCGTAGAATCTTATATGGGATGAATGAACTAGGGGTTACTCCAGATAAACCGCATAAGAAATCAGCTCGTATTACCGGTGACGTTATGGGTAAATATCACCCCCACGGTGATTCATCAATCTACGAGGCTATGGTTAGGATGGCACAATGGTGGTCCTACCGTCACATGCTTGTAGATGGACATGGTAACTTTGGTTCTATGGACGGAGATGGTGCCGCAGCGCAACGTTATACCGAAGCTCGGATGAGTAAAATTGCTCTTGAAATGCTCAAGGATATCAACAAAAATACTGTTGACTTTCAAGATAACTATGATGGCAGTGAACGTGAGCCTTTAGTCTTACCAGCGCGTTTTCCTAATCTATTAGTCAATGGAGCTACAGGTATTGCAGTTGGTATGGCGACTAATATTCCACCTCACAACTTGGGGGAATCAATCGACGCTGTTAAGTTAGTGATGGAAAATCCTGAGGTTACAACAAGAGATCTAATGGAAGTCATTCCAGGTCCTGATTTTCCAACTGGTGCCCTAGTTATGGGGCGTTCTGGTATTCACAGAGCTTACGATACTGGACGTGGTTCTATTGTTCTACGTTCTAGGACAGAAATTGAAACTGAGAAAAATGGCCGTGAAAGAATTGTGGTCACTGAGTTTCCTTATGGGGTTAATAAAACTAAGGTTCACGAACATATTGTCCGCTTAGCACAGGAAAAAAGAATCGAAGGTATTACCGCAGTACGTGACGAGTCAAACCGTGAAGGTGTGCGCTTTGTCATTGAAGTTCGTCGTGATGCTTCAGCAAATGTCATTTTAAATAATCTCTTCAAATTAACAAGTTTACAAACTAACTTTAGTTTCAATATGCTTGCTATTGAAAATGGGGTTCCAAAAATTCTGTCCTTACGTCAGATTATTGATAACTACATCATTCACCAAAAAGAAGTGATTAAACGTCGGACACAGTTTGACAAGGAAAGGGCAGAAGCTAGGGTTCATATTTTAGAAGGTTTATTAATCGCTCTAGATCACTTGGATGAAGTCATTGCTATCATTCGAAACAGTCAGACAGATGTGATTGCGCAAGCTGAGCTCATGTCTCGCTTTGATCTATCCGAGCGTCAAAGTCAGGCTATCTTAGATATGCGACTTCGTCGATTAACCGGATTGGAAAGAGATAAGATCCAGTCTGAATATGATGATTTATTAGCATTGATTGCTGACTTAACAGATATCTTAGCTAAGCCTGAACGTATTCAAAAGATCATCATTGAAGAGATGGAAGAAATTAAGCGTAAGTACGCTAATCCACGTCGGACAGAACTGATGATTGGTGAGGTTTTATCCTTAGAAGATGAAGACTTGATTGAAGAAGAAGACGTTCTTATCACCTTGTCTAATAAGGGCTATATCAAACGTCTAGCTCAGGATGAATTTAGGGTTCAAAAGCGCGGCGGTAGAGGTGTCCAAGGGACAGGGGTGAATGACGATGATTTTGTACGTGAGTTAGTATCGACAAGCACCCATGATACCCTCTTATTCTTCACCAATCTTGGTCGAGTTTACCGTCTAAAGGCTTACGAAATTCCTGAATATGGTAGAACTGCCAAGGGCTTACCAATCGTTAATCTCTTAAAACTAGATGAATCTGAAACCATCCAAACCATTATTAATGCTAGAAAAGATGAGGTCAAAGACAAGTATTTCTTCTTTACAACTCGTCAAGGTATTGTTAAGCGAACTAGCTCTGCTGACTTTAGTAATATTAGGCAGAACGGCTTAAGAGCATTAACACTTAAAGATGAAGATGAATTGATTAATGTCTTGTTAACCAATGGCAGTGAAGACATTATAATTGGGACTAAATCAGGCTATTCTGTTCGTTTTAATGAAAGTTCAATACGAAATATGGGAAGATCAGCAACAGGTGTCCGAGGCGTTAAATTGCGTGATGGAGACCTCGTTATTGGTGCTTCTCGGATCAATGATGGTCAAGAAGTTCTAATCATTACTGAGAATGGTTACGGGAAACGTACAGCCGCTTCAGAGTATCCAACAAAAGGACGTGGCGGCAAAGGGATAAAAACAGCTAACATTACTGCTAAAAATGGTGAATTAGCTGGTTTAATTACAGTTGCTGGTAATGAAGATATTATGGTTATCACCAATAAAGGTGTTATTATCAGAACTAATGTGGCCAACGTGTCACAAACTGGACGCTCTACCTTGGGCGTTCGCATTATGAGGCTTGATCAAGCTTCTAAGATCGTTAATTTTGCTCTAGTTCAAGCTGTCGAAGAAGAAATGATCGATGAGGTCATGACAGAAGAGCCTAAAGCAATTGCTGACGATAACCTTACAAAAACAAATGAGGAATAATGCATGTCAACTAGAACTAAAAGAAGAAAAAAATCAAGATGGTTAGCGACCTTAAGAAATATTTTTGCAGTCATTCTCCTTGTGGTTGGTCTGGCCTTACTTTTTAATAAGCCTATTAGAAACACACTAATTGCTTGGAATTCCAACAAGTATCAAGTTAACAAAGTATCAAAGAAGAAAATTGAAAAGAACAAAGAAGCTAAAGGTAACTTTGATTTTTCATCCGTAGAAGCAGTTAGTACAGAAGCAGTTATTGAAGCTCAAATGGCTGCGCAGGACCTTCCAGTTATAGGTGGTATCGCCATACCAGAAGTTAGTATTAATCTACCTATTTTTAAAGGGCTTGGAAATACGGAACTTATCTATGGAGCTGGTACCATGAAGGAAAACCAGGTTATGGGTGGCGAAAACAATTATAGCTTGGCTAGCCACCATATCTTTGGCATGGTTGGTTCCTCTAAGATGCTCTTTTCACCTCTTGAAAGAGCAAAAATAGGCATGGCAATATATGTTACGGATAAAGAAAAAATTTATCGTTATGATATTAATAGTGTCAATACAGTTACGCCTGATCGAGTAGACGTTATTAATGACACTGCCGGTTTGAAAGAAATTACTTTGGTTACCTGTACAGATGTGGAAGCGACTGAGCGTATCATTGTAAAAGGTATCCTTAAAAAAGAGTATGACTATAAAGGAGCTCCATCTGAAGTCTTAAAAGCTTTCAAACATTCCTACAACCAAGTTGCCGCTGAATAAGTGAAAACAGGATTTTTTCCTGTTTTTCTATTTTTAAGGAGAAAATTATGAAATTAGATGCTGTCCATCATATTGCTATCATTGTTTCTGATTATGAATTATCAAAAGATTTTTATGTGACTAAACTAGGTTTTGATATTATCCGAGAAAACCATCGACCAGAGCGTCATGATTATAAGTTAGATCTGAAATGTGGAGACATCGAACTGGAAATCTTTGGAAACTCTAAAAGTGATCCCAACTATCAAGCTCCACCTAAAAGGATTGGCAGACCAGACTATAACCGAGAAGCTTGTGGCCTTCGTCATCTTGCCTTTTATGTCCAAGATATTGAAAGCTACATTGAGGAATTAGAAGCTATGGGGATCTATGTGGAACCTTTACGTTATGACGACTATACTGGAAAGAAAATGACATTTTTCTTTGATCCAGATGGCCTACCATTGGAATTACACGAATAACTTTGAAGACCTTTTTCTCAAGTGCTGGGGCAAGCTCCTTGACTTTTGAAACCATATACTTAGATTTTTCCCGAACAATAAGGAGCTAAAAAGAGATGAATATGAAGTTTATCTCCCTGTCTTATTTTGTCTTACTTTTGTAGTCACTTTTAAATCCATTGTAAATTCAAAGCATGATATAATATTAGGGATTGGTTTTTGCAATCAAACTAATAGAAGAAGAGGAAAATAATGTCATTTAAAAAGAAACTTCTAATGGCTGCCTTGGTCTTAGGTTCAGCTATGGCCATACAAAGGACGACTTATGCAACAAGTAATAATGTACAGAGCATTATTGACGAAGCCTATGTTCAGCCTGATTATGTTATGGGATATTCCCTAACTGAAGAGCAAAAGAATCAAACCTTGTCTTTACTCCAATATAATAGTGGAAAAGATACAAGGATTAAAACTTTAAACACAAGTGCCTTTGCGAAAATTATGAATGTAGCAGATGATCCCAGCCTCAGACTCTATTCATCAGTAAAAATAGAAAAATTAGGATCTGGAAAGGTCTTGAAAGTCTCAATTGTAACTCCTGAAAATATTAACAAAGTCACTGAAGACATGTATCGTAATGCAGCAGTTACTCTTGGTATTGCCCATGCTAATATTAGTGTTGCCTCACCAATACCCGTTACAGGTGAATCTGCCCTAGCTGGAATCTATTATTCCCTAGAAGAAAATGGAGCTAAGATCCCTGAAGAAAATAAAGAATTGGCTCAGGAAGAATTAGGAACTTTATCCAATATAAATGAGGCAAACGCTGGTAAAGAAGGTTACGATGCTGACAAATTAAATGTTGCCCTGACAGACATTAAAAAAGCAGTTGCCGAAGGGGGTAAAAACCTTAGTAAAGAAGAAGTGCAAAAAATTGTTACTGATACCCTAGATCATTATCATTTAAAAGACAGCATGTCTTCTGATCAGGTTACTCTAATTGTCAATTTTGCTGTTAATCTTTCAAACAGTGGTGTGATTTCAAATGCTAACTTTACAGATACTTTAAACTCACTCAAAAATAGTATTGTCTCACAAGCAGGAGAAAGCTTTAAAAACATCAATGTCAATTTTGATGCCACTAAGGCAATTGAAAGTGGTAAGGGCATTTGGCAACAAATTGTGGCATTCTTTAAAAATTTAATAGGTTAAAAGAGAAAGGGGATTCCTCTTTCTTTTTTTTGAATTTTTAATAATGAATAAATAATGCGACATTTTTCTATTATTTTTCATAACATTTTCTCATTTTTTGTTGACAAAGCTCTTTTTTAGCACTATACTTAACTGATTAAGTTAAATTAAGCATACTTTATTTAGTGTGTTATTTAGAAAGGAGTATTAGTGAAAAAACTAAATATTAAGATAAGTTTATTAGTTGCCCTTCTCCTTTGTTTACTACCTCTTTATGGCTGTCAAAAGAAGGAGACAAAGACTAATAAAGGCCTCCATATTGTCACGAGTTTCTACCCAGTCTATGCTATGACTAAATATATATCAGGTGATTTAAACGATGTCAAAATGATTCGATCGCGCTCAGGTATCCACTCTTTTGAGCCTTCTGCCAATGATGTAGCAGCAATCTATGATGCTGACGTCTTTCTTTACCATTCCCATACGTTAGAATCATGGGCTGGACACCTAGATGCAAGTAGTCACCATTCAAAGGTTAAGATTATTGAATCATCCAAAGGTTTAAAGCTAGATAAAGTTCAGGGATTAGAGGATATGGAAGTTGGAGATGGTATTGATCCAGCTACACTTTATGATCCTCATACCTGGTCTGACCCATTGCTTGCTGCTGATGAAGCTGATCACATTGCTGATAAATTAGCAACAATTGATGCAAATAACAAAGACTATTATCACAAAAATGCAGATCAGTTTAGAAAAGAAGCCAAGGCTATTTTTGAAGATTATCAGAAAAAATTTAAAAAGGTAAAATCTAAGACCTTTGTAACGCAACATACGGCCTTTTCTTACCTAGCCAAACGCTTTAAGCTAAGACAACTAGGAATAGCAGGCATCTCACCTGAACAAGAGCCTACTGCAAGACAATTAAAAGAAATCCGCGATTTTATTAAGACCTATCATGTCAAAACCATTTTCGTCGAAAAAAATGTTTCTCAGAAAATGGCTAGAACTGTGGCTCAATCAACTGGCGTCAAGTTAAAAACATTGAGTCCACTTGAAGCAGATCCAGAAAATGGAAAGGCCTATTTAGAAAACGTCAAGGAAAACCTTGATATTTTATACAAGGAATTAAAATAATAGGAGGAATACATGAACAACAAAAAAATCATAGGTGCCGGTGCTGCCCTAGTTATAGCAGTCAGCGTATGCAGCTATCAATTAGGGCAATATCAAGCTAAAGCAAAATATGACAATTCTGTTTCTTATGTCCAAAATGGGAAAAAGGGCAAAGTTGATCAAACCAACCTGACTTCTGAAAAATCACCTGATGACATTAGTAAGGAAGAAGGCATCTCAGCTGAGCAAATTGTTATTAAAATTACAGATAAAGGCTATGTTACTTCCCATGGTGATCATTACCATTATTACAATGGGAAGGTTCCTTACAATGCCTTGATCAGTGAAGAATTAATCATGAAAGATCCTAAGTATGTCTTTAACAAGGATGATGTGATCAATGAAGTCAAAGATGGTCATATCATTAAGGTTAAGGGAAAATACTATCTCTATCTGAAAAAAGGTAGTAAAAGAGAAAATGTAAGAACTAAAGCACAAATTGCAGAACAAGCAGCAAAAGGAAGTAGAGAAGCTGCAGCTAGAGGTTCTCATGGCTCTCGCTCTGGAGCAGGCAGTGCTAGCCCTCAACAGTTAAGAGCAGCCAAACTAGAAGGACGTTACACCACAGATGATGGTTATATCTTTAGCCCAAGTGATGTCATTGAAGATACTGGCGATGCCTTTATTGTTCCCCATGGAGATCATTTCCATTACATTCCAAAATCTGACCTTTCAGCAAGTGAATTAGCAGCTGCTCAAGCTTATTGGAACAATAAGTCTAGTGGAAAAGTGTCTAGACCAGACCTAGCAATGGGAGGACATTATTATAATCCTCTTGGTCACTTAAATCCAGCTGTTCACTACCCAATTCCAATAGGTGATTTAAACTCAGCTCACTATGTTATAAGACCTGGACACCCAAATCCTGGTGGAAAAGGTACTGTTGCCTATAGGGATTTATTAAAGAAATTATATGCCTTGCCAAAAAATCAACGCCATGTTGAAAGTGACGGACTTGTCTTTGACCCTGATAAGGTAACGAGATTAACTTCATTTGGCTATGTGGTGCCTCATGGTGATCATTGGCATGTCGTACCAGCAGAAAAATTATCAGCATTAGAAATTCAGTTGGCAAATATGCATCTGAATGGCAATAAACTTTTACCAGGTCATTATCAGCCTGTTGCTAAAAAGACTTCGAAAAAAGCTAAAGCACACGGTGAAAAGCATCGCCCAATCACTCCGAAAGATCAACGAAAAGGCAAACCTAATTCTCAAATCGTTTACAGCCCAGAGGAGATTAGAGAAGCTAAAGCTAAAGGTCATTATACAACCAGTGATGGCTATATCTTCGATGCTAATGATATTACTGGCAGTACAGGAGATGGCTATTTCACACCTCACATGGATCATGAACATTGGATTCCAAAAAATGAATTATCAAAAGAAGAGCAGGCTCAAGCGGAAAAAGTTTTAGCTGAAAAGCAAAAAAATAAAAAATCTAAGTCCTCAAAAGACAATCCTTTAGATAAAAACAAAACAAAACCGATCATTGATGAAAAAAACATGAGTAATGAGGAACTCTTTGAAGCCGTAGAACCAGCTAAAATTGTTCCATTAGAACTAATCCCAAGTAACGCAGCTTATACAGTTGCTGTCAAAGATGGCAGATTAATTATTCCCCATTTAGACCATTATCATAATTTTCCATTGTATTGGTTTGATGGTAAGGTACATAAAGCTCCAGATGGATACACTTTAAAACAACTTTTCGCTACTATCAAATATTATATGAATCATCCAGAAGAAGTTCCTCATAAATCAGGTTGGGGTCATGACAGTGATCATGATAAGAGAGGTGAAGCGGATACAGGTAAAAATTATAATCCAAATGAAGAACCAAGCGCAGAATCTGATGATGACGACGATCACGATCTTTTCTCTCCTAAAGAAGAAGTAGATGAATATGAGCAAAAAATGCAAAAACTAGCAAGTCAATATCAAATGGATAAAAATACTTTCCAAACTAGAATTATCAGAATTGCTATAAAATATGTTGTCAGCGTAGATCAAATGAGCTTTGGTAATCCAATTACTTTCACAGCTAAAGATGGTAAACAAGTCTCTTATAATGTCTCTACTGATCAAATCACTGAGAACTAATCTTTTATGTCTTTGTATGACTTTTGCGCCGTTTCACTAAGAAGGTACAAAAGAAAAAACCACCCGCTATGATATGATACCTCTTAAGTAGACATGGTAAATAACCAAAATCTACTTAAGAGGTATTTTTATGTCTAGAAGAGAAAGATTCAGCCCATACGAGAAAAAAAGCTTGTCTTAATTACATTAATAGTAATCGTTCCAGAGCTGAAATATGCAACAATCTCCATATTTCCATAAGCGCGATTCAAGATTGGGCTACCATCTATAAGAAATATGGGATTTTAGGATTTAACAAGAAAACAAAAAACCGTTCCTATTCAAAAGAATTTAAACTGAAACTTGTTAGAAAATGTATTAATGGAGAAGCTTCATCTGTTGATTTAGGTCATCAGTATAATATTTCTTCAGGGCTTTTAAGAAAGTGGATTAGGATGTCTAATGCCAATAGAGAACTTAAGGATTACAATCCTAAACAGGAGGTTTACATGGCAGAGGCAAGACGTAAAACCACTATTGATGAATGTCAAGAGATAGTTAATTATTGTATTGGACACAATCGTAATTATAAGGAAACAGCGGCGCTTTATAATATTTCTTATCTAAGTGGTGTGCATGAAAAATCAGTCGCACATCTATTTTGTACGACTGACCTTATAAAACAAACACTATTTTAGATATTTAACCTGTCAAGTAGACAGGTTAAATATCATAAGCAGGTGGTTAAGATTTAAAAGTAAGCTATCAGTACAGCAAAGATCAATGCTGGTAGCATATTGGCTACTCTAATCTTTTTGCCAAAGACCAAGTTAAGTCCCACACAGAATATTAAAATGGAACCGACCAGGGAAATATTGGCCAGAGCTGTTATGGTCATATAGGGTTTCAAGAGTCTAGAGAGTGCGGTGATGGTGCCTTGTAAAATAAAAACAGGAATGGCAGAGAAGGCCGCTCCCTTCCCAAGTGAGGAAGTCATAATAACAACAATGATAAAATCCAGTACACTTTTGGTTAGAAGAAGTGAAATATCTCCATTAATACCATCTTGAATTGGGCCAATGATAGCCATTGCACCAATGCTAACAGTTAGAGTTGAGACCACAAAGGCATTAACAAACTCAGAATCAGAGTCTTTATTATTGCCTGTCTTTAATTTTAACCAATGGCCGAGCCTTTCAAAAGCATCTTCAATATTGATAATTTCACCCAAGAGAGCTCCCAAGGACAAACAAGCTACCACAAGCATACTTTGTCCGCTAGCAAGATTATCATGAGAAAGTTTCAACATGCCAGACATGGCACCTGAAATACCAATAAAAAGAACACTAACACCAGTGGCCATACTAATACCGTTTTGATGTCGCTCATTGAGCCGATCTCCAAAGAATTTTCCGATAAAACCTGCAAGAATAATAGCGGCAGTATCAATCAAAGTTCCTAAGCCAAACATATATGCTCCTTTCAGAGGTGAAACCCCAAGCTCTATTATACCTTTAGGAAAGCCCCTGTCAATAAAGAAAGCAGCATTTACCAAACTGTTATAATTTAAAACATTCAGAATATTAATGCAAAATTTTGAATAAAATATAGGGAAGAATTTACTTTGGGCTACAAATGAACTTTCCTCCTTGACTAAAGTCTCCAATTGTTATACCATTTAATTATTAAGTACACTTAATAATTAAATTAGATACTTAAAATTAGAAAATAGGAGCAACTTATGTCAAAGAGCATGAAAAACATTTATCACTTTTTAATAGTTTGTTTAGTGGCTTGTGCTTCTTATTCATGGACAAATCAACCAATAGTAGTGAGATCTCTTGAAAAAACAACCAGTCTAAATCTACCTCAAAATCACTTAGCCATGGGACAGTCTATTATTAGCAGCTCCAAAACAGAGTCAAAAGCAAATCTATCCATAATAAAAAGCCAAGCAGAAAAACCTGGATCTCAAGCTTCTGATAGTTTTATCCATAAAGTTCATTTTATCTTAGTCTTCTTATTAGGTGGTTTAGCTTTGATCTTATTTGGCCTGGCTAAAAATAATCAGAAAAGACCTTACCGGACAGTTTATAAATAGTGACACTCTTTGGGGTGTCTTTTTATGACCAAATCTGAACTGTCTCTGCTTACTATTCTTTGATGCTCTGCCATTTTACCCTAAAAGAAAGTAAAGACCATCAGCAATAACTACTGATGGTTAATGAGATTTTTGTCTCTTCTTTAATCTGTTACTAGCTTATCAATTCTTGGTACATAAAATAGCATTAATATGCCAAAGAGGATGGCTATTCCTCCAACGATACCAAAGTAGCTGATCTCTGTAGTAGACGTGTAAAACTTAACAATCTGGGCGTTGATGGCCTGAGCAGCAGCATTACTTAAAAACCAAATGGACATCATTTGTGCTTTAAAGGCTTTAGGGGCTAGTTGGTTGGTTACAGAAAGACCAATAGGTGAGATGAGCATTTCCCCAACGATAACGATGGCCCAGCTCATAATAAGCCAAAGTGGGCTAACTTTGCTATGAACACCAAATAATACCCCTGGCAACATCATCCAGATGAAGGATAAGCCACTGGCTACCAATCCATAAGCAAACTTCTTAGATGAAGAAGGTTGTTTACTTCCAAGTTTTGACCACATCCAAGCAAAAAAGGGAACGTAGATCATGATAAAGAGGGGATTAATACTTTGGAAGTAGGATGAAGGGAAATTGATATGATGGCCAAATACATTAAAGTAAAGACGAGTTTGGTCATCAGCAAACAGTGCTAATACTACAGACCCTTGCTCTTCAATTGACCAAAATAGGATTGAAGCGATGAAGAGGGGAATATAGGCTAAAACATGTGAGCGTTCTTCCTTGGAAATTTTCTTGCTTTTTAAAATAATTACAAAGTAATAAATAGGAATAACAATAGCAACTATTGTAAAAAAGTTAATGACTAAATCTATGGTTAAAAGCCCAGCTATTTGCAAGACAATGATAAGCAAGGCAAGAAAAAGAGTGCTGATTGCAATCTGAGATATGAGTTTCTTTTTTTCTACTTCAGTCAAAGGATCATTTGGCTTAAAGCTGTCTTTTGATAGGGATTTTTTCCCGTCTTTGACATATTGAACCAATCCTATAAACATCCCAATAGCAGCCAGTGAGAATCCAAGGTGGAAGTTAACTTCTTGTCCTAGGTAACCTACAACAGCTGGTGCGATAAAGGAACCAAAGTTGATTCCGAAGACAAAAATGCTAAAGCCAGCTTCTCTTCGTAAATCATTGTCATCATAGAGGCGGCCGACCATATCAGAAACGTTTGGCTTCAATAGACCAGTTCCTAATATAATTAAAGCGATAGAAACAAAAAGGGCTGTTTTTCCAAATGGCGTCGAAAGAGCAATATGCCCAAGCATAATTAATACACCACCATAAAAAACAGTCTTTTGACTTCCCAAAATCCTGTCACTAACGTAGCCTCCCAAGACAGAAGACAAATAAACTAAGGAGCCATAGATAGCCATAATAGAAGCGGCAGTAGCCTTATCAAATCCAAGGCCTCCTTTTGTAACACTGTAATACATATAATAGAGCAAAATTGCTCGCATCCCATAATATGAGAATCGTTCCCACATCTCAGTAAAAAATAAAGTGGCCAGGCCACGGGGATGACCTAAAAAAGTTTTCGATGAATCACTGTTCATGATTTTCTCCTTATCATAATATAATTATTAGAATACTCCAACATAAAAACCTTGTCAAATGCTTTTAGAAGAAAATTTTCTTAAAGTCATTCATAAGGTCATATGGATTTTTGTCACTTTATTCTTCATCTTTAAATGAATATTTTAAGATGAAAGGTGCAATGATGGTTGAAAGGATAACCACAATCACTAGGGTTGAATAAATATCACTGGAAATTAATCTTTCAGCTAGGCCAATTTGAACAATAATCAGAGCCATTTCTCCCCGACTGACCATACCGCCTCCGATTGTCAGCGAAGCTTTTTTGGAAAAGTCAAAGCCTCTTGCTACTAAATAACCTGGAAGTAATTTACTTAAGATGGCTAATAGGGTAAAGAGGATAATCAAAGGTAGGTTTTTAATAAGGCCTGCTAATTCTAAAGGTAGGGCAATAGAGGCAAAGAAAATGGGGATAAAGAAAACATATGCGAACAAGGACAGTTCGTGTGTGATAGTCTCTGCTTTCTTTGTTTGACCAATAGCTAGACCTGCAAAGAAGGAGCCGATAACAGAACTCATTCCCACCTTAGTAGCGAGTATGGCCATGAGCAAGCAGATTAATAAGGCTAAAAAGCTATCTTTTTCAAAATACTTAATTCTATCTACGTAACTATAAACACCTGGTACAATGTACTTCACAAGAACAACTAAGAAGAGTAGGAATAATATCTGGAATAGGAGTTGAAGGATGAGCTTAATAGGTGAGCTACTACCATTTGAAGTAGATACAAAGAAACTCAAGAGTAAAACGGCTAAGATATCATCAGCAACAGCAGCTCCCAAAATAACAGCTCCAGTATTGGTTTTTACTCTGCGGTATTCTTGCAAGACTTCTACAGTAATAGAAACACTTGTAGCTGCAAAGACAATACCGTAAAAGAGTGATGTTTTCATTTCATAGCCAAGAATCTGAGTTGTCATATAAAACAAGATGACAGGAACTATAACACCACTAATAGCAACAACGAGACTGGGTTTGAGAAATTTTTTTAATAAGGATAAATTGGCTTCCAGTCCAGCTAAAAACATCAATAGGATTACCCCAAGTTCTGATAAGAAATGGATAACCTCTCCACCGTGAATAATATTTAGAACTCCTGGTCCAATAAGAATCCCTACCAGTAGTTGTCCAACAACAGCTGGAATGCCAATTCTTTTTGAACATTGAATTGCTAATAAACTCGAAAAAAGTATAATTGTAATGCTTATAAGGTCGTGCATCGTTCCTCCAAAAGATTTTTATTTTAAGAAAACCATCTTATTATACCATTAATTAGCTCTCTTAAAAAGAATATTAACTGTAGACTTCTTTCTCGAAAAAGTGGAAAAATAGAATAAAAAAACACTGAGAATCTTGTCAAAGTGACATTTTTTCTTGATCATCACCTTTTAGCTGGTCATTTCTCAAAGAAAGCTTATGGCAGCCAAAGATACTAGTAAAGGTGGGGTGCCTTTTTACCCTGGTGAAAGTAGCTGAAATAAGAGGATTTCAGCTACTAAGAAGATGAGAGACTTATGGCTCTCATATAGGCATGGAATTCTTAAAAGGAAGTGGCCTTGCATGCACCAGCTAAGAAGAGTATAAAAAAGATTGAAGAAAAAGTTTTTTCTTCAATCCAGACTGTAGACAAACCCTATTTACTTAGACCAATAGACTAATAAGCTCTGCAGGCTATCAATAAATTTCCTATTTCTGCGAAGCAACCGCGAGTTTATTAAGGCTACCTCCGCATTCTGAAAGAAATCGCTATCGTCCGACAGCACATAAGGAAGGTTTCAAAAAACAACTTTTTCTTCAATCGGAAGCACTTAGGAAACGGTTCTAGTAAGATTAGTTTTTATTTTTTAAAAACTCAATTAGTCGTATTTTATCAAGTCTTGTAAGTTTTCCAATAACTTTCAACTCATCAATTTGGGAGTTGAAGTGGATATTATTAATCGTATCAATCCATGATGGTTTTCTTAGACCGGCTTCTAGCCAGTTAATAATTTTAAAATATTGGGATTGAATGTGCTTTGATTTATTAGCAAATTGACTGGTAACCTTAAAAGCGAAGAGAAATTTTCGATGAGCCCTAGTAATAGAATGGGTCTAGACTTTGAACCGCTTTTATCATGGAAATCTACGCTTGCAATAGCAAGAGAAAAAGGTTCAAAATTTTCCATATTATCCCTCATGTTCTGAAGATTCCTCATCAAAGAAGAAAGCAAGATCTTCAGGATTGTTAAAATCAATTGCTTTTGGTGTTGAATTCTTTAACAAAAGTTCAGTAAGTTGCTGTTCTAATTCTTTATCAGTAGGTGTTTGACGAAGCTCAAAGGGAAGACCTTTTACTTCTTCAGACTTCTTAAGAAACATCACAAAAGCTTCGCCGACAGAAGTTCCTAAAGATTGATAAATCCCTGAAACACTATCTAGTAAATCG
This sequence comes from Streptococcus catagoni, assembly GCF_011421425.1. Taxonomy (GTDB): domain Bacteria; phylum Bacillota; class Bacilli; order Lactobacillales; family Streptococcaceae; genus Streptococcus; species Streptococcus catagoni. The sequence continues at coordinate 288,246 of NZ_WPCW01000001.1, forward strand.
GCATCTACACGCTTTTGGAAATTTTTAGTAACCATAAAAGTTCCTCCCATTCAAATAACATGTTTATTGTAATGTTTTTGCATGCCTATGTCAATCTTTAGCATGCCATATAGACTAAAAGTTGGTTCTGATAACCTCTCTTGGGCATCTGGACAAGCCATTATAAAGCAAAAAACCTTATTGAAAGGTTTTTTGCTTTATATAAAATTAGCTTTTATTCCCACTCTACGACGCGTTCAGAAATGCTGATTGTTCAATTGCTATTTCGTATTATTTCATTGTGTAAAACATAAAAAACGGAGTTTTACTCCCATTCAACTGTTGCGGGTGGTTTGCTTGTGATGTCGTAGACGATGCGGTTGACGTGGTCAACTTCGTTTACGATGCGGACTGAAATCTTTTTAAGAACGTCCCATGGTAGTTGTGCAAAGTCTGCTGTCATACCGTCAATAGAAGTGATAGCACGGATGGCGATGGTGTAGTCATAGGTACGTCCATCTCCCATAACACCAACAGATCGAACGCCAGTGTTAACAGTGAAGTATTGCCATACGTCTCGATCAAGACCAGCCTTAGCAATTTCTTCACGTAAGATAGCATCAGATTCACGGACCGTTTCTAATTTCTCTTCTGTAATAGCTCCCATAACACGGATTGCTAGGCCTGGGCCTGGGAATGGTTGACGCCAGACAATTTCCTCAGGCATTCCAAGAGCTATTCCTAGTTCACGAACTTCATCTTTAAAGAGAGTATTTAATGGTTCAATTAATTGGAACTGCATGTCTTCTGGAAGACCGCCAACATTGTGGTGTGACTTAATAGTTTGCGCTGTTTCTGTACCAGATTCAATAATATCAGTATAGAGTGTTCCTTGTGCAAGGAAGTCTACACCCTTTAATTTGCTTGCTTCATCATCAAAAACATAGACAAATTCATTTCCGATAATTTTACGTTTCTTCTCAGGATCATCAACATCTGCCAATAAGTCTAAGAAACGTTTAGAAGCATCAACACGGATAATATTAAGTCCAAACTTACCACCAAGCATGCCCATAACTTGGTCACCTTCATCTTTACGAAGAAGACCGTGGTCAACAAAGATACAGGTTAATTGGTCACGGATAGCTTTTTGTAAAAGGACACCAACAACTGAAGAGTCAACACCACCTGATAAACCAAGAAGAACTTTTTTGTCGCCCACTTGCTTACGGATGTTATCAATTTGCATGTCAATGAAGTTATTCATTGACCAGTCACCACGTGCTCCACAGATGGAAACAGCGAAGTTTTTAAGAATATCATTACCATATACTGAATGTCTTACTTCTGGGTGGAATTGAATACCATAGAAGTTGCGCTCAGTGTTTTCCATTGCAGCATAAGGGCAATCATTTGAATCCCCAACTAGATGGAAGCCTTCTGGAATTTCTGTAACGGCATCACCATGACTCATTAATACCAATTGCTCTTCTGGTGTACCAGCAAAGAGTTTTGACTCAGAACGTAAACGAAGTGTTGACTGGCCATACTCACGGTTACCAGCTTGACCAGCTGGTAAAACTTTACCACCTAGCTGATGCGTAATTAATTGCATCCCATAACAAATACCAAGAATTGGAATACCAAGTTCGAAGATTTCAGGGTCAATACCAAAAGCATTTTCAGCATACACTGAGTTTGGCCCCCCAGATAAGACAATACCGATAGGGTTGATCTCAGAAAGTTCCTGAGCGGTAATCTTGTGACTTTTTAGTTCAGAAAACACTCCAAATTCACGGATACGACGCGCAATGAGCTGGTTATACTGACTACCATAATCAAGAACAATAATCTTTTGAATATCTTTCAAAATTGAAATTTCAGTCATTGTAATCCTTTCATTTATCTTAACTTATGAGCTAAGAGATTTACAATTCATTGTAGCATAATTTTATCAAATAAGCATTAGAATTTCAGAGCATTTCTAAAAAGTGGGCTTATCTTTTAGCTCTTTTTATGTTAAAATGGTAGCAACGAAATTGCAAACTGAGGAGTTTAAGGGATGTTACCAGCCTATATAAAAATTCACGACATCATTAAAAAAGATATTGAACAAGGAATCTGGCCAATTGGTAACCGTTTACCTAGTGAACGAGACCTTGCTGATCAGTTTCATGTAAGCAGAATGACTCTGCGTCAGGCAGTGACCATGCTAGTAGAAGAAGGTATCTTAGAAAGACGGATTGGTAGCGGTACTTATGTAGCCAGCCATCGTGTCCGTGATAAAATGCGAGGGACCACCAGTTTTACAGAAATCGTGCATTCCCAAGGAAAGACGCCCTCATCCAAACTATTAAGCTATCAGAAGCAGTTGGCCTCAGATACTGAAATAAAAGAACTTAATCTGAACCCGACAGACTATGTTATTCGAATGGAACGTATAAGGTACGCCGATAAACTTCCCCTCGTCTATGAAGTTGCCTCCATCCCTGAAAAGTATATAAAAGAGATGAAACGCAAGGAAATTACGGAACACTTTTTCAAAACCTTGGTTTCTCATGGCTTTGAAATTGGCAAAAGCCGACAAACAATTTACGCCAAAACAGCCAGTGAACGAGTAGCTTCATATTTAGGCGTTAGCAGAGGCCACGCCATATTGGCTTTAACCCAGATATCCTATTTTACCAACGGGAATCCATTTGAATATGTTAGAAGTCAGTATGTTGGGGATCGCTTTGAATTTTACTTAGAAAATAACTAAAAATTGTTTAAGGATTCTGTTCAGATTGAAGAAAAGGACTTTTTTCTTCAATCTTTTTTGATACTCTTTTCTTAGCTGGTGCAAGTAAGGCCGCTTCCTTTTAAGAATTCCATGCCTAGATAAGAGTCATAGGTCTCTTGCAGGCTAACTAGGTTGGCCAAGGTCAATATTTTTTTCTGTCATAAGATCTCTCTAGAAAATAACAGCTGCCGTTCTGTCTAGGTTCTGTAAAGGATTATATAGCGATTATTTTTTGCGTAACTATATTTATGTAAACAAATATCTTCTTCCTATAATAAAGTATCCCTAGCTATTGTTAATAGCAATCATCTTATGGTAAAATAAGGTTTATGGAAATTGAAAAAACTAATCGAATGAATGCCCTTTTTGAATTCTACGCAGCCTTACTGACAGACAAGCAAATGAATTATATCGAACTCTATTATGCAGATGATTATAGCTTGGCTGAAATTGCTGAGGAATTTGGAGTGAGCAGACAAGCAGTATATGATAACATCAAAAGAACTGAGAAAATTTTAGAAACATATGAAATGAAACTACATATGTATTCTGATTATATTGTTCGTAGTCAAATTTTCGATACCATTAATGAGAAGTATCCAGATGATGCTTATTTGTTAGAAAAAATTTCCATTTTAACTAGTATAGATAACAGAGACTAAGAGGAGCGACATATGGCTTTTGAAAGCTTAACTGAACGCTTACAAGGCGTTTTTAAAAATATCCGCGGTAAGAAAAAATTATCAGAAAAAGAAGTACAGGAAGTAACAAAAGAAATTCGACTGGCTTTACTAGAAGCAGACGTTGCTTTACCTGTAGTTAAAACCTTTATCAAGCATGTCCGCCAACGTGCAGTCGGTCATGAGATTATTGATACCCTTGATCCTACACAACAAATACTTAAAATTGTTAACGAAGAATTGACAACTCTTCTTGGTTCTGAAACAGCTGAGATTGAAAAATCACCTAAAATTCCAACAATCATTATGATGGTTGGTTTACAAGGGGCTGGTAAAACAACCTTTGCTGGTAAGCTTGCCAATAAGCTTATCAAGGAAGAAAATGCACGTCCTTTAATGATTGCTGCTGACATCTATCGACCTGCAGCTATTGATCAGTTAAAGACTTTGGGCCAACAAATTAATGTCCCTGTTTTTGACATGGGTACTGAGCATTCAGCTCTTGAAATTGTTAAAAATGGTTTGGAACAAGCTCGTGAAAACCGCAATGACTATGTCTTGATTGATACAGCTGGACGTTTACAAATTGACGAAAAACTCATGGCTGAGTTGCGTGATATTAAGGCGCTTGCTAAGCCTAATGAAATTCTTCTTGTTGTCGACAGTATGATCGGGCAAGAAGCAGCTAACGTGGCTCAAGAATTTAATAACCAACTAAGCATTACTGGTGTCATTCTTACTAAAATTGATGGTGACACACGTGGTGGTGCGGCACTTTCTGTTCGTGAAATCACTGGGAAACCTATCAAATTTACTGGTACCGGCGAAAAAATAACAGACATTGAAACCTTCCACCCAGATCGTATGTCTAGTCGAATCTTGGGTATGGGTGACTTGCTCACCCTGATTGAAAAAGCTAGTCAGGATTACGATCAGCAAAAATCTCTGGAACTTGCTGAGAAGATGCGTGAAAACACCTTCGATTTCAATGATTTTATTGATCAATTAGACCAAGTTCAGAACATGGGGCCAATGGAAGATCTCTTGAAGATGATTCCTGGAATGGCTGGCAATCCCGCTCTTGCCAACATGAAAATTGATGAGAAACAAATTGCTCGTAAGCGCGCCATTGTTTCTTCTATGACACCTAAAGAACGTGAAAATCCTGAACTTCTCAATCCAAGTCGCCGCCGCCGTATAGCAGCTGGTTCTGGAAATAGCTTTGTAGAAGTTAATAAATTCATTAAAGATTTCAACCAAGCTAAGTCTATGATGCAAGGTATGATGTCTGGTGATATGACTAAAGCTATGAAGCAATTGGGAATTGATCCTAATAACTTACCTAAAAACATGCCTAATATGGGCGGAGCAGATATGTCTGCTCTTGAAGGGATAATGGGACAAGGAGCTATGCCTGACCTGTCAGCACTAGGAGGAGATATGAGCCAAATGTTTGGCGGTGGAATCAAAGGAAAAGTAGGGCAATTTGCTATGAAACAAGCAATGAAACGCCAAGTAAACAAAATTAAAAAAGCTAAGAAAAAACGTAAATAAGCTTGATGGACCTAAGGATTTCTTAGGTTTTTTGCTTTTTATTTAGAATTGTTCTATTTAAGTTATTTTTAAGCCCCCTCTTTTATAGTAAGATTATAAATTTAGAATATTCGAGAGATATCTAATATGAAAAAACTATTTGCCCTACTTTTAACCCTAATTGCTGGTTTAGCAGCAATTGCCGATGCCTGCCTTTTATTCTTTAAGGAACCAACAAACAATAACACTGTCCAAAGCAAGGAGACAAGTCTTAAAGATAATACTTCTGATACAAGAGTCCAGAATTCTTCCAACCAGTACAGTCAGTCTCAGGATGCCACATCCTCCACTAGTATGAAAGATGGCACCTACACTGGACAATCTACCAGCACTGAATGGGGTGATGTTCAGTTGCAGATTAAAGTAGAGTCAGGGAAGATGACTGCCATTACAGTACTTGCTCATCCAGGTACTGAACACCATTCGCTCATGGTCAATGAGCAGGCTTTGCCCATTTACAAAAAAGAAGCCCTTCAAGCACAAAGTTCCTCTATCGATCAAGTTTCTGGTGCAACGGAAACTTACAAAGGTTTCATCGGCTCTCTACAAGACGCTATTAACCAAGCACAAGAAACGGGGACAAGTAATGGCTGAAAAGATATACTATAGTAAACGACTTATTCAAGTCATGACCATTCCCTTCACACTGACTTTGGTTTCAAATGATTTGATGTTGGCAGAGCAGCTGATAGAGCCAGTAAATGCCAAAGTCAGAGCAGAACTGGAGAGGATAGAAAGGGACTATTCCCCATTTAAAAGCGACAGTCTAGTGAGCAGGTTCAATGCTGGTCAGGATTCTATCCTCTTAGACCATCCAGAATTTCAGGCAACCTATGCTATTTTAGCAAGAGTAAAAATAGAAACTAAGGGCTACTTTGATCCCTACTATAAGGGAACATATGACCCAACTGGCTATATCAAAGGTTGGGCAATTGAAAGCATTGCTAAGCAGTTTTTAAAACCCTTACTTGCCCATCCAGAGATAGTTGCTGTCTCTTTAAATGGTGGTGGAGATGTGCAATGTTATAGTGACCCTGCATCAGACTTCAGTTGGTCAATTGCTATTGAAGATCCTGACAATCTTCAAAATATTTTAGCAATTTATCCTGTAACAAATGGAGGCCTAGCAACTTCTGGCTTCAGTAAACGAGGCAGACATACAAAGCAAGAAGAAGGACTAGTAGCTAAACAAGTTACCATTGTATCTCATTCTCTTGCCCTGGCTGATATTTGGGCCATGGTAGGATTGGCAGCTAATAGCGACCATTTCAAGGCATTGATTCACCAACAAAAGCTTTCTGGACTCTGTCTTGATGATCAGGGACTGAAACTATTTCATCTAGGAGATTTCCATAATGACTAAAAAACTAATAACTCCTTTCGGATTATCCTGGTTAATGGTACTTTTTCTTTTACCATTACCTTTTCTCTACACTTTAAAGACAGGTTTACCGGCCATTTATACCAATCGAAGCTTGGGCATCCTTTTAGGAGCTCTTGCTTATGTATGGATGTTAACAGCTATTTATATTGCAACAAAACCTAAATGGCTTGATCGTTTAATCGGACTACCGAGTGCTTATATGATACATGGTATGCTCAGTCTCATTGCTCTTTTAGTTGCTTTCATCCATAAGGAACTAGACTCTTCTCAGGCATTTATTAAGTGGACAGGAGATGTAGCCTTTGTGATTTTCTTGGGTTTGGCTGCTTACTCTTTACTTTTTCTAGCTGGTTGGTTGACAAGTAGAATACCCTTGCTACTAAGCATTAAGCAATTTTTAGAAAAAATCTTTAAACATGAAATATCTGTCTGGTTACATCGATTGAATTTACTAGCTACCTTATTAATTTTCATTCATATTCATTTGATTGATTATATCGTCTCTATCAAAGCATTTATGTTTTTGATTTGGGCTTATACTTTCTTTGTTCTTTTTTCTTACCTTTTCTTTCATTTCAATCCCAGAGCCCACGGCATTCGAGCAAATGTATTAGATAATAGAGAAGTAGCAGCCAATATTAGGCAACTTAGTATTCAACTACCAAGGAAGCCTAGATTGCGTTTACAACCTGGTGATTTTGCCTTCCTTTCATTCCCAGAAATTTCTGGGATGGCAGAGCCACATCCTTTTTCAATCTTAAATAATCCAAAAGATACAAATATTTTAGAATTTGCAATCAGAGGAGATGGTGATTTTACTAGACAGTTGACCAAGATTAATTCAGGAACAAGTGTTCGAGTGGATGGGGGCTATGGTCATTACCAAAAGCTTATTTCTAAGTTTAAGCCAGATCAACTCTTTATCATCGGTGGTGGGATTGGTGTTGTGCCCCTCTTCTCAATTATTGAAGGCAATCCTCAAATTGACACTGTTTTCTACTATACCGTTAAAAATCAGGAGGGATTACTTTATCAGGATCGTCTAGCCTCTTGGCAAAAGAGATCCAATTTCAGAGCTTATTATCAAGTAGGCCGTTACAATGATGACTACATTTTATCTCAATTGCCTGAAAAAGAAAGTAACTTTCTTATCTTACTGGGTGGTCCAATTAGCATGGGACGCCATTGGAGAAGTTTCTTTATAGCCCAAGGCATTGATCCAGAGCGCATCTACTTCGAAGAATTTCTTTGGTAAGAAAAAGAAAAACGACCTAAAATTCCATAAAATTGACAGTTTCTTCAGATTAAAAAACGTTTAGACTCCCTTTATAGTGAAAAATAAAGAGAGTCTATCATTTTGTTAAACTACCACAGGCTTCTAAAAAGTAGTCTATTTTGAAAGAATATCTTCTCTAGAAGTTATACTGGCATAAAAGGGCTTTATATTCACTTAGGTGACTTAAACTTCTAATGGCATAAAGTTGGCAATTATTTTACCAATAATACGTGGGTTTTCATCAAAGGGTGCAAATTTATCTGAGTATTTTTTATTCAAGGATACAAGGCGTAAGCCATCATCTTCTTTATAAACTTTCTTGATATAGGTTTGTCCATCCCACTCAACCGCATAGATAGCACCATCATAATCAAAACCTTCTTGTTTAATGAGAACCACTTCACCATTCAGATAGGTTGGCTCCATTGAATCTCCAAAGACCCATGAGGCAAAATCATAATCTAATTGTTCATCGTAGAAAACGACATCAAAATTACCATCACCAAAGTATGAATAACCACTACCAGCTGATAAACTTTCATAAACACGGTAAGAAAATAGCTCTTTTTCTTTGTTTGGAAGAGAAACAACCTTACTTTGCTGAGCTAATAACTTCTCTGAATAGTTCAGTAGCTTAGATTGATTACTGCTGTTTAACTGTTTATAAGGAATGATAATTTCTTGATAGTGGTTGAAGTAGTCTGGATCTGTTTCAAAAATAGTCAGTAAAGCGCTCAAGTGCTTTTGATTGGGACAATTTTTCCCTTTTTCCCAGTTAGAAATAGTCATTTTATTAACTCCCAATTCTTGTCCCAACTTTTCTTGGCTCATCTTATGTTCTTGTCTTATTTTCTTTAATTGTTTACCTGAAAACATTTTGCTCCCCTTTTTAGTAAAGTTATAACTTTACTAAAGTATAACAAATTTATTTCCACCTTTCAAGAATTTTTTTATGAGAGAAAATAAGTAAATTTTGACAATTAAAATAAACTGGCGTATGATAAAAATAGTTCTATTTGAGAAAGTTTTTCCTCTTGGAAAGCTTTTTTAAAATGAGAAAAAATGAAAAAGTAGGAGAGCTTCAAATGCTAACTATTGCTTATATTGGAAACGGAAAAAGTGCTAACCGCTATCATATTCCCTTTGCTACGCAACTTAAAGATATTAAAATCAAAACGATTTACTCTCCAGTACCTGGTCCTTGGGAACCAATAGAAGGAGTTCATTACACTGATAGATTAGATAATGTTTTAAAAGATCCAGAGATTCAATTGGTCATTTTATCTATTCCGGCATCTGCCCATTACGAAGTTGCTAAACAGTGTTTGGAGGCTGGTAAAAACACTTTAGTTGAAAAACCTTTTACTGAAACAGCAGCAGAAGCAAAGGAATTATTCGCCCTTGCTAAAGAAAAGGGCATCTTCGTTCAAGCTTACCAAAACCGCCGTTTCGACTCTGATTTTCTAACTGTTCAAAAGGTTATTGAAAGTGGTGTTCTAGGTGATATCTTAGAAGTAGAAATGCATTTTGATTATTTTCGTCCAGAAATCCCTGAAGGCATAGAGAACTTTTCAATTAATACTAGCTACCTCTATGGTCATGCTTGCCATACTATTGATCAAGTCATTTCCTATTTTGGAACGCCAGAAAGAATACATTATGATGTTCGTCAGTTATTAGGCAAAGGAAGAATGAATGATTACTTTGACTTGGATTTTTATTATGGATCTACCAAGGTTTCAATTAAATCAAGTTATTTCCGCATAAAAGAACGTCCTAGTTTTGTAGTTTATGGTAAAAAGGGGATGTTTGTCAAAGAGACCAAAGATCGTCAAGAAGAAGACTTGAAACGTTTCTATATGCCAAATAACTCCGATTTCGGAATTGATCGGCCAGAACATTATGGCACCTTAACCTATATGGATGATCAAGGCCAATACCATGAAGAAAAGGTTATTTCTGAACCAGGAAGTTACGCTCGCATGTACCAAGCTATCCATGATAGTATCATCTTTGGAAAAGAAAAAATCGTCAAAGATGAGGAAACCATTCGACAAATTGAAATTATAGAAGAAGGCATCCGTAAAATGAAAGAATTGCAAGCTTAATTAAAAAAGGTCTGAGAAAACATAAAAGCCACTAGACTTTGATATGATACCTCTTAAGTAGACATGGTAAATAACCAAAATCTACTTAAGAGGTATTTTTATGTCTAGTGGCTTTTATGTTGAATTTAGCAGCAAGTTGAAAAGGCTTAAGCTGTCAAAGCCGTTTAGCTTTTAATTCACTTGACAGCTTAAGCCTTTTGAACGTAATTTTTGAAATAATCTTTCTTAAAATAAAGGGCATAAAGAGTATTGAGAATAAATCTGTCCAACCTTTATAGCCAAGCAGCTGGGCAAAACGGACAATGCTTGATTTAGAACTAAAACTGGCTTTTGCCAAATCCTCCAGTGATAGCTGCTCAATACTAGAGAGATTATCTAAAATCCTCTGAGCGATAACAGACTTCGAAGACCTTTTTCCTGTAGCTAATTGACTAATTTTTTCTAACATTGGGGTATCCTCTTTTCATCCTATTCAAGCTTTTCAGTTTGCCATCAAGACTTTATGAAATTTTATACCAAGTGTATCTAAATAAAACTCCCCTTTGTCCACAGAGCTTCTCATGAGAATCAGAAAAACTCAAATATCTAAAAACAAGCTAAACAATTGATTTGAAAGAGGCTTCATGTTACCATTTTCTTATAGCTTATTTAGAACGAATCTAATTAGAGGAGGACTGACAAATGGCATTTGATGATAAAGATAACGGAAAAGGAAAGTATATCGTCAACATTGAGGACTATACTAAAGAAAATGAAAATTATCGAACCACAATTTGGACTGGAGAAAAACTTCAAGTAACCTTAATGTCCATTCAACCAGGTGACGATATCGGCCTAGAAGTGCATATGGGTATCGATCAGTTCTTACGAATAAGGAACTGGTTTATGTCAAATGGGTGATGCTGAGGATAATCTAAGCTTTGAACAAGCTGTATCAGATGATGATTTTATCTTAGTTCCTGCTAATACTTGGCACAATGTGACAAATACTGGCAACAAGTCACTTAAAATCTATTCAATCTGTACAGGTCCAGACCATCTACCAGGAACTATTCATCCAAGTCACGAGGATTCCTAGAAATGATCCTAATGAAAGCTAGCACCATTTCTAGGAAAACACCTTCTTCAGAGAGAGTGTGTTTTCTGTCTTCTCAAATGAGCTCTTGTGATTAGGCTGCCTCATGCCATTAAATTCTCAATTTGAAAAAACATGACTATGTTATCCATTCAATGCTTTTATATGGTATGATAAAATAAATAGGACAAAGTTCAATGACTCTTCTCTTTAATATCTTGATGAAAGACCCTTACAGCAAGAGAAAAGTGTTAATAAATGTTATACTAGAGTTATTAGTAATAAAGCTAAGGAGAAGTGTTTATGGCCATTATGGATGTATTAAATTCTTTGGAAGAGATCAAAGATTGGCAAGAAGAAACCTACAAATATTTGCACAGTCATCCTGAATTATCAATGCAGGAAGAGGAAACAAGACAGTTTATTTTTGAAAAACTCCAAGAATTTGGCTATCAGACACAATTAATTGGAGGAGGAGTGGTTGGTGTCTTGAGTAAGGGGCAAGGACCTAAAGTGCTATTTCGTGCTGATATTGATGCTCTCCCAGTCAAGGAAGAAAGTGGCTTGTCATATACTTCGACAGTTGAAAAAATTGATAATGAGGGAAATACAGTCCCTGTGATGCATGCCTGTGGCCATGATATGCATATCGCGGCTGGCCTAGGAGCAGCTTGGGCGCTAGCAAAACATAAGGAGCAATGGTCAGGAACCTATATTGCTCTTTTTCAACCAGGTGAAGAGATTGCAGCTGGTGCTAAGGCAATGCTTGAAGATGCTCTTTACGAGAAAATTCCTCATCCTGAAATAGCTTTAACTCAACACGTTTTGACTGAGCCAGCAGCCGGAAAAGTTGGACTCATGTCTGGAGCTTTTTTATCAACAGCTGCCTCATTAAAAATCATTATCAAAGGAAAAGGTGCTCATGGATCAATGCCCCATATGAGTATTGACCCTATTGTCATTGGCTCTGCTATTGTAAATCGATTACAAACTATAGTAGCTAGAGAAGTAGATCCCTTTAAGTTTGCAGTTGTTAGCGTTGGTTCCTTCCAAGCAGGTATTAAAGCCAACATTATTCCTGACACCGCAACCTTGTTGGTAAATGTTCGAGCATACAGTGATGAGGTTAAAGGCCAATTAATCCATGCAATTGAACGTATTGTTATTGCCGAGTGCCAAGCAGGAAACTGCCAATTTGAACCTGATATTGAAATTTCAGATAATTTTCCGCTAACAAATAACGATAAAAAGCTTGCTAAAGCTCTTACCAATTCATTTGAAAAATATTTGGGTAAAGATAATGTAGTAGAGTACCTACCAATGACAGCTTCAGAAGATTTTTCATACCTTCCAAGAGCCTTAGATATTCCCTATCTTTATTGGGGTTTTGGTGCTTTTACAGAAGAACAGACTGTTTATGCCAACCATAATCCAAAATTTGCTCCTGCTATACATCCTACATTAGAAACAGGTACCAAAGCTGCTATTGTAGCCATTTTAACTTATTTAGGTAAAGATAATTAATGACAGAAAACTATAATAAATATGTGGTAGAAGTTGCTATGCGAGCTGGTATTACCATGCTAGAAGCAAATGCGGAGTGCTACCGTGTTGAAAATACAGTATCGCGGATGCTCCAGATCAGTCAGCAACCCGTAACAGAAGTCTTTGCAAATACAACAGGGCTCTTTATTACCTTAGATGGTCCTGATTTAGACGAACCTATTACTTTAATCAAAAGAATTACCAAACGAGAAACAAATTTAAGAAAAATTCATATTGTAAATCAAATTTCTCGAGATCTGACATCACACCGTATTGATATCACAAGAGCTCATCAGCTATTAAAATGTATGGATAAGAAAAATTACTCTAAAAATGTCATTTCGATATCCACCATATTTTTAGTAATTTCCTTTACTATTTTATTAGGAGGAGATATTGGTGAGATGTTTCTCTCTGTTATAGCAGCCTTTTTACTTTTATTTTCTTATCGTTTAAAGGATAGCTTACAGTTAAACGACTTTATCTTTGGAGTTGTTGCAACACTCTTAGTGGCAACTATTATACCAGTCCTTATCCATCTCCTAGGCATGAAAAACCCATCATTTGATATTGTAGTTATTTCTGTATTAATGCCGCTATTTCCAGGTACTGCCTTTACAAATGGATTTCGTGATTCTTTTAAAGGAGACTATGGCTCAGGTCTTTCAAAAATTGTTGAAGCTCTCATTATTGCAGTCAGTTTAGGATTTGGTGTTGCGCTAGGTCTGTTTATTGCAAAGGGGATTATTCAATGGGTATAATTTTACAAATAATTGGGGCATATATTGCAACAGTAACTTCAGGTATTATTTTAGAAATTCCCCGTCATCTTAAATTTCAGACAGGTTTTATTGGAGCAGCTGGATATACAGTCTATTTATTAATCTTGCCTTATGCAGATATTGCTCTAGCAACTCTTTGCGGAGGCATTGTCATCGCATTTTTATCACAAATTGCAGCTAGAATTCTTAAATCCCCAGTAACCATTTTTTATATTCCAAGTTATTTCCCTCTAGTTCCCGGAGCAGGAGTCTATAGGATTGCCTATTATTATATTCAAGGGAATGTTAGCTTAGCTGGAAAAAACTTTATTGAATCCATGTTGATATCAGGCGCTATTGCCTTATCAGTCTTTCTTGTAGATTCTTTCTTAGAAATTTACAACCATCTAAAAGTTAATAGTGCACAAAGAAAAAGGAAGCTTTGAGATAACTATAGGTATAGAGAATCAGAACAAAAATATCACAGGTAGGAAAACTAGTATATTAAGTTATTTACTAGTTTTTATTATGACTTTCTTTAATCATAGCAAGTTTGCCTATAAGATTAAGAGCCTTTTTATAAGTTCCCAAATAGTGAACGAGTTCCCCACCAAATTGCTTTTTATAATTGAAATTTCCTTGACCTAACTGACTTTGGTCAGTTTCAATAGTACCACCGAAATTGAAATAAGTTATCTTAGAATCTTTTGCATATTGCATCATTTCACAATTGATTAAAGTTGCACCGCCAAAAACAAAGTACTCTTCAAGATTGCCCCCAAAATAACTAATTAATTCATCAGCATATTCAATGAAAAGATAAGAGGATAGGGGTAAAAAGGGTTCATTAATATGATAATGCTTAAACTCTTCCAAGCGTTTCAGGTAACTGGTAAGTTGCTGCTCAGCATTCTTAATAGCCATATTTCTCTTTTTAGAATCTGCTTTTGTCTGCTGTAAGGCAATTTCCTCAGAAAAATAGGCAATATTTTCTTCTAAATAGCTTTGATAGGCAGCACAATCAAGATAGGCAAGCATAAATTTAGCCCTATCCTGAAATTTTATTTTTAGTCTCTTGAAAAAATCAATATCTTGTACCGTAAACGTTTTTCTACCTGAGGTTTGGACTAAAATATCGTAAAAGATTGGAATTTCATCATAGGTTAATTCCCTAACCTTAACATGTGATTGCCGGTATTTCTTAATATTTCTTTTTAAGGGAGCCGAAAAGTTCTTTTCAATGTCTTGATAATTTCCATAGGAGCTCAGATCCTTGATAAAAGCTTGATTAATGCCATCCAATAAGTAATCAGCGTCAAAGCTGTGCTTAAAACCTAGTTGCTTTAACAGTTTATCAGTTTCAATGTTTTCATCAGTAGTTTTGGTTTTCAAAAGTTCATCTCTACGATGATTGATAAGGTAAGGATGACACATTAAGTTGATAGCCTTATTTAGTGCAACATGTTTTTCTAAGGCCAAAAATACTTCTTTTGCTATGTCTGACTTAGAATAATTCAAAACTGGACCTTGAACAAGAAGTGCTTCAGTAAAAATTTTCCATTTTCTTCGGTAGTTAATAACTGCTAAACCAACAATTTTTTCGTCCTTAATAAAGAGTAGTCTTTCAACTAATTGAAATTTTCCTCTTTCTCTTTGGATTTCAAAGATCTGGTTGGACTGTAAAAAATTCGAACTTCTAAAATTCTCTTGAACCTTGATAAATTCAGTTTCCTTAACGTTTATTATTTCCATAAAATCAATACCTTATTTCTCTTTAAAATTTAGTGTGCAAGGAAAAAAGCGGCAGAAGCAGCAACTCTTAGAGAAAATACTTCAACAACTTCTTACTTATTCATTTCGAAATTATAAACAAGATGTTTTATTACGAAACTGTATATTTTTATTGCATTTATGTTACAATTGTGTTTCTTTTTTTGTTAATGTCCTTATTTAATTTTTTTAAAGCAGCTTTATTGGGCTTTAAGGAGGGCGTCTTCTTACTTTAAAAAGCCATATCCAAGTTCAATTACAGAGATGGGAATGAAAATAAAAAAGAGAGCTAGCTGACAAGCCTGCTTTCTTTTTTATATATTCCTTATTATACTTTTCGATATCTTTTCAGTCCATTTATATTTATAGTTAGGACAACAGCAAATGAATCTTGCCAAGGTAGACATAAGGATTTCGAAGGTGTCTGTAGCAAAGCCATTTCTGAAATGACAAACACAAAGAAAAGTACAATTGAAAAATTGATATAATGATAAGTTTTCTTAAGGGGATTACTGACTGATATGATTTAGATGTTTTTAGCATAGCATATAGCATAAAGAAAAGCATAGACATCAACATTCCACAGGAAAAATCTCAAAATCAGCTTCAGTTAAAACAAAGTATATTTGATATAAGATAAAATGGCCCATAACATCTTTCCGAAAAACTGTAATTTTCTTGAAAAATATGTAAGGGTGTGTTATACTCCTATTAAGGTAAAAATCTATCAACCCATGCTGAAATGGGTTTTAAAAGGAAATGTGTGTATGAGACGTGACTTACTTTTAGAAAAAATTGAAGAATATAAGACTATCATGCCCTGGTATGTTTTGGAATATTACCAATCCAAATTATCTGTGCCTTATAGCTTTACGACACTTTATGAATATCTCAAGGAATATAAACGCTTTTTTGAGTGGCTTATTGATGCTGATATCTCACAGGCTAGGAAAATTGCTGATATAGACCTATCTACCCTGGAGCACCTGACAAAAAAAGATATGGAGGCATTTGTCCTCTATTTGCGTGAGAGACCTTCTCTCAACACCTATTCCACTAAATCGGGTGTATCACAAACGACCATCAACAGAACCTTGTCTGCCTTATCTAGTCTTTATAAGTATCTGACTGAGGAAGTTGAAAATGATCAAGGAGAACCCTATTTCTATAGGAATGTCATGAAAAAAGTTTCCACTAAAAAGAAAAAAGAAACCCTAGCTTCGCGTGCAGAAAACATCAAGCAAAAGCTCTTCTTAGGTGATGAAACCATGGCATTTTTGGAGTACGTGGATAATGAGTATGAGAATCTCTTGTCAAACCGCGCCAAATCATCTTTCCGAAAAAATAAGGAGCGTGATCTAGCCATAATTGCACTTCTTTTGGCCTCCGGTGTCCGACTTTCAGAAGCTGTAAACCTTGATTTGAAAGACTTAAATCTGAAAATGATGGTCATCGAAGTCACCCGTAAGGGTGGTAAACGTGATTCTGTTAACGTAGCTGGCTTTGCTAAGCCCTATTTAGAGAACTATTTAGCCATCCGTAAAGACCGTTACAAGGCGGAAAAACACGATACAGCCTTCTTTTTAACAGAATACCGTGGTGTGCCTAACCGTATTGACGCCTCTTCTATCGAAAAAATGGTTGCTAAGTACTCACAAGACTTCAAAATCCGTGTTACTCCCCATAAACTCCGCCATACACTGGCCACCAGATTATATGATGCTACCAAGTCACAAGTCTTAGTCAGTCATCAATTGGGCCATGCCTCTACACAGGTTACAGACCTTTATACCCATATCATCAATGACGAACAAAAAAATGCCTTGGATAAATTATAATTATAAAATACATAATTTTATTTATGTAAACTATTTTAGTATTAAAAAAGTGAATTATTGACAGTTCACTTTTTGACTTTTTGATAGACCATATAAGATAATAGCTTTAAATCACTCGTCTTTTAGATAGTTCTGATAAAATTAGTCAATCTGTATTTCTCCTAACTTGATTTCAATTTCGCTAGCACCGATGGTTTCTCCCGCTTCTCTAAATAGATTTAGGGCCATCTGATAGTGACATAGTGCTTTTTCTCTCATAGCTGATGCTAGGTAAATATCTCCCAATCCTCTATGGGCGCAACCTTGGGCTATAAGATCATCTGTTTTAAGTACTTGTTTGAGTGATAAGTGCATATAGGGCAAGGATTGATCAAGCAATTCCAACTTTAGTCTCAAAAAACCTTGCTCATAATTATTGACAGCACTTTTTAGAAGATCATCTTTAAAGTGTTTCTCAATGATTTCATTTTCTGCTTCAATAAACTCCAAGGCCTTATTGTAATTTCCCCATGTTCTTGAATAATTTTCAAGGTATAGGCATCATGACTGACATATTCCTTAGCCAGTAGACACATGGCAACATTATGGGGCCAAATCACATCACAATGCTGGTCTAAAGTTCCAAAAAGTATGATGGTGTCATCGCAAATAAGGTTGATCCAGTGTCCTCCCATATCTTGAATTTTATCATCTTCAAAACCATGTGGATAGAAACGATTGAAGGGTAAAGTATAATGACCACTCTCGCTGAATAAGATGCAGACAAAAGGCTTCAAGGCGAGTCTCAGCTTTTTCCAATGCTTTAGTAATAGCCGGCGTCAAACTGTCCTCCCAAATTTAGATGTAAAGACTTTCTTGCGCGTGTTCAATCATATAAAGCATCTTATGCTGGACAGCATCCCTGTTATCTAATTGCCATAATAAGGCATCTTCTTCTTTTTCCTTTCCCTCCCAAAAAGAAAAAGACTAGGATAGATCCTAATCTTAGAAGGTAAATATTTTAATAGTGATCACTGGTGAGACCCGTACTTGTCAAGCATATCAAAACAGAGCTCAATCTTACTTTTATAATAGGGAATAAAAATTCCTTGATCTATCATTTCCAGAATTTTTTCTTTTGAAGCCCAGGCTACGGCTTGCACTTCTTCTTTTTGTAGGCTCAATGTCTTCAAATCCAAATCTTTAACTCGAAGCAAGAATATATCTTCAAATCCATGATCAAAGTTAATGGTAAAATGAGGTCTGCTTTGACTGAGATCCAAAGAAATCCCTAGTTCTTCTTGCAATTCACGCATAATAGCTTCTTGAGAACTTTCACCTACAAGGGCACTACCTGCCACAGAAACATCCCAACAATTTGGAAAACCTTCTTTATCTTTTTGCCGTTGTTGAATCAGCATTTGACCTTCTTGATTAAAAATGCAAAGATTAACTACCAGGTGGTAGCTTCCCTCTTCAAAGTCAGTAGCTCTTACCATTGTTTTACCCGTCTTTATTCTATTGACATCATAGATATCCCAAATTTCTTGCATGCTAAGCTCCTCCTCATTGCATGTCTCGATTATTTCCTCAAAATAGTGACACTGGTTCCTTTATCAAGCTCACTCTCAACTGACAAATCAAGGTTCAATTTTTCTAAAATAGTTTTTGCCATATAGAGACCTAGTCCAGAAGCCTTTTGATGCTCATGTCCATTGTAACCTGTAAAACCTTCTTCAAATAATCGTGGTAAATCAGATTCAAGTATTCCAATACCTTTATCTGATATTCTAATACTGCAATCCTTGATCAGGATTTTAATCTGACCATTTTTCCTAGAATATTTAATGGCATTATCAAGGATCTGTTCTAAAACAAACTTTAACCATTTTTTATCAGAGCTCAGCTGCCAGTCTCCCTCTAACTCTACACTTATTCCTTTTGTAATACAGCTATAACGCATTTGCTTTAAAATTGTTTGACTAATCTCTCTGAGACTAACTCTTTCAAACCTAAAATCATCATTGTTTTGACTAAATTTCATGTAATTTAGTAACTGATTCAGATAATTTTCCATTCTAAAGATTTGATTTTTTAATTCCAGAGAATCAATCTGCCCTGACTGCTCCATTAAGGATAGGACTGAAAGCGGCAACTTCATTTGATGGGCCCAAAGTTTTATTAATTCATCTAAATGATCAGTTTGTCTGGCTAATTCTTGATGTTTTTCAGCTTCTCTGTCCAAAACTGTCATTAAGGTTTCTTTAAAAGCGAGCTCAGTTGGGGAATTTAAGACAGAGAGTTCTTTTACATAAATAAATTCTTGTAAAGCTAATATCTTCCTTTTAAATTTTAGATAAGCTGCAAAGGAAAAAAGCAATAATATGGTTACAGAGATCAGACTTGTAATAAAAAAGTGATGAATGGGAAAACGGTATAAATAAAAAACTAATAAATTGAGAACAAGAAATAGTAGATAATTGATATACCAAATCTTGTATTCTTTTAAAAATAAGATAATCATTTAAGAATGTAGCCTACTCCTCTCACAGTATGAATATGGTCAAAACCTATCTCTGCTAACTTCTTGCGCAAGCGTGTCATATTAACATTTAAAGTATTTTGGTCAATATAATTGTCATCCTCCCAAAGCCTTAAAAGAATCTCTTCCTTACTAAGGACTTTTTCTTGGTGGGAAAATAGCAGAGCTAGAATTTTGTGTTCAGTTGGTGACAGATTAATAACATGAGAGCCATCAGATAGACTACCATCAAACTCTAAAGTAAAATGATTAAAGGAAAAGCTGTTAGTGGAAAATTGTTTAGAACGACGTAAAAAGGCTGTAATCTTAGCATCTAAGATGGATAAGGAAAAAGGCTTGGTAATAAAGTCATCCCCACCCATATTAAGAGCCATAACAGCGTCCATCTCATCACTAGAACTGGAGATAAAGATGATTGGCACAGTCATGCTTTTCCGAATTTCAGTCGTCCAATAAAAACCATTAAAAAAGGGTAAGCTGATATCCATCAAAACAAGATCTGGCTTAAATTGGAGAACTTCTTTTGTGACATCCCTAAAATTTTCAACACTCTTTACTAAATAGTTTTCCATTAAATGGTTTTTTAAGAGTGACACTATGGTTGAGTCATCCTCAACAATATATATTTTTTCGTTTTTTACCATAGCTTTATAATAACAAAAAAGTAGCAAAAAATCGCTACTTACTTTACCTTTCAATGATTTTATAATAGGCTTTACTAGTTGTTTTGTAGATCATAAAATAAATAACAATAATGATAGCAATAGTAATACCACTGACCTTATAAATAAGAGGAGAGCTTGTCACTCCAAACATAAGTAACATCTGTTTGAGCATAATGATAGCTACAGAAAAATGGATAACGGCCATAGTAATTGGCATAAAGAAGACCAAAAGAATCTGTGAATTGATGGTTTGTTTAATTTGCTTTTGACTCATCCCAACTTCTTGTAAAATCTGATAGGACTTCTTATCTTCGTGACCTTCAGAATATTGCTTGTAATAGATAATTAACGCAGCACCAAGAATAAAGGCTGAACCCATTAGGAATCCTGCAAACATAAAACCTCCAAACATATTATATAAGTCCCTTTTGAATGCTTTCTTTTGTGTGACTTGTGCTATAAATTGTTTATCATGACTTAAGTTACCAGTATTATCCAGTATGCGATTAAGTTCTTTCTGACTAAAATTACCAAATACAGTGTATTCTAGACCAAGCTTTACCTGAGAAACACTATTTATCTTCTTTATTATAGTGTTCAAGGTTTCTTCATCCTTAACAACAAGAACTGCTGGATTATAGGTGTTGACTACAGCAGGGAAATTGATGCTTTTAATATTCTCTTTAACCTGGTAATGCTGATCCAAGATATCCATTGTTTTTAGCTGACTATCTCCTTTTTGTTTAAAGTAGGCTACTTGCCCATCAGCCAAATGAAGTTTTTTATTACCTAAATGGAGATAATCTTCTTCAGAAACAATATGAGTAAAGGTTATTTTGGTAAAATTCGGCTTGGTAAAATCGGTTTTACTAATTTTAAGTTTTTTCCCTTCTGCTCCTGGTATGCCAACTCGAAGATTCTTGTATTGGATCAGTTCATTTTCTTTCTTATTAAGGGGCGTCAATATAAAACGAGACACATAATCTTTGACCTCTTTTTCATTAGCAGTCTCAAAATTGAAAGTTGTATTTTTAGGAAAGAGTTCTTTGATAGAATTATTGGTATTAGTATATAGGGCTGTGGTTGTTGCGATCGCCACAAAGGCCATTACAGCTAAAATAGTGATATTAGCTAAGCCTAGGGCGTTTTGTCTCATCCTAAAAATCATCTGAGAGGTTGAAATGAAATGTTTTGATTGATAATAATAATTTTTATTGGCTTTTTTTCGTTTTAAATACCAGGCCATAAAGGAAATATAAAAGAGATAGGTTCCAATAATGACCAGAATAACAGCTATAAAGAAACGATATAAGACTACTAAAGCACTTACTTTAGTTGAAGAAAAAGATAAATAATACCCCATACCCAAACTTAAAAGAGATAAAACGGCTAATAGGAAGTGGCCGCGCGGCTCTTTTTCTCCTTGATGTTGGTCTTGGAAAAGTAATAAAGGGGATGTTTTTCTAATTTTACGAAGTCCTAAAATTTCAAGTAGGATAAAGATAGCTAAAAAGACAGCTGTCGTAATAAGAAAGGGTAGAAAATTAAAGGGTAGATCTAAACTATCATAGTGTGTTAAATTAACAAAGATCAAATAGAACAAATGCGAAAAGATGTATGATGAAAGGCATCCTAAAAAGACAGTGGCAATGTACATCATAATTAATTCAAGTGTAGAAACAAGGCCAACCTGACCCTTATTCATTCCCAAGATATTATAGAGACCAAACTCTCTGCTTCGCTGTTTTAAGAAAAAATTATAGCTATAAATTTCCATTATGGTTGCAAAGAGGGTTAGTATAACAAAGGCCAAACCTAAAAAAGTATTGCCATAACTCATTTTTTTTGAAATAGGACTAAATAAAATAATAGTCACGATACAATTGAGCATAAATAAAACTGTACTGGCAAGAAAAAAAGGGGCTAGAACTTCAAATGAATTTTTTAAATTATTCCAGGCTAATTTTAGATAGAACATCTTACTCACCTCCTAGAAGGCCAGACATTGCCAATGAGATATCCTTACTAAATTCACTGTTACTTTTATTGGCACGATACATTTGGTGAAAGATGCGACCATCTTTTATAAAGAGAACCCGTTTAGCATGACTAGCCGCGTTGGCTGAGTGGGTCACCATCAGGATTGTTTGACCATCCATATTAATATCCTCAAAAAGATTCAGTAAATCTTCGGAATTACGATAATCTAGAGCTGCTGTTGGTTCATCTGCCAATAAGAGATGAGGATTTGTGATTAAACTTCTAGCAATAGCGACACGCTGCTTTTGCCCTCCGGAGATTTCAAAGGGTCTCTTATCAAGTAAAGCATCAATTCTTAGTTTTGAAGATATCTGAGCTAATCTGCCAGTCATCTCTTTATAACCTTTTCTGTCTAGCACCAATGGCAAAAAGATATTATCTCTGACAGACAAGGTATCTAAAAGGTTAAATTCTTGAAAGACAAAGCCTAAGTTTTTTAAACGGAATTGGGCTAACTTCCCTTCTTTAATTTTAGTAATATCCTGATTATTCAAAAATACAGAACCTGCAGTCGGCTTTTCCAAGGTAGCCAGAATATTAAGCAAGGTTGTCTTACCAGAGCCAGATTCTCCCATGATAGCAATAAATTCACCATGTTCCACCTTGAAGTCAATATCTTGCAGGGCATGCGTTTCTTCCTTTGAAAATCGTGTGCGATAAATTTTTTGTAAATGATTTATTTTTAGTAGCATTGATTTAATCTCCTTTAATTATTATAACCTATTGCTTCATCAATTATAGATGAATTTTAGCCAAAGAAACTTACAATTCTTACCTATAATCTTACAAGTTTGTAAGTTTCAGATTGCCTTTTTAACTGCCCTAACTGTCATAAGATGTCTCTAAAAAGTTTCAAAAAAATTGTAAGTTTTATTTGCGGTTTAGAGCAAAGCTTTTGATATAATATGAATAAGACTTTACAAGCTAATAAGGAGTTCAAAATGTTAAAAAAAGGACGTTTAATCAAATCTTTAGGTGCTTTGGGGAAAATGAT
Source organism: Streptococcus catagoni (assembly GCF_011421425.1). Taxonomy (GTDB): domain Bacteria; phylum Bacillota; class Bacilli; order Lactobacillales; family Streptococcaceae; genus Streptococcus; species Streptococcus catagoni. The sequence goes on from NZ_WPCW01000001.1 coordinate 311,257, forward strand.
TGCCATCATTCCAGACACAACTGAATTGATCAGCAAGGGAATGGATAATACAAGACCTATTGTTGAGAAATTTATAGATCAAAGGCAAGAAAGACATAAACATTTACGCTCAGTTGATAATGTGATTAATTTGGCTGTGATAGAGGCCAAAGAACATCTTGAAAAACAAGGTTTTGTGGTTGCTACTATTCCAGCAAGAGCAGATAAAAAATATGTTACATCCACCCTCAATGAGGTTGTTGCTATGTCCCCTAGGGGAGGAAAACGAAATGTGGGTTCTTTGATCAAGCTTTACTATATTAATTTAGATGTGCTCGAAAAAAGCCAGAAATTACTGGAAGAGCATAATCTAAAGGCTGTAGAGCGTAATCAGAAAATCTCTGATTCCTTAGAAAATCTAAAACATATCAAGATCCCCTTTGGTAAAAAATAAATCATTTCTTTCCTTTGAACAGTAAAAAAACAAGCCAATTAACTTTCTTGCCAAGCTAATTGACTTGTTTTTTTATAGATCTAAATATGGAGCTAAATCACTTAAAGCACGCTCTGCTATTGCTTCATAGCGCATCTTTTTATCTCTAATTCGGGGACCATCAAGTTCCTTAATGATACCAAAATTAACATTCATTGGTTGAAAATGCTTACTGTCTGTATGAGTGATATAGTGAGGAAGACTACCTATAGCTGTAGTCTGAGGGAAGATGACTTGTTCTTCATCTTGAAATAGCTTAGCAGCATTGATTCCAGCAACAATCCCTGAAGCGGCTGATTCTACATAGCCTTCTACACCTGTCATTTGCCCTGCAAAGAATAGGTTGGGATTGGCGCGTGATTGGAATTTCTCATTAAGTAAGTTAGGAGAATCCATATAAGAATTGCGATGCATGACACCATAACGGACAAATTCAGCATTTTCTAAGCCTGGAATCATTTGGAAAACACGTTTTTGTTCACCCCATTTAAGATGGGTTTGAAATCCAACCATATTGTAGAGACTTCCAGCAGCATTATCCTGACGAAGTTGTACCACGGCATAAGGTGTCTTGTAATCGCCATCACGAGGACCTGTGTAGTCATCAGGATATTCTAGACCTACTGGTTTCATTGGCCCATAGAGCATGGTTTTAATGCCACGTTTAGCCATGACTTCAATTGGCATACAAGCTTCAAAGTACTTTTCTTTTTCAAAAGAATTAAGCGGAGCTTCTTCTGCAGTGGTCAAGGCTTCATGGAAGGCCATGAACTCTTCTTTGGTCATGGGACAGTTGAGATAAGCAGCTTCTCCCTTGTCATAACGTGATTTGAGATAAACCTTGTTCATGTCAATGGTAGACTTATCAATGATTGGTGCTGCCGCATCATAAAAATAAAAACCTGAACCACCATTTAGAGCATGTATTTTTTCTGCAAGGGCATCTGAGGTTAGGGGACCTGTTGCAATGACTGTAATAGCATCTTCAGGAATTTCTGTGATTTCAGTACGGATGACTTCAATGAGTGGATTATTTTCAATTTCTCTGGTTACAGCTTCTGCATACCCCTCACGGTCAACAGCCATGGCACCACCTGCTGGAACACGGTGTGCTTCGCCTGCACGCATAATAAGTGAATCCAAGCGACGCATTTCTTCTTTTAATAAACCAACTGCATTGGTTAGGCTGTCACCACGAAAAGAATTGGAACAGACTAATTCAGCAAATTGTGTACTTTTGTGTTGAGGGGTTGATTTGACGCCGCGCATCTCATACAGTTTAACTGGGATACCCCGTTTTGCAATTTGATAAGCCGCTTCAGAACCAGCTAAACCAGCTCCGATGACATTAATATAAGATTGAGACAATAGACTAATACCTCTTTGGAAGTTAAGACTCACTAACTTCCACAAATCTTTCTATAAATTTTATTTGTATATTATAACAAAAATTGTTTAAAAGCAGAAGGCGGTCGCTTGTAGACTGAGACCTTTTCCTGCAAAAAAATTAGTAAAAACAGATAAAAGCTGCTAAGAAAACTGTTAATATGCTAAATAAAGAACCAATCAGGTAATATTCCGCAAAAATAGCATCTTTAGAAATCCGATCATAACGGGCAATTGATTTTGCTGTGAAGACCAGGCCTATCGAAGCAAATTGCCCCATGAGCATACAAATACCAATAACAATTCTTTCCAGGTTTCCAATCATTGCGCCAGCACCTGGAATACTATCCATCTTTGTATCTTGCTTGGGTTGAAAACGATCGAAAAATATCTTGAAAGCAATGTTGCTAGGCTTGGTGATAAGCACTAAAAAAAGTAAACTTGTCAAAGGTAGTCTATCCAAATAGGCTGGTAAAATATGATCGCTAGCAGTTAAGGCCAGACTGATGGTTATTATAAGGTGCATACCTTGATCCACAGCGAAACTACCAGCTGCGCTAAGATGCAATACTTTTGCTAGTTTCACTTTATAATAATCTATGAGCACATGGCTAAGAAAGATGAATAAAATGATGGGGATCAGTCCCGGAATCATTATACCTACTAGACTAAGTGGCAAGGCTACACCTAAGAAATGCCTCAATAAATAGTGATAATCCTTATTTTTGAAATCAGCAGTTTTTTGGCTCTGCAATTGAAAATCAGAAAGAAAATGACAGATTAATAAGAGGGTTAATATGGGATTTTCAGCTAAAAAGGGTGCTAAACCAGTCATTGCTTTTACTCCTTCTCTATTGATTGAATGAGAGTTAAGGCCGCACGACGTGACCTCAGATATACCTTTATACTACTACTTTTGAGGCGTTTTGATAAGGCACTTGGATCAAGTTCAAGTTTTTCTGCTAAAAAGAGATGATTAAAGTCTTCTGAATAGATATTTTCTTTTAACAATTGATAAAAGACTTCTTCTTGACTGGTCCGCCAATTACTCTTGATAGCTTCTCCAGCTGCCAACAAGCTATTAAGAGTAAAATCTAAATCATCTTGACTTGATTGAAAGAGCAAGTGTGTCTGACCATAATCATTTTTGACATGAACCTCCGTAATGGCCTGTCTGGCTTTCCAGTATGCTGGTCCATCAGCACCGATACTTATTTCTGGGTTGATTTTTGTCAATATCTCACCCAAACCTATTCCATAGCGGAGCTGATAAGGAGACATCATCCTATTGAGATCATCAATAATCTGAAATATAGGGGCATCATTTGTCAAGAGTCCTTGAAATTCATCACCTAAAGTGATAGAAAATTTTGAAACAATTGTTTTGTGGTAGGATTGATTAATCTTTTCCAAAGAGTCCTGAAATTGTTGTTGAAAGTTATAACGGTTTTTAAATGATTTAGAATCAATAAAATCACCAATAATAGCCAGATATTGCATAAGTCTAACTCCTTTACTAATGGCTATTATAACAGACATTTTTAAAAATGTCCATTATAACGGACAATAAGTAATATGGCGTTTATAACGGACAATAAAGAAATTGTCTATTATAAACGCCATTAGAATATCTATTTGCATGAAACCTTTTGTAAATAGAGCTAAGCCTAATTAACTCGTGTCAGAGTTGTACCAGTTTCAATCACTTCCACGCAAGCATTTAATGCACCCTCAACAAGATTCTTAACAGCCTCGTCAGTATAGTAGGCTACATGAGGGGTATAAATAACTTTTGGATGCCTGATAAGGTCTAAAAATGCTTGATCTTCAATTTTTTCACCTTGGAAATTTTTCGGAACATAGGGTCCTTCAAATTCATAAGTATCAATTCCGGCACCATCTAATTGTCCTAAATCTAAAGCTTTTAGAAGATCCTCAGTATCAATGAGTGCACCGCGAGCCATATTCATCAAAATAGCACCTTTTTTAAATTGGCTAAACATATCCTTATTAAAAAGATGTGTATTTTCTTCAGTTGGCGGCATATGTAAAGAAATCAGATCAGCATCCTTGATGGCTTCTTCTACAGAATCTTTATATTCCAGCACTTCTTTAGCAGCTTGACTTTGATAGATATCAAAACCAAGCACCTTGCAGCCAAAGCCTTTAAATATTTTAGCAGTTGCTAGGCCAATACGACCCGTACCAATAATGGCAACAGTCATATCTCCGAGGACACGGCCTCGAATTGGAAGGCTCCAAGAAAAGTTTTGATTCTTAACATTTTCACGAATCAATTCGGTCTTACGGATGAGATTTAGAGCAATTGTTACTGTAAATTCTGCAATGGATTCCGGAGAATAGCTAGGAACGTTACTAATGATAATATCGTTTTTCTTAGCCAATTCTAGGTTATACATATCAACGCCTGCACTACGCTGTGCAATTTGTTTGATTCCCATTTCCTTCAAAATCGGATAGATACCATCATCTAAAGGACCAATTTGAGCATTAGCAATTCCGTCAAAGCCTTGTGCTTCTCTTACTGATTCAACAGTTAGTGGCTCTTCACTTAAGGAAATTTCAATTTGATTAGCCTCTGCCCATTGGCTTGCAAGAATTGCTTCTTCTCCTCGGACATTATAGAGCTTTAATTTCATATCCATTCTCCTTTTAGATATCTAGCTTATAGTCATTGCTATCAATTATTTTGAAAACTTTGATAAATAAATAGTTAAATAAAAAGCTTAAAACGATTGGTGCTAGAACAAAGACTATCAAAACAATCAAAATATTTGCAAATGACCATCCGCCCTTAGCAAGATTCAAGGCATTGATTGGGCCAATTAGACCACTGATCCCAAAACCCGCACTGGCTGGTGTCCCTTGGATATTAAATAAGGCAGCTAAGATGCCTAGTACTGCAGCAGAAGACAGCATTGGCAGCATAATTTTTGGTTTTGACAAGACATTAGCCATAGAAATTTTAGGTGAACCTAAAACATGAGCCAAGGAAGTTCCTTTTGAGTTAACTGACCAACCAGCTATACATAATCCAAAACTAGCAGCACATATACCTAGATTTGCAGCTCCTGAACCTATACCTGATAAGGAAATGGCAAGAGCAATGCCCACTGTTGTAATTGGCGATACGATTAAGAAACAGAAGATCATAGCTATGAGGATTGACATCAAAATAGGTTGTAAGCCTAGTAAGCTAGCAATACCTTGACCAATCATAGCAGTAATCATTTTTACATAAGGCAAAAGTGCACGCCCAATTCCACCAACAAGTAAGAGGGTGACAGTTGGAATAATGATAAGTGTAAACGATTTTGTTTTATCTGATAAATATTGAATCAGTAAAACTCCCAGTGCTGCAGTGATACCCATATTGATGATATCACCAGTACCTTGCAAGCTAATAAGACCCTTGGATACATTTGCGGCACCACCGGCAAAGATTACAGCTAATCCTAATGAAGCTGATTGGATAGGGTTAAATTTAAAATTTCCTCCTACAAACATACCAATAACAAGTCCCATTAGACTTGTGGATACTGCAGTAGCAGCTATCAAAGGTCCAAAACCAGACCACATGGGAAGCAGAGCCTTCATTAACTCTCCAAGAATAGCACCTGGAATTAAGACTACTACTGTTCCTAAGGCGAGACCATTTAAAACATTCATTGTAAAATCTTTTACACTATGTTTTTTACTATTTTCTATCATTACTGTATCTCCTATAAAATTTTGTTTGTGATTTCACTAACTATATAAAGCTTAACACAGCAAGCAAAAATATAGAAATTATTAAAAATTATAGTATTATAAGTTTTGATAATATTTACAGTATAGTAACAGTAAAAAATTGATATGATATACTATAGAAAGAAAAGGATAAGAAATGGATATTAGACAATTAACTTATTTTATTACTGTAGCTGAAACAAAAAATTATTCCCGTGCCGCAAAAAGTCTTTTTGTGACCCAACCTACCTTGTCACAATCAATAAAGAAGCTTGAATCTGAATTAAACACTACCCTCTTTACTCAAAATGGCAGACAGCTCTTTTTGACGGAAGCAGGCGAGATTCTCTATCAACGCGGAAAAGATTTAGTGACAGACTTCAACCAAATTCTTAACGAAATTCAACAACTGAACAAAGAGAAGAAAGAAACCATTAGAATGGGCTTGACCTCCTTATTTGCCATTCAATTCATGAAAGAAATTTCTACTTTTATGGCAACACACTCCAATGTAGAGCTCTCTCTCATTCAATATGGATCACGTAAACTACAAAATTTACTAGCAAATGGTGAAATAGATATTGCCCTCTTATCTTTTCCCAGTATTCGTAAAGATATTATTATTGAACCTGTACAAACCTCCACTCAAGGCTATAAAGTTAGCATAGTATTGCCCAAGTCACACCCACTGGCTAAAGAAAAAACCTTAAAATTGATAGATTTAAAAGAGGCAAGATTTGCTTCCTTAAATGAAGATTACATGTTGGGCGAAATGCTACCTCGGCGCAGTCGAGCGCTTGGTTTTGAGCCAAATATTGTTTTTAAACACAATGACTGGGAAGTTCTCATTCATAGCTTAGAAAGCTTAAATGCCATTACTATCTTGCCCAGCGATTTTGAGGCTCTAAGTCAAATAGAAGACCTCGTGTGGGTTCCTTTCCAAGATCGAAACGATTTTTATCCTATTGGTCTTGCCTACAGAGTTGGCTATTCCTTTAGTCCTCTTATCGAAGAACTGGTAAATACCTTAAAAACAAACTAAAAAAGTGAAGACAAAGTTTGAATTGCACCCCAAAAGTTAGATAAAAAATCTAACGATCAGAGGTCAGTACAGTACTTGTCTTCACTTTTTTGATACTTTTCTTAGCAAGTAAAAAGCGATGATTGAGAGAAATCATCACTTTGTCTACATTTTTTTTACTTGACTTTATCTTCCTTATAATCACAATCATCATTACTACAAACAACTTGTTTGCCGCCGCCTCGGATCTTTTTCTCAACCAGATAATCACCTGATTTTGGACAGTTTCTTCCAACGGGAACATCCCAAGACGTAAATTCACACTCAGGATAACGGTCACAGCCGTAAAAGACACGGTTACGTTTTGTTTTGCGTTCGATAACTTGACCTTTTTGACAGATAGGACAGGTCACACCAATTTCTTTGGTAATAGCTTTTGTGTTTCGACACTCTGGGAAATTACTACATGCATAGAATTTTCCAAAACGTCCCAATTTTATAACCATAGGATGGCCACACAATTCACAATCAAAACCTGCAGGCTCATCTTTAATCTGTATTTTCTCAATTTCTTCTTCAGCCTTGTCCAATTCTTCTGCAAAAGGTTTATAAAATTGATCAATGACAGTTTGCCATTGCCTTCTTCCAACTTCTACTTCATCCAGTTTCAATTCCATATCAGCTGTAAATTTGACATCAACGATATCAGGGAAAAATTCGACAATAAGCTTATTAACAATTTCTCCTAATTCTGTCGGTTCAAAGCGCTTAGCCGCTAACTTAACATAGTAACGACGTTGAATCACTTCTAAGGTTGGGGCATAAGTTGAAGGGCGACCAACTCCATTTTCTTCTAGAGTTTTGATAAGACTTGCCTCTGAAAAACGAGCTGGGGGCTGGGTATAATGCTGTTCTGGAGAAACAGATACTTTTTTAACCACTTCTCCTTCTACCATTTCTGGTAAGACTTTATTTTTATCTGAATCATTGTAAACAGCCATATAGCCATCAAATTTAATCTGACTACCATTAGCAATAAACATCACTTTATTTTGCTCTAGACTTACCTTAACGGTATCAAAAACTGCTGCTGTCATCTGACTTGCGACAAAACGATTCCAAATTAGGGTATAGAGCTTGAGCTGGTCTTTATTTAAATGTTTAGCTATTGATTCTGGGCTAAAATTAACATTAGAAGGTCTGATAGCTTCGTGGGCATCTTGGGCTCCTGAGGCATTTTTGATTTTATTGCCATGCTTAGAGTACTGACTACCAAAACGTTGACTAATAAAAGCTGCTGCATCATTTTGAGCAATGGGGCTAATTCTAGTTGAATCTGTACGCATATAGGTTATTAAACCATGTGTCCCACTGCTACCAAGATTGATCCCTTCGTAGAGTTGTTGAGCAACCATCATCGTCTTACGGGTTCTGAAATTTATCTTATTTGCAGCATCCTGTTGAAGCGAGGACGTTGTATAAGGTAGAGGAGCGTTTCTACGGCGTTCCTTTTTTTCAACTTTGCTAACTTCAAAGTCATCACCTTTAAGCCTAGACAAGACATCCTTAACATCTTCATTTGTGTTAAGCTTTGTCTTCTTACCATCGACCCCATAAAAGTTTGCTTGAAATTTTTTACGGGCTTTTTGGAACAAGCCCTCAATGGACCAGTATTCTTCTGGTACAAAGGCCTTAATTTCATTTTCGCGATCAATAATTAATTTTAAGGCTACTGACTGTACTCGACCAGCAGATAAGCCTTTTTTGACTTTTTTCCATAGAATAGGCGATATGGAATATCCCACAATCCTATCCAAAACACGGCGAGCCTGTTGTGAATCAACTAAATCCATATCAATTTCACGAGGCTCCACAAAGGCATTTTTTACAGCATCTTTTGTAATTTCATTGAAAACAACGCGATTTTTATCTTCAGGATCAAGACCTAAAATATGCGACAAATGCCAAGAAATAGCTTCACCTTCTCGGTCCGGGTCACTGGCTAAGTAAACTTTTTTAGCATTCTTTGCTTCTTTTTTGAGCAAATTAATGAGAGGGCCTTTACCTCTAATATTAATATACTTTGGTTCATAATTATTCTCAAAATCAACTGACATAGATGATTTTTTCAAATCTCTTATATGGCCCACTGAGGCAACAACCTTGTAGTGATGTCCCAAATATTTTTCAATTGTTTTAGCCTTTGCAGGTGATTCTACAATAACTAAATTTTTTTTAGTCTTTGAATCTGTTTTTTTCTTATTCGTAACTTTTTTACTACTCGTTTTAGCCTTTGTTGCTGTTTTCGTTACCAAATTGACACACTTCCTATAACTTATTGGTTAAAGCTTATAGAATAATATCCCATTTTTTTCTAACTGTCAATAAAAAAATTTATATAATAGGAAGAAACTTTAAATATTTTGATATTCCATAAGGATATCTAACCCACTTGTAATACACTTTGCACCTTCTTTAATCAGTTGGTGACAACCATCTGAATTTCCATCAATAATATTGCTAGGTATGGCAAATACATCTCGCCCTTCCTCTAAGGCAATATTACAGGTAATAAGACTTCCAGATCGATATTTTGCTTCTGCAACTAAGACCCCTAAGGAGAGGCCAGCAATAATACGATTACGTTCTGGAAAGTGATAAGATAGAGGTTTTTCTTCAGGTCCATATTCACTTATTAGCAGATGATTCTTAGCTATAAAGGTTTGTAATTTTTTATTTTCTTTAGGATAGTAATAATTAAATCCACAACCAATAACAGCTATGGTGCTGCCGCCATTTTTTAAAATACTCAGATGAGCTGCTGTATCAATCCCTCTTGCTAGTCCACTGACAATCAAAAATTTGTTTTGTAATTGGTTAATAATGGTTCTCACAGACTCAATGCCTTGCTCTGTAGCCTTACGAGATCCAATAACAGCCAGTTTAGGTTTTTCTAGTAGGGCAATATTGCCCTGATAAAAGAGTAAAACGGGGGGATTAAAGATCTGCCTTAGAGCCTGTGGATACTCCTTATCTAAGATGGAAAGAGAAGGGTAAAGCATAAATTCCCTACGTAATTCTTTAAGGTCTAAACTTTTATAGGCCTCCATAAATAAAATGGGATGTTTACATTCTGAAATGACAGCCATATTTCGGATCGTTAATTTTTTGCCATATTGCTTTTGATAGTCTAATACTTTAAGGATTTGATTATTTTTTAAGCCAGCAGATCTTAGTTTGTATATTTCAAAATTATTCATAGTATACCTCTCTATACTAACTATTCGAAAAAAGCCTTTGAAAATTCAAAGACTTGTCTTATTTTTTATCTTTTTTAAAGTTCTTTAATGATTTTTGCTGGATTACCTGCAAGGACGAGATTATCTCCAAAAGACTTGCTTACCACGCTTCCTGCGCCAACGACAACATTATCTCCTAAGCTTACACCTGGCAAAATGGTAACGCCTCCACCTAACCAAACGTTATCTCCAATGGTAATAGGTGCTCCGTATTCTAACCCTGCTATTCTTTCCTTAGCATCAAGAGGATGTAAAGGTGTTAATAATTGGCAATTTGGACCTAGCATAGCATTTTTACCAATTCTTATTTCACAAACATCAAGCATTGTCGTGTTGAAATTAGCATAGAAATTCTCACCAAGATAGATATTACTTCCGTAGTCGCACATAAAGTTTGCTTCCATGAAAATGGAGTCGCCCGTCGCACCTAACCATTCTTTTAGAATTTGGCTTTTTTTAGCTCGGTCCATTTGGTCATTAAAGACTTTCATCAAATGCCTACTTTTATCACGCATTTCTCTTAATTCCCGATCTCCGGCATCATACAGCTGCCCTGCCAACATCTTTTCACGTTCAGTTTTCATTTGTCTTTCTCCTTAAAGTATGCATCAATCCTTAGAAAATGAGCCTGTTCTTATTGTTTAAGAAGACTCTTAATGGGCTCAAAACTTTTCCTATGAATAGGTGTGACACCTTCTGTTTCTAGGGCGTGGAGATGAGTCTTAGTCCCATAGCCAGCATTCCTGGCAAAGCCATAAGCAGGATAGATCTGGTCAAAGTCCATCATCAGTTTATCCCTAGTCACTTTTGCAACGATTGAAGCTGCTGCAATTGATAGTGAATTAGCATCTCCTTTAATAATAGAGTTTTGTGGGATAGGAGTATCAAGCGTCATGGCATCAATTAATAGATAATCTGGTACCTGGTTTTTTCCTTTGATATTTGAGATTGCTGCCAACATAGCCTCTTTGGTGGCCTGATAAATATTAATTTGGTCTATTATCTGGTTATCTATAATACCAATCCCAACTCCTGATGCTTTTTCCAAGATTTCTGAATAGATGAGCTCATGTTTTGCTTTGGGAATTTTCTTAGAGTCGTTTAGTCCAATTATTTTACAATTCTGAGGCAGGATAACACAGGCTGCTACCACCGGACCTGCTAGAGGGCCTCTGCCCACCTCATCTATACCAGCGATAAGTTGAAATCCTTTTTGGTATAAGTCTTTTTCGTAGCGCAGCATTTCTTCCAAACGAAGATCTTCAGCAGCTATAGCCTGAATAGCCTTTCTTCGTTGCTCTAAGAGTTTCTGGACTCCTTTTCGATTGTCTGCCTCTAATTCTAAAAAAAGGGGATCTGAAAGTTCTCTGATAGCTTCTAGCTTTTCTTTAATTACTTTAATTGTTAAAGGCATCCACATCACCAACCTGGTCTAAGGTAAAAACTCCTAACTTACCATCACGTACTTCCTTGACAAAGAGTTGATAAAAACGATCGTAATCGTCTCGAAAACCCAGTTTTCGTGTCATATTCATGATTATATCTGGTGCTTCTTCCTCTAAATTAATGACTGTAAAGCGTTCTTCAAGTCGATTAGGATAATTTTTCTTGAAATAATTTAGGCCAAAGATCGTAACTTCATCAAGAGGCAGCAATTGATCTTTGATAGCTCCGGTTAAAGCTAGTTTCAATCCTACGGTTTGGTCTTCAAATTTTGGCCATAAAATACCTGGGGTATCAAGAATTTCTAAATCCTTATTGGTTCTCAACCATTGTTGACCCTTTGTTACACCGGGTTTATTGCCAACAACTGCTATTTTCTTTCCAGCTAAGCGATTCATCAGTGTAGATTTTCCAGCATTAGGAATGCCGATAATCATGGTTCTTAAGCTTTCCTTTTGAATCCCTCTTTCTCGAAGTTTCTGAATTTTATCAGCCATTAAATCTTTGGCAGCATCCGTAACTTTCTTAACAGTTGACTGTTCTTTTGAATTAATGGCTAGGGTTTTAATGCCCTGATTTTCATAATATTGGCACCATTCATGTGTTCGACTCTTGTCGGCTAAATCCGCCTTATTTAAAATCATTAATTTTGGTTTGTCCCCAACGATCTTAGTAAGCATGGGATTTTGACTGGACAAGGGTAGACGTGCGTCAACTAAAATTGTCACAAAATCAACATGCTTTAAATTTTCTTGAACCTGTCTTCTTGCTTTTGACATGTGTCCAGGGAACCATTGAATAGTTGCCATTTTTATTTCCTTTCACTACTTTAAAAAACGTTTATTTCTGGTATTCATCAACTTATCTTCAACATGAATCGAATCTTACAAGCCTTTTATATTATATCATGAAAGTTCTTTATTAAGGCTATATTTTACTGTCTTCATTTTTCTCTTGCAAAAATTTCTTATTAAATATATAATCTAGTTATAAAAACTAGATAAAGAGGTTCACGTAAATGGAAATGCAAAAATTACCCTACTGGCAGGACTTACCTGATTTAGAACTGTATTTAGATCAGGTTTTACTCTATGTCAATCAGACCACGTCTAAATCACAGACTGATAATTCTTCCAAAAATTTGACTGCTTCAATGATAAACAATTATGTTAAGCACAGCTATTTATCAAAACCAGTGAAGAAAAAATATAGGAAAGAACAAGTTGCTCGTTTGATTGCCATTACTATTTTGAAAAATACCTTTCCCATCCAGACAATTAGTGCAGAGTTAGAGAAACTAAAAATGTCATTAAGTTCAGAAGAACTCTATGACGCCTTTGTTAGTTATTGGAATAAGGCTGACAGTAAGGATCATATCCCTGAAGTAATTAGGGCAGCCTGTCAAACAGTGAAGTCTTATTATAAAACATTGAAGTTAGTTGAACAATTAGAGAGTCAAGAGGGGTCAAATGAATCAAAGCTTTAAACAATCCATACCACTGACATTTGGTGAAGAACTAGCCAATGCTGTTACCCACGGGGTCGGCTCTATGGCCATGTTGATTTTATTACCAATTACTGCTATTTATTCTTATCAAAGCTATGGTTTGAAAGCAGCTATTGGTATTTCTATATTCATCATTTCCTTATTTCTAATGTTCTTATCTTCTACTATTTACCATTCTATGTCCTATGGTTCTCCTCAAAAGTACATCCTTCGCATTATTGATCACAGCATGATTTATATTGCAATTGCTGGCAGTTACACCCCCATTGCCCTTTCCCTGGTTGGTGGCTGGATAGGGTATTGTATTATCATCTTACAATGGGGCGTTACCATATTTGGTATCCTATACAAAATATTAGCAAGATCTATCAATGAAAAATTCAGTCTCGCTCTCTATCTTTTTATGGGCTGGTTAGTCATTTTTATCCTACCTGTTCTTATTCAAAAAACTACTTTGACCTTTGGTCTTCTTATGCTCTTTGGTGGCCTGGCTTATACTGTTGGCGCATTCTTTTATTCCAAAAAAAGACCATATTTTCATATGATATGGCACTTATTTATCTTATTAGCTTCCGCTTTACAGTTTATTGCAATAGTCTTTTATATGTTTTAAACTAAATGACTTTGTCAAGCCCTTTTTGACTAAGAAGTGATATAATAGTTCTTGAATAATTCATCAAGAAAGGAAAAGTATGATGAAGGTTACTATTTTTTTCAATCCTCACTCTGGAAAGAAAAATGATGAACTGGCCGAGAAAGTTAAGGAGACATTAATCACCAAGGGTTTAAGACCTGATGACATTGCCATACTTATTCCAGACAGTATAGATGAAGCCTTCGCTCTTGCTAAAAAGGCTAGCCAAGATAAGATTGACCTCATTATCCCTATGGGGGGTGATGGGACGATCAACAAAATTATAGGTGGTATTTATGAAGGGGGCTCCTTTAGTAAGATTGGACTCATACCTTCAGGAACAGTCAATAATTTTTCCAAGGCTTTAGCTATTCCACGAGAATTTGAGGCAGCTATTGATACCATTATAAACGGACAGACTCAAAAGGTTGATATTTGTAAGGTTAACAATCATTATATGATTAGCAGTCTGACCTTGGGACTTCTTGCTGATATAGCAGCTGATGTCAGCTCAGAAGAAAAAAGAAGATTTGGACCACTCGCTTTTTTAAAAGACAGTTTTAAAATACTAAGGCGTAATCGTAGCTATTCTATTTCTCTTGAAGATAAGGAACGTCATTTAACTCTAAAGACCAAGTTCTTATTGATCACGATGACAAATACTATTGCTGGCTTCCCCTCTTTTTCCCCTGATGCTTTAGTAAATGATGGTTTACTACAAGTTTATACCATGAAAAAATTATCCTTTTTTAAATTTCTCATCCATATCAATGAATTTCGAAGGGGCGATTTTTCCAAGGCAGAAGAAATTTCCCACTTCCACACTGACGCTTTAAAGATTTCTCCCTTAAAAAATCGAAAACATTGGGTTGCTAGAACACGCCTAGATGGTGATAAAAGTGATTACTTACCTGTTTCCTTAAAAGTTATTCAAGGCGCCGTTGAAGTTATCGTACCCAAATCATAGTCCTTGGTCCAAGCAATAGTTCTTTTATTTCTTAATCTTCAGACTGAAATCAACTAAAAGTCACATCATAAAAATAGACCGACTTGTCATTTAGATATTTAACCTGTCAAGTAGACAGGTTAAATATCTAAAATAGTGTTTGTTTTATAAGGTCAGTCGTACAAAATAAATGTGCGACTGATTTTTCATGCACACCACTTAGATAAGAAATATTATAAAGCGCCGCTGTTTCCTTATAATTACGATTGTGTCCAATACAATAATTAACTATCTCTTGACATTCATCAATAGTGGTTTTACGTCTTGCCTCTGCCATGTAGACCTCCTGTTTAGGATTGTAATCCTTAAGTTCTCTATTGGCATTAGACATCCTAATCCACTTTCTTAAAAGCCCTGAAGAAATATTATACTGATGACCTAAATCAACAGATGAAGCTTCGCCACTAATACATTTTCTAACAAGTTTCAATTTAAATTCTTTTGAATAGGAACGGTTTTTTGTTTTCTTGTTAAATCCTAAAATCCCATATTTCTTATAGATGGTAGCCCAATCTTGAATCGTGCTTGTGGAAATATGGAGATTGTTGCATATTTCAGCTCTGGAACGATTACTATTAATGTAATTAAGACAAGCTTTTTTCTCGTATGGGCTGAATCTTTCTCTTCTAGACATAAAAATACCTCTTAAGTAGATTTTGGTTATTTACCATGTCTACTTAAGAGGTATCATATCAATAGCGGGTCGGTCTATTTTTTGTCTTAAAGAAAATGTCGTTAGTTCTTTGTCTTATCGAACTAAGTTTTGTTTTTTACTTAAACTTTATCACCCCTATTTTTGAAGTAGTTTAACTTATCATCAAGTGTTTTACTTGCAGACTGTGCATAGGAGCTAACCAGGCCTTTAGCTTTTTCAACCCCTTCTCCAATAGTGTCACCAGCCTGTTCTGAACACTCTTCAATCATTTCTTGAGAGTCTTCAACCTTATCTGTAACAGTTTCAAAAATTCTTTCACTAATTGTCATGATAGTGTCGTTTAATTCATCAATTTTGTCACTTGTTTCTTTGGCCAGCTGTTTTTTGCTGGATTCAGAAAGTGATAAATATGCTATTGATGCAGCTATTGTTCCTGCGAACAAACCGATCAGTATTCCTTTTTTCCTTGATGTCATCAGCAAACTCCTATTTCATTTTACGGTCTCTAAGTATTTTCTTAGCTAATTTCACTGCTGGGATTAAGAGCAGGATTAGTTGGAAAACCTCAGCCTTATTAACTTTATTTGTTTTTCTCACCTTGGTTGTGTTACTTTTTGCTACCTTCATCAATAGAATTCTCCTTTTTCTTGTTTTTAAGCTTTTCAGACAAAGCCTCTAAAGTGTCTTTAGCATCATCTAAAAATTCTTTGACCTTACCTTTTCCATGCTGAACCTTACCTTCAGTTTCCAGTTCCTTATCATCTGTAAAATGTCCTAGTGACTCCTTAACGTTACCTGAAAATTGATCCTTCTTTGCATCAAATTTTTCTTCTGACATAGCTAACACTTCCTTTCACCTTTATGTAAATAGTAAATGAACGTTTTTAGAAATAGATCACAATAACAAGTGACTACTCCACTTTTTTATCAAAAGGTTTTTAGTAATCATAGATTGGATAACATTGTTAAAAATCTAACAAAACCCTATAATGAATAAGTCAATCTAAGTGACTACTTGTTTATTTATCTATATTGTCATTATATATTTTTTTGATTTTTCAGTCAAGAAATAGCTATGGAAAAATAAAAAAACCAGAAAATTTTCTAGTTTTTAGGTTAATTTATTAAAATCCCAGACATCCGTCACCCAACCTTGATAAAAATCTGGTTCATGACAAACCATAAGGATAGACCCTTTATAGGCTTGTAAGGCATGTCTCAACTCATCTTTAGCATCAACATCTAAATGGTTAGTGGGCTCATCAAGAACCAGGACATTGTTTTCACGATTCATTAATAGGCAAAAACGAACTTTGGCCTGCTCACCACCTGATAAGACATGAATTTGGCTTTCAATGTGTTTAGAAGTCAAACCACATCTAGCAAGTGCTGCTCTGACTTCAGCCTGATTTAAGGATGGAAAGGCATCCCAGACAGCTTCTAGGGGAGTTTGACGGATTGTTTCAGCAACTTCTTGCTCAAAGTAGCCCAACTCTATAAAATCACCACGCTCCACTTGCCCCTCTAGTGGTTTTATAAGGCCTAACAGGCTTTTTAGCAGGGTTGATTTCCCGATACCGTTTGCCCCAGTGATAGCAATCTTCTGATTGCGCTCAAAGCTTAAATTAAGAGCTTCTTTAGTTAGGGGGCGATCATAACCAATAATCAGATCTTTGGCTTGGAAGATAAAGCGACTTGGTGTTCTGGCTTCCTTGAATTCAAAGCTAGGCTTAGGCTTTTCTGATTGCAGTTCAATAATGTCCATTTTATCCAGCTTTTTTTGACGAGACATAGCCATATTACGGGTTGCAACACGCGCCTTGTTTCGATTCACAAAGTCCTGTAAATCTGCAATCTCTTTTTGTTGGCGTTCATAGGCTGCCTCTAACTGAGACTTCTTCATCTCATAGACATCTCTAAATTGGTAGTAGTCACCAGAATAGCGCACTAAATCTTGATTTTCAACATGATAGACAATATTAATAACATCATTTAAAAAGGGAATATCGTGAGAAATCAAAACAAAGGCATTCTCATAATTTTGCAAGTAACGTTTTAACCACTCAATATGTTCTGCATCTAAATAGTTGGTTGGTTCATCAAGGAGTAAAATATCAGGTTTTTCTAAGAGTAGTTTTGCTAACAAAATTTTTGTTCTTTGACCACCAGATAACTCTGTAACGTCGCTATCCATCCCAAAGTCCATAACTCCAAGGGCACGAGCCACTTCATCAATTTTAGCGTCAAGGCTATAAAAATCTCTGGACTCAAGACGATCCTGAAGTTCTCCAACTTCTTCCATAAGGGAGTCCATATCTGCTCCCTCATCAGCCATGGACATATAAATATCATTGATTCTAGCTTCTGTTTTAAAGAGTTCATCAAAGGCTGTTCTTAAAACATCCCGAACAGTTTGACCTGGTTCGAGGACAGTATGCTGATCCAAATAGCCAGCTGTCACATATTTTGACCACTCAATCTTACCTTCATCGGGAACCAAATACCCCGTAACAATGCTCATGAAGGTTGATTTTCCTTCTCCATTAGCTCCTACTAAACCAATATGTTCACCCTTTAAGAGTCTAAAAGAGACATTCTCAAATATGGCACGGTCACCAAAACCATGACTTAAATTTTTAACTTCTAGTATACTCATTTATTATTAAATACAAAGATTAGGATCTCTGCTTTTCCTTTCCCATCAAAAAAGCCGTTAGCACGGCTTTAAGTCATCCCTATTATGGCAAAAATAAGAATACTTGTCAATTTTTACTTTTTACCTAAAAATGATTTAAAAATAGGATAAAGAATTGGCACTGCTATAATAGTCACTAGAGAAGTTCCAAAGGTTCCTATAATCTTGACAAAAGCAGATATCAAAGCTGCATTCATAGGTAAAGAAGCCACGACAAGATTAATAAAAGTATATTTAAAAAGGTTAAGGATAATCTTTGTTAAAGCAGCAACAAAAGCTATGATCACAACATTTTTCTTGCTGTCATCTGATGCCATCCATTTCTCAAAAATGAAGCCTATGAGCACACAAACGATTACAGCTTCTAAAAGGGTGATCCAAACCTCAGCTGCATAACCATTTAAGATATCAAAAATCCCTAGACCCAGACAAGCTATCAAAGAGGCTCGCTTGGTGCCAAAGAGCAGAACTGCCACTACAACAAGGGCATTACCCAGATGAACAAACTGTGGTCCTATAGGTATACGTAGAAACTGAACACTGATAACAATAAGTGCTGCGTAAAGACTGATATCAACGACTTCCTTAGTCTGTAATTTTTTCATTTTTTCTCTCCAATAAGTGCTGAAAACCCACCATCAAATCCAAAAGTTGACCTTCATAAGCGATGCCATACCTTAACTCTTCTCCCAAAGCTAATGTCTCTTCCAAAGATTTATCTAAGAATCGCAGAGCTAAAGGGATAGTATCTTCAAATGATAAATCATGAAAATAGCCAGCTGCTAAAATAGCAGTCAATAAGTCCCCTGTCCCATAAAAATGAAAGGGGTAAGCCTTGGCCATATGGTAAGAAACTCTCTTTTGATTTCTATTAAAATAGGCTAGGCCAATCCTATCTTCTTCCAAGCTTAGTCCTGTTATAAGGATATGTTTATTATCTAATTTGGCAAGTTCTGATAGGATGCCTTCAATGTCTCTTTTTTGATATTTTTCACCCGGATATGGGAGTCCTGATAAGAAAGCTGCCTCTGTCAGGTTTGGTATAATAACATCTACTCCCTTACAAAAACGCCGCATTTCTATAGGAAAATCCTTATCAAATCCCTGATAGAGCTTGCCCTTATCTGCCATGATGGGATCCACAAAAAGTGGTAAGTCTTGATCAGTAGCATATTTTTTCAAACTTCTTAATTGTTCCTTACTCTTGAAATAGCCTGTAAGCACACCATCAACTCTAAAGTTCAGGCTTGTCCATTGCCTTAAGAAGCCCAGCATTTCCTCCTCTAAAACCCTACAATAAATCTCTTGAAAATCTCCAGTATGTGACGATAGCAAAACTGTCGGTAAGGGTTTTACCGAGATTTGGCAAGCCGACATAAGAGGTAAGGAGCTTGTCAGAGCAACTTTCCCTAAACCTGCAAGATCATTAGCCACGATAAGCGACTTCGTCTTTTTATTCATAACTGAACCTTACTTCTAAACTTTTATTACTATCTGTATTGTAAGAAAAGCCTAGCTGTAATACAATAGAGAAAATAAGGAATTGTACGGGGACAGTTATGAGCAGCAAGTACCAAAGAATTATTGAAGATATCAGCCAAAAAATCCATTCTGGCTCCTTAAAAAAAGGAGATAAATTACCTTCCATTCGACAACTCAGTCAAAGCTATGCCTGTAGCAAAGATACTGTTCAAAGAGCTCTAATGGAACTTAAATTTAGAAATGATATCTACGCGGTCAACAAGAGTGGTTATTATGTCCTAGAAAGCCATTTTCACGAAGAAAATCCCATTGAACTCAGTATAAATACTTTCAATGATATGGCCTATAAGGACTTTAGGTTATGTATGACCGAAAGCTTGGTTAATCGCGAAAACTATTTATTCAACTACTATCACCAGACACGAGGTCTAAAGGAATTAATCAAGTCTTTACATAAACAGCTTGCTAAAGACGCTGTTTATGCTAAAGAAAATAATATACTGGTAACATCTGGTAGCCAACAAGCCCTCTATATTTTATCTCAGATGCCTTTTCCAAATGGCAAAAAGACTATCTTAATTGAGCAGCCGACCTATCCTCGCTTACTGGACCTAATTACCTTCCATAAACTACCCTTTCAAACAATTGAACGCCATTTTGAAGGGCTTGATTTAAAAAAATTAGAAGAAATCTTTAGCCGTCAAGATATTAAATTTTTCTATACAATGTCACGTTTTTCAAATCCATTGGGGCTGGCTTATACAAGTTCTGAGAAACAAAAGATCGTTGAATTAGCAGAGCGCTATGATGTTTATATTCTAGAAGATGACTATATGGGGGATTTTAGTAAGACAAATGAACTTCCCCTACACTATTATGACACTTCAGAACATGTTATCTATCTCAAATCTTTCTCGATCACAGTTTTCCCTGCATTGCGCTTAGCTAGCTTGATTCTCCCAGAGTCCCTCATGGAGCTTTTTCTCAAATATAAAAAGATAATGGATTATGATACCAGTTTGATCATGCAAAAAGCACTATCCATCTATATAGATAACGGCATGTTTTCCAAAAATGTTCACTATCTTAATCAGGTTTTTAAGGAACAGTGTCAGCATGCCAAAGAACTTATCCAAAGTTTCCCAGAATTTTCTAGCCATCACATTCTCCCTCAAAAGTTACTCATTGAACTTGCAGACAAAGCTTCTCTGAACAATCTTACCTTCACTAAGGAAGTAAGCTCTTTATCGCATAATTACATCAATGATTGCAGTAAGCCATATATTCAAATATCAAACAATGAAAACTTACTTGAAAATCTCACCCTTTTAAGAACTTGTTTAAGAGAGAAAAAAGAGAGCAGACAAAAGTCCTAAAATAAGAAAATAGCATGAAATCTTTGTTCATAAAACAGTGATTCCATGCTATTTTTATAGTTTATCTTAGAAAAAGTCACTTCTATGTCGGACTTTTTTAGTGTTTTTTTATTTAGTTTGTTCAAATCTTAGATGGACAATAATGCTATCTCCATAGCCATTTCTTTCCAAATCTCTTTGAAGACGATAAGAAATGTAGTGTTCAGCAATATTAATATAGCCAGCATCCATAAGGCGATTCTCAACAAGGGATTGAATCATATTGATCGTTGGTTTTTCAACTTTTGCTTCTTCTAGGTCAATAATAACTTTCTTTGTAACCTGTGCCAAGTTTTGGCGCCATGTTTCATCTATAACATAGACAGTCTGAGCTGCTTTGATGATTGCTTGAAAAATCTTTTCCGGGTCAAATTCGGCAACCTGTCCATCACGTTTAATAATTTGCATAAAATGGCCTCATTTCATTCTTTTCAACTTATATTCATTATGCAAATATTTTGAATTCTTGTCAAGTTTTAAGGCTAAAAAAGCTTGAAATTAGCTTCTGAATGAACTTTTACAAGAAGTGACAAATTGTGCATAGATATTCATTTTGATCTATAGGAGTTCAAATAGGTCTGTTTTTGTAGGTCTAATCAGTCCACGCTTATGTAAAGTTTCAGCAATTTGAACTGAATTCCATGCTGTTCCCTTTAAAAGATTATCAGATACTACCCATAAATGGATGCCATTTGGTAGATCCAAATCTTTTCGAATCCGACCAACAAAGATATCTTTGGAACCAATAGCATTAAGAGTTTGCGGATATACTTGATTGCTGACATCATCTTCTAAGACAGCTCCTGGAAAGACTGAAATGGCAGATCTTACCTGGTCAATTGGAGCCTCTTTTTTGTTTCAATATAGACAGATTCTGAATGTGCCCTTATGATGGGTATATGAACGCAGGTTGCTGACACTTTTAGTGATGGATAGGACATGATCTTCTTTGTTTCCTTGGTCATCTTCATCTCCTCATAGGTATAATCATTCTGAGTGAAAAGATCAATTTGTGCCAAGGCATTAAAGGCAATGGGGAAGTGTTTTTGATCTGCAGCAGTTTGTAAGATGTGAGCGGAGAGGTCTTTTGCATTGGGCCTTGATCCATAAGTTCTTTGTACTGATGATATGTTTCATTTATGGCAGATTGCCCTGCCCCAGAAACAGCTTGATAGGTCGAAACGATGATCCTCTCTATTCCCCATTTTTATCGGATGGGTTCTACTGCTACCATCAACTGAATTGTTGAACAGCTGGGACAGGCTATAATCCCCTGATGATCATCCAAGGCTTGTGAGTTAACTTCTGGTACCACCAGAGGCACAGCCGGATTTTGTCTAAAATAGGAAGTGTTATCTACAACTACAGCGCCAGCCTTAACTGCATAAGGGGCATATTTTTTAGATATGGTTCCACCAGCTGAAAATAGGGCTATATCAATATTTTCAAAGGAATCTTCTCTGGTTTCATCTACAAGAGCATCTGTGTCTTTAAATGCCATCCTTTTTCCTGCGGATTTTGCTGAGGCTAAAAGCTTTAGACTTGAAATAGGGAGGTCGGACTCTTCTAGCATCGCTATCATTTGTGAACCAACCGCACCAGTAGCTCCAACTACTGCAACCGTATAAGCCCTATCCTTCTCCTTTATTCTCTTGCATGAAGGACTTTACATTGTCGAGGTTTTTACATGCTTTTTATTATAGCTTACAATTAGTCAAAATCAAAGTATAAAAAAACCTCTGTCTCAAGACAGAGGTATGGGGCATTCAGTGAATGTGATAAAAGGGTTCACACAATTTATCAAAGTCGGCTCCTGCCTTAATGACCTCCCCAGCGCAAATGTGATCTAAGATCACAATCGACTCATCGCATAAAACCATCATAACAGAAAATGGTTGCAATTACAAGAGCGGTGCAATTGTTTTAACCAATAAGCCCATCACTTTTTGATACCAAGGACGATTATGAACTTTTTTCAGAGTCACCCGACTGGATAAGTTTTTGGTTTCTTGAAAATCTTTGACAATATCTGCAATTGTTGAAGCACGGTACAAGTAAGCTGCGCATTCAAAATGATGATAGAGGCTTCGGTAATCAAGGTTGATAGATCCCACAACTGCCTTGATATTATCACTAACAAAGACCTTTGAGTGGATAAAGCCTGGATCATACTCATAGATCTTAACCCCAGAAGACATGAGACCCTTATAATAGGTCTTTGCAAGTGCATAAGGGATAGCCTTGTCAGGCTTACCTGGCATAATAATCTCTATATCAACCCCACGCTCAGCAGCAAAACGGATGGCATGTTCCAATTCACTGTTTAAGATTAAATAGGGCGTCATGATATAGACATACTCTTTAGCATGATTCAAGATATCAATATAGACATTTTCTCCGATTTTATCAGTATCCAGTGGTGAATCCCCATAGGGAATGACATAGCCATCTGTTGGTATACCAGTGTCGTGTTTAGCTAAATAAGGCTCAATCTCAAAACCTTTTTCTGTGATTGACCACATTTGTAAAAATAAGATTAAGAAACTATCAACTGCTTCACCTTCAATCATCAGACCAGAATCTTTCCAATGACCAAAGCGCTCATACTCGTTAATATACTCATCAGCTAAATTAACACCGCCTGTAAAGGCAACCTCACCATCAATAACTACAATTTTGCGGTGATCCCGATAATTGTAATAAGTGGAAATAAAAGGTGAAATAGGAGAAAAAGCTTTAGCCTGGATTCCAATTTTTGCTAGTCGTTCGGCGTAATCAGGAGATAGGGTTGAGAGTTCATTCATCCCATCATATAAAACCCTAACTTCTACTCCTTCTTTTATTTTAGCTTCTAGAATGGTAAGTGTTTCTCCCCACATCAAACCTTCAGCAATAATATAGAATTCCATAAAGATGTACTTTTTGGCCTTAAATAACTCTTCTTTAAAGGCTTCAAAAAACGCTTCCCCACTGGAAAAATATTGTGATTTTGTATTACTGTAAACAGGAAATCTTTCTCGACTTCTTTGTAAATATTGAACCAAGTGATAGGTCGCAGAAGTATTGTCTTTTAAAATCTCCACGACTTCCTGATCATCTTTTACATAAGGACGACTCAAGTCAACTAAATGATTTATCCTTCTTTTTAAGCCCCGATAGCCCCAGTCAAACTTAGTATAGATTAATAATAAAGATCCCAGCAAGGGAGCAATCATAATCAAAATAAGCCAGGTGACTCTTGATATAGCATCCATATCACTATTTACTAAGTATAAGACGATAGCAACTGCAAAAATTGATTCAATAAAGGTTAAACCGAAATGGTATTGCTCCATCCAAGCATATGATTTAAAGATAAAAGCCATTTGGATAATAATCAATAGGGCAATCAAACTTACGCGGCTAAAGACTCCCCGTAGAAAACCACGTTTACTCTTATGGAGCAAGTGTTTTACTTTTATTTTCTTTTTAATATGCATTCCCTCCAAAACATGACTTTATTTTATATTATACCATATTATTTTTTATAGAAAGCTCTCCTACACCTTTCTTAAGTCTTTTTTGTAAGTGCTACCACGGTTATCAGCTGACTTCTAAGCCGTCAGCCTACAAATCTTTTTCCGCAGACTCAGCTGCCTAAATTGGCTGCCAGGAAAAAGTTTTTCCCTCCAAAAAAAGTCATCAAAAAAGATCAAAGAAAAGGAATTTTTCTTCAATCTGAAATAAGGTTTTTCTTTTAGAAGCTTAGAATAAGCCTATGACCGTACCATCATTTAAAACGTCCATATTTAAAGCAGCTGGTTTTTTAGGAAGGCCAGGCATGGTCATGACGTCACCAGTTAAGGCAACAATAAATCCTGCTCCGGTTTTAGGTACAAATTCTCTGATTGTAATATCAAAATCCGTAGGTGCACCTAGTAAAGTCTGATTATCTGAGAAGCTATACTGTGTTTTGGCCATACAAACAGGT
The DNA here is from genome assembly GCF_011421425.1 of Streptococcus catagoni. Lineage (GTDB taxonomy): Bacteria > Bacillota > Bacilli > Lactobacillales > Streptococcaceae > Streptococcus > Streptococcus catagoni. Next base: position 335,992 of record NZ_WPCW01000001.1, read on the forward strand.
AGACTGTCCCAACCAAATTCCTTAAATTGCTTGAGTTGTGTTTTTGCTTTTACAGAGAGCTGAACTGTCTTACCGCCGTAAATCTCTCTAACAATTTTTGTCATTTTTTCTTCTAAACTATCTTCTTTTTGGTAAATAGCTTTATAGTTTGACTGTTCCTTATCAATAACTTGAACAAGTGTTCTAGCTAAGGCAAGACCACCTTCTGCACCATTTTCCCAGACGCTAGCTAGTTCAACAGGGACAGCTATTTCAGCACATAGATCCTTTAATACCTGAATTTCAGCTTCAGTATCAGAAGCAAACTCATTAATAGCCACGACTACAGGTAGGCCGTATTTTCTAATATTTTCAACGTGTCTCTTAAGATTGGCAAAGCCATCAGCTACAGCCTGTAAATTTTCTTCATTTAACTGACTCTTGTCGACCCCTCCATGCATTTTTAATGCGCGAAGTGTAGCCACGATAACAACAGCATCAGGATTAGTTGGAAGATTTGGAACCTTGATATCAAGAAACTTCTCAGCCCCTAAATCAGCCCCAAATCCAGCTTCTGTAACTGTATAATCTGCCAAGTGAAGAGCGGTTGTTGTAGCAAGAACAGAGTTACAGCCATGAGCAATATTAGCAAAAGGACCGCCATGAACCAGAGCTGGTGTTCCATAAATAGTCTGAACAAGGTTTGGTTTGATGGCATCTTTTAGGATTAATGTTAAGGCTCCTTCGACTTTTAGATCTTTAACATAAATAGGTTTGCGCTGATAATCGTAGGCCACAACGATGCTTGCAAGGCGTTTTTTTAAGTCCTCTAAACCAGTTGCCAGACAGAGAATAGCCATTATTTCAGATGCAACTGTTATATCAAAGCCATCTTCTCTAGGAACACCATTAAGTGGTCCTCCTAAGCCAACAGTAACCTGTCTTAAAGCTCGGTCATTAAGGTCAACCACACGTTTCCAGATCACCCGACGAGGATCAATATTTAGTTCATTTCCTTGCTGAATATGATTGTCAATCAGTGCTGCTAAGGCATTGTTAGCTGTTGTGATAGCATGCACATCCCCTGTAAAATGAAGGTTTATATCTTCCATTGGTAAAACTTGCGAATAGCCTCCGCCAGCTGCTCCGCCTTTGATCCCCATTACAGGTCCAAGCGAAGGTTCACGAAGGGCAATCATTGTCTTTTTACCAATCTTGTTTAAAGCATCAGCTAGCCCGATACTCATGGTTGATTTTCCTTCTCCAGCAGGAGTCGGATTAATGGCTGTAACCAATATGAGCTTTCCTACTGAATTTGATTTTACGGCATTCATTTTATCAAATGACAATTTTGCCTTATATTTTCCATATAATTCAATATCATCATAAGTGATCCCAACTTTTTCAACAATTTCAGTAATAGGTTTTAATGCAACACTTTGAGCAATTTCAATATCCGTTTTCAATGTTTACACCTCATTTTCATAATAAATTTATTATATCATAGCACTCATAATTTCTTAGATAAAATAGATTTTTTCTTTTTAATGTTCGATTTTTATAAACACTAAACTTTAATTTAGTATTTATTAGACTTTTTATTCAAAAAATACGAATAATGGCCCAAAAAGGTCACAAACTTAATATTTGTGAAAATCTTAACAGTTTAAAAACTTTGATTTTTCGTGTAGAATAGGAGTATGGAAATATTAATTACATCTGGAGGCACAACAGAAAAAATTGATGCTGTAAGAGGTATAACCAATCATTCAACAGGTCGTTTGGGTAAAAAATTATGCGACCTATTCTTAAATAATGGGCATCAAGTGACCTTGGTGACAACAAAAACAGCTTTAAAGCCAGAGGCAAATCCTAAGCTTTCCATTATTGAAATTAGTAATGTAGCTAACCTTTTAGAAGTTTTAGAACCCTTAGTCAAAAAACATGATGTTATCATACATAGCATGGCTGTTTCTGACTATAGCCCCGTCTATATGACAGATTTCAAAGAACTTGAAAAAACCGAACGTTTGGAAGACTTTCTTGAGAAAACTAATCATGAAAGTAAAATTTCTTCCCAATCAGACTATCAGGTTCTCTTTCTCAAGAAGACACCAAAAATCATTTCTCTGATCAAAAAGTGGAATCCTTTAATAACTTTAATAGGTTTTAAATTATTAGTAGGCGTGAGCAGCGACCAACTGATAAGCGTAGCCAGAGAAAGCCTAAATAAAAACCAGGCAGACTATATTTTAGCTAATGATTACATGCAGATCACAGATCAAAAACACCAGGCCTATCTAGTGGGTCCAGAAAACTATTATCCTGTAAAAACTAAGGATGAGATTGCACAGATTATTTATGAGAAGGTAACCAGACATGACTAAAAACATCACATTAGCTATTAGCGGTAGCATTTCTGCCTATAAAGCGGCAGACTTGACAAGCCAATTAACAAAACTAGGTTATTCTGTCACTGTTTTAATGACAAAGGCTGCACAAGACTTTATTACACCTCTTACCCTACAAGTTCTTTCTAAAAACGATGTTCACGTTGACCTCATGCGCGAAGATGATGTTAGTAAAGTTAATCATATTGACTTAGCCAAAAATACTGATTTATTCATCGTCGCTCCTGCCTCAGCTAACACTATTGCACACCTTTCTTATGGTTTAGCTGATAATATTATAACTGGTGTAGCACTAGCCCTTCCTACATCAATACCCAAATTTTTTGCTTCTGCCATGAACACTAAGATGTATGAAAATCCAATTACTCAAGAAAATATCAAACGTCTAAAATCCTTTGGTTACCAAGAAATCGAACCTAAGTCTAGCCTTCTAGCCTGTGGAGATTTTGGCAAAGGAGCTTTAGCTGATACCTCAACTATAATAGATAAAATCACTGCTGTATTTAACGAGCAAAATATTTTTTCATAGGTCACAGATTCTTGTATAATAAGTAAAAACTATCAATGGAGAGATAATCAAATGAATCGTCATAAGTCGTCAGATATTCCAAAAATATCTATTTTCTTCGCTATTATGCTATTAATACACTTTATTAGCTCCTTGGTCTTTAACCTATGGCCCATACCAATAAAACCTACTCTGGTTCACATACCGGTTATTATTGCTTCTATTATCTACGGTCCAAAGATTGGTTCTACTCTTGGTGCTCTCATGGGAATAATAAGTGTTTTTAATAGTACCATCATTTTACTACCAACCAGCTACTTATTCTCACCCTTCGTTGATAATGGTAATTTCTACTCACTCATTATTGCAATGGTTCCCCGTATCTTGATAGGTATCGTTCCTTACTATTGTTATAAAGCAAATACTAATAAATTCGGTCTACTTTTATCTGGGATCATTGGCTCAATGACAAATACGATCTTTGTATTAGGGGGCATCTACATCTTCTTCTCATCAGTCTTTGGAGGAGATATTCAAGCCCTTTTAGTTAGTATCATCTCTACAAATGCTATAGCTGAAATGATCATCTCTGCTATCATCGTTCTTGCCGTAGTGCCAACCCTTAGTAAGCTTAAAAAATAAAATCATTGAAACTTGTACTTGTTTTTGCAAGTTTTTTTCTTACCTTTCTATTGAAAATGATGAAAAGCAAGTTAAAAAACTAGTGATTTTCTGTTTTCAAAATGGTATAATGAAAAATGAAAGCGGTTATAAATATAAAGGAGAAATTGATGACATATACAGAAAATTATAAAAAATGGCTTGATGCCCCAAATTTACCTACTTATTTACATGATGAATTATTAGCAATGGATGAAAAAGTCAAAGAAGACGCCTTTTACGCTAACTTAGAATTTGGTACTGCCGGCATGCGAGCATATACCGGCGCTGGTACTAATCGTATTAATATTTACGTTGTAAGACAAGCAACAGAAGGCTTGGCTCAATTAGTAGCATCCAAGGGTGAAGAAGCTAAAAAACAAGGTGTGGCTATTGCCTATGATTCACGTCATTTTTCACCAGAATTTGCCTTTGAATCAGCCCAAGTTCTTGCTGCTCACGGCATCAAAGCATATGTCTTCGAAAGTTTAAGACCAACTCCAGAACTATCTTTTGCAGTACGTCACCTAAAGGCCACAGCTGGAATTATGATTACAGCTAGTCACAACCCTGCTCCATTTAATGGTTACAAGGTTTATGGATCAGATGGCGGTCAGATGCCACCAGCTGATGCTGATGCTCTAACTAAGTACATTAGAGCTATTGATGATCTGTTTTCAATTGAACTAGCCGACCTTGAAGAAGCTAAAAAATCAGGCCTCATTGAAGTTATTGGTGAATCAGTGGATGTTGAGTACTTAAAAGAAGTTAAGGATGTTAATATTAATCATGACTTAATTGCCCAATATGGACGAGACATGAAGATTGTCTATACTCCTCTTCACGGGACAGGAGAAATGCTCACTAGACGAGCACTTGCCCAAGCTGGCTTTGAATCAGTTGAAATTGTAGAATCACAAGCAAAAGCAGATCCTGATTTTTCAACTGTTAAGTCTCCTAATCCAGAAAGCCAAGAAGCATTTGCCCTTGCTGAAGAGCTGGGACGTCAAGTTAATGCAGACGTTTTAGTTGCAACAGATCCTGATGCTGATCGTCTGGGTGTTGAAATTAGACAGGCTGATGGCTCTTACTGGAACCTTTCTGGTAATCAAATCGGTGCTTTGATTGCTAAGTATATCCTGCAGGCCCATAAAGATGCTGGAACCCTTCCAAAAAATGCTGCCCTAGCAAAATCTATCGTTTCAACTGAATTGGTTACAAAAATAGCTGAAAGCTATGGCGCAACCATGTTCAACGTCCTTACAGGATTCAAATTTATTGCTGAAAAAATTCAAGAGTTTGAAGAAAAACATAACCATACTTATCTCTTTGGTTTTGAAGAAAGCTTTGGTTACCTCATTAAGCCTTTTGTTCGTGATAAAGATGCTATCCAAGCCGTATTGATAGTGGCTGAAATTGCTGCCTACTACCGCTCACGTGGCTTAACCTTGGCTGACGGAATTGAAGAAATCTTTAAAGAATATGGTTATTTTGCAGAGAAAACAATTTCCCTAACTCTTTCAGGTATTGATGGAGCTGCTGAAATTAAAAAAATTATGGATCAATTCCGTAACAATGCTCCAAGTCAATTCAATAAGACAGACATTATTCTTACTGAAGACTTCTTAAAACAGACAGCTAAGAGTAAGGATGGCCTTAGCCAGTTAACAACACCGCCTAGCGATGTCCTAAAATACACTTTAGAAGATGATTCCTGGTTCGCTGTTCGTCCATCAGGAACTGAACCTAAAATTAAATTCTACATTGCTACAGTTGGTGAATCTCTAAAAGAAGCACAAGAAAAAATTGATGCTATTGAAGCTGAAATTAATGCCTTTGTAGCTTAAAGAAAAGGGATAAAAATAGTAAGTAAAGGACTTAGTTCTCCATGAAGACTAAGTCCTTTTTTGCTAAAGAAAAAGACCCCAAAATCTAAGCTTTGGGATCCAATTCTATATATACATATAATATAGGTTTCTGTTTTTTTATTTTGTCTTGATATAATTGACACCATCAGCCTTTGGAGCTACTGCTTGTCCAAAGAAGGCTGCCAGTATAATGATTGTTAAAACATAAGGAGCTATTTCTAGGTAAACAGAAGGGATATTCTCTAGTAGAGGCAACTGACCACCAATAACTGCTAAACTTTGTGACAAGCCAAAGAATAAGCTTGAAAGCATGGCTCCAATAGGATTCCATTTACCAAAAATCATAGCTGCTAAGGAGATAAAACCAGGTCCTAGGATGGTAGTGATGGCAAAGTTTACGGAAATAGATTGCGCATAAACAGCCCCACCTATACCGCCAAGAAAACCTGAAATAATAACACCATAGTACTTCATTAAATAAACATTAATTCCTAAAGTGTCTGCAGCTTGAGGATGTTCCCCGACAGATCTCAATCTCAAACCAAAGCGTGTTTTATAGAGAATATACCAGGCTAAGAATGAGAAGGCAACTGCGATATATCCTATCAAAGTTGTATTTTTAAAGAAAATATCTCCTAAGATGGGAATTTGTGATAAAAGTGGAAAATCAAATTTACCAAAGGATATCTGAATGTTATCAGTTTGCCCTTTGCCGTAGAAAGCTTTAACTAGGAAAACAGCCAAAGAAGGTGCCAACAAGTTCAGAACAGTACCAGATACAATATGATCTGCACGGAAATTAATGGTAGCTAGGGCATGAATCAATGAAAAGATTAAGCCAACAAAGCCAGCAACTAGGGTTGCTATCCAAGGAGTTAGGCGCCCAAAGGTATCATAAAACTCTAAATTGAAAATAATTCCCGTTAAAGCTCCGATAACCATGATCCCTTCAAGCCCAACGTTAACGACTCCAGCTCGCTCTGAGAAGGTTCCTCCAATACTGGTAAAAATTAGAGGTGTCGCATAGATAAGCATTGAAGACATTAACAATGAAAGAATTGTAACGATATTCATCTTATTTACCACCTTTCACTGTTTTTTTGCTTCTAATCATATAACGCTCAATGAGATAATGTGCACCAACAAAGAAAATAATAGATGCTGTAACAACCTTGACAAGTTCAGGAGGAATACCTGCAATATTCATACCTGGTGATCCAATATTTAAGACACCAAACAAGAAGGCTGAGAAGAAGATACCAATTGGATTATTAGCTGCTAACAAGCTAACAGCCATACCATCAAAACCGATAGCTAGAGAACTTGATTGAACAAAGACATTCTCAAAGGTTCCAAGTCCTTCTACTACTCCACCAAGCCCTGCAAGAGCTCCTGAAATTACCATTGATAAAATAATGGTTCTCTTAGCAGACATTCCCGCATATTCACTAGCATTTGGATTCAAACCTACTGAACGAATCTCAAAACCAAGTGTTGTTTTGTTTAGCAAGAACCATATTAAAAAGATTCCTACAATGGCAAAAAAGATACCGATATTAAGTCGTGAATTATTTGTCAGCTGTGACAGCCATTCTGTTCGAAAAGAGGCATTCTGACTAACTTGGATAGAAGAGTCAATACTTTGCTTTAGATTTTTTGCAAAGGCATTTTGGATGACAGCATTACCAATATAAAGGATGATATAGTTCATCATAATGGTAACAATAACTTCACTGGTTCCCAGATAAGCACGAAGCACCCCAGGAATAGCTCCTGCAATTCCCCCTGCTAACATACCAATCAGGATGGTTAATATAATTAATAAAGGACGAGACATATTTGGATGAGATAAAGCAAACCAGGTAGAAGAAATCCAACCAGCCAATGCTTGACCTGACAAACCAATATTAAAGAAACCTGCTCTACTAGCAACTGTAAATCCTAGGGCAATCAAAATCAGCGGCCCCATGGATCTCAAAATTTCTCCCCAATTCTTAAGACTACCAAAAGCTACTTGAAAGAGACCTTCGTAACCCCAAATTGGATCATATCCAAAGATAAACATAATAATTGCACCCAGTAAAAACCCTAGTAGAACGGAAATAACTGGTACAGCAATCTTTTGTGCCTTTTTAGACATCTTTTTCCTCCTCATCAATTGATCCACCTGCCATCAAAATACCTAATTCTTGTTTGTTAGTATTTTCAGGTTTAACGATTCCTTGAATTTTTCCATCATGAATAACAGCGATTCTATCTGATAAATTTAAAATTTCATCTAGTTCAAAGCTGACAACAAGGACTGCCTTACCTTTATCACGCTCTTCAATAAGTCTTCTATGAATATATTCAATGGCTCCAACGTCCAAACCACGTGTTGGTTGGCTAACAATCAACAAGTCAGGGTTACGATCGATTTCACGAGCAATAATGGCTTTTTGCTGGTTACCTCCTGAAAAACCACGAGCTGGTACCAGTTCATTTGCCCCTCGAACGTCAAATTCTTGCATCAATTTGCGAGAATACTCGTTAATCTTGTTGTAGTTTAAGATACCATTTTTACTTAATGGTTCCTTATAGTAGGTTTGAAGTGCTGTATTTTCAGCCAAGGATAGATCCAAGATTAATCCATCACGATGTCTATCTTCTGGAACGTGTCCTACAGATAATTCAGTTATCTTACGTGAAGAATAATGTGTGACATCTTGTCCCTTAATGGTGATTGTTCCTGAGCTGGCTTTTCTTAGGCCTGTTATAGCCTGAACAAGCTCACTTTGACCATTACCATCAATACCAGCAATCCCAACAATTTCACCAGAATGTATGTCTAAGGAGAGATTTTTCACTGCAGGTACACCGCGATTTTCAGTAACAAGTAAATCTTTAATGGATAAAACAACTTCCTTAGGTTCAGCAGGCTTCTTATTGGTTGTGAAGGAAACTGAACGTCCTACCATCATTTCGGCTAATTCTTTTGAACTAACCCCTGCTACATTTACAGTTTCAATACTCTGTCCACGTCTGATAACAGTAACACGGTCTGCTACTGCTCGAATCTCATCCAATTTATGTGTGATGAGAACAATAGATTTTCCTTCTTTGACAAGATTTTTCATAATGACCATTAATTCTTGAATTTCGGAAGGTGTTAAGACAGCAGTCGGTTCATCAAAAATCAAAATATCTGCACCACGATACAGGGTTTTCAAGATTTCAACACGTTGTTGAGCTCCAACTGATATATCAGCAACTTTTGCATCTGGGTCAACAGAGAGTCCATATTTTGTAGATAGTTCTCTGATCTCATGACTGGCCTTTTTCAGGTCTAAGCGACCATTTTTAGTTGTTTCATTTCCTAGTATAATATTCTCGGCCACAGTAAAGGCTTCAACTAACATAAAGTGCTGATGCACCATACCAATTCCTAGTTGAGACGATTTAGAAGGAGAATCTATTAAAACTGGTTTCCCATTTACAATAATGTCACCTTCAGTTGGTTCCAAAAGACCTGCAAGCATGTTCATCAAGGTTGATTTACCCGCACCATTTTCACCTAATAGTGCATGGATTTCACCTTTTCTAACAGTTAAGTTGATGTGGTCATTTGCAACAAAATCGCCAAACTTCTTTGTAATACCTTTCATTTCAATGACATGTTCAGTCATAAGATGCTCTTCCTTTCACTTCTCGCTTTTATTTCAGTAAAGCTTGTCATCTTTCACAAGCTTTACTGAGATAAAAGTTATCTCAGTCTAAAAAAGGCGACCGACTAAGGTCGCTCTCTCTTAGTTTTATTTTTCAGGAACTTTTACGTCACCAGATTTAATTTTTTCTTTTGCTTCTTTAACTGCTTTAATAGCTTCTTCAGAAAGGTTAGTTGTTGCAATATCAACACCACCATCTTTTAGGCCATAAACAGTTGTTTTCCCACCTGGGAATTTATCATTAGCAATTTGTTTGTTGATCAATTGAACAGCTTTCCCAACCTGTTTAATTGATGAAGCTAATACAAAGTTAGATTCTTTTTTATCTTTAGTCTTGTATTTTCCTTCGTCTTTTTGGTCACGGTCTACGCCAATAACCCAAACTTTATCGTCTTCACTACGTTTTTCGTTGATGTCTTTAGCTTCATTGAAGATACCTGCTCCTGTACCACCTGCTGCTTGATAAATGATATCAGCCCCACCAGCATATTGAGCAGCCGCAATTGTTTTACCTTTTGCTGCATCTCCAAATGATCCAGCGTAGTTAACCTTGATTTGGATAGATTTATCTACAGATTTAACACCTGCTTCAAAACCCTTTTCAAAACGAGTAATAACGTTACCCTTCATACCACCTACAAAACCAACAATTTTTGTTTTGGTTGTTTTAGCAGCTGCAATACCTGCAAGGTAAGCCGCTTCATTATCAGCAAAGGTAGCACTTGCAACATTCTTTTTGCCTTCAATAACATCATCAATGATAACAAATTTAACATCACTATTATCACCAGCTGCTTTAGCAATAGCGTCTTTAAGCGCAAAACCAATACCATAGACAACTTGGTAACCGTTAGATACTGCAGTATCTAAGTTAGTTGCATATTCAGATTCATTAGTTGATTGGAAATAATCAAAACCAGCACCTTTTTTAAGGCCATTTTCTTTACCCCAAGCTTGTAGACCTTCCCAGGCAGATTGGTTAAATGACTTGTCATCAACACCGCCAGTATCAGTAACAATTGCTGCTTTCAAATCTGTTTTAGCATTTTTGCTATCAGATTTAGAAGCTCCACGATTTCCGCATGCAGCTAAACCTAAAACTGCTACAGAAGCTAAACCTAGACCAATAAATTTCTTGTTCATGAAAATGAACCCTCCTAAAAAGTTTCTAGCAATTGCTTGCTTAAAAAATATAAATAACCTTATGGTTAGTTAACGAAAATTAAACAGATTAAGTAAGATCTGTGAATGAATAAGGTAATAAGTCCCCTACTGTCGTAACTCGTGTCTGACCATCCTTAGAAATTAGAGTCACTTTTGCTGTTGAAGGGAAAAATTCTGCCATTACCTGACGACAAGCTCCACAGGGAGAGACGGGTTCATTGGTATTGCCAAAAATTGCAATTTCTGAAAATTCTTGATAACCCTCTGACACGGCTTTAAAAATAGCCGTACGCTCACCACAATTGGTCAAACCAAAGCTAGCATTTTCAACGTTACAGCCCGTAAAAACATGGCCGTCTTTTGTCAGTACAGCTGCCCCTACTGGAAAATGTGAATAGGGTACATAAGCATTCTTACTGACTTCCATTGCTAAGGAGACTAAATTAGTAGGCTCCATTGGCAATTTCTCCATTAATAATTTTCACTCCTGAAGAGGTACCAATACGAGTGGCTCCAGCTTCAATAAAGGCTAGGGCATCCTCTAAAGAACGTGCACCACCAGCTGCCTTAACACCGATATTTGGCCCAACAGTTTGACGCATAATCTTAACATCAGAAATGGTTGCGCCACCAGTTGAAAAGCCTGTTGAGGTTTTAACAAAATCTGCTCCAGCACTAACTGCTAATTGGCAGGCTTTGACTTTTTCAGTATCTGTCAATAGGCAGGTCTCAATGATAACTTTAACAAGCTTATCTCCACTTGCTTCTACAACTGCACGGATATCATCCTCCACAGCATCATAGTCACCTTGCTTAAGTAGACCAATATTAATAACCATGTCAATCTCGTCAGCACCCTTTTCAATAGCATCTTTTGTTTCAAATACTTTGGTTGCTGAAGTTGTTGCTCCTAAGGGGAAGCCAACAACGGTACAGACTTTAACATCAGTTCCTTTTAATACCTTAGCGGCATAGGCAACCCAGCTTGGATTGATACAAACGCTAGCAAAGTGGTGATCTTTAGCTTCTGAAAGCAGTTGATCAATCTGTTCTTTTACACTATCAGCTTTTAATAAAGTGTGGTCAATATATTTACTAATACTCAAGGATTTTTCCTCCTAGGAAATGATTTTAATGATCTCTTTTGACTCAGTATACTCTACACCTATTTTAACATTTTTTTCAAATTCTGTAAGCCCTTTTTTATCCAAAAGTTGACTAGAATAAATGACTGCTAGACGGTCTCCCTTAGAGACATAGTCTCCAATTTTTTTATCAAAAACAATACCATTTTCATAATCTAATGGATCCGTTTTCACAGATCGTCCAGCACCAAGGCGCATGGCAAATAAACCAAATGCTAAGGCTGGTAATTCTGTAATATAACCTTCTTTATGAGCAAAAACTTCAATTTTTTCTTTTGAATGTGATGGTCTGTACAAATCCTTAAGGTCTCCACCTTGGTAACGAACCATCTCTTCAAATTTTTGAAGGGCACTGCCATCAGTCAGATTTTTTTCAATGTCTTGAAGGGACTTATCAAGGCCTGCTAATTCAAGCATAATCTGAGCTAGGCGACAGATAAATTCTGTAATGTCTTGTCGTCCCTTGCCCTGCATAATCTCAAGTGCTTCCAGAACTTCCAGACGATTACCAATGGAGCGTCCCAAGGGTTGGTTCATATTAGTAATAACAGCTACCGTTTTTCGCCCTACTGCCTTACCTAAATCAACCATCAGTCGTGAAAGCTCTTCAGCTTCTTCAATTGTTTTCATAAAAGCTCCATCACCAACTGTTACATCTAGTAAGATGCTATCAGCTCCCGCTGCTATTTTCTTACTCATAACAGAGCTGGCAATGAGAGGTATAATATCAACTGTTGCAGTCACATCTCGTAAGGCATATAAGAGTTTATCAGCTTTTACCAGTTGATCTGATTGTCCTATTACGGATAGTCCAATCTCTTGAACCTGTTTAATAAATTCTTCTTGGCTCCGATCAATCTGAAAACCTTTGATAGATTCTAACTTATCAAGGGTACCACCGGTGTGCCCCAGGCCACGTCCACTCATTTTAGCAACAGGGACTCCAAAGCTAGCCACAAGAGGGGCTAAGATGAGGGTTACCTTATCACCAACACCACCTGTAGAATGCTTATCCGTCTTAATACCTTGAATGGTAGACAGGTCAATTTCATCACCTGTTTTAACCATAGCCATTGTTAAGTCGCGAGTTTCCCTAGTGGTCATGCCTCTAAAATAAACGGCCATAGCAAAGGCAGACATTTGATAATCTGGTATCTGTCCAGCTGCATAAGAGCTGATCAACCACTGGATTTCTTCTTTTGTAAGCTCATGTCCGTCACGCTTTTTTTGGATTAAATCAACTGTTCTCATCCTTTACGCTCCTTAGGATATAGTAGCCTTTATCTTTTTTAATGGTTTCAACATTGCCGAAGGTCATTGCCATTTTTTCTTTGGCACTCGGTGCGCCTTGTTTCTTTTGGATAACAATGGTTAAGTCACCACCTGTCTTAAGAAAGCGAATGCTTTCTTCTATGATCTGGTGTACAACTTTTTTTCCAGCTCTTATTGGAGGGTTACTGATGATATGATCAAAGCTCCCGCTAACCTTTTCATAGATATTAGACTGAAAGATCTGTGCTTCAACGCCATTTTTTAAAGCATTCTTTTTAGCCAATTCCAAAGCACGATTGTTGATATCAACCATGGTCACTTTTGTTCCTTGAACCTTGGCTAGAGAAATCCCCAAAGGTCCATAACCACATCCTAAGTCTAAAAGACTTTCCTTTTCTTTGAAGTCTAAGGCATTTAAAAGCACTTGACTTCCATAGTCAATCATCTTCTTTGAGAAAACACCTGAATCACTCAAAAAAGTGAACTTATGATCAAGTAAAGTCACCTTTAATTCATGAATGTCATGAAGGCTGTCTGGGTTTTCATCATAATACATTTTAGTCATCGTTTTTCCTATTCGTTTTTCATGCTTAAACATTTTAACACACTTTGAAACGGTTTACAAGACGCTTGTTCTAAAAGTATCTAGAGCAAACGTTAGTTAATAACCGAACATTATGTGGGAGATAAATGCTTTATATTCTCCTTTGTTTTATTCTATAATTTATCAGATATCAGATTTTTCAAAGTGATTTTTTTAATTTTTCCTAGAGAAATGTTATAATAATTGGACTGTAAATCCTAAGGGGAGCAATTATGACAAATGAGTTTATAAATTTTCAAAAGATTACGCGAGAGACTTGGAAAGAATTGCACCAGCAATCACGTCCTTTATTGACAGAAGAAGAGCTTGATACTATCACCAGTTTAAATGATAATATCAATATTGGTGACGTTACTGAAATTTACTTACCACTTCTAAATCTCATTCAACTCTATAAAATCAATCAAGAAAACCTGTCCTTTTCAAAAAGTTTATTCTTAAAAAAGGATGCTCACTATCGTCCTTTTATTATTGGTATTTCTGGTTCTGTAGCTGTTGGTAAATCAACTACTAGTCGCTTGCTTCAACTCTTATTGGCTCGGACCTTTAAAAGCAGTAGGGTTGAAATGGTTACCACAGATGGCTTCTTATACCCTAATAGCCATTTAGAAGACAAGAAGATCTTAAACCGCAAGGGCTTCCCTGAATCTTACAATATGGAATTATTACTGGATTTCTTAGATGCTATGAAAAATGGTTTTTCTGCCACTATTCCCGTCTACTCTCATGAAGTCTATGATATTGTTCCTGGCAAACTACAATCCATTTCCAGCCCTGATTTTCTCATTGTTGAAGGTATCAATGTCTTTCAAAATCAACAAAACAATCGCTTGTACATGAGTGACTACTTTGATTTTTCTATCTATATTGATGCCGATAGTAAGCATATTGAATCATGGTATTTAGAACGCTTTGAAAGTATTCTAGATCTGGCTAAGAACGATGATTCAAGTTTCTACTCCAAATATGCTAAAATGGATAGGTCAAAGGCCATCGACTTTGCTAAAGAAGTTTGGAAAACAGTTAATTTAGAGAACCTGGAAAAGTTTATTGAACCCACACGAAATCGTGCTGAAATCATACTTCATAAAGCTAGCGACCATAAAATAGACGAAATTTATCTTAAAAAATGATAAAGGCTTGCCAAACCATTATTATTTCTATATAATAGTGTAGTTAGATTAATACGGAGGTGAAAACATTGGCAAATATTAAATCAGCTATCAAGCGCGCTGAACTTAACGTTAAAGCAAACGAAAAAAATTCAGCACAAAAATCAGCTATGCGTACTGCAATCAAAGCATTTGAAGCTAATCCAACTGAAGAGCTTTTCCGCGCTGCTTCTTCAAGCATCGACAAAGCTCAATCTAAAGGATTGATTCACGCTAACAAAGCTAGCCGCGATAAAGCACGTCTTGCTGCAAAACTTGGCTAATAAATATCCAATGAAAACTCCTCAAGGAGTTTTTTTCTTTCCCATAAAAAGCTAATAGCAGAGCTTAAAGAAAAAAAGCGATCAAGCCACACCTTTAGAGTCATCAAAAGGTAGAAGCTGTTCGCTTTTTTTATATAAATGTTGGATTAAAAAATTTTATAAAGCATTTCTGGGTAGAAGCTTTTATCCCAGGCTTATTTGTTTTTAAATTTTCACTTCAAATATTGTGCCTTTAGGACTGTTATCTTTGATAGTAATGCTACCTTTTAAGGCTGTAACAATTTGTTGAGCTAGAGATAATCCTAGACCAAAACCGCCCTTACTACGACTTCTTGATTTATCAACACGGTAAAAGCGATCAAAGACTTTTTTCTTGTCACTGTCTTTGATTCCTGAACCATTGTCAGCCACTCTTATGTATAGATTTTTTTCAGTGGTTCTTACACTGAGTTGGATTTGACCATTGGCATCTGTATATTTGATGGCATTATCAAAGAGAATGGTAATAAGTTGTTTTAACAAGGATTTATCTAGTTTAATCCTATGCCTTACTAAATTTTCAGTTCTTAAGTTCTTACCGTAATCATGAGCCACTAACTGCAAGTTATCGAAAATAGAATCAAAATAGCTAGCGGTAAGCTCTTCATTTTCAGGATTGATGCCGTCATCTCGTCTTGCCAGATTAAGCAGATTAGTTGTCAATATTTTCATATTTCTGACTTCTTCTAAACTGGAAGCAATGGGCTCACTATTTTCTAAAATGGTTTCATTGGGTTTTCGAAAGAGGGTTTCCAACCTATTTTGCAAGACAGCCAGTGGCGTTCTTAATTCATGGCTGGCATTTTCAACAAACATCTTCTGCTTTTCGTAACTTTCCAAAATAGGTTTTCTACTCCAGTTTGCCAAATAGATACTGGCTATAATTGAAATTAACCAAAAAGTGATCATCACGAAAATAATAATTTTTTCATATCTTTCATTTGCCCGATCAAGTTGTTCAACATTAACCACAGCCATTAAATAAGCAAGAGCTGGATAGTTGCTGGAATGCACTTTAACAGTAATGGTATGATATTTTTCTAAATGGCCATAGAAATTGAGCTGCTTTCGTGTACTAATTTCATTTAATTCGCTGGTGTTTAATTTGAATTGTCGAAAATTGAGGCCATCAAATGAATTAAGGATTGTTCCATTAGTACTAAAGAGGATAATATCCGTATTTGCAACAGGCTGCTCCATGGTTTTTATCTTTAGATTCTGACTGTTTAGGTCTTGATTGTCAAAATAGAAGGAAGAAATCCTCTCCATGGTACGATTAGCATAATTTGAAGAATCTCTGGCGACCGCAATCAAACTACTATCAACTGATGAATAAACTCCAAACCGCATAATTTGCAAGATAATAATGGTCATGACCACAAAAATACCTGTAAAGATGGCAAAGAAATGAAAGAAATGATCAAAACTGTCTGATTTATGTATTAATTTAATTTTAGTCATAAGATTTCAAGATATAGCCTACGCTTCTTAAGGTTTGGAGATTTGCGACAAAATCAGTTCCTTTCAGCTTCTTTCTGATCTTTGAAACATAGACTTCTACAACTGAGATAGTTGTATCACTGTCAAAGCCCCAGATGCGATCAAAGATTTGGGTTTTAGGCAAAATAACATTCTGATTTTGAAGAAGGTAAATAAGCAGTTCATATTCTTTACCCAGTAGTTCCACTTCCTTGCCATCTATTAGTACCAAGTTTTGATCAAGGTTGATGGCAATATTACCAAAGTTTAACTGGTTGCTATTGATTTTTCCCGTTCTTTTTAAGAGAGCTTGGATACGCATCTTTAGCTCTTCAAGATAAAAGGGCTTGGTCAAGTAATCGTCTGCCCCCAGGTTAAAGCCATGACCTTTATCATCTATGCTTTCTTTTGCAGTCATGATCAAAACAGGTGTTTTGATGTCTTTTTCACGGATTTCCTTTAAGACTTCGAAGCCATTTTTTTCTGGTAGCATAAGATCCAAGAGGATCAAATCATAGACACCACTCTCAGCTTCATAGAGGCCTTCGTCACCATCAAAAACTTGTAAGACATCAGCAAAATCATCCAAAAAATCAAAGATAGAATTGGAAAGACTTAAGTCATCTTCTACTAATAATATTTTTATCATCTACTACCCCACTACTTTTTTCATAGAAAAGTTA
Organism: Streptococcus catagoni; assembly: GCF_011421425.1. Taxonomy (GTDB): domain Bacteria; phylum Bacillota; class Bacilli; order Lactobacillales; family Streptococcaceae; genus Streptococcus; species Streptococcus catagoni. The sequence goes on from NZ_WPCW01000001.1 coordinate 352,943, forward strand.
TCTACTTATGATCATACCACACATTTCTTAATCATTTCTAAAAAATGCCCCTAAAAGCTTGTCTTTCAAGAACTATTCCTTCTCATAATCATTTCTATTGAAAGTAAGAAATAGCTTTATAACTAGTAAAACTCTGATTGAGAAGTCTCAAAAAGCTTAGGATAGTTCCCTAAGCCTTTTTAACTTTAATAGTTTGCCAGAGCCCTTTTAACAGATTCTTTTTCAGTCTCAATCAGGCTAACACGTGCTGAAATTTCATTAATTCCCATGCTAATATTTCGGCTGATAGCCATATCATCAAGTTTTGGTTGGAAGAATGTTTTATACTCTTCCAGTCTTTCTTGTGTTCTGAAGTGGTTAGCAGGATAGATAACAAAACGGTCGAAACTCATATCGCCACCTAAGGCTGCCTTTATCCAATCCCAATCTTCTCTTGCCCATTGCCAAAGTTTTTCTTGGGTAAATGATTGGGTCAATAAGTAGTTATACCACATTGCCAAATCTTGAGGTTTAACAATAGACTTGTCTTTTAAACTAGCTAGGATTCGTCTTAAAGTGCTTTCGCTGTGTGTTCTAGAAAGAGCATAGGCTAAGTCCAGTCTGATATTGTTATTATTTGTCTTAACATAAGTGTCGAAGTAAAGATCAATAATAGAATCATCTTCATAATACTTGACTTGGTTAAGCAAGACATAACGACGAATGGCGGCTGGAATATCAGAAATATGGCTTTCATATTTTTCAAAAATAGCCTTAGCTTTTTCAACAACTTCCACATTTCCATTACTAATCAACTGATTGAGAGTAATCTGGCGAACCAGCTCTTCTTCGTCAGACTCATTTTCAGTTTGATCAAAGCCAAGTAGCCTATAGTCTTCTTCAAAAATGGATGAAGTCAGACGTTTAAAGGATAGTTCTTCTTCTGTCTCTTCCTCAACAAATCTTTCTAAACCAGCGATTACTTGTTGAATTGCAGAAGCTACCATGTATGATTTTTGACCTGTAAACTTAGCTATTAAATCCACTAGATCTGCATATAAAATCTTACCACTCTCAGCAAGCAAGCGACGTTCTTGGATCATTTGCAAGAGGCTGACATTATCTAGAGAATCAATGGATTCTACCAATAAACCTAATAACTGTCCTTGATAATCCGTGATATAATGAGCAGTGTTTTCGGTATTAAAACGTAATGGTCCCTCATTAGTAGCCCGCAGCTGATCAAAGTTTGGAATAACCATGGTTTTTTCAGTTAGGGTTTCTGGAAGGCCTTTCCAGCTACTGTTTAAAGGAATTGGCCATATACGATCTTGCTTATTATTGTCACCAATAAAGAATTGTTCTTGGCTTAAAATAAGCTGATTATCTTCAACCTTGGCTGTTAAAACAGGATAACCTGGTTGCTCTAACCAAGCATCCATAAAGTCTGCAACATCTTTACCTGAGCTTTCAGACAAGGCATTCCATAGGTCACTGCCTATAGAGTTGCTGTATTGGTGTTTTTCAAAATAAATGCCTAGACCTTTTGCAAAATCTTTGTCCCCAATCCAACGTCTTAACATATGCATGAGGCGACTACCTTTAGCATAAACGATTGCTGGGTCAAAGAGTGTATTGATCTCATCGGGATGGTTAACGTCCACATGAACAGATTGAACACCATCTGTGGCATCACGTTTTAATGCCAACTGAAGTCCACCTGTTTGGAAGTCTTCGAAAATTTTCCATGATGGTTCAATGGCATCTACAGACACATATTCCATCATATTAGCGAAGCTTTCATTTAACCACAAATCATCCCACCATTTCATGGTAACAAGATTACCAAACCACTGATGAGCCAACTCATGTGCGACAACCAGAGCCACTTGTTGTCTACTATGAACAGTAGAATTTTCATCCACTAACAAATAGATTTCTCTATAGGTGATTAAGCCCCAGTTCTCCATTGCTCCTGATGAAAAGTCTGGTAAAGCAATGTTATAAGATTGAGGTATTGGATATTTAACACCAAAATAGTCTTCATAAAAGTCGATAACTCTCAGTGCAATATCTAATGAAAACTCTAAAGAACTAGTTGGATGCGCTTTGGTCGCAAAAACACCCACTTCTGTTCCATTTTTAGTCTTTGCGGTGATTCCGTGTAAGTCTCCTAGAGCAAAGGCTAACAAATAAGAAGACATTCTCGGTGTGGTATCAAATGTCCAAAGACCTGTTTCTTGTCTCAAATCAACATTAATCTCTGGCATATTTGACAAGACTATTTCATCAGCCTCTTGATCAAACTTAATGCTTAAATCAAAGCTTGCTTTAGCCTGTGGTTCATCAATACAGGGGAATGCTTCACGTGCAAAGTGGCTTTCAAATTGTGTAGAAATGACCTCTTTTTCTTTACCGTCTACAGTATAATAAGAAGGATAAATGCCAGTCATATTATCTGTAATCTTACCAGAAAATTCAATGACTAGTGTCATGATCCCCGTAAAAGGTAATTCAACATGTAGAGTTTCATTGTCATGGTCTTCACTAAATAGAACGGGTTCATTATCTAAGAGAATAGATTGAATGGATAAATCTTTCTGGTGAAAAGAAACATTATTATCTAAAGCTTCACCATTTATAGCAACATTTCCGCTAAAAGTTTTCGTTTTACGGTTGATGTCCAAAAAGATATTATAGTTCTCTGGAACAAATTTCTCAATCAGGTGTTCTACTGTTTTCATAAAGCTCCTTTATGTAAATAAAAATAGTGGTATAGGAAAACTCTCCTATCCACTATTATAACACATTATATTACAATTCAATAATTTTACCAGTTTTAAGGTAAACGATCCACTCACAAATATTACGAGCGTAGTCACCGATTCTTTCCAAATACATTAGTACTTGGAAATACTCTTTACCGGCAAAGACAGCATCAGGAGTTTTTCTAATTTCTTCAACTGCTAAGGTTTGAATATCCCTGAAATAGTTATCAATGACTTCATCATGAGCAGCAATTTCATAAGCCTTAGCATCGTCTCCATTGATATAAGCATTTAAGGCATCTTCAACCATCTGCTTAACGACTTTACCCATCTGATTGATCTGTTCTTCAACAATAGGAATACGCTCTTCACCTTTCATCCGAATGGTTGCTTTAGCAATTGATGAGGCATGATCCCCAATGCGTTCGATATCACTTGAAGCCTTCAAAACAGTGATGACAGTTCTTAGGTCATTTGAAACAGGCTGTTGTAAGGCAATAATTTCAAGTGATTTCTTTTCTAGCTTTGTTTCAAATTCATTGACAACTTCATCTTCTTCAATAACTTCTTTAGCTAAATCGCGATCGTGACTAACAAAAGCTCGAACTGTTTTATTTAGCTGTGCTAAAACTTCAGTTCCCATTGAGTAGAATTGATTATGTAATTTATCTAACTCTTCATCAAATTTTGTTCTTAACATTATTTTTTCCTTCAATTCTTTGTTTATTTTGTACTACTTCTTAAAACAGTCTTGAAGATTACAGGTAGTCTATCCAAATTTCCCTGAAATATAATCTTCTGTTTCTTTCATCTTAGGATTCATAAACATTGTTTTTGTATTACCAAATTCAAGTAAGTCACCTGCTAAGAAAAATCCTGTACGGTCAGATAAACGAGAAGCCTGTTGCATAGATCTGGTAACAACGACCATTGTATAGTCTTTTTTGAGACTAAATAAAGTCTCTTCGATTTTACCAGCTGAAATAGGGTCAAGAGCTGATGTAGGCTCATCTAGCAAAATAATCTTTGGACTGGTAGCTAGTACCCTGGCTACACAAACCCGTTGCTGTTGACCACCTGATAAACCAATGGCTGAATCATGTAAACGATCTTTCACTTCATTCCAAATAGAAGCTCCCTTCAAAGAAGATTCCACAGCTTGGTCTAAAATGTGTCGATCTTTAATCCCTTTTAAACGTAATCCATAAACAACATTTTCGTAGATGGACATTGGAAAAGGATTGGGCTGTTGAAAGACCATGCCGATTTCCTTACGCAAGTCTACAGTGTCCGTTCTTGGACTGTAAATATTTCGTCCATTATATGTGATTGATCCTGTAACCGTAACCTCTGGATTTAAGTCACTCATCCGATTGATAGCTCTTAAAAGAGTTGACTTCCCTGACCCAGATGGACCAATAAATGCTGTGATCTCATTAGGGAATAAATCAAGTGTAACATTTTTTAAAGTCTTCTTTTTATTATAGTAAACAGAAAGGTCTCTTATTTGTAAAATAGGTTCAGACATGTGACCTCTTTCTATCCAAAGTGACCAGAAACATAATCATTGGTTGATTGACATTTGGCATTTTGGAAAATATTTCTTGTTTTGTCATATTCTATTAAATCGCCTAGATAAAAGAATGCGGTATAATCACTAGCACGAGCTGCCTGTTGCATGTTATGAGTCACAATGATGATGGTATAATTTTTTTTCAACTCAAACATGGTTTCTTCTAATTGCATGGTTGCGATTGGATCAAGCGCTGATGCTGGTTCATCCATCAATAAAATATCTGGCTTTACAGAGATGGCACGGGCAATACATAATCTTTGTTGTTGACCACCTGAAAGAGTAAAGGCTGATTTATGGAGGTCATCCTTAACCTGATCCCATAAGGCTGCCTGTTTTAAGGATGTTTCAACGATTTCATCTAAAACGGCCTTATCCTTAACTCCTGCTCTTTCATGGGCAAAGGTAATATTACGATAGATTGATTTTGCAAATGGATTAGGTCTTTGAAATACCATGCCAATATGTTTTCTGATTTCAAAAACATTCATATCTTGACGATTAATATCAATTCCTTGATAGAGTATTTCACCAGTTACCTTAGCAACATCGATGGTATCATTCATTCGATTGAGACTTCTTAGGTAGGTAGATTTCCCACAACCTGAAGGGCCAATGAGGGCAGTGATTTTATTTTTTTCAAACTGCATATCAATCCCCTTGATAGCTTCTTTTTCCCCATAATAAACATGTAAATCCTTAGTGGATAAAGCTATTGACTCTTCTTTGATGGTCATGATATGTCGTTCATTCCAATTATATTCTGTCATGTTCTCTCCTATGTCTTACTTAGCCGCTGTCATTTTAGAATGAAGTCTTTTACCAATAAAACGAGCTGATAAGTTAAATATTAAGATAAAGATTAATAGCACAGCAGCACTACCCGCAGAAACTAGGGTTCCATCAGGAATAGTTCCTTCACTGTTAACTTTCCAAATATGAACAGCCAAGGTTTCTGATTGACGGAAGATGGAAATTGGACTGGTAACACTTAGTGGGTTCCAATTTGACCAATCTAAGGCTGGAGCTGATTGACCTGCCGTATAGATAAGCGCAGCAGCTTCACCAAAAATACGCCCTGAGGCTAAGACAATACCAGTTACGATACCTGGCAAAGCTTCTGGAATAACAACATAAAAAACAGTTTCCCAGCGAGATAGACCTAAGGCTAAACCAGCTTCTCTTTGTGTATGGTGAACATGTAACAGGCTATCTTCAACATTACGAGTCATTTGTGGAAGATTAAAGACAGTTAGGGCTAAGGCACCAGATATAATGGAAAATCCATACTGAAATTGTACCACAAAAATCAGATAACCAAATAAACCAACTACCACAGATGGTAAAGATGACAAGATTTCAATACAGGTACGAATAAAATTGGTCAATGGACCCTTTTTAGCATACTCAGCCAAATAGATGCCTGCTCCTGTTGAAAGGGGTATTGAAATAATAAGTGTGACAATGAGTAAGAAAAAGGAATTATAAAGCTGAATTCCGATCCCTCCACCTGCTTCATAAGAAGAGGATTGGCCAGTTAAGAAAGACCAAGAAACATGGGGTAAACCACGAACAAGGATGAAGAGAATCAATGACGTTAAGATAGCTATTATTATTCCAGCAATAGCATACAAGCTACCAGTTGCTATTTTATCCACTTTTTTAGCGTTCATAATTTCTCTTTCTCTCTTTCGTAATTAATTTTACAAGTGAATTAAAGGCTAAGCTCATTAGTAACAATACTAAGGCCAATGACCATAGAACATTGTTTTGAACAGTTCCCATTACAGTATTTCCAATTCCCATTGTCAAAACTGAGGTTAGAGTGGCTGCTGGGGTTGTTAGAGAAGTTGGCATAACAGCGGAATTTCCTACAACCATTTGGATTGCTAAGGCTTCACCAAAGGCTCTGGCCATACCAAATATTATAGCTGTGAAGATACCTGGACGAGCAGCATTTAAAACAACTCGCCAAATGGTTTGCCAGCGCGTAGCTCCCATAGCTAAAGAAGCTTCACGGTAGTGTCTTGGAACAGCTCTTAAGCTATCAACTGTCATGAAGGTAACAGTTGGCAGAATCATAACAAATAGGACACAAACCCCTGATAAGATACCAAAGCCAGTTCCTCCAAAGAGAGTACGAATAAAGGGAACAATAACCTGAAGCCCAATAAAACCATAAACAACTGATGGGATACCGACCAGCAATTCAACTGCTGGTTGCAATATTTTAGAACCATATTTTGGTGAAATTTCAGTCATAAAGACTGCTGCACCGATCGCAAAGGGCGTTGCAATGATCGCTGATAAAATGGTAACGATAAAAGAGCCACTGATCATTGGTAGTGCACCAAGGATAGGCAATCCATTTTTACCCTTAATACTTGGTTGCCATTCAGTACCAAATAAGAAATCAAACAGATTAACTTTATCTACAAAAAATGTTGACAGCCCTTTTTGCGCTACAAAGATTAAAATCATTGCAACAATAAAAACGATTAATCCCAAACAAAGAAAAGTTAAGGTTTTCCCAAATTTTTCCAAGCGTGAATTTTTCGAAGGCGAAACTAATTTTTTTGCCAATTCCTGATTTTTCATACTTCCCCCACTACTTCTTAGTGACTTTTCCATCATGAGTTTTTACAACTTTCATGTCTGTGATTGGAATATAGCCCATATGTGAAACTATCTTTTTTTGTACTTCTTCAGACATCATATAAGACAAGAATTCTTCTGTTAAGTCATCTTTTTTTCCATTAGTGTACATGTGCTCATATGACCACAATGGCCAATTATTTGTTGTTACATTTTCTGCTACAGGAGCAAAGCCGTTCAGATTAATAGATTTAACGGAATCATCAACATATGAGAAAGCTAGATAAGAAATCGCCCCCGGTGTTTGTGAAACAATGGATTTGACCATACCATTTGAATCTTGTTCCTGACTTTGCTTAGGATGCACGTCTTTCATGATAACATCATCAAAAGTAGCACGTGACCCTGAGCTGGCCGCCCTATTGATCACTGAAATATCTAGATTCTGGCCTCCAACCTGTTTCCAGTTAGTGTATTCACCTGAAAAAATTCTTCTTAATTGGTCTGTTGTTAAATTGGATACCTTAATTTTAGGATTGACAATTACTGCTAGTCCCGCAACAGCAACTTGATGATCTTTTAGTTTTGAAGCATCAATACCATCTTTTTCCTCAGCAAATAAATCACTGTTTCCGATTTGAACAGATTTGGACTGTACCTGTGACAAGCCGGTTCCTGAACCACCACCTTGAACATTGATTGTTTTTCCCAAGTTGTTTTTTCCAAATTCATCAGCAGCAGCTTCTACCAAGGGTTGCAAAGCAGTAGATCCTACCGCAGTAATCGATTCACCTTTTTGAATCCAACTCGAACAAGCTGTCAAAAACACCGTTGAAAGCGTGAACAGACTTAATAAGAATAATTTCTTTTTTAAATTCATTGTACTTTTCCTATTCGTAAATTTTAAAGATTGAGATACCAAAATTATAGTCCAAAGGCTATACTATCACAAGTGAATGCTCATTTAAAGAGCTATTAACTTAAAAAATAATTAAAAATATTGCTCTAAGCTTACAAGACCTATTTAAGAGCTATCATGTTTCTGAATTTAGAAAGCTCTTAACAAGTGCTAACTCAACTTCTGGTATAAACATGACCTTTTCTCGACTTCTGAAATTGGGTAGCTGTCCATCTAGTGTTAACAAGCAATAGCCCAGTTTCTTACCGATTATTAAAGGGGCTGCATAGTCCCAAGGTTGAATATATGAAAAATAGGCAAAAAGTTTCCGAGTCATCACCTTCAACATGGTAATTCCAGCCCCTCCATATACCCTGACACCCAAGGTCTCTTTAATGAGATTACTGATTCCCCGATCATTATGAGCATACATCCCAGAGTTACAGCCAATCAAAGAACGGTTTAAACTTGTTTTTTGATAAGGTTCTAGAAGGTCTTCATTTAAACGAACATCAAAGGAACCACCGCCACATAAAAGCTGATCATTCATGACATCATAAATAAGACCAAACTGTCCCTTACCTTCTTCAAAATAAGCAATCATAATCGCAAAGTCTTCACCTTGAACAATAAAGTTCACTGTTCCGTCTATAGGATCTAATACCCAAACAGATCCATCCTGAATGGGATGACGAACATTATTTTCTTCGGCTAGGATATGATCATCAGGATACTCTTTTTTAATAAGAGAAATTAACAGCTCTTGGGTTTCTTGATCAACATTAGTAACCAAATCATCATATTGTTCTTTAATTTCAATGGCTAATTGCTCAGTCATTTTTTTCCTGACAAATTGTCCTGCTTCTCTTATTAACTTTTGGGCAAATACAAATTTATCTTCCAAGTGAGAAATATCCTTCCTTTACTTCCTTAGCTTTTTTGACCGCCTGATAAGTTGAATAGCCACTGCTTTTTTCAAAGGCCTTATCAATTTGTTTTTCTTGGGACTTGCTCGGTACGATTTTTTTGAAACCTTTGTAGGCAGCTAACAAGGTTTGAGCTTTGACCTTTTCCTCATAGGCCTTTTCTACCTGATTTAAAAAAGAAAGCACTGATGTGATTTCGTCAGTGCTCCAATTTATATCAAGTGGATAGTGATAATTTTCTGACATACTTATCCCTCAATCTCAGCTTTAATAGTTGCTTGACGCAATTCATGTTTACGATAGTCTCTTGGTAAAAAGGCTCTGATTTCGTCTTCGTTAAAACCAATTTGCATTCTTTTTTGATCCATGATAATAGGACGACGTAATAGACTAGGATTATCAGCAATTAAATCAATTAAGTCAGAAATAGCTAGTTCGTCAACATCTATATTTAATTTTTGAAAGACTTTAGAACGCGTTGAAATAATGTCCTCTGTTCCATTTTCAGTAAAGGACAAGATAGACAAGAGTTCATTACGACTTAGTGGACTTGTAATGATATTATGTTCTTCAAAATTCACTTCGTGTTTAATAAGCCATGACCTTGCTTTTCGGCAACTGGTACAGCTTGGTGATAAAAATAAGGTAACCATACTTTTCCTCTGACTTTTTTCTTACCTTATTATACAAAAATTTAATGAAAATGGCTATCTTTTTTCCAATTTAGTGCAATTTCTTTATCCCGATTCAATTGCTCTATCAAATCTTCAATTCCTTCAAATTTTGTCATGTCACGAATCTTATCTAACCAAATAATTTCTATTGATTCCCCATAGATAAGTCCGTCAAAATCAAAAATATTAGCCTCTAAACGCAAGTCTGTGCCACCAAAGGTTACATTCTTTCCAATACTGGTCATCGAACGATAAGTCTTACCATTTACAATGACATCAGCTACATAAACTCCGTCTGCTGGTAGAAAAGTCCGATCGATAGGAGCTAGATTTGCCGTAGGAAATCCTAAGGTTCTACCACGCGCATCCCCGTGCACTACCATACCTCTGGTAGAGAAGGAATAACCTAGGAGCTGATTAGCTGTTTTGACATCTCCTTTTTGGATCAGTTCTCTAATCCAAGTAGAAGAAATTTTACGATCTCGGAATTTTTTTTCTTCAATAGTATATACCTTGCCATCAAAATTCCTTTGGAGATAATCAGAGTTTGTTCTGTTGTGACCAAACTTGTAATCAAAGCCAACCACAATATACTTAGCCCTTAGTTGGCCAATATAGTTTTTTATGAAGTCGTCGGAAGAAACTTTTGAAAATGCCGTAGTAAAATCAATCAAATACAAACTATCAACACCATATTCCGCAAACTTTTCATAACGTTTTTTGGGATAGGCAATATGTAACAGTAAATCTGGACTGTAGCGAACAAAAGCCAATTTGGGTGATTCATTAAAAGTTAAACTTACAATTTTCAATGATTCCTTGCTAGCAAGTGACTTGGCCTTATCAAACAAAGCCTTATGCCCTCGATGTAACCCATCAAAGTAGCCTAATACCAAGACCGTTTCTTCTGCTTCCTTGATATCTTTGTAGCTTTCTATTCTCTGTATTTCCATGTTTTTCCATTCTACTTATCTACTTAATTAGATAAGGACCTTCTTGGGTTTATAGCCTTCTTCTTTTTTTTCTAAAATCGCCACGAGCTTTTCCTGATAAAAAGCTGCTAAGATGGGTTCAGAACTAGGCAGTGAAATTTTCCGACCAAAACCTAGGTCAGTTTTTTCAGTTTCATTAATGATCAAGCGAGGTAAATCAATGACCCCATATTCGATTGGCAGGAAGAAAGAATAATCCTCAGCTGCTACCATTTTTTCAATGTCTTCTAAGCTGAAGGCCTGATCTAAGGTCAGACCGGCAGAAGCCGTCCTGACTAGAGTTGACATGTGACTGGCATAGCCCAGATGTCGTCCTAAATCAACAGCTAGGGTTCTAACATATGTTCCCTTACTACAAGAAACTTTAAAATCAAAACGACAGACCTGGTCTTCAAAGGTTAGAGGACTGGTCCGCACAAATTGGTAGATATCAACCTGTCTTTCTGGCCGTTCAATGATTTGTCCTTCTCTAGCATATTCATAGAGTTTACGTCCCTTTACTTTCACAGCAGAATACATGGGAGGTATCTGTCTAATCCGACCTCTGAAGGAATCCATCATCTTATCAATATCATCTTCACTGAGGGTTCTAGCTACCGGAGTTTCTTCAAGAATGTCACCACTTGCATCTTCTGTGGTGGTGGAGTAGCCAAAGGTCACTTGTCCCTCATACACTTTTCCGGCTTCTGTCATGTACTCTAATACCCGGGTTGCCTTACCAACTGCTATGGGTAAGACTCCCACCACGTCTGGGTCAAGCGTCCCTCCGTGGCCAATTTTCTTTTCATGTAGTATCTTACGCAGCTTAAAAACGACATCATGTGATGTCATGCCTGCTTCTTTCTTGACATTAATAATTCCACTTCTCATCATCTACACTCATCTTATCTTTTCTAATAACTTTATCCATTATAACTGTTTTTAAAGAACTTTGACAAGAAAAACAGCTCTTATTTTAGGGACATATTGCTTTTTTTATCAGCGGTCAGTTGACCTAGCTTTGACCAGTCAGCTGACTTTCAATGATAAGGAAATACTGATCTTCTAAAAGCTAGATCCAAAGTCCCTGAAACTTCCCAGATTACCCTATAAGAAGAGTCTTATAATGGAGCTTTTTAATTTTTTAAATTCTCAAATTTCTCTCTCATGGTAGGGTTGTTTTTAGTTAATCTTTTGATGGTCACTTCATCTGCCTTATTATTTGCAAGACGCAGATTATTTTCTGAAGAAAGTAATGCATCCTTTGTCTTTTGCAAATGACTAATTGTTTTATCAATTTCATCTATGGCTGTCTTAAACTTACGGCTGGCAAGGTCATAATTCCGTGAAAAGGCAGATTTGAATTTATCTAAGTCTTCTTCAAAATGGGTGATGTCAATATTTTGCTCTCTAACCAAAGCTAGTTCCTGCTTATATTTCAAAGCATTCATAGCAGCATTTCTTAAAATACCAATCAATTGGATGAAAAGATGCGGACGGACAACATACATTTTTTCGTACTCATGACTGACATCAACAATACCAGTATTATAGTAATCATTTTCAGCTTCTAGCATGGTTACCAGTACAGCATATTCACATTTCTTTTCTCTACGGTCTTTATCTAATTCCTTAAAAAAGTCACTATTCTTATGTTTGGTTTTTGTAGTGTCAGCTTCGTTTTTCATTTCAAACATGATTGATAGGATTTCAACACCCTGATCATCGGTCTCTCGATAGATGTAATCCCCTTTAGAGCCACGGCTTGACAGTTCATTATCTTTTGTAAAATGGGCATTAGGAAAAGCGTAGCTCCGTACCTTGTTAAACTCTGTTTCAGCGTAGCGTTCCAAGCTTTCTCCAATAGCCTTGGTAGATTGTTGCGCCTTGAAATTTTTATAAAATTCCACCTGTTCATTTGCTGCTTTTAGTTGCACCTCAAATTCATTTTTCAAAGAAGCTAAGGATAAGGCGCTCTCTTTTTCTTGGAGTAAGATTTGGTTTTGAAGTTTGTCTCTTTCCTTCTCAAGATTACTGGTTGCACTTTGTAAATTAGCCTGGTTTTCCAAGGATACTTTTTCAAGTTGATGTTGCAAAGCAAAAAGCTCCTTATCTTTTTCTGATAAACTTTCAGCCAGTTCTAAAGCATTTTTAGAAGAAAGACTTTCAAGCTTTGCTTCTAGTTCAGCAATCATTTGGGCTTTTTGACTTAACTTACTTTGTAAATCATTTTTTGCTTTTTCTTCAAGAAGGGCTTTCTCATTGTGAAGACGTTCTTCCACTTCTTTTTCAAACTCCTGTCCTCTAACTTGTCTTAGGAGGTAGTTATAGTCACTTTCATCAATAGTAAAGACTGTATGACAATGAGGGCATTTAATTTCTTTCATGATTTTCTTCCTTTGGGCTTAGTGATTTTATTATACCAAAAAAAGACTAGGATAGGCTTTCCTAATCTTTAATAGCAGCCAACTACTTCTGGCTCTTATAGTTCTGATAAAAAGTTGTTTTTTCCTTAATAAAATAATCCAGATCCTGTAAAATTTTGAACAAGAGTGCCCTATTTTCAAATTCTTCACGAGTCTGAGGTAAATTCCCGTGACGGTAAGTTTCTAAAAGATCATTAATATCAGAAATCAGGGTGAGGGCTGAATTCGTCTCACTTAGCTGCTTGGCTGTTTCATGAATCAGGTGAGAAAGTAGGATTCCTTCTCGACAATTACCATTAATATGTCTACTGGTTTTAACCATATCCTTTAGCAGCCTATTCTGGTTACGCCTCATTTCAAAATAGTGAACCTGATCACTGGTTTGTTGAAAGAGCTGATTATTACTATCTCTATAGACCAAATCTAAAGCAAGCAACAACTGCTTATCAAGGTCTTCTACCATCTTTTCTAAGGGTGCATGGCTCTTATTTAAGATGGCATTTTCAAGTTGAAATAAAATAGCCTTCATATCATTTTCAATGATCTGATGCTGTAGTTGAATCTTTTTACTATTGGTCCCCATATAGATATTAAAGAGTAAGGCTAGACCTGTCCCAATGATAAAAAGCAAAAATTCGTTTTCTAAACTTGCTATGGATAGACTTCGTGATTGCATCAGATGACTGACTAATACTGTGATTGGTACTAGACCAGATTCAATCTTCAGATAATATAAGCTTGGAATGGCAAGAAGGAGATATAAGATAAAAGCCTTTAAACCATAACCACAAAAATAAAATATGCAAACAGCTATAGCAAAAGAAATCAAAAAGGAAATGAGTCTCTTTTTTGCAATGGAAAGACTGGATTGGCGTGTGTCTAGCACACTTAATAAGGCAATGATCCCAGCAGAATTAGCATAGCTCAAATTTAACCATTGGGCTAAAAGGATAGATAGGCCAGTTGCTAGGACCATTTTCAAGGTTCTCTCAAATAAATTCATAATTTCTAACCTAGTTTATCGTCTTTTCGATATCTTTGCGAATATGTTCCCACTCCTGCTCCGCCCTATTTAACTTGCGATGGTAATCATTTAGACCACGCAGATATTGGTTAATCAGATAGTCTTGCTTAACCATTGGAATAAGCGGGATAGGAATTTCCAATAATTCTTTGGTTGAAAGGTTGATGACATCCTTTCCATGGTCTGCTTGTTCTAAAAAGACCTGACCAACTCTTGACTCTAAAAAGAATTTTATATAGTAGCCACGGAAATAATCTCTTGGTCGCAAGATAGTTATATTTGAAGAAGCCACAATTTCCTGCCTTTGTTTTTGAAATACAGCAACTTTTTTAACAGTCCCCTTGGAAGCAATTAGGACATCTCCATCTTCAAGGAGATAGCGTAAAAGCTGTCTACGTTCCATATGAAAGGTCCGTAAGTTGCTGTAATCTATGCCATAGGCTCCCATATCTGAGAGGTTGATTAAACCATAGTCTCCTTCAGCCATTTTTTTAGTAACAGCCTTTCCTTTAAAGCACTCAACTCCCTGGCCTAGCGGCAGCTTTTTTCTACCATCTTTAAGGTAGTCTTCAATTAGAGTATCCACAATAGTATCTTTCTATCAGTTTATAGTATTTTAATACTATCACATTCATAAACCAATTTCAAGCTATAAAATAAGATTGAAGAACGAATCTAAAGAGACTTTTTCTTCAATCTTACTTTTTTAATTAACTTAAGCTTATTCTACAGATTTTAAGGCTTCTAACATATCCAACTTGGCTAACCTACGATCAACCATTAGACCAAGGGCTAGGATTAAAATAATAATTGACATGACTGGAAGAAGATAAACATAGGCATCCACTTGTGTGCCAAAATTCATATTATCAGCACCAATCAATGTCATAATCAATAAATGCAGATACTTTCCAGCAATAAGGCCAAATACAATTCCAATCACAGATAAGATGATGGTTTCCCTATAGATGTAAAGGGTCACTTCATGGTCATGAAAGCCAAGAACTTTAACAGTTGATAATTCTCTTATCCTCTCAGCAATATTAATGGTAGTGAGATTATAGAGAATAACCAAGGCTAATAAGAGTGATAAGAAAACAAGAAGAGCCATAACATTTTTTAAAGAAGCTACTATGGCATTGACAGAATCAACAATGAGAGCATTTTGAGAGAGCCCTTCTACTCCATCATAGGTCAGTAATTCTTTGGCTCTTTCTTTGATGGCATCCTTATTATTCTTTGCTAGATGAAGATAGTAGGCTGTTTTACTAGTGATTCCCTGGAACTTTTCCTGATAGTAAGAGTTTGACATGAGAATATAATGACCTACATTCATGTCAATAATACCTTTAACCTTGACCGTTATCTGATGATTTTGATCATCTCTTAAAAGTAGATTCTGACCTTCCTTAACGCGGTGAAGTCGGGCTAGTTTTTCTGAGATCAGAACTCCCTTCTCAGGTATCTTAAGCCAAGTATTGGACTTGACACTCTTCGTATAGAGATAGGGTTTTAAGTCTTCTTTATCAGTGGCCACTATATTTACAGGGTAGTGATTCTTTTGACCTTTAATTTTCAGATTAGTATTTGAAAACTTTACCTTTTCAAAAGAGGCTACCTGATCAGATCTTAAAAAGCTTGTCAACTCTTTTATTTCTTTTTCCCTAGGCTTTTCTTTTGTAATCACAAAGATATCATAGGGAGTCAAATTTGAAAACTGATGATCGACAACTTTAGAAAGAGAGGACTGAATGCCCAGACCGGAAAAGAGAAGAGCCACAGAACCAGCTACTCCAAAAATAGTCATAAACATGCGTTGCTTATAACGCATGATATTGCGGATGGTTACCTTTTGTGTAAAGGTAAGCCTCTTCCATAGGAAATTTATCCTTTCCAATAGGATTTTTGAGCCATTTGTAGGAGCCTTAGGCAATAAAAGCTGAGCTGGTGCTTGGAAGAGTTCTTTTCGAACAATTAGATATACTGGTAAAACAGCTGACACAAAGGCTATGCCGTAAGCTAAAAAGGCATAATTCCAATAAAAATAAAAATGTGTCCAATCAATGATCAAATTGGTCCGAATAATTTTGGCAATTAAAGAGGATAAGAGATAGGTTCCTCCCCATATGCCAAGACTAGTTCCAAGAAGGCTGGCTAAGAGACCATAGCTTAGAAATTTCGCTAAGATAGCCTGCTTAGAATAGCCTAGGGCTAAGTACAAGGCTGAGTTAGTTCTTTCCTCATCAACAAAACGTGTCATGGTTGTAAAGGTTACTAAAGCCGCAACAAAATATAAGACGACGGGGAATATATTCCCAACCATTGATATAGAAGAGGTCGATGTATTATAAATTTGATAGCCTTCTCCACCAGGTACGGTTGCGCGATTATAGATCTTATATGTGGGCTCGCTTAGATGGTCTATCTCTTTTTGAGCTTCATCTAATTGACTTTCCTTACTTTTGATCTCTTCTTTTGTAGATTCTAGTTTTTTCTCTGCTGCTTCTTTTTCCTGGGCCGGTAAGTAGCTCAGATATTTCTCATTAGCAGCAATTTCTTCCTTAGCCTTTATAATCTTCTTACGGCTACTGCTGATTTTTTCCTGTCCTTCTTTTTTTAATTCATCTAAACGTCTGAAACCATTATCAGCTAATAAATTTTCAAGGTGACTCTGATTTTTTAAGAGCTTACTTTCATAGGCCTCTGAGAAGCTGTTAAGGCCCCTTAAATTGTCGAATCTAAGTCTGGCTATATTCTCAGTCATCTTAAAGGAATCTGGGCTTAGAAGGCCATATAGGGCCAAATTCCCATCACCTGTCGTAGAACTCCCTAAATTGCTCTTAGACCAAATTTCTGAAGATGAGGCAAAACCGACAATTTTATAGGTGTCACTATTCAGTAGACCCTCTTTTTTACTTTCGAGCTTAATGTGATCTCCCAGCTTATACTTGCTTGACAACCAGCTGGATAAGACAATTTCATTTTTATTTTGAGGGTAGTGCCCCTTGCTCAAATCATAGAGTGATAGATTCTGAGGTCTTGAAAAGAGTCGGATGGATTTCTCTTCTGAGATAAGATTGGCATCCAAGAGATGTCCTAATTCCACTCTTGCTTTTGGAATGGTTCTGAGCTCTGCTCTATCATCTTTAGAAAAACCCGTCGAAGCAATAACAGTCAGATCCATGACCCGACGTTTAGAAATAAACTGGTCGGCTGTCCTTTCAAGGTTTGGCCCTGTTACCTTTAAACCAATTAGAGCAAAAGATCCCAAGGCCATGAGGAGAAATAAGGACAGGAACCTTCCTTTTGACTTTAGGAATGACCTAAAAATATCTTTCCATAATGTTTTGCTTTTCATAAGACAACCTCATTAGTATTCTATCTGATCAATAGCTTTGGGACTTTTATTGATCTCTATTTGATTGACTTTTGCATCATGCATATGGATAACTCTATCAGCTATTGGAGTAAGGGCTGTATTATGCGTTACAATAATGACAGTGGCTCCTTTTTCTCTGGTTAGATTTTGCAACAACTTCAAAATCTGCTTACCAGTCTGATAGTCTAAAGCTCCCGTAGGCTCATCGCAGAGCAGTAACTTTGGCTTCTTTGCTAAGGCTCTTGCTATGGAAACGCGCTGCTGTTCCCCTCCAGAAAGCTGACTGGGAAAATGATCCAATCGATTCTTCAGTCCAACTTCTATTAATACTTTTTCTGGATCCAAGGCATCGTCAACTATCTCTACAGCTAACTCAACATTTTCTTTGGCTGTTAAGTTGGGAACAAGGTTATAAAACTGAAAGACAAAGCCAATGTCATTTCGCCGATAGTCTGTCAGTTCTTTCTTGCTATACCTAGAAATATCTTGGCCATCAATAAAGACACTGCCCTGATCATTGGTATCCATTCCACCCAAAATATTCAGCACTGTTGATTTTCCAGCACCAGAAGCACCTAAAATGATGACCAATTCACCTTTTTCAATTTCAAAGCTGACATCCTGATTTGCAATTATCTTATTATCCCCAATATGATAATATTTGGAAGAGGATTTCATTTCAATATAAGCCAAACTTACCTCCTTATATGAACAGACTGTTGATTTTACTATGATACTATTATATAATGACCTCACTTAGGGATACAAGAACAAAAATTAACAATTTGTTGATTTAAGGAGTATTTTATGCAAAAAAGACAAAGAAATACTAAGAAACAGATGCAAAAGGCCCTGATTGAACTGCTGGAACAAAAAGATTTTGAGGCCATTACGACTTCTGAACTTTGTTTGAAAGCTGGCATCAATAGAGGAACCTTTTACCTGCACTATCAGGATAAGTATGATATGTTAGATCAGTTTAAAAATGATATACTCGATCAACTTTTCACCATTTTAGATGACCAATCCATCTATACGGATACCGAAAAAATCCTAGAAAAAACACTTTGGGCCATTAAAGATAATTTTACCTTTATTGCAGCCATGTCAAAATCAACTTACATCAATTTTAACCAAACCATGAAAGACTTTATTTACAAGGTTCTGCTAACTATCACTGATCATAAGAAAATTCTTAATAACTATTATGGTATCCCCTATCATTATGGACTAGAGGTTTATCTTTCTAGTATCGTGGCTATCATTTCTTTATGGATAGAAAATGATGGAATCGAATCACCACGACAAATTACTGATTATATCTTAAAAACAGTCAGTATCGAAACTGATCACTAAAAAAGAATGACAAGCAAGCAGGCTTTTCTCAACAAATCTAAAGAGCCAGGATTTTAAACCTGGCTCTTTGTGTACCTATTTTATAGCCTTTAAGGCTGTTATTGCAGAAACATAATCTGGTTCTGAATTGACATTTTCTAAATACTGGGTGTAAACAATTTTATTATCTTCATCAAGTACTAAAACCGCCCGCGCAAGCAGATGCCATTCTTCCATAAGAAGACCATATTGCTTGCCAAAAGAATGATCATAATAGTCTGAAAGCATGATCGCTTTATCTAATCCTTCTGCACCGCACCAGCGAGCTTGGGCAAAGGGTAAATCAACAGAAATAGTTAGGATATAAGTATCCTCTAAATCAGCCAAGGCTTGATTAAATGTTCGTGTTTGAGTTGAGCAGATGCCAGTATCTATAGAAGGTACAACACTAATAACTTTTTTACCTTTAAAATCTGATAAGGAGCGCTTTTCAAGGTCACTTGATAGCAAAGTAAAGTCTGGAGCTATTTCTCCAACTTGAAATTGTTTACCAACTAGTGTTACAGCTTTACCAATAAATATTGTCATATCTTTCCTCCATTTAATCATCTTTCTTAGAAATAGACTTCCTATTTCTTCTTTTATTGTAACTTAACTTATGGGACTTTACGAGTTTTTTGATTAGGGCTTATAAGAAAAAAGACCAGAAAAAGTCCAGTCTTTTTACAAGCCCATAGAAAGATTAAAATAATTTTTCATTCGGGAATAAACAGTGTCATCACCAACAAAATAAATATGATCACCTTTCTCAATAACTGCATAGGGACCAGGTGAGATCAAAAAATTTCCTTCGTGTTCAATAGCTACAACAGTTGCTCCTGTTTGATGCCAAAGATTTAAAACACCAATTGACTTTCCAAAGTGCGGCGTATCCTTACTTACAATAATTTCATAAGGGGCTAAGGGAAATTGCTTACTAATATTTTGACTCTGCATGAGAAAATCATTAACAAGATAGGATAGTTTTTCCATACTTTCTTGTTGATGATGGAGGTTATCTCGTATGTTTTCTTTAATCACTGCGATTGAATGAGTTGATTCATACCGATTAATAAACTCAATAGCTTTTTCTCGTGATAAAACGATAGCACCACTTCCATGTTTTAAAGTCAAAATGTTAAGGTCTGCTAAAATGTTTAACCCTTTTCTGGCAGT
This sequence comes from Streptococcus catagoni, assembly GCF_011421425.1. Lineage (GTDB taxonomy): Bacteria > Bacillota > Bacilli > Lactobacillales > Streptococcaceae > Streptococcus > Streptococcus catagoni. The sequence goes on from NZ_WPCW01000001.1 coordinate 372,706, forward strand.
TTCTGGCGAAACATTGAAGGTCGATGCAATTGTAGTTCTTGATTTTAGTTTTTCACCGACTTCATATTCACCACTAGCAATTCTTTGTGCAACGGAAATAGCAATTTTTTGATATTTTGAACTAGTAATTTCACTCTTTCCACTTGAAGCCATATATTTCTCCTTTACTGACTAAATGAAGCAATCCTATTAAATCATAAATTCACAATGATTTCAATAGTGCCTTTTCAAGTTCATTACCATAAAATCGAGAGCCAGTCCAAAAACCAGCTCTCATTCTTCTTATCAAAAAGAGTATTCAGAAAAACTAGTTAACTGTCTTTTGATTGGTATCATCGCTAGATACAGATTCTTTTAATTTCTCTGATGTAGAACTTACAAATTCTGAAGTTGAATTAGCTACGCTAGTAACGCGATCTTGAATGGTTACTTCAGCTTCTTTTTGTTCTGCTTTAGTACGAATATCTACCACATTAATATTAACTTCTACAACTTTAAGATGTGTCATGACGTCAACATTTTGTGCCACAATTGCCTTGATTTGTTCAGCAACCTTAGGGACATCCTTACCATATTCAACAATAACGTCTAAGTCTACTGCAACTTCTTTACTACCAACTTCAACGTTAACACCATCTGTCACAGATTTAGAATTGACAGTGCTATTTTTCAAGTTTGAGAAGAAACCACCGCTGACAGCTAAGAGTCCATCTACATCCTCAAGAGCATGTCCGACGATCTTTTCAATAACTTTATCATCATAGGTCAATGTACTTTTAATATCATTAATTGTCATAGGTTCTCCTTTATTTCTTTTCTTTTAGACCTTCAGAAAGTCCTTTTAGAGAATCTTTGGCATCAGCTACATATTCATCTATCTTACCAGAAGTTTTTTCAACCTTACCTTCTGTTTCTAGTGATTTATCTCCTGAAACCTTACCTAAAGATTCTTTGATTTTACCACTAGCTTGATCAATTTTTGATTTCATTTTTTCATCTGACATATTAGAAACACCTACTTTCACATTCCTAAATTACTGTACACGTGGTTCTGATTGCATATTATCTACACCAGATTTAACGTTGTTAACTTGTTTGTTTGTAAATTGACTGGTTGCTTGAGCAGCCTCAGACACCTTATCTTGTAAGCTTACCTTATCTGCTTCATATTGTTCTCTTGTTTTAATATCAACAACATTGACATTGACTTCAATAACATCTAGGTCGGTCATTTTTTTAACTTCTTTTTCAACGATCTCTTTGATGTCATCAAAAATAGTTGGAACATGTTTTTGATATTCCGCTATAATGTCCAAGTCAACGGCTACCTGTTTTTTACCAACTTCTACATGGACACCGTCACGAACATTATTGGTATTGACGAGCTTATCTTTGATATTTGAGAAAAAGCCACCATTAACGGCTAACAAACCATCAATATGTTCAATTGCAATGCCAACGATTTTTTCAATAACTTTGTCTTCGTAAGTTAATTCCCCACGAATTGATGGAGTGGTGCTTGGTTGAGTATTTTTAATAAAAGTATCAGTCATAATCCTTCTCCTTTTTTAATATTACAAAATTAAAGTCTTCTCTTGTGTGTCATAAAGTGATTATTTGCGGTTCTTAAACTGTTCAATAATCCCAGTTTTCTTAGCATATTGACCAGCATAAACTCCAAGTACGATGAAAATGATAGCTAGTAATGTCTTGAAAAATCCAAAGGACATCAATAGAATTGCTATTATTAAGCCGATCAAACCACCAATAATTGGATATTTGTATCTTTCATAAAACTCCATACTAACCTCCTACTCTACACGATCCTTTTTCCCGCTTATCATTTCTGATTCTGATATATCTTTGACATAGACCTGAAAGTTCACAGGCCGATCAAGGCCAAAGAACTCCTTGAAGCCAGTTTCAATGCCTTCTTGGATACCATTTAGTTGTTCGGTGATTCCAGAACGAGCATTTAACTTCCCGTTAACATAAACCTTAAACTTACGTTTATAGAGTTTAGCTGTGACATTGGGTTTTGTCATCAAACCTGCACGCTGAATAGCTGAACGAACATAACCTTCAATGGCAGATTTCTTCAGAAGTAAAGTACCTTGTTTTTTACTAAGCTGAATCTCAGTGTAAGTACGTGGATAGAAGATGACTACCAATATTGCGATTAGAGTTAAGATGGCCAAAATAACAGCTGCCCAGAAGAAATAATAATATAAACCTGGATTTAAGAAATCTGGAACCCTGTCGATATCCCAGCCAATCCAATCATAACTAGATGGCATTTTAAGATATCCTTGCATTACTCCTATGACCATTATGAAGATGGACAATAGGATCAGTCCTAAGAGACTATAAATAATCTTTAGTGCTTTTGCCATACATTCCTCCCTTTGACCTGTAACTATTAACTATTTTAACTATTTTAACTAAGAAATCATTACTGTGATTTAAAATCTAGTTTAATTTACTTAGTACAAAAGAAGTAATGATAACAACTAAGACTGCACCAATAATAGATGGGATAAGTGCCATACCTGCTAGTGATGGTCCCCATGTTCCAAGCAATGCTTGACCAACATAAGCACCAACTAAACCTGCTACGATATTAGCTATCCAACCCATAGAGCCACCTTTTTTGGTAAGTGCTCCAGCAATAAGACCAATGATTCCGCCTACGATTAAAGTCCAAATAATACCCATAACGATATTCTCCTTTTCCCTAAGATACATTGTATCTTTATATTTTTTTAATTTATAGCACTTCTTTTTTAAAAAGTGACTATCTAAACTAAATAAGTAGTGTCATCAACTTTTTAAAATAATAAATTCACATTCAAATCATTAAACAATCCAGTAAAAATAGTATTCTTATAAGTGACCACTCGTTATTTAATTTATATTGTTATTATACATCTTCCTTTTTAAAATGCAAGAATTAAGCTCTGAATTTTTAAATTTTTTTGATTTTTTTATAAAAAAAGCTGAGAAGCCCAATATGACAGGCTTTTCAGCTTTTGCTTTATTTTACTTTTTCTATTGGCGCAACACTTGCCAACAATTTTTTCAAACCAACTTCAGGAAATTTTATCTTCAACTCCATATTTTTGCCAGAGCCACTGACTTCCAAGACTGTTCCATCGCCCCATTTTTTATGGTGAGCTATGTCTCCAATTTCCCAATCAATACCGCTTTTGCCATTATTAGAACCAAAAGCTAGAGAAGATGACTCTCTATTTACCTGCTGAGTACTAGATTTACGGCTTTGAATGGCTTGAGCCAGACTCATCCCTTGACCAAACTGACTTTTACTCTCATTAGAAAACCTCACGCCAAAAGAAGAGTTGACAGGTCTAGCTAAGCCTTGATAGGTTAAAAGCTCTGCACTTATTTCTCTTAAAAAGCGGGTTGGTTTATTGTAGTTACTTTTACCAAAGAGTGTTCTGGTATTAGCATTTGTTAAAAACAATACTTGTTCTGCACGGGTAATACCAACATAAGCCAGTCTACGTTCTTCCTCTAGTTCTGATGGATCTTCAGAGGCTCGTGATAGGGGGAAAACTCCTTCTTCCATACCAATAAGAAAGACAACAGGAAATTCTAGACCTTTAGCAGCATGCAATGTCATTAAGGTAACTTCTGCTACATTGGCATCCGCATCATCTGTATCTGCTATTAGGGCCAGATCATTTAAGAAGCGGCCAAGATGGTCTATTCCTGATTCATCTGCAATATGGTTGTCTGGATTGTCATCAAAATTTTTCGTTACTGTTAGAAATTCTTCAATATTTTCAACACGAGCTTGGCTTTCTAGCGTATTTTGTAACTGTAAGGTCTCTAGATAAGTTGTTTTGGCCAGAATCTCTTCGGTTAGTTCAGTCAGTGAAAGGTCATCAAGCCTGTTTCTAAGGTCTAAGAGAAGGTTTGCCAGATCCATAATGGCCTGAGCTGCCTTGCCCTTTAAAGGTGACATAAGAAGATTTGAGGAGGCTTCTAATAAGGAAAGTTGATTCTCATAAGCAAAGAGTCTTAACTTTTCCAGTGTTCCTGGTCCTACTCCTCGCTTAGGTTCGTTAACAATGCGTTCATAGGAAATATTATCAGCAGGGTTAGCCACAATATTAAGGTAGGCAATGACATCTCTGATTTCTTTTCTACTATAGAACTTGGTGCCACCAACCATGGTATAGGGAATATTCGACTTCAAAAATGCTTCTTCAATAGTCCGAGACTGGGCATTAGTTCTATATAAAACTGCAAAATCTTTAAAACTTTTACTCGCTTCAAGGGTCATATTTGAGATAGTGGAAGCAACAAAAACTGCCTCATCTCGTTCATCATTGGCACGGTAGTAGACAATTTGCTCACCTTCAGCATTTTGTGTCCACAATTTCTTTTCTCTTCTATTGATATTGTTTTTGATCACATCATTAGCAGCTTGTAAAATGGTCTTAGTGGAACGATAGTTTTCTTCCAAGAGCACAACTTTAGCTTGAGGGTAATCTTTTTCAAAATCTAAAATATTTTGCATATCAGCTCCACGCCAACCATAGATTGATTGATCGGCATCACCAACTACACAAATATTTTGAAACCTAGAAGCCAATAACTTAACCAACTGATACTGAGCGTGGTTGGTATCTTGATACTCATCAACGTGAATGTATTGGTACCTTTGTTGATAGTGTTTTAGAACTTCCTCATTTTTATCAAACAAGCGAAGGGTCATCATAATTAAATCATCAAAATCAAGAGCTTCACTTCTTCTTAACTCAGCTTGATAGGCCTTATAGCAACGAGCCACAATTTGGGCATAGATATCAGAAGCCTGGGCTTCGTAGGCCTTTTCATCTAGGAGGTCATTCTTTGCATTTGAAATAGTAGCTAGAATGGAGCGCTCACTCCATTTTTTAGGGTCTAGATTTAATTCTTTCAAAATGCGTTTCATTAAGGTTCGCTGTTCACCAGGGTCTACAATGGTAAAATTCTTACTGTAGCCAATATGGTCTGCCTCACGACGCAAAATTCTAACGCACATGGAGTGAAAAGTAGCAATCAGGGTATCCTGCGTAGCCGGATTTAAAGTCAGAGCACGTTCTCTCATTTCACGCGCAGCTTTATTGGTAAAAGTGATAGCCAGGATATTCCAAGGGTTGACGAATTTCTCATCAATTAAGTAGGCTATGCGATGAGTCAAAACCCGGGTTTTTCCAGAACCTGCTCCCGCCATAATTAAAAGCGGTCCTTCTGTAGTTTGAACTGCTTCTGCTTGTTTATCATTCATTCCATTTAGTAAAGGATTCATTCTTTCTCCTTATGGGTTTGTCCCAATTATTCTTTCAACTTCAAAATTATATCATGTTATGGGGAAAAATAAAAATAAAGCCCCAGCTTGAATTCTACTTTCATTGTCAACATATCCTATGTAAAAATCTGTGCTAACTATAGCTTTATTAGTTAAAAATAAGAAGCTACTATAAGCAATTTATTTCCATTTAAAAGGGCCCTGCCTATTTATGCTATCATGCCTTAAAAAGTTTAGAAAACGCCTTGACTTTTATATTTAATTTGTATATAACAAAACTATGAAATCTAAAGTTACTATCAAGGATATTGCACGAGAAGCCGGTGTTTCCGTTGCGACTGTTTCTTATGTCTTAAATAATCGAAATGACCAAAAAATCAGTGAGGAGACACGTAATAAAGTCCTTCACATCAGTAATTTGCTCAACTATACACCCAATCAAGCTGCTAGATCCCTAGTGACTCGCCAATCCAACAGTGTTGTACTTTATTACAAGTACGCTCATTCCATCCTATCTAGAGCAGAACAAATGCATAGTATTAGTTATCTAACAGGCCTCTTACATGCTAAGGACTACCAGCTGGTCTGCCTTAATCAAGATAGCATCGAAAAGTTTGACTGGTCTGATATGATTTTAACATTGGATATCGAAAAAGATGTTTTTCGTAAGATTGGAAAACTGAGTTTTAAACCATTGATTGCCTTAAACAGCTTTATTAACGATCCTCTCTTTTTCCAGATTAATACAGACTATGCTAAGCTCAAAGAAAAAGCAGATGCATTTTTTAAAGGGCAAAGCTATACTTTGCTGTCTCTACCTATTAACAATGAGGAACGATACCAGCATATGGCCTCTCTTTTCTCAAATTTAAGGATTGTTGATGATATCAAAGTCCTGGAAAACTTTAAAGAAGAGAATCTCTTGTTAATTGACAAAAGCCTGGATCAGTTCTTCAGGGATGCCCCACATAAACTCTATTTACCAAGTTTCCATCCTAAAAAAGAACAAGCAATTCTAAACGCCATTGAGTGGGCTAAGGAACGTCAACCAGATAAGGACCATAATTTACTGATTTAGAATGGTAATCAAACTCTTAAATAAACCTATTAAAAAACAACTGCCTTCCTTATTGGGGCAGTTGTTTTTATCTTAATCACTAGCAGCTTTCTTAGTATTAGTCTACTATTTCATCTCTAAAATGCGTTTTGTAAAATACCAAAGTAAGTATTAATAGGGTACCAAAGACCTGACAATTCATTACTAAAATAGGATTTTGAACAAAGAGACTGATCAAAATGGCAATAAGTGTAGGTATAAGAAAGCAATTAACCATTATGCCAAAACCTTCTGAAAAACCTGTAATTGAAAACAACTTGGATCTTTTTGTTAAAGATAAAAAGAAAGCTCCCAAACCAATAACAATTACTGTTCCGACATAGACTAGAAAGGCAAAAACAAACAAGAGAAGAGCTAGAACACTGGCTTTATTGCTTATATACCATTGTTGATTCACAAAGGATTTAACAGATTCCAAATCTTTCAAATCTGCCAAAGACTTCTTCACTCCTCTTACCGAAGCAGTCATTTCTTTACCTTCTGGACTTACAAAAATCCATTCTTTTTCATTTAAAATGATCTGTCTCATTTTACTTACTTTTAAAGCTTTTAGATCTGCCTTTTTTGGCAATACAGCTAGAGCCACATCCTTATCTTTGATCACAATTGACTTTCCTTGATAAGAGTCATTTCTTATTTGACCCTGAGTCAATGCTGAAAAGGTGTTAGCCCTTATGGGATCCAAACTATTTCGCACAATAAGTTCCATAGGATAGGTTTTCATAGACATATAGTGCAAGCTTACTGGAAACATAATTAAGGAGTTCAAAAAGACAATTATCAATAGGTTTTGCCACCAAGTAAATTGACCGCGATTGGCAAAAATAGCTTTAGGAGATAAGCAATATGTAAAATAAGAAAAAGGAAATTGTTTTTTCTCTAGCATTCAAATACTCCTTATCATCATTATCCTTTGGTTCCACCACTTGTTAATCCAGAAACAAAGTTCTTTTGTAAAAAGAAAAATAGAACTGAAATAGGAACTGCTATAAGTATTGCACCCGCAGCAAACAAGGTTACCTTAGGATTTCTGGCGTCGTTGGTAATAAATGACTGTAGTCCGACAGCTACGGTATAATTCTCCTGTGTCCGTAACAAGAACTTAGCAAGCATAAAGTCTCCAAATGGACCCATAAATGCCCATAGGGCTTGCACAGCTATCATTGGCCGAACTAGGGGAAGAACAATTTGATAAAAGGTTCTAAAGTGTCCTGAACCATCCAATTTAGCTGATTCATCTAAATCATAAGGAACTGTATCAAAATAACCTTTCATCAACCAGGCATTCATCGGAATACCGCCACCAACATAAATGAGGATTAAAAACCAATAGTGATTCAAGGCATTAAAGAGCCAAGCCATTACAAAATAAGCTGTCAAGGCCGCCATGGTCGGTACCATTTGCACTACCAAGAAAAACATTAGGCTTTTCTTTCGACCAAAGAAATTATATCGACTATAGGCATAGCCTGTCAAGGTAACGACCGTAACCTGTATAAGCATGGTAAAAAAAGCAACGATCAAAGTATTCCAATACCAACGTAAATAAAGGGTTTCTTTAAATAAGGTATTAAAAGTCGTCAAGGTCCAAGGACCATCAATATTAAAACTAAAGGCTGTTGTATTTCCAGGTCTAAAGGCTGAGCTGACCGTCACTAGTATTGGAAATAGAATCACAATAGCTAATAAGATAAGGTAGATATAGGTTGCTAATTGTGTCAAGAAGCGTTTGTGTTTCATTGAAGTTGAAAGATACCTTTTTCTCATTATCTATCCTCCATATCAAATGCTTTAAATTTTTTAAAGGTGATTAATGACACTGAAATCACAATCACTGAAATAATTAAGGTGACTGCTGATGCCATTGAAAACTGTGGTGAGGTTTGAGTGGTTAACTTATAAATCCACGAAATCAAAATATCTGTTGTACCTGCCCCACCACCTACAGTACCTGGTCCTCCATTATTAAAGAGATAAATAATAGAGAAATTATTAAAATTAAAGGTGTACTGAGAAATTAATGTTGGAGCTGCAACTGCAAAGATCATTGGCATGGTGATATGGCGAAACTTCTGCAAGACCGTTGCTCCATCCACTGTAGCAGCTTCATATAAGTCAGATGGAATGGACTGCAAAATACCTGAGACGAGAATGTAGATATAGGGAAAGCCCAACCATCCCTGGATCATAATAACAGCCACTTTTGTCCAAAATGGATCAGTTTTCCAAGGAATAATACCAAAATCTACAAAAGGAAGGAATTTTTCTATAAAAGGAAGAACCTGAACGTTCATTGCTCCGATAGAATCATTGAAAAAATTACCAAAACTCATGATAGAAATGAAGGCTGGAACAGCCCATGGCAGTAAGAAAATCACTCCAAAAAGACGTTTACCTTTAATAAAAGATTGATTGCTAATAACTGCTGTAGCAATCCCTATGACAATCTGAAGACTGGTTGCTGCTAAGGTCCAAATGATGGTCCATGATAAGACAGAGGTAAAAGCAGCTTTAAAAGTGCTTAACTCTAGAATATTCAGGAAGTTTTTAAAACCAACCCAATCTAGCAAACGATAAGGCGGAATATGCCTAAAATCATAATTGGTAAAAGCAATTAATAAAGTCACTAAGACTGGAAAAATAATTGCAAAAGCCATGGCCAAATAAGCCGGTATGATAAGCATATAGGGAAAGCCTTTTTTATAGACAAGTTCAAGCGTTTCCTTAGCACTTATAGGAATCTTTTGTCCTGCATTAATTTGACGAGCAACAATTTTTGCATCTCTCATGGCAACTAAATGAAAAATAACAAATAAAGCCAATAAGATTAGTTGCATTGCGCCCTTTATCAGTAAAAATAAGGAATGATCTTCCATTGGGGTGCTGCCCAGGCTATACAAGCCATGCAAGGCAGGAAATCCCCATAAAAGAATTTCTAACACTTCCAACAAGAACAATGCTAATAAAGCTATCCCTTTCACTTTTTGCCTATTATATAATTGACCTAGTCCTGGAATTAGAGATAGCCACATTGCCTGATATGGATTCTGCTTTCTTTTTTTACCTAACATTTTCTATTCCTCTTTCCATAAACTATTTGAGTTTACCCTCCTTAATTGTACAGAATTCTACTTACGGTGACTAGTTTAATTTTTTACTATAATGGTCTCTGCCTGATCCTTTGTTTTGATAGTATAGGTGTCATTACTAGTCCATAAAGCATTTCCATTACTATCTTTTTTAACAAGCTTGCAGTTTATACTTTGGTTGATTGGTAAATTAACATCAAAGAACCAGTTTGGATACTTGGCAATTGATGCTGTGTTATTAAACATTGGACCAATAGCTCTGCTATTATCATTAGCTCCTAATTCAAAGGCATCGCCCACAATATATAACTGCTCACCTGGTTGTGTCTCGAAATTATTGACCATTAAGCGTACTGGTATTTGTTTATCTGTCAATACTTCAAACCCTTTGTAGACATTACTTTTTTCTTGCTTAGCATTGGCTACTGATATATCGTAATAACCTGCTTTTACATTTGGAACCTTTAATTTAATAAGTGTATCTGACCAAGAGACAATATCTGCCGCTACTCCTCCAAAAGATATTTGTCCTTGACTTGTTCCAAATCCCTGTCCTGAGATAGTGATCTCATTACCAACAAGACCTATTGAAGCATCAACATCACCAAGCTGTGGGCTGTTGTCTTTGCCTTCATAAGTCCAAACTGCCACTTGGCCTGGGCCCAAATCAAAAGTATCAATTTTTCCACCACTTGTTACAGATAATTGTTTACCTCCAAGGAGTCCTCCCAATTTATCTTCATATTTATTAACTGGTAGAGAAGTTTTGGCATCCTTTATTTGATAACTATTTGTCTGGTCTTTATTGACAGCTACCAATGCAACGCTATTTCCAAATTTACGTTCAAATACTAAGACCTGATCATTAATCCAACGTTGTTCTGTCCCTCCATAAGCTAGAGCTTGATTTTGCTTTCTCAATGGAGCCAATTTGCTAATAACCTTATATGCCACGGAATCTTTATTAAAAGATGGCATATCTCCTCGATTTTCTGGATCATTAGCTCCTTGGGCGTATTGCTCTGATCCATAATAAAGATTAGGAACACCACGTGAAGTCAATAATAAGGCATAGGCTTGGTTAACAGCTGTTTGATTGCCAGCAACTTTGGTAGCAAAACGTTCCATATCATGGTTGTCAATGAAAGTGACCTGATCTGAAACTTCCTTAAATTCTGTTTCCGTAGCCTTAATCAGATTGTAAAAATCATGCATGGACGCTGACATGTCTGTGTATAATCGTCTGACTGAGTGAGCAAACCTAAAGTCTAAAAGCCCCATTCCACTGGTATTAGCAAAAGTAGTCATTTGAGGATCATTGAATCCTCCTTCAGTAAACCATTCTCCAAAGGTAAAGACATTATGTTTTTCATAGATATGACTGAGCCAGTTTTTCTGCCATCCCTGAGACATATGTTTAACAGCATCGACACGAATACCATCTATACCCATATCTAGCCATTTATCAACCGCTCCCTTTAGATAGTTGTCAACAGTGGGATTAACATTATTAAGATCGGCTAAACCATACATAGAATGGTAAATTGAATTTTCATAAGTTGTAAAATCAGTCCATGATTCATGATTAAAAAGCTTTTGCTTATCATCAGTAAACTTACCAACTAAGGTACCATCCTTGTATAGAGCCCCATCTTCTGGAAAAGTTAAGTCTTTGCATTCTGCTGTTGACGTATGATTAGGAGCAAAATCAATAACAACTTTAATATTTTTGGCATGCGCTATTTCAATCAATTGTTTAAAGTCGTTCATGTTCCCAAAATGGCTATTTGTTCTATAGAAATCCTTGCCCCAATAGCCATGGTAAGCAGCACCTTGATTTGAAGGATCAACACTATCAATATTTTCAACGGGCGAAGAAATCCAAATGGCAGAAATCCCCATATCAGTCAGATAGCCATCATTAATTTTATTAATAATACCTTTCCAATCTCCCCCGTGATATTTCTTAGGATCATTCTTATCAAAAATATTTCCCTGTCCATTATTTGAACTGTCCCCATCATTAAATCGATCTGTAACGATCTGATAAATGGAATCTGTCGAAAAATCTGCTTTATTAGTAACTGATTGATTATCAGAGGCAGAAACTGGCAAGGAAACAGATAGGAAACCAAGTAACATCATGCCAGTTGTTAACCACTTGGGAGACCTTAAATTAATATTTTTCATAAATTCTTCCTTTCTAAACAGAGTATCCTAATGTTCAATAACAATATAACCTCCACAAAGCAACTGCTTATTTGCTTCATCTACTTTATTTGCAGTTATAATCCGTCCTTTTTCCTCAATAGAATAAGGATTTAGACTGTTATTGATAATGAGCGTAATGACCTTATCTCCTAAAAGGCGTTTAATCAATAGACAATCTCCCTGACTATCTATAGTAATCCTACCTTCTTGAATAAGGTCTAATTGACGAAGAGCTATAATGCTCTTAACTTTCTTGAAAAAATCTTGGTCCCACTCTTTATTATCCCAATTAAAACCACGGCGACAATCAGGATCATATCCCCCTTCCATGGCTAATTCGGTTCCATAATAAATACAAGGAATTCCCATAAATGTAAAAAGCAAAGCTAAAGCAGCCAACAATTTGTCCTTAGATCCTTTCACCTGTGTGAAAAAGCGGTGCGTATCATGAGAATCAAGTAGGTTTAAATTCATACGATTAACCTGCCAGGTATTTCTCATCAGAATATTGCTTAATTTTTCAGCCATTCCTTTTGAATCAATCGTCTCAAAAGCAAAATAGTCTAGACAAGATTTGGTAAAAGCATAATTCATAATGCCATCATATTGGTCCCCAGCCAAATAAGGATAGGCATCATGCCAATTTTCACCAATTAAAATAGCATCTTCTTTTTCAGCCTTGATGGCTTTACGGAAACGTCGCCAAAAATCATGAGAGACCTCATCAGAAACATCTAAACGCCAACCGTCTATTGCAAATTCCTTAATCCAATAGAGTCCAACTTCAATCAGATAATCCTGTACATCTTTATTAGAAGTATTCCACTTTGGCATATAGTGACATCCTGCAAAAGTTTCATAATTGACCAAGTCCAATGATGGATGATCATCGTGAGGCATAAACCAATCAAAAAATCTTGAGTTTTTACCATGAAGGAGGACATCCTGAAATTCAACTATATCACTACTTGCATGGTTAAAAACTGCATCTAAGATGATTTTTATTCCCATTTGATGGGCAGACTCAATCAAATTTTGAAGATCATACTTACTTCCAAATTGAGGATCAATAGCATAATAATCACTAATATCATATTTGTGGTTACTGATTGATTGGAACATAGGAGTTAAGTAAATAACAGTGATCCCTAATTCCTTGAGGTAGCCTAATTTATCAGTAATCCCCTTTAAATCACCACCGGCAAAGCTTTGAGGTAAGGGTTTATCTAGCCAGTTCATATTAATGTAGGAACTATCTTTTTCCCAATCCCCACGATTAAAGCGATCAATGAAAATTTGGTAAAAAACAGCATCTTTAGTCCAAGGAATCAGATGATGAATGTCAACCTCATTAATGTAAGGCATCTGAAAGAAATTATAAAAGCCATTTGAAAAATCGTAAGTATCAGTAAGACCATCCTCACTAAAATAGTAAGTTTTACCACTTTCCTCGATTTTAAATATATAGGCTAATCTCACGTCATCAAGTCTTAACGTTGTCTCATAATAAGCATGCGTATGATCTCTAAAAGTTACTGACATCTCAAGCTCTTCTTGATAATCATGGTAACCATACTTAGGACCATAAAGTAAGCTAACTTTAATCTGAGTATCCTCTTTTGCAACACGTAATCGAATGACAAGTTCCTTTTGAGATATTGGAAAGCAGTATCTCGAATCAGGGATATGTAACATTCCGGCAATATTCATCTTTACCTCCACTCATGAATGAGTTTTATTTGACATTTTTCTAGAAAAAGGAATGGTATAAATATGCAGATCTCCTATCCTTTTCCAAATCTTTTGAAAACAAAGAAATAGAGGCTTAGGGAACTTTTATCCCAACCTCCCTTTCTTTATTATTCAGTGTATTTTTGCTCAATAGCTACTTTAATTGTTTTAGCGGCTTCTTTAGCGGCTTTAGAAGCTTCTTTTTTGCCAGAAGCAACATTGAAGAACATGTTTGCTCCAGGTTCCCAAACCTCAGACATTTGTGGAATGTTAGGCATTGGTTGTGCGCTAGCAAATTGGTTAACAACTGCCTTGGTCAATTCATTGCCTTGTTTTAAAGCAGAGTTTCTAGCTGTAAGATTAGCTGGAATTTCTTGAGTCTTATCATAGAAACGTTTTTGATTTTCAGCATTTGTTACATAATCAAGGAATTTCTGGGCAGCTGTTTTAGCTTTAGAATAGTTAGAAACAACCCAGGCTTTTCCGCCAGCAAAAGTTTTATATTTTTCACCGTTAGCAAGAGTTGGAATTTCAAGGACACCAAAATTCACACCTGCATCTTTAAATGAGCTGGCTGCCCAAGGACCATCAATGATCACACCTGCTTTTTTAGAAATGAATTGTTCAGTAATGAAATCTCCAGCTTTTTTAGCATCACGCATTCCTTGAGGCCATACTTCATACCATTTCTTAGCATAGTTCAAACCATTAATAGTACCTTCATTGCCAATACCTATATCACTTGGCTTAGTACCTTTATCACCGAAAATATAACTACCGTATCCAGCAATCAAACCATAACCATAGTAAAAATCAGTCCATTTAGCTAAAAAACCAACTGTTTTCCCTGGCTCAGAAGCAAAAGAAAATTTAGGATCTTTTTGTAATTCTTCAAGTTCTGCAAAGGTTTTCGGAGCTTTGGCAACTAAATCTTTATTATAGTAAGCAACTAGAGTTTCAACAACATTTGGTGCTCCATAGACCTTACCGTTAATAGTGACTAATTTTTTGACTGTATCATCATAGTCTTTGCTATTTCCTAGCTTAACTTCAGAAATTTGACCTTCTGTTCCAAGTCCACCGACACGATCATAAGGAGCTAGAAAAACATCTGGTGAGGCCCCTGTTGGCCCATCTGTTGACAGTTTATCAAGGGTATCCATCATACCTTCTTTTTTAACTTTAACAGTAACCTTGGCTGATTTTTCAAAGTCGCCCTTAATAGCATTAATATAATCAGCGTAATTTTCATCTACTGAAACAACAATTGTTTTGTCATCAGATTCTTTTGTTTTCTTAGTAGTATCACCGCTACCACAAGCTGTTAAGACACACAGCGAGGTCAATGAGACCATTCCTAGAATAGATGTTTTTTTCCAATTCCATGACATAATAAAATTCCCTCCTAAAAATTAGTCCCTTACTAAGACTGGGTAAAATTGCTTAAAATTGGGTAGAGTCCAAAATAAAGTGCACAAAACTAACTTTATTTAACAATATCACTTAAACGTTTAAGTTAATCTAATATTACCGTAATCGCTTACATTTGTCAATGGCTTTTCTTTAGTTTTAAAAAATATTTTAGGATCATTTATTTCCATAAATAAAAATTATCAAACCAAGGACTGATCTCAGCTTAGAGAAAAAAGCTTTTTTGATCCTTTTCTTAGCTGGTCTGGGAAAGCCATTTCCTTTTAAAGATTCCATTTCCCTAAGCTTTCAGATCCTCTTCTATAGCTGAAATAAAGCCACTCTCACCATCTTTAATAGCTTCACTAGCTTCCTCACTATTTTTGTCCATCAGAGGATCTCTCTGAGAAATAACAGCTTAAGAAACTTTACTCTTGAGATTTTCCAATATAGTAGAAAGTCAGACTGTTTCTCCTTTCTTAATCTTTGGCTGATTATATGATATAATGGTTTAATTCACTACAGAGGAGCAATAATGTATCAAGATCCCGTTAAAAATTTGAAATTGGCCAAGCGTGGGCCCATAGTTAGTATCTTTGCTTACTTGTTATTAAGCTTAGCCAAATTAATTAGTGGTTACTTTCTCAATTCAAATTCCCTTATCGCAGATGGTTTTAACAACTTGTCAGATATTGTTGGAAATGTCTCCTTGCTTATTGGTCTACACTTAGCCAGTCAGCCAGCCGATGCTAATCACCGCTTTGGACATTGGAAGTTCGAAGATTTATCTAGTTTAATAACATCTTTTATCATGTTTATTGTTGGTTTTCAGGTTCTGATCCAGACTGTCCAAAACATTTTCTATGGTAAAACAAGTCCCGTTGATCCCTTAGGTGCTATAGTTGGTGTCATATCAGCAATTGTTATGCTCTTGGTTTACTTTTACAATAGATGGTTATCTAAAAAGGTTAAATCCAGTGCTCTGGTAGCAGCTTCTAAGGATAACTTATCAGATGCTATAACATCAATCGGTACTTCCATTGCTATTCTTGCAGCTTCTCTGAAATTGCCTATCATTGATAGGATAGCGGCTATTATTATTACCTTTTTTATCTTAAAAACAGCCTTTGATATTTTTATGCAAAGTGCCTTTAGTCTTTCAGATGGCTTTGATAATAAGCATTTAAAACAATATGAAGCTGCTATTTTACAAATTCCTAAAATACTTGCTGTCAAATCACAGAGAGGTCGAACTTATGGCAGCAATGTCTATCTGGATATCGTTTTAGAGATGCATCCTGATCTTTCAGTCTACAAAAGTCACGCCATTACTGAACAAGTTGAACAACTCCTAAGTGATCGATTCTCTGTTTATGATATTGACATCCACGTGGAACCTTCTCAATTACCAGAAGATGATAAACTTGATCATATTGAGAAAATCTTGTCACGAAATGAAAAATACATTCTCTCTAAAATTCCTGATTATGAAAATCTCATTGATAAAGCCTTTCACTTTATTGATCAAGAAGGTAAGATTTATGACCGCCAACAGTTTTTAGCATTTGAAAATCACTACTCCAGTCATTTTCAAAATTTCACTATCCAATCCATTAGTCAAAAGACCAAATTAATCACTTATGAATTGGAAGGAAGTCGTCATAGCAGTATTTGGCGGCGAAATGAGACCTGGTTTTTAGTATTCCATCAGCTTAGTTCGAAAAAGGCAAAGCATCAGCAAAAAAACAAGTATATGGTCAAAAAGCTAAAGCCCTAGGCTTTAATCCCCTATGCCATAAAAAAACAAAAAGATTGAAGAAAACTTCCATTTGGACTTTTTCTTCAATCTTTTTTACTGTCACCAGTAATTTCTATATTATTGCAATGCTTTAACTAATGCAGCTTGTAGGTTTGCGATTTCTTGATCAACACCTTGCACTGTAACTGAAGGATTTAATTGCACGCCTACAGCGTGTGTGATGGCTTTATTTAGAGTATTATAAACTTGGAAACTCTTAACATTTAAAACCTTACGGTCTCTTTCAAAACGAGTATGCCAGATTGCCTTATCTAATTTAGACTTAGTATAGATGGTTGCAGTATCTGTTGGTTTTAAATCAGGGTAGGAAAGAACAGTAGTTTCCAATTTTTTAACAGCTTCTACTTGAGCTTTTATGGAATCTACAGATGCGAAAGGATCAGCTATACGAATAACGAGTTTTGTTATGCCAAATCCCATATCAATGTGAGCTTGTTGTACTTTATTACTTAGATGATTGGTTGAAAAAACAATGGCTTCGATAACATCGGAAATGGCTTCAATACGTGTTCCAATGCTTCCTAAATCATATATTGTCTCAGGATTAGCTCTTAGAGATGTTTTCATGTTTTCCACTGCATGGATAGCATTGTTAACAGATCTCTCAGCTGTAGTACCTTTAACTTGGCCTTTTAGTGCATCTAGCTGAGCAGTTTCTTCACTAAGAACTTCTTTAAGTTCTTGGCCTTGATTTGACTGACTACTTGCTTGAGTCTTGACTGTAACTGGGTTAGCAACTTGATCAGCTTGTACATTTAAAACAGCTGGTGAAAACAATGCTAAACCTGCCACAGTACTTGACAAAAATATCATATGTTTAATTTTCATCGTTCACTCCTTCTAATGAATTATTGCAATAATCGTAGAAACATAAGCGCTTACAAGCGTATCATACTACTTACTTTACCCTCAGTCAACTATCAACCTCTTAGGCTATTTTTACTTTATTATAAAGCAAAGCCTTATTTTTTAACTTCATTAATTCATTAATCTTATTATAAGAAAACAACTGATAGAACTTTCTAATTTTCTGAAAAAACACCTGGCTTCAAGGCCGAAATTTTCAAAAGCATCTATTTTTATTTTGAGATAAATGAGTATGTCTGACTATTTAACTTAACCAGTTAATTATTCGAGCCTTCAAATCTTTTTAAATAAAAAAAGTTTAAATTTAAAATTAATTATATGGCTTTAAAATAATAAGGGTTTTTTCTGAAAAGAGACCGCAACAACTGCTTAGATCTTGGCTTTAAGAAGCCTATAAAAAAAGATACCTGCTAAACAGATATCCTTAGGAATCACAAGATGAAAATAAGTATTTTTATTTATAATTTCTTTACAAACTCTGATTTCAATTTCATTGGACCAAAACCATCAATTTTACAGTCAATATTATGATCCCCTTCAACAAGACGGATATTTTTAACACGCGTTCCTTGTTTTAAATCTTTTAATGCCCCTTTTACTTTTAGATCCTTAACAATAGTTACAGTGTCTCCATCTTGTAAGAGATTACCATTGCTATCAAGAACTTTTAAGCCCTCTTCAACTTCTTCTTGACCTGGTGTCCATTCAAAGCTACACATTGGACAGATTAATAATAAACCATCCTCATAGACATATTCTGACTGACATTGCAAACAATTTGGTAGTGACATATTTTCCCCTTTTTTTGTAGACTTCTAATAGTTTACAGTAGATT
Organism: Streptococcus catagoni; assembly: GCF_011421425.1. Classification (GTDB taxonomy): domain Bacteria; phylum Bacillota; class Bacilli; order Lactobacillales; family Streptococcaceae; genus Streptococcus; species Streptococcus catagoni. Next base: position 391,102 of record NZ_WPCW01000001.1, read on the forward strand.
TTGGAATTTTACAAGATGAATACGTTCACAAGACGAAAAAAACCTAGCCTTAGCTAGGCCAGATTGAAGACAGCAGCTTATCCTACTTGCTTGTCTTTTCTTTGTCTTAGAAAATGTATTTCTAAGGACTTTGTCTTCAATCTGAGATATCCTCATGGAACACAATAAGATCTTATTCTACTGTGACAGCTTTTGCAAGGTTACGTGGTTTGTCAACATCAAGTCCACGTTGCAAGGAAGCGTAGTAAGCAATTAATTGTGTTGGTACAATCATGGCAATGGTTGCTAAAAATGGATGAACTTTGTTAACGATGATATCATCGCCTTCACGTTCCAAACCTTCTTCTACAACTGTTAGGACACTAGCTCCACGTGCTACAACCTCTTGGATATTTCCACGTGTATGAGCTGCTATTAACTCACTTGATGAAATAATACCAATAACTGGTGTCTTATCCTCAATCAATGAGATGGTTCCATGCTTCAATTCTCCTGCTGCAAAGCCTTCACATTGAATATATGATATTTCTTTTAGTTTAAGTGCAGCTTCCATCGCTACGTAGTAGTCGTTTCCACGGCCAATATAAAAAGCATTTCGAGTGCTTGCTAATAGTTTTTCAACCTTTTGCGCAATGATATCTTTTTCTGTTAAAGTAGCCTCAATAGATTGAGCTACTAGTGATAACTCACGAACCAAATCAAAGTCTAAAGCTGTTTTTTTACCATTAGCTTCACCTACAGCTTTTGCAAGGAAAGCCAAGGTAGCGATCTGTGCTGTATAAGCTTTGCTAGAAGCAACTGCAATTTCTGGACCAGCATGAATGATCATAGTGTATGTCGCTTCACGTGATAAGGTTGATCCAGGTACATTAGTAATCGTTAAGCTTGGAATACCCATCTGGTTAGCTTTAACTAATACTTGACGACTATCAGCTGTTTCTCCAGATTGACTCAATAATATAAAGAGTGGTTTTTTGCTCAATAATGGCATGTGGTAGCCCCATTCAGAAGCAACACCCAATTCTACTGGTGTATCTGTTAATTCTTCTAGCATAGCCTTTGAAGCATAGCCAGCATGATAAGAAGTTCCCGCTGCTAGAATATAAATACGATCAGCCTCTTGGACAGCTTTTACAATTGCTGGATCAACGGTCATATGACCTTCTTCATCTGAGTAAGTCAAAATTAACTTGCGCATAACAGAAGGCTGCTCATCAATTTCTTTGAGCATATAAAAAGGATAGGTCCCTTTTCCAATATCTGATAAATCAAGTTCAGCAGTATAAGAATCGCGTTCAAGCTCATTACCCTGAAAATCCATAACTTTTGCCTGATCTTTAGTAAGGACAACAATTTCTTTATCATGAATTTCCATAAATTCACTTGTCTCACGAATCATTGCCATAGCATCTGAACAAACCATGTTATAACCTTGACCTAAACCAATTAACAATGGTGATTTATTTTTGGCAACATAGATTGTTTGAGAATCCTCTGCATCAATCAAGGCAAAGGCATAGGAACCTTCAATGATAGATAGTGCTTTTTTAAAGGCTTCTAAGACTGGAAGATTTTCAGCAAGAGCAAACTTCTCAATAAGGTGAATAACAATTTCTGTATCTGTCTGCCCCTTAAAATGGTCTTCTGAAAGATAGTCTTCTTTTATTTGTACGTAATTTTCGATAACACCGTTATGTACTAGAGCAAAGCGTCCACTTGCTGATAGATGTGGGTGAGCATTTTCTACGGTTGCTTGCCCATGTGTTGCCCATCTTGTATGTCCAATTCCAGTACTGCCTACTACATCAATACCAATTTTTGAATGCAAGTCAGCTATTCTACCAACTGATTTTACAATACTAGAGTTTGCACCATTTGCTACAAAAATACCAGCTGAATCATAGCCACGATATTCTAATTTTTCAAGTCCTTGCATTAATATGTCAGTTGCATTACGATTTCCAACAACACCAACAATTCCACACATAACTAATTACCTTCGTAAGTAAACTTACTACTTTCTAATTATTCTTACAATTGGTATAGTCGATTTATCTATACCAAAAATCTATGTTTCCAGTATATAATAATGATATTGCCTTGTCAATAAATATATTGGTATAGTCTAATTACAAAAAAGCAGTCAGGAAACTAACTACTCTTTTTCAATAAAACCAAAATCGCCCAGTGGTAGAATTCTAAAATTGACCACTCCTTTTATTTGCTTTTCATCGATTAAACCAAATGTCCGACTATCCTTCTTATTTTGTCTGTTATCATTTAATAAGAGATATTTCCCACTAGGGATAACAGTATTCTCCCCTTTTGAGATGGTTGAGATATTAAAGTCGTCTGTATACAGACTTCCCATGGGAGAGGTACTTAAATATTTGGTTTTTAAATCATCAATATAGGTTTGTGGTTCTACCTTGTTATTCAGATAGAAAATATCATCCATATAGGTGGCTCTTTGTCCCCCTTTTGCGATCACCCGACTCATATACTTCTTGTTATTGACCTTGTAAACAACAAAATCCTTATAAAGGGGTTTGATATTTTTTTTAACAATCACCACATCACCAGAATTGAGATAAGAATTTGCTGTTTCATCATTTACTTTAAAAGTTGAAAAGACAAATAATCTCAAAAGAACGATAACAACGATAAGTGCTAAAACTAAAATTATGTTTCTTATAAAATCTCTTTTTACCATATTAGCTCCTAGTCTTTTATCTATTATAGCATTTTATAAGAAATAACAAAAGTTAAGAAATTTCTATTTATTATCATTTATTGAATCATAACCACCCGTCAAACGGGTGGTTTGTTCCAGGGCTATAAGCCCAAATCACTAGCCTCTCAAAGAGGCGTTTGTATTACTTACCATTATCCCTAAAGGGATCTTCATATTCTTTTACGCTTAATTTATCTAGTGCTATATCATGTTTTTCTTGTTCTTGAATATATTTTTTTATAGTGGCTTCGTTTAGTCCAACTGTACTGACACAATAGCCTTCTGCCCCAAAATGTCGATTCCCAAATTTGTATTTCAAGTTGGCGTGTTTATCAAACATCATGAGTGCACTCTTACCTTTTAGATATCCCATAAAACTTGAAACACTTAATCTCGGTGGTATGCTTACTAACATGTGAACATGATCTGGCATTGAATGTCCCTCTATGATTTCTACCCCTTTATAGCTACATAATCTTTGGAAAATTTCTCCCAAACTCCCTCTATATTGATTAGAGATTACTTTTCGTCTATACTTAGGGGTGAACACAATGTGATATTTACACATCCACTTTGTGTGTGATAAACTATGTGCCTTTTGTGCCATATTTTTTACTCCTTTCGCTTTACAATTGGCTTGAACACCTATATTGTAGCGCGTTTGGAGTTTTTTGGTAGTATAACTATCGATGCGCACCCGCATAGCGGGTGGTTTTTTGTTTCGCACCTTCGGAGCGAAACGGACTGAAAGTCACATAATGAAAAAAATCGCAAGTTGTCACTTGCGATTTCAAAATCTTTTATTTTACTGTACGAACTCTCATTGTATTAGTTCCACCAGAACCAACAGGTACACCAGCCACAATAACAATATTGTCACCAGATTGAACAAGTCCTGATTGAAGTGCTAGCTCTTCAGCAACAACAAACATATCGTCTGTTGATGAAGGTTTCTTAGCAAGTACTGGAACAACTCCCCAATAAACCATCAAAGCTCTTTGAACTTTTTCGTCAAATGTAACTGCTAAAATATCAGCATCTGGACGGAATTTAGAAATAGCACGCGCTGTATGACCGGTTTCAGTGATTGTCACAACCAATTTAATATCCATTGAGTGTGTTGCATCTGTAACAGCTGAAGCTACTACATCTGTCTTGTTATCACGTGTCAACTTAGATGAATCTAAACGTCCATACTCTTTTAAGAGTGTTTGTGCATTTTTATCAATGGTTGCCATAGTTCGAACGGATTCAACTGGATATTTACCATTTGCTGATTCACCAGAGAGCATAGTTGCGTCTGTTCCATCAATAACAGCATTGAAAACATCAGATACTTCAGAACGTGTTGCACGTGGTTTTTCAGTCATTGTTTCAAGCATGTTTGTAGCAGTAATAACTGCTTTACCAGCCGCATTAACCTTAGTGATGATCATTTTTTGGAATACTGGAACCATTTCAAAAGGTACTTCAATTCCCATGTCACCACGGGCAATCATGATACCATCTGCTGCTTCAATGATTTCATCCAAGTTATCAATACCTTGTTGATTTTCAATTTTAGCAAACAATTGGACATGTTCATTTCCAGTTTCACGACAGATTTCACGAACTTCTTCAACGTCTTTTGCTGTACGTACAAATGAGATAGCAATGAAGTTAATACCTTGTTCAAGACCAAAACGAATATCTGCGTTATCACGTTCTGCTAAGGCAGGGAAAGGAATCTTAGTGTTTGGGATATTAACCCCTTTTTGTTTAGCGATAATGCCGTCATTTTCAACTTCAACAATAAATTCACGGTTAGCGATATCTTTTTCGATAACTTTTAGACCAAGTTTACCATCATCAATTAAGATAGTATGACCAACTTCAACTTCGTCATAGATGTCAAGTGAACCAGCTACGCTCAATGCGATAACATCGCGAGTTGATAAAATACCTTGAGCAGTTGCTACACGGATCTTTTCACCAGTAACATAGCTGTACTCTTTTGCATCATCTGCAAAGAGTTCTGTTCTCATTTCAGGACCTTTAGTGTCTAAAAGGAAACCAACTTTTTGGCGAGCAATTTCTTCTGCACGACGTACTGTAGCCATACGTGCACCTTGTTCTTGATGATCACCATGTGAAAAATTAAAACGGAAAACATTTGCACCAGCTTCAATTAATTCAGCAATTTTTTTTGCTGATGGTTCTACATCAAGTTCACCAGCCCAATAGCCATCTTCTCCGTACTTTTTACCGCCACGGATTTCTACCGCAGGCCCAAGTGTAGCAACAATTTTTACGCGTTTATTCATATTGATCTGAAACTCCCTCTTAATTCTGTCGTTTATCGACGTTTTTAAAACAAACCAGTTATCCTGATAGTTAATTATCTAGATAATGAAAGATTCAATGCAGCAAAGTCTAGACGAGCTTTATGTGGATTGTTAACCACTATTTTACCATCATCTGTTAAAGAGAACAATGCTCCTTCTTCGGCAGTTCCAAGAATTGGACTCTCAACAAGTTCTTCGTTGTGAATGCCAACAGCTAAACCGCCCCTACCTTCTTTTAGTAGTTCAACAGCATGTGCGCCCATCCAAGAAGCTATAACACGGTCACGGGCTGTTGGTGAACCACCACGCAAAATGTGTCCTAGATTAGTAACACGTAGGTCACTTGTATTACCAGCTTCTTTTAGTTTTTGAGCAAACTGATCACCACTCATAACACCTTCAGCTAAAACGATGATATGGTGATTCTTGCCTTTATTGATAAAGTCATCATCAATAGTAGCAACTACCTTTTTAATATCAAATTCTTCTTCTGGAACAATAATTTGGTCGGCACCACTTGCTATCCCAGCCCAAAGGGCAATATCACCAGCATTACGTCCCATAACTTCAATAACAAATGTACGTCCGTGACTGGATGAGGTATCTCTTAATTTATCAATTGCCTCAACTGCGGTATTTACTGCAGTATCAAAGCCAATAGTATAATCAGTACCGGCAATATCGTTATCAATTGTTCCTGGAATTCCAACAGCAGGAAAACCATGTTCAGTAAGTCTCATAGCACCGTGGTAAGACCCATCCCCACCAATAACTACGACTCCTTCAATACCATGTTTTTTGAGTTGTTCAATACCTGCAAGTTGACCTTCTAATTGTGCAAACTCAGGAAAGCGTGCTGAGTATAAAAAGGTTCCCCCACGAGAGATCTTATCACCAACCCCTCTTGAACCAATAGGAAAAATATCACCAGAAACCATGCCTGCATAGCCATGGTTAATCCCATATACTTCCATTCCTTCTGAGATTGCTTTACGAACAACTGCTCTGATAGCAGCATTCATACCAGGGGCGTCACCACCACTAGTTAAAACAGCAATACGTTTCATTATTCTGGTACTCCTTTTATTAGTTTAACCCCTTAATTATAGCATATTACATTGAAAATTACTTCACCAATTCCCTATTTTTCTTGATAAACCGTTTTCAGAGTGAAAGGTTTCAGATTATTTTCAAAGTCCTGACTAACTTCAACAAATTTATCTTGCACTTGAAGAGTTTCCTTACTATCTTGGTAATGAATGAAAACTGAGGTATCTCCTGGAAATTGCTTCAAAACTTCAGAGATTTCTTTATCAAACTGATGATTTTGGGTCAAGATCCAAAATTTCTTCAGGCTGGCAATTTGAAGATCTTTTAAGACAAGTTGTAAACGGTTATCACGCTCCTTGACTCTGCCAGTGATATAGGTAATAGTGCCTTCTTTTAGTTGCTCTTTGAAGATACTGTATTCTTCAGGAAAGATTGTCACATCAAGCTTTTTCTTGGTGTCAGTCACAGATAGAAAAGCCATTTGTTGACCTTGGGATTTGGTCCTGATAACACGTATGCTCTCAATTTGAACCAAGATGCAAGCCTCAGAATCCTTTACTAGACGAGATATTGAGGTAAAGGGGCGTTTTGCTGACTCCGCAATTTCTAAAAGGGGATGCTTGCTTAAACCTATACCCATAATCTCTTCTTCCATTTTGTATTTTTCACTAACGGTAAAATCTTCCGTTTCGATCCAATTAAAAGAAGAATCTGCAAATAAAGAGCCCAGTTCACTAACAAATGTTAATAAGGGTTCAATATTAGCGAGAACTTTCTTACGATTTGGTTCAAAAGTATCAAATAGACCGATACTGATTAAGGGTTGTAAATAATCTCTCTTCTGATATTTTTCTGGAAGTCTGGTGAAAAAGTCTTCAATGGCTGAAAAAGGACGATTCTCTATAATCCAGTAGGCTAGATCCCTAGGCAAATTCTTGATGTTTTTCATGCCCATCATGATTTTTGTCCCTTCTACTTTGTCTGTAAAAGGAATCTTATTGATTGTCAAGGGAACAACTCGAAAGTCTGAATCTATAGCATCACTAATGTAATCACTATTAGAATAGTTCATTATGACGTCAAAAAAGACCGAAGGGTAATGAGCCTTAAAGTAAGCCAACTGGAAAGCAAGAGCCGAATAGGCAAAGGCATGACTGCGATTAAAACCGTAGCCCGCAAATTTTTCCATACGTTTAAAGAGCAAAAGCGAGGTATCCTCAGACCGACCTAAAGATTTTGCTCCTTCTAGAAACTCTGCCTCTAGTTTTTTCATTTCATTACGATTTTTCTTTGACATGGCTCGTCTCAGTAAATCCGCCTTACCCAGTGAAAATCCAGCAAATTCTTGGGCGATCTGCATAACCTGTTCCTGGTATAACATAATCCCATAGGTTGGTTTTAGGATAGGTGCAATCACAGGGTCTATCAAGTCAATCTTTTCTTGACCATTACGCCTTTTGATAAAGTTATTAGTATAATCACTTGCACCAGGTCTATTTAAACTAGTAGTTGCTACAATTTCTTCAAACCTTTTGGGTTTAATTCGTTTTAGCAAAGAAATAGCCCCATTTTGCTCAAATTGAAAAATTCCTTTAGTATCTCCTCTAGCAAATAAAGCCAGAGTTTTTTTATCTTCAAGATTTATCTCTTCAATGTTAATCGTTTTACCAAAATCTTTGGCTACTTTTTCTTTCATTTTTTGAACAAAGGTTAAATTTCTTAAGCCCAAGAAGTCCATTTTTAGGAGTCCATTTGATTCCACAGCATTGGCATCATACTGGGTAATCATCATGTCGTCTCCACGTTTTAGAGGAATGTGATCTGTTAGATTATCATCACTCATCACTATTCCTGCCGCATGAATGGAGGTTTGTCTTGGATTGCCTTCAATTTTTTTGGCTATCTGATAAGCTTTTTGGTATTCTAATTTTTCATTGATAGCCTGCCTAAAACTGATATTCTTTTCATAGACAGAACTTAAATTATCTCTTGGTCCAATTTTTTTACTAAAATGCCCAATTTCGTACTCTGGAACACCAAAACGTTTTAAAACGTCTCTGATGGCCTGTTTGGCACCAAAAGTTGAAAAGGTAACGATTTGTGCAGAATGATCGCTACCATAGCGATTTCTTACATAGTGTAAAAATTCCGAGCGGTAGATATCAGGCAAATCGATATCAATATCAGGCATTGAATAACGTTCTTTATTGAGGAATCTTTCAAAGAGCAGATTATTTTTCACAGGATCAATCCCTGTGATATTAAGAGCATAGGCCACCAAACTACCAGCTGCAGACCCTCTTCCCATCCCCATATAATAACCATTACTACGGCCAAATCTCAAGAGATCCCAAACAATGAGAAAGTAATCATCAAAGCCCATATCAGAAATAATGGAGAGTTCCTTGTCCAGTCTTTTTTGATAAGCCTCTTGCCAAAGCCCTTGTTCTTTAAGCCCTTGTTCTGTTAATTCTTTCAGCTCTAGCTTTGCTGCCTTATCACGGTTAAAACGAGGTAACTTAAAATCATTATCAAAACTATAATGAATATCAGAAACCAACTCTTCCAAATGGCTGAGCGCCTGAGGCAATTTTTCTTTAAAAATAGATGTCATTTGCTGACAGTCTGCAAGGGACTGTCCCTTTTCAACCAAGGCTACTTCTCGAAGCGTAACATTATCTCTAATAGCATGAAGAGTCTGCAAGGTTTCTGTATCTTCATCTTCAAAGTATCTGACCTGACGCAGTGGAATTAAAGGATAGGCTTGATCATCTAAATGCGTCTGTTCATCAACGCCAATATAATAAGAAAAAGGTAAGGAGATTGCTTGATCGTAGTCCTGCTCAGGTAAAATAAAGGCTAGACCTTGAGCATGCTCTAGAAGATCCTCGTTTTTAAATTCCCCTGACATCTTTAAGGTTGACAGTTTCAAGAGATTCTTATAGCCGTCATTATTTTTAGCAATCAGATATAAAATGATATTGCGATCATCCAGTTGATAATCAATTTCTAAACCGACAACTGCTTGAAGTCCATGTTTTTCACAACCTTTTATAAAATGATAAGCTCCATACAAGTTATCCTTATCCATTATACCAATAGTCTGATAACCAAGGCTTTTTGCCTTTTCAAAATAGTCATCTAAAGTGACCAAACTATCCATAAGGGAATAAACTGTTTTAGTTACTAATTGAGCATACATGGGCTTCTCCTTTCAGATCCTTTCTTTATATTATACTATGAAAATACCAATGTTGCTCTCTTTTTATTTTAGCAGGGACTAAGTAATGATTAGAATATTGCCTTCTCCTTGACATTTCTCATTATTTTTTGTACCATTTGTATAGTACAATTAGTATTTACAATTATTATTGAGAGGAGAAGCTATGTCTTGGAAATTTGATGAAAAATCTCCCATTTACACTCAGATTGCACAACATATAAAAATGCAAATTGTCAGCCAGGAGGTGAAAAGCGGAGATCAATTACCCACAGTAAGAGAATACGCTGAAGCTGCAGGCGTTAATCCTAATACCATGCAAAGAGCTTTTACTGAATTAGAGAGAGAAGGTATCGTTTATTCTCAACGTACTGCTGGTCGCTATGTCACAGATGATCAAGAAATGATTACCAAGAAAAGACACGAATTATCACGTAGTGAACTTGAGTCTTTCGTCGATAATATGCTTAAAATGGGTTTTAATAGGAAGGAAATTATACCTGTACTAGAAGCTTTTTTAAAGGAGAAATTATAAGATGTCGCAACTTTTACAACTACACCATGTTTCAAAATCCTACAAAAGTAAGACTGTCATTGATGACTTAACACTGACTATTCCTTCTGGGAAAATCATCGGTCTTTTAGGACCAAATGGAAGTGGTAAAACGACTCTGATCAAACTGATCAACGGTTTAATTCAGCCAAACAAAGGAGACATTGTCATTGATGGTTTTCGTCCATCTGTAGAAACTAAGAAAATCATCTCCTATCTACCTGATACTACCTATCTTAGAGATGAAATGAAAATTAGGGGTATTATTGAGTTTTTTGCAGATTTCTATGAAGACTTTAACAAGGATCAAGCCCATAGCCTCTTTAGAGATCTACATCTTGATTTAGATGAACGTCTCAAAAACCTATCTAAGGGTAACAAAGAAAAAGTCCAATTAATCCTTGTCATGAGCCGTAAAGCAAAGCTATACATTCTAGACGAGCCAATTGGTGGTGTTGATCCGGCTGCTCGTGACTACATTTTAAGAACAATTATCAATAACTATTGTGAAGATGCATCTGTTCTCATTTCTACCCACCTCATATCAGATATTGAGCCCATTCTTGATGAAGCTATTTTCTTAAAAGACGGAAAAGTTTCACTTGCTGGAACTGTGGATGATTTACGTGAAAGTTATGGTACATCTATAGACGCACTCTTTAGAGAAATTTACAAGGTATAGGAGGTAGTGATGTTAAAAAAATTATTAAAATACGAATTTAAATCAATTGGCAAATGGTATTTCGCCCTCAATGCAGGAATCATTGCTATTGCAGCCCTTCTATCCATTTCCATCAAGTGGTTTCATCTAGAATCTGAAACCAACAATGCTACCTATGTGATTTTTAATCAAATTTTACCCTTTACCCTGATTTTAATATTTGGGGCATTGGTCGCGGGCTCCCTTTTAGCGACTTTGTTAATTATTATTAACCGTTTTAACCAAAATATCTATGGTCGTGAAGGTTATCTAACCATGACCCTTCCTGTTTCTGAGCATAAGATTATTTTAACCAAACTTATTTCATCTATGATTTGTGGCTTCTTTAATGCTCTTGTTTTAGTTGTAGCTACTGCTATTTTGGTTATCCCTCAGATAAGTTCATCTGATCTCGAACGTTTTGTAAATATCACTTTCCCATTCATTAACAAAAATTGGGAAGTTGCATCACTGTTTATAACGTCTTACATTCTTTCTTCTATAGCAGGCATTTTAGTGATCTACTTATCAATCTCACTTGGTCAGTTATCAAATAATCGCAGAAGATTAAAAGCCTTTATGTATTATTTTGCTATTACGATTATAGTCAGCACTGCTGTGACCTTTATCAATTTTAAATTGCTCAACATTGGTCCTAAGGATACAACTTACTTATTAGGTATCCGCTATTATTTAATCATCTGTGTAGAGACTTTACTTGAAATCATTCTTTTCTATTTTATCACCTTTGGTATTATGAAAAATAAATTGAATCTACAATAAAAACTGGGACTGAAAAGTCGCCAGTTTTTTTAATGGAAATAATGCTGAATAATGTCCTTTCCAAAAATGAAAAAATAACTATAACCAATAATAGAAATCGGCTTAGTAATAAAGATAATGGTCATAAAACGTCGTACAGTCATGTTAGTCAATCCCGTAATCATAACCATAATATCAGCGGGAGAAACTGGGGAAGCCATACAAAAGATGAAAAGTTTTTCATAGCCTGGCGTTTCTAATTTTTTCTCATATTTCATGAAGGTCTTTTCATCAAGAAATAATAAAATGAAGCGTTTCCCATAGATTCTTACCAATATAAATAGCAGATAACTACCAATAAGGATACCTACATAATTGTAAATGAAACCTTGCCAAGGCCCAAAGATAAGAAAACCAGCAACAGTTGTTAAACCTCCTGGAATAACGGGAAAAACAATTTGAAAAATTTGGACCATGATAAAAATAAATGGTCCCCAAAATTTGTAATGATGGACAACATCTTTTAAAACATTGCTATCATTGAGTATACCCAATTTATATAGCCATATAGCTAGAAAAAAAGATCCAACTAAGGCCAGTATGCCTAAAACCTTAAATAGTCGTTGGAAAAATAGATAGGCTTTATTATTTTTCATTTTCATGCTTTTATCATACCATAAGAAGCTGTTTTTTGCTATCTGAAAAAATATTTGTTATAATAGATTAAGAAAGTTTTAAGACTTCTTTTTTATTCGGGGTTGTTACGGATTCGACAGGCATTATGAGGCATGTTTTGCGACCCATCGGCAGATGTAAAATGCCAGTTAAATATAACTGCAAAAAATACACAAACTTACGCTTTAGCTGCCTAAAAACCAGTTAGCGTGACTTCTACAAGATTGCTTGTGTCCTGCTAGAAGTCTCAAAACAGCAAGCTACGCTAAAGAATCTGTCTAGCTTCTTTAGAAGAGATTTTTAGACTCGCAAGTTAATGGCTTGAGTTATGTGTCCTTAGCTTGTTAAAATAAGACATAACCTATGGTTGTAGACAAATATGTTGGCAGGTGTTTGGACGTGGGTTCGACTCCCACCAGCTCCATCATAGCTTACTAAAACTTTCTATAAGTTCTTAAAACCTTGTTAAATCAAGGTTTTTTATTTTAGACTTGTTCGTACATTACCGTAATTTTCTATAAAAGAGAGAACAAAAAGGAGAACAAAGAAGAAAATCCCAAAGTTTAGTATCCGTAAGGACTGTCTCAGTATGGAGCCTTGCTAGATAAGTGAATGATTTTTCTATAGTGACCTTTAAAAAGTGATGATTAGGAGAAATCATCACTTTGTTTAGCTTCTGATGGGATTAGTCTTTTTTCTTTTTTAAATTTTTATTTGAAATTTAAAAGCCAAACTCAGTGAGCAACAGTTTGGCTTTTTAGTTTTTAGTTTTTAGTGAAGGTACCGTCACTATAATTAATAGTGTAGCCGTTGGCTGTATTGTAAACAATCACTTTTTCATCGATTGATTTATCAGAAGATTGCATAGATACCACAACAGCTCTTGGAACTAATTCATCTCCACTATATACAGGCATAGCTTCATAATATAGATGACCTTTATGGTTAGCCTCTAACCATTTTTGAGCCTTCATTTCAGTGTAACGCATGCCTCCATGTTGATTTGTGCCCCCAACATTTTGAGTCCTTGTTCCGGTAATCGCATTTACCTTAAGAGCATCTCCTCCTAAACTATCTGCGATCAAATGGCTTCTATTCCAAAAATGACCATTGTAGACTGAGCCATTTAGCCACTCAATAGGATAAGTAACCCCTTTAGGATTTCCTATCCAACCTGAAGGGTTTTGATCTTTGGCAAAATGTTGCCTTACATTATAACTAGCTGCCACATTGTCATATGTCAATGTTCCCCTAGCTGTTTGTGTTCGACCCAACTCATCGAGTTCACTGTATAAAATCTTTCCTACCTCAGGAAATACTTCTGGGGTAAGGCCACTATTGCCTAGCACTTTATAATAATTTGGACTTTCATTAAATGTCCATGCTGAGGCTTCTGATAAGTACTTACTTGATCCGTCATTAAAATTAGCTTTGGCTGTTGTTTGCGAATCTCTAGCTAGTACGACATTCGTGGTCGGAAAAGCTGTAATAGCAAATGTAGCTGATACTAATGCAACAATTGACAGTTTAACTAACTTACGTTGTTTACTGATAATCTGTCTTAATCCAAGTAATTCCATTTTTCGTCTCCTTTTTTCTAAAGCTCACTACAATTAGTATACGCTTACATAACCAGTTAATCAATACTTTTTTTAAATAAAGTTCATTATTACTTAGTTTGATTAGAGAACACTCTTAATTATAGTAGAGAAATGAAAAGTAAGAACAGTCCACCTAATGTTTCTATTACTACTTTTACAAGAATTTTTTAGCCCAGCTAATAGCTGAAAGTAAAGAACTTCTCCTCCTTTCTTCTTATTTTTATCTAGTATGATATAATAGAGATAGGAAAAAAGAGATAGGTAACATAATGAAATTTAAAAAATGTATACAGTTAATCACAATTGCCAGCCTTTGCCTCCTTATAACGGCCTGTGCAGGTAAAACGGATAAAAAAACAAAGTCTAAGAACTTGGATGATAGTAGTCTGTCTCTGCATAAGACAGCGGAAGCTGAACATCAGGATAAACGTTTTGCCTTTGAAAAAATAAAGGTCGCAAAAGTAGAACAGGAATTTAAGGGTGGCACTTCTTTAGAAGAGTTGAAAGAACTATTTGGTCAACCAACAAGCCATGAACAAAAACCTGCAGGAAATGTAAAACTAGATAATTACACTTGGCATTTTGACCATGTTGTTATTAAAGCCAATCTATTTGAAAATAGCACAATTGTTAAGTCTATTTCTAACTTTGCTTTTTCAAGAAAAATGAAAATTAGCCTAAAAGACTATAATAAGCTTGAAAAAGGAATGTCCTATAATCAGGTTGTCAAAATTCTAACAGAGCCTGACGACTACACAGAAGCCAGCTCTAGTGACAATGTACAACTTCAGGCCATTTGGATTAGTGGTATAAAAACCAGAGTACAAGGGGCCAATATCAATTTAATCTTTAAAAATGATAAGCTTGTTGAGCTATCCCAGAAAGGTCTCATAAAATAAAAAAACAAAAAAAGCCTGATTTTGAACTGCACCCCTACAGTGATATGTACCCCTTTCACTGGACTATCCAGTGAAAGGGGTACATATCAGTTGTCCAACTTTTGGGGGTCAGTTCATTTAATAGGCTTTTTTACATGGTTTGAATCCACCTTGAGGGAATCGAACCCCCATCTCAAGAACCGGAATCTTACGTGATATCCATTACACTAAAGGTGGAAATACCTTAATATTATACCACAAAAAACAAACAAAATAAACTCTATCAACAAAAAATCAGGCTAGTTTTCTTAGTTATTAGCTAGTAGATATCTTATGCTTTAAAGGGATTATTCGTGTACAAAGGAAAAAAGATTGAGATAAGTCTCAACCTTTTTATCTGTATTATAATTCAATATCGCCAAATAAATCAGCCATTGAGAACCCAGTTTGTGTTTCAGGAAGTTCGTAATCACGTTTAGCTTCACGTTTTGGACGACGTGGACGAGATTGACGTTTTTCACTGTCTTTATTAGTGTTTTCACCTTCTGCTTGTGCAGGACGCTCTTCAAGAACTTTGATTGAAAGTGATACACGTTCATCAGCAGCGTTAACTTCAAGAACTTTAACAGTAACTTCTTGACCTACAGAAAGTACATCTTTTGGATTTTCAACACGTTTGTGTGAGATTTGTGAAATGTGAACAAGTCCATCAATTCCAGGTAATACTTCAACAAAAGCACCGAAGTCTGTCAAGCGTTTAACTTTACCTTCAACAACATCGCCTTGAGCAAGTTTTTGTTCAACGCCATCCCATGGTCCAGGTGTTGTAGCCTTAAGTGAAAGTGATACACGTCCAGCTTCTTCGTCAATTGAAAGTACTTTAACTTCTACTTCTTCACCAACAGAAACAACTGATTTAGGTGATACGTTACGTTCATGTGATAATTCAGTAACGTGTACAAGTCCATCAACACCACCAAGGTCAATGAAAGCACCAAAGCTTGTCAAACGAGCAACTGTACCAGTTACTACTGAACCTACAGAAAGTTTAGAGAAAACTTCTTTGCGAGCTTCTGCTGCAGCTTCTTCAATAACTTCACGGCGTGACAAGATAAAACGATTTTCTGCTGCATCAACTTCTTTGATTTTAGCTTCAAACTCTTGACCAACAAATTTTTCTGTGTTGCGAACAAAACGAGTATCAATCATTGAAGCAGGGATAAATCCACGTAAGCCTTCAAATTCAACTGAAAGACCACCCTTAACAGCGCGAGTTCCTTTTACAGTAACGATTTCGCCTTCACGACCAATAAGTTTGTCCCATGCTTTGCGAGCTTCCAAACGTTTTTTAGATACTAGGAAAGTAACTGTATCAGTATCTTTTCCTACAACTTGACGAAGAACAAGTACTTCAACTGTGTCGCCAGCTTTAACGTAGTCGTTAATATCAGCTTCACGCTCGTTAGTCAATTCACGAAGTGTCAAGACACCTTCGACACCAGTTCCATCGATAACAACGTTTGCTTGACCATTATCAACTGTTAAAACTTCCGCAGTGACAACGTCACCAGGGTTTACTTCGCTAACACTGTTTAGCAAATCTTCAAATTCATTCATTCTAAAAAATCCTCCAACAAAAGCTAGCTATGGCTAGTTTTTGATAACAATATATTTTCTCAAGGTAACCCGCAACGACAACAACTCTTATCTTTAACGGTCTCAGAACACTCTGATACCTCTGACTGGGGTAGCTGGATTCGAACCAACGCATGAGGGAGTCAAAGTCCCTTGCCTTACCGCTTGGCTATACCCCAAAATAATGGAAAGAGAGGGATTCGAACCCCCGAACCCGAAGGAGCGGATTTACAGTCCGCCGCGTTTAGCCTCTTCGCTATCTTTCCATAACAACAAAAACTATTCTAACATAGTTTTGCTGTACACGCAAGTGTTTTTGAGCACTTTTAGTGATTGAGGTTATAGTTCTCAATAACGTTTTCAACTGCTTGTTCCAAGTTTTTGAAAAAGCTTTCAACATTTCCATTTTTGACCACTACAAACTTATCGTCTAGCTCTGCAATTTCGCCAACGACACGTTTCCCAATTTGCAGATGATAGCCATCAACCATGGTGTTTTCTAGTGAAACGGAGTGATCAATTAATTGGATTTCGATTTTTTTATCTTTTTTACTCATACCTTACCTCGCTTTAATCATTTTACACAAATTTAAAAAGGCTTGCAAGAGCAAGCTTTTAAATTAATCAACTTTTACAATCCAACCTTCTGGAGCTTCAATGTCACCAAACTGGATACCTACCAATTCCTCGTATAATCTTTTTGTGACTGGTCCAACTTCTGTCTCGCTATAGAAGACATGATACTCATGTTTGTATTGAATAGCCCCTATAGGTGAAATAACTGCAGCTGTCCCACAGGCCCCTGCTTCTGTAAATTTATTGAGTTGATCTACAGGAACATCTCCTTCAATAACTTCCATGCCAAGACGATCCTTTGCTAATTCAAGTAAGGAATATTTTGTAATGGATGGTAAAATTGAAGGGCTTAATGGGGTGATGAATTGGTTATCTGCTGTTATACCAAAGAAATTTGCTGCGCCAACTTCTTCGATTTTAGTATGGGTAGCTGGATCCAAATAGATAACGTCTGAGAAGCCGTTTCCCTTGGCCTGTTTACCAGGTAAAAGAGAACCAGCGTAATTACCACCAACTTTGGCAGCACCTGTTCCGTAAGGAGCAGCCCGGTCAAAATCTTCAGCAACAATAAATTTTGTAGGTAATAGACCACCCTTAAAATAATTGCCAACAGGCATTACAAAGATAGTAAAGATGTATTCTTGTGCTGGTTGTACCCCAATGATATCACCAATTCCAATTAACAAAGGACGAATGTACAAGCTTGCTCCAGTCCCATATGGAGGTACATAGTCTTCGTTGGCTCGAACAACTTTTTTTACTGCCTCTATAAACATATCTGTAGGCACTTGGGGCATTAATAAACGTTCTGCAGTAGCTTGTAGGCGCTCAGCATTCTGATCTGGACGAAAAAGCTGAATAGAACCATCTTTTGTTCTGTAGGCCTTTAGGCCTTCAAAGGCTTGCTGACCATAGTGAAGAGCTGGTGAACTTTCTGAAATATGTAAGTTAGCATCCTCTGTTAGCTGTCCCTGATTCCATTTTCCGTTTTTAAAATAGGATATATATCTAAATGGCAAATGACGATACTGAAAACCTAGGTTATCCCAATCTAAATCAACTGTCATCTTCAAACCTCATTTCTTTTTTCTTGAAATATTTTTAATATTCTGATAAATTTCGGTAAAATAGAAAGGGAAAACCTCCCTATTTTATACTTGCTGAAAATACTTCTTGGTCAGATATACTGTCTGAAATAAAGGAACCATTACTTGTTCTTTCAGACAAAGATAAAGTCGCTAAATTAACTTGGTATGTTTGACCTGTTTTACTGATAACTTCTAATACTTCTTGTTCTACTTTTTCATCATCCATATCACTAAAGAGATCAATGTCTTTGCCTGAAGTTGAGCTTTGTACATTGCCTGCTAAAAAGACACGATGGGGTTTGTTTTTCAATTCACGAAGTAATAAGAGTCCACGATTAGCACGACTTGTAGCTGGTATTTCTTCTACTGCAAGGCGTTTGAGGCTACCTCTTTGAGTTAAAATGAAGAAACTATCATTTTTCACCAAAAAGGCTGAGCTTAAACTGTCTTCTGCCTTTAGATTGATCGCTTTAACCCCAGCGGTTTTTAGACCTTGTACTGGTACTTCTTCACTTGGAAAGCGCAAAGCATAGCCCTTGTGGGTCACTAACATGATATCTTCGAAATAAATCGGTTCAATGGCCACAATTCTATCATCAGCATTTTTTAATTTCGCATATTTTGTTGACTTGGTTCTGTAGGTCCTCCAAGGACTCAATTCAGCACGTTCAAAACGTTTTATCTGACCAAATCGTGTAACTGACATATAAAGACCCTTTTCAAATTGATCCACAATTTCAGCATAAAGAATCTTTTCGTCGGTTGCAAAATTTGTTAATTGTTGAGAAAGGTGTTCTCCCACTTCCTTCCATCGAATATCTGTTAACTCATGTATAGGACGATAGATGACATTTCCTAAATCGGTGAACAGTAAGAGCTGTTGGGTTGTTTTTGCCTGTTTTACAAAAATGAGGGTGTCATCATCACGTTTACCAATTTCTTCTATACTTGATGAATTAAAGGATCTTGGGCTAGTCCGTTTGATGTAACCACCACTGGTCACACTGACAAAGGTTTCTTCTTCGATAATCAGACTGGCTGTGTTAATTTCAATGGTCTGTGTTTCTTTTTGAAGTTCAGAAAGACGAGGATTGGCAAACTTCTTCTTCACCTCACGGAGTTCACGTTTCATTAGATGATACATGGTGGCTTCATCGCTGATAATAGCAGACAAAGTCGTAATCTGATCTCTTAACTCATCTTCTTCATTTTGTAGGGTCACAATGTCCGTATTGGTTAAACGATACAATTGGAGGGTTACGATAGCCTCTGCTTGCTCTTCTGAAAAGGCATAGCTAACTTTCAAGTTCTCTTTGGCATCGGATTTATTCTCAGAAGCACGGATTAAGGCAATGACCTCATCTAAAATGGATAAGACACGGATCAAACCTTCAACAATATGCAAACGCTTTTCTGCTTTTGCCTTATCGTATTTTGAACGTTCAATGATAATATCCTTACGGTGAGAAATATAGCTTGAAAGAATTTTTTGCAGACCTACTTGTTTTGGAGTACAGTGATCAATAGCCACCATATTAAAATTATAATTAATTTGGAGATCTGTATATTTTAGCAGGTAGTTTAAGACTGTCTCAGTATCGGCGTCTTTCTTTAATTCAATAGCAATTCTAAGCCCGCTACGGTCGGATTCATCCCGAACTTCGACAATACCAGGAACCTTGTTGTTAACACGAACATCGTCAATTCTTTTTACTAAAACAGATTTATTAATTTCATAAGGAATTTCTGTAACAACAATTTGTTCCTTACCACCTTTAAGACTTTCAATAACTGTTTTAGAACGAACAACCACACGGCCTTTACCAGTTTCATAGGCCTTTCTTATTTCGTCAGCTCCTTGAATAATACCTCCGGTTGGAAGGTCTGGTCCTGGCAAAAACTCCATGAGCTTATCTAATGACGCTTTTGGATGGTCAATCATGTAGACAACAGCATCAATAACTTCAGCTAAATTATGAGGGGGAATATCAGTTGCGTAACCAGCTGAAATACCAGTAGCCCCATTAACCAGTAAATTAGGAAATGCTGCTGGTAAAACGGTGGGTTCTTTTTCAGTGTCATCAAAATTCCAAGCAAAGGGAACGGTTCCTTTTTCAATGTCTTCTAATAAATAACCTGAAATTTCAGATAGACGTGCCTCAGTATAACGCATTGCGGCCGGTGGATCCCCGTCCATTGAACCATTATTCCCATGCATTTCTACAAGGATCTCACGGTTTTTCCAATCCTGACTCATCCGAACCATGGCATCATATATAGACGAATCCCCATGTGGATGGAAATTCCCCATAATATTACCGACAGATTTGGCTGATTTTCGGTAGCCTTTTTCAAAGGTATTACCATCCTTATTCATCGAATAAAGAATACGCCGTTGAACAGGTTTTAGGCCGTCACGGATATCAGGAAGTGCCCTCTCTTGAATAATATATTTGGAATAGCGCCCGAAGCGTTCTCCCATAATGTCTTCCAAAGACATATTTTGAACATTTGACATAAATTAAGATACCAAGCCCGTCAGTTGCCAAGTAAAAATAGGAAATCGCCAGCTCATCCTGATGAGCTAGGAGATTTATCTTTTTTACACCGCAAGAGGCTGGGTTCAATTCCTTTCTGTAGAATTAAAAAGGGACGTTTATAATTGTGAAAGCCTCCCAATGAAAAGAGCCTAGCTAGACTCCTAGCTTGAACCATTTTCAGTTGAAAAACCTTACTTTAAGACTGAATGAAAAGCACACCAAGCCAACACCTGCTAACATTAAAAGAGAAGCTAACCCGACCGCACAATAGCGGCAAGCGGCTTAGCATTAGCTGCTTCAGCAGCAAGGATAAGAAGATGAACTATTACGACCTGAGACAAGGCAGTCGACTTTACTGACTTGCCGAAGTAGTAAGTGAGTTAGCTTGACCGCACGATAGCGACAAGCGTCTTAGCATTAGCTGCTTCAGCAGCAAGGATAAGTACTCACTTAAAACACCGTATTTTCTTCTAAGGTAAACTTAACGTTATCTTCAATCCATTGGCGGCGTGGTGCTGCTTTATCTCCCATGAGAACAGATACTCTGCGCTCAGCACGAGCTAAATCATCAATGGTTACACGAATCAAGGTTCTTGTTTCTGGATCCATGGTTGTTTCCCATAGTTGGTCTGCGTTCATTTCCCCTAGACCTTTATAGCGTTGCAACATAGCTCCCTTACCGTACTCTTTGCGCAAATCTTCCAGTTCGCCATCTGTCCAGGCATAGGAAATCTTCTCAGATTTTCCCTTACCTTTTGACATTTTATAAAGAGGCGGCAAAGCAATATAAACATGGCCTTCTTCCACCAAAGGTCTCATATAACGATAGAAAAATGTTAGGAGCAAAGTTTGAATATGAGCTCCGTCAGTATCAGCATCGGTCATGATAATGACCTTATCATAATTAATATCTTCAATGGCAAAATCAGCTCCAACTCCTCCACCTATGGTAAAGACCATTGTATTGATTTCTTCATTTTTCAAGATATCTGTCATTTTAGCTTTTTCCGTATTTAGAACCTTACCACGTAAGGGCAAAATAGCTTGAAATTTACGATCCCGACCTTGCTTGGCAGAACCACCAGCGGAATCCCCTTCGACAAGATAGAGTTCATTTTTCTTAGGATTTTTTGATTGGGCAGGGGTTAATTTACCAGATAAAAGCCCCTTATCTTTTTTATTTTTCTTACCATTTCTTGACTCATCGCGAGCTTTTCTTGCAGCTTCACGCGCATCTCGAGCCTTTATGGCTTTACGGATCAAATTGGATGCCAGTTCACCATTTTCCAGTAAAAAATAGGTTAGTTTTTCAGAAACAATGCCGTCAACAACAGGTCGGGCTAAGGGACTTCCTAGTTTGTCCTTGGTTTGTCCTTCAAATTGAAGGTGTTGTTCAGGTACAAGAATAGATAGTACTGCTGAGAGCCCTTCACGATAGTCTGAACCCTCAAGATTCTTATCTTTTTCTTTCAAAAGATTGGTTTTTCTGGCGTAATCATTCATCACTTTAGTGATAGCTGCCTTCAATCCAGTCTCATGACTTCCACCATCTTTTGTACGCACATTGTTGACAAAGGATAGAATGTTATCTGAAAATCCATCATTATACTGCAAGGCCACTTGAACCTGAAAACCTTGTTCACTTCCTTCAACATAAATGACAGGCGTTAGGGTTTCCTTATCTTCATTTAAGTATTCAACAAAATCCTGCACGCCATTTTCATAATGAAATTCTTCTACCAGAGCTTCATCTCCACGCAAATCTGTCAGTGACAGTTTAACTTCTTTAAGGAGGAAGGCAGATTCCTTTAAGCGCTCTGCTATAGTATTAAATTTAAAATCAGTGGTTGAAAAAATCGTATCATCTGGCATAAAGGTAACAAGTGTACCTGTTTTGCTCTTGGGTGCAGTGCCGACCTTTTTAAGGCCAGAAACAGGCTTACCACCATTTTCAAACCTTTGTCGATAAACAGTGCCATCGCGGGTAATTTCAACCTCTAACCAGGCTGATAGAGCATTGACAACAGATGAGCCCACCCCATGAAGTCCTCCAGAAGTTTTGTAGCCACCTTGACCAAATTTTCCGCCGGCATGTAAAACAGTAAAGATAACCTGAACAGTAGGTATACCCATGGCATGCATACCTGTAGGCATACCACGCCCACTATCAGATACGCTGACTGAACCATCCTTATTAATAACAACTTTAATTTCATTACCGAAGCCTGATAATGCCTCATCAACAGCATTATCAACAATCTCCCATATCAAATGATGTAGGCCAGTGGCATCCGTGGAGCCAATATACATCCCTGGACGTTTTCGAACCGCGTCTAACCCTTCTAAAACTTGGATGGCATCATCATTATAATTGTTTATAGTTATTTCTTTCTTAGCCAAAAGTGACCTCCAGATTTTTTCATCCTATTAATCTTACAAGTTTTTTTCAAAATTTGCAAAATTATTTTTTATTTTTTCAAAAATAATTGTACTTAGCCTCTCTACAAGCAGGTTTATGATATAATATTGAATATGAAAATGACATTATTAATAATCTTTGCCTACTTGTTAGGTTCTATCCCTACAGGCTTATGGATTGGCAGACACTTTTATCATATTAACCTTCGAGAATATGGGTCTGGAAATACTGGAACTACAAATACTTTCCGTATTTTAGGAGTTAAAGCCGGTTTAACAACCTTAGCCATTGATCTTTTAAAAGGGACGCTGGCAACATTGTTACCCTTGATCTTTGGTTTAAGCAGTCTTTCTCCTATTATAATTGGATTTTTTGCTGTTCTAGGACACACCTTCCCTATTTTTGCAAAATTCAAGGGCGGCAAGGCAGTTGCAACCAGTGCTGGTGTGCTCCTTGGTTATGCACCATTTTATTTCTTATTTTTAGCCTTTGTTTTTATCATTATTCTTTACTTGTTCAGTATGATTTCTCTTTCTAGTGTTTCAATATCTCTGATCGCTATTGTGACGGTACTGATTTTCCCGGCCTTTTCTTTCTTGCTCCCACGCTACGATCTTATTTTGATTCTGGTTGTCATGCTTTTGGCCTCTATTATCATCTATCGTCATCGTGATAATATAGGAAGAATTAGCAGACACGAGGAAAACCTTGTCCCTTGGGGATTGAACTTAAGTAAACAAAAGAAAAAATAGAAGTCCCACTCAGATGAAGGGGACTTTTTTCTATGCCTGATAAACTACCTTCCCCTTAGCTATGGTATATTTCACAAGACCTTTCAATTCTTCTCCAACAAAAGGAGAATTACTTGCTTTTGATGCAAACTGCTCAGCTCTACTGTTCTTTTTTCCTTGTCAGAAAAAATAAGAAGATCAGCAGAACCATTTTCAGCCAGATAACCTGCGGGAAGTTGGTATAATTGGGCGGGATTCAGTGACATCTTTTCAAGTAATTCCATCAAGGACAAATGACCTGGTTCTACTAAATAAGTTAAACCTAAAGATAAAGACGTTTCTAAGCCTATCATTCCTGAGGGAGCTTGTTTGATATCTGCATTATTTTTTTCACTAGTATGATGAGGAGCATGATCCGTTGCTATAATAGAGATAACACCAGATTTTAAACCTTCAATAATAGCCAGACGGTCTTTTTCGTCTCGTAAAGGAGGGGTCATTTTGGCATTGGCACCAGCTCTCAATAAAAGGTCCTCTGTCTTAGAAAAATGTTGTGGGGCCACTTCAGCTGTGACCTTAGCTCCTAAGTTTTGAGCAAATTCAACCACTTTTAGGATCCATTAGACGACCATTTTTTATCAGTAACATGCTTCCTCCCTCTTTTGTCGAAAAACTATGCCAGCCAATTAATAGGCGTAATACCCTTACTTTCTAAGAAAGCATTGGTCTTTGAAAAGGGCTGGCTGCCAAAAAATCCACGATAGGCAGATAGAGGGCTAGGATGAGGGCTTTCAATAATATGATGAATAGGATTAGTGATTAAAGCTTTTTTCCTACGAGCATAGCCACCCCATAGGATAAAAACAATTGGTTCTTCTTTCTCATTTGCTGCTTTGATAACTGCATCTGTAAAAGGTTCCCAGATCATATTGGCATGGCCATTAGCTTGATGTTCTGGTACTGTTAAGCAAGCGTTTAAAAGGAGCACTCCCTGTTGGGCCCATGATGTCAGATCATGATGTCTTCGCTCACCTATGTCACTTTCTAATTCCTTTAAAATATTTTGCAATGATGGCGGAGCTACAAGAGAATCTGGTACAGAAAAAGACAAACCTTGGGCCTGGTCTGGACCATGATAAGGATCCTGTCCTAAAAGGACAACCTTCATATCCTCATAGGCTGTCACCCTTAAAGCCTTAAAAACGTTTTCTCTTGGTGGATAAACAATGCCCCTTTGGTATACCTGATCCATAAAATGGTTAATTTCTGAAAAATATCCCTTGGGTAACTGTTCTTTTAACTTTCTTTTCCAGGTTGATTCCATACTCTTTGACCTTTCTTTGTCACTATACATTAGAAACTTTAACACTACTTAAACCCTATTTTAACACAAAAAGCTAGTAAAAAACCCAGATTTTTAGTATTGTCTGGGTTTTTATTCGTTTTTTAGCTTTAATAGAGGAGTTTCTTTTCCAAATACGCTTGGTATTTTTCAAGTAAAAAGGTCAGCATCCAGTAAATAAGAGCCACAAGAACATACATTGACATATAATCCCACTCCCTGCTGCCAACAATTTTTGCCTTTTGAAAAATATCAGGCACTGTAATCATGGCTGCTAGGGAAGAAGATTTGACCATATCAATAATAACATTTCCTAAGGGTGGTACTGCTATTCTTACAGCCTGAGGAAGTATAATTTTCCTTATAATACTGGAATAAGGTAGGCCTAAAGACTTTGCGGCCTCCCATTGTCCTATGTCTATTGCATCAATTGAAGCTCTAAAAACTTCGGAAATATAAGCAGCGCTGACCAGTGAAAAACCAATCAGAGCACACAGTAGAGCTGGCAACTGGATACCGTAATAAGGTAGACCAAAATACAAAACAAAGAGAACAACAATCATTGGTACCCCACGCATCATGGACACATACAATTTGACCAAGAAACTGCTGAACTTCTTGTTAAGTCTTCTGATCAGGGTTAATAACAAGCCTAAAAAGAGACCTATGACAAAACTAAGCAAGGCTATTCCCAAAGTATAAGGTAGGCCTTCAATAACATAGCCCAAACTCCGCCAAATCAGTTTTAAGTTAATCATATGAACCTACAATTCACTTATTGGACATCTTTGGTATCAATAAGTGGTAATTTTTTATCTTTTCCAAAAGCCTTTGTTAAATCTTGGCCACCATAATAAGTTTCAGATATCTTCTTCAAACTACCGTCTTTTTTCATGGCCTTAAGTGTCTTATTTATTTTATTGAGGAGAGTCTTGTCTTTTTTACTCATAACAATCCCTTGCTCAGTAGGATTGTATTGAACCTCACTCATTTTGACATTAAGTTTTGGATTTTTAGATTTCATAAAGTCCACAAAGAGCTTTTGAGCGGGATAGTCATTGGGAATAAAATCTGTACGACCATTGGCCACATCATTTAAATAGACGTCATTAGAAACATTATCATAGGAGACTAATTTTGCCCCTTGTTTCTTAGCCACTTTCATGTACTCAGTGCCTTCAGCACCAGCTGCTTTTTTATCTTTCCAGTCACTCAAATCTTTCTTACTAATGCCAGAACTACCATCTGCACGAACAATCAAGCCACCCACTCCGTATTTGTAGGGTATGGACATATTGTATTTAGCTTGGCGCTTTTTAGTAATATCAAAATTATTCAATGAAACATCTACACGACCACTATCTAGAGAGGTAAAAGCCTGATCAAAACCTGTTTCTACAAATTTCACTTTAATATGAAGGCGTTTGGCCACTTCCTTCATCATATCAACTTCATATCCAACCAGTTGGTTCTTATCATTATAGTATGAAGTGGGTTGATAGGTTGTTGGTGTAGCCACTCTTAAGAGACCTTTTTCTTCAATCTTACCCCAAGTACTTTCTTTGCCCCCTTTGTCAGAAGCACATGCTGTCAAGGACAAGGCAGCAAAAGCTGTAACCAGTAATTTATAACGTCTTTTCATTAGAAAAAATACTCCTTTTTGATAATATCCTTAGTATAACATTATCTTAAAGCATCCCTAGATAAGAAAGCTTATAAAAGAAGGAGAACTATTATAGGATAGTTTTCTTATTATATATCACAATCAAAGGGTTAATGCTTGTTCTTCTTCAAATAGCTCAGCTACAGCTAACAATAAATCTTCTCGCCCTTTTCCAGCTATCAATTGAGTACCTAAAGCTAGGCCATCCTCTGTCAGATAAGTTGGTAAACTAACAGCAGTCTGACCGGTTAAATTGGCTAGTGGGGTATAAGGATTTAAGTCAAGCCCCTTTTGAAACATCTGATTGATTAAGTCTAACTGCTCTGAAGTTTTGTACTCTTCAGCATGGGCAAGTTTTTCCATTAAAGCCGCATCTGGGTCTAACTGTCCATGTTTTGGAGCGACATCATGGGTCGTTGGTGTCAACAGTAAGTCATAGCTTTGATGAAAGAGTTCCATCTGAAGACTGAATTGGTCCCATTGCTGCAAGGTGCTAGAATAATCCTTTGCTAACAAGCCTTTTCCTGCCTGATAGATTGCCCATGTCATGGTTTCCATATCGCTTTTACTTATGGTACGACCAAGGACTGCTTCAATGTCATCAAACATTGCTGCCGTTTCTGAAGCATTCATAAAATAGTAGGCAGACATTAAAGTATCTAAATCAACTGGTAGGCTATCTATGGCTACAAGTTCATGACCTTGACTGATCAGAAAATCTCGAGCTTTCAAAAGGGCATTTTGGACTTCTGTTTTTAAAGGACTGCCATCTGCCTCTTTTAATAAGTAGGCAATCCTTAATTTTGGTAAGGTAAAGGCAGAGAGAGCTTTCTCAGTTAAGAGTGGTAAGTTAAAAGGACTTTCCATCTGTGATGACTGCAGATGATATAGCAGATTCTTTGTATCACGCACAGACTTTGTCAGAGCAAAATGCACAGATGCTCCTTGCCAACCGCGATAGGAATTGGGTCCTGTAATAATGCGTCCCCGACTTGGCTTCAAACCAATTAGAGCATTAAATGAAGCAGGAACACGAATGGAGCCGCCACCGTCACTGGCAGTGGCCAGGGTACAGATACCAGAAGAAAGCAGTGCTGCAGAGCCCCCTGAAGAGCCTCCTGCATTTCTCGTCCTATCTGCTGGTAGGTTGACAGAACCATTGGCCTTACTGTCACTAATATTTTTGAAGCCAAACTCAGGTGTATTAGTCTTACCTAAGATAATAAAACCAAGTTCTTCCAGCCTTTTAACAAAATTGTTAGTATGAGCCGATCTATAAGTTTGAAACAATGAGGATCCTGAGGTTGATAATTCCTCTGCCATTTCTTGACCTAGATCTTTGATATAAATAGGAACACCAGCAAAAACCTGCTTACTGAAATCCCTACTGTCTGCTTCTGCTAAGGCTTTTTCATACCTTGTTGAGACAATGGCATTTAGTTCAGGGTTTAGGGCATTGGCCTTTCTGATAGTTTCTTGAACAATTTCTTTTGCTGAAATATCCTTTTTTCTCACTGCTGCTGCAATGGCACTTGCATCTTTAAATTCCATTTTTAATACTTTCCAATAAAATTAAGCTCAGCTTTTTCAATAAAGTGAGCATTATTTCTTCACATAGTTGATGAAGTAAAACCATTTTCTAAAGGCAATAGATCACCTAAGGCATAGACTGTAAGATCCAAGCTAAGCCTTTGGCATTTGGAGACATGTCTTCTCTGTCAAAGGGAAATGGCTTGGCTATAAAGAAGTTGATCTTCTAGATTGAAGTATTGACATGTTTTAGCTAGTAGGTTTACTTCCCATTTATAAATGCCTGCTGCTGCAACATCTTGACAGAAGTGTGGAAAATCAGTCTGTCCTTTTTGATGAGCCTCCAACTTCTCTAAAAATAAGTCTTGATCACTGATCCTTGAGATCTTCTCTACCTTATAGCTTGGTAAAAGAATTTGCTGTCCTTCTTTGTCGCCATAGATGGTTTGTCCTTCTTTAATATTAAGACTATAAAAAGTCATTCCCATAGCCAGGTAAGCTTCCACTAGTTTTGAGAAGTTATTTCCTGAGAATTTTTCCTGTGCATTTTTAATTTTTCTTCTGTTATCATTTTAAACTCCTTGTATGCATTTCATTTAAGCATAAAATGAGAAAAATCGCCATTAAAAACGATTTAAAAAGAGTATCGCAATCAACACTCTTTCTGACTTCTATCTACACTATTATTGCCAATTTTCTTGGTTCTCTTTGAACCTTTTCAGCAATTCCAGTCCTTGTTCATTGATGTAGCCTTTTTCTTTAGCGACTGCAATCAGTTCTGAATAAGCTGACAAGGTTAGTAGTTCAATACCAGCACCTTCAAAATTCTTTTTCGCCCTTGGTAATTCATAAGAAAAAATAGCCACTACTCCTAATACTTCTGCGCCTGCCTTGATAGCGGCCTTAGCTGCGTCAAGTACTGAGCCTCCAGTTGATATGAGGTCTTCGATGATAACCATTTTTTGACCCTAATGAATGCGTCCTTCAATTTGATTACCTGCACCGTGGTCTTTGGGTTTGCTTCGGATGTAAGCAAAGGGGAGGTCCATCTTATCAGCAATGATAGCCCCATGTGGAATCCCAGCTGTTGCTGTTCCTGCGATCACTTCTACTTGTGGGTAATGGGCTTTGATGGTCTCCACGAAGCCACCTGCAATCAGGCTTCTTGTTTTGGGATAGGATAAGGTAATACGATTGTCAGTATAGATGGGTGATTTGATACCAGAAGCCCATGTGAAGGGCTCTTCTGGTTTGAGGTAAACGGCTTGAATATCCAAGAGATCAGCAGCAATTTGTCTAGATAGGGTCATGTTTTCTCCTTTATTGTCGTGAGATGATAGTTTTTAAGCTAACTTTAGGCATTCCATTCTTTTTTTATGGCTAAATAGGAGACTAGAGGGTCTTCTGCCAGCGTGATTGGACGTCCGACTACAATATAGTCACTGCCTATCTTTCTTGCCTGATTAGGGGTCATCACGCGCTTTTGGTCACCAATGTCTGAGCCATTTGGACGAATTCCTGGTGTCAAACAGACAAAGTCCTTTGAAGTGACTTCTTTAATGGCTTCTACTTCGTGAGCTGAGCAAACAACTCCATCTAACTTAGCCTCAGCCGTTTTTTGAGCATAATGAAGTACCGAGTCCAGTAAAGTTGTTTGAATATTTTGATCTTCTTGCATTTGTTCTTGGCTGGTTGAGGTTAACTGGGTAACAGCAATAAGAAGAGGTCCCTGTCCTAGGCCTTTTCGTGCTGCCTTAAGCATCTCTACACCTCCAGCTGCCTGAACCGTTGTCATATCTATTCCCAGCTTTGCTAAAACTTTCATGGTTGAATAGACAGTATTTGGTATATCGTGAAGCTTCAAGTCTAAGAAAACGCTGTGACCGAGAGACTTCACATAACGGATAATTTCTGGTCCCACCGAGTAGTACAATTCCATCCCAATCTTGACATACAATGACTCTTCTTTTGGAAATTGAGATAAAAACGATTTAAGATCATCAAAATCAGGGAAGTCTAGAGCTATTATTGGACGTTCTTCGTGCATAGCATTTCCTTTCATATAAAAACCTATAATATAGTGCAAAGAAAAAACCTTGCTCCAGAAAGCAAGGTTACACGAAAGTAGGCCTAAAAAGCCCTATATACTTGTAAACCTTAAAGCCTCTCTGGACTCTTTTAAAGGTAATAATTTTTTCCATTATATCCTTTTTTAAGTTCCTTGTAAAGTCTTTTAAAAAGAGCGTTAGAAGTCCCCTCTTTGACATACAAAAAATCTACCCCAAAGGATAGACTTTATCTTATATGCTAACTACTCCATTTGAGTGCAAAGCTTCTGCTGAAGAAATCTTTGGTCCTTGATAATGTTTAATGAAGGCCTCTTCTTCCAGGTTGACCATCTTGATGTGTTCATACAAGACTGGTGGAACCGGAACCTCCTTAAGCGACATAATAATCACCTTTAAAGAGGAAAAAACATCAATTAAGACTCCAAACACACGAATACGTTTATCTCCTAGAATAGCTTGAAAGACCTTCTTAGACTGGCAAATACTTACCAAGTCATCTAGTCCTTTCACCCAATTTTCCACAATCTGCAAGGTTTTATTCATAAGTTTAAAGGCTTTTTCTTCATACCAAAAGGTAGATTCAATTAAGCGTTGCTGTTTGTCCAAAGTATCAATTTTTCTGACAATATCACCAAGTTCCGATTGAACCATTGACGCTGTAAAATCATCTCCCAAAATCGATGGTGTACGCTCAACCAATTTCAACTCATCCTTAAAGAGAGTCAGATAATGAATACTGACCAATAATTTTTGAATTAAAACATTGTGACTATTTTGATTAGTTGATCCCATACAACACCATCCTTATCTAGCACTCTTCCATCGAAATCTATACTATTAATATAACACAAGAAAATTAAAAGGGCAAACCTATTAACTAACATTTTAACAAAACTCCAAGCAGCAAAAACACTACTTAATCACGTCTAAAAAGATCTCGAGTATAGACCTTCTCTTTGACATCATCCAAGCTATCATCATAACGATTAGCAACAATGGCTTGGGACTTTTCTTTGAATAGCTTAAGGTCGTTGACCACTTGGCTACCAAAGAAAGTTTCACCCTCTGCTAGGCTTGGTTCAAAAATAATGACTTTCGCTCCCTTGGCTTTGATTCTTTTCATAATTCCTTGAATGGAAGATTGCCTAAAGTTATCACTATTGCTTTTCATCGTTAAACGATAAACACCAATAATGACCTCCTTTTCCTTGGATGGATCATAAGAGCTTGAACCCACGTAGGTATCAGCCATTTCTAGAACCCTCTCTGCAATATAATCCTTCCTTGTTCGATTACTTTCCACTATGGCTGTCATCATATTTTGCGGGACATCTTTATAATTGGCTAATAATTGCTTGGTATCTTTAGGTAAACAATAACCACCATAGCCAAATGACGGATTATTATAGTGATTACCAATGCGTGGATCTAGACCCACACCATCGATAATAGCTCTGGTATCAAGCCCTTTACTCTCCGCATAAGTGTCCAACTCATTGAAATAAGAAACACGAAGGGCTAAATAAGTATTCGAAAAAAGTTTGACAGCTTCGGCTTCTGTAAAGCCCATGATCAGAGTATTAATAGTTTCTTTTTGAGCACCATCTTGTAAAAGTTTTGAAAATTCCTCTGCTTTATCCGTTAACTCCTGGTCAGTTTTATCTGTTCCAACTATTATCCTACTTGGGAATAAATTATCATACAGAGCCTTTGATTCCCTCAAAAACTCAGGACTAAAAATAATATTTTTAGTCTGATATTTTTCACGAAGAGCTTCCGTATAGCCCACAGGTATGGTTGATTTAATAACCATGGTAGCCTTTTGATTCACTTTTAAGACAGTTTCTATAACCGTCTCCACAGCACTGGTATCAAAAAAGTCGCGTTTACTATCATAGTTTGTTGGTGCGGCAATAATAACGAACTCCGCATCACTATAAGCCTTTTCAGCATCTACAGTTGCTTCTAAATGCAAATCCCTACCAACTAGAAATTCTTCTATTTCCTTGTCTTGGATAGGTGATTTCTTGTCATTGATTAAGGCAACCTTCTCAGGAATGATATCTACAGCAGTCACTTGATGATGTTGCGCAAGAAGAACTGCTATTGATAGACCGACGTAACCCGTACCCGCCACTGCTATTTTTTCATGATTTTATCCATTTTTAACCTCTTCAAAATAAGTGTCGGGTTTGTTAGGATCAAAGATTTCATTACAAGTCATCACTGTAACAAGGTTTTCTGTTTCAGAAAGATTTATAATATTGTGAGTCCAACCTGGAACCATGTAAATAGCTTCTATTTTATCACCACTCACTTCAAACTCTACAATTTCACCTGTCACAATATTTCTTTCTTGAATGAGACCATGACCACTAACCACAATGAATTGTTCCCACTTACTACTGTGCCAATGTTGTCCTTTTGTTACACCAGGTTTACTAATATTGATACTAATTTGACCACAATCCTCAGTATGCATGAGTTCAGTAAATGAACCACGCTGATCACTATTCATTCTTAGAGGATAAATGAACTTGTCTGTAGGAAGGTAAGTTAAATATAAAGAAAACAATTTCTTAGCAAAAGATCCATCAGGTATTTTGGGCATCATAAGATTAATGGGCTGTTCTTTGAATTCTTGTAATAAATCAACAATTTGCCCAAGAGTCACGTGATGTGTGGTTGGAATAAAAGCATATTTCCCTTCAGGATCCTCAACAGGTTCCACCCCATTGTAATGACAATGAATTTCTTTATTTTCAAGAAGATCTAACATACCCTCAACTAAATCGTCTATGTACAATAATTCAAGTTGAGCCTTCCTATCATTTACTGTAAACTCTAAATCGTTGGCAATAGCATGACAAAAAGTAGATACGGCAGAATTATAATTAGGTTTAGAGTGCCCCATTAGATTTGGAAAACGATAAACGAAAACTTTAACCGTTTCACTTTCTGCATAATCAAAGAATAATTTTTCTCCGGCTAGTTTACTTCTACCGTATTCCCCTTCTGCATAGCGCCCTTCTAATGTTGCTTGAATGGAGGACGACAACATGATAGGTGCTTTATTTTGATGCTTTTTCAGAGTATCTAATAAAAGACTAGCAAAACCAAAGTTTCCAGCCATAAAGGCTTCTTCATTTTGCGGTCTATTAACACCAGCTAGATTAAACACATAATCAGCCTTCTCACAATAATATTCCAAGTCTTCTTGACTAGAATGAAGATCATATTCATATATATCGTCGATTTGAATATTAGGACGTGTCTGATTTTTATTGTCTCGAATATTTTTAAATTGGTTGACTAAGGCTGTGCCAACCATTCCTTTTGAACCAGTTACTAAAATTTTCATACTAAATTCTCCAACTATTCTTTACGCCAGACCATTTTATTGACGACATTAGTATAAGACTGAATAATTTTAACTACTTTGTCTGAAACATTTTCATCCATATAATCAGGTACTGGAATGCCTAGATGATTATTTTTATTCATTTCAACAGCAACATCTACAGCTTGCAGTAGGCCTTTTTCATCAATTCCAGATAGAATAAAATCGCCCTTATCTAAGGCCTCTGGACGCTCTGTACTAGTTCGAATACAAACAGCAGGTATTGGTTTTCCAATAGAACTAAAGAAGCTTGCTTCTTCGGGTAATGTGCCTGAATCTGATACAACAGCAAAAGCATTCATTTGCAGGTTGTTATAATCATGGAAACCTAAAGGATCATGTTGAATAACTCTACGGTCTAATTCAAAGCCAGTTGAAAGAATCTTGTTTTTACTTCTAGGATGACAAGAATAGAGAATAGGCATATCATATTTTTCTGCCATTTTATTAACGGCATTGAACAAACTGAGAAAGTTTTTATCAGTATCAATATTTTCTTCACGATGTGCTGATAATAAAATATAGTTCCTTTTTTTCAGCTGTAGACGTTGGTGGATATCAGAGCCTTCAATCTTAGGTAGATTGGCCCTTAGCACTTCGGCCATAGGAGAACCTGTAACATAGGTGCGCTCTTTAGGTAGGCCTGTATCAGCAAGATATTTCCTAGCATGCTCTGAATAGGCCATATTAACATCAGAAATAATGTCCACAATTCTACGATTGGTTTCTTCAGGTAGACACTCGTCCTTACTCCTGTTTCCTGCTTCCATATGGAAGATTGGAATATGAAGCCTTTTGGCACTTATAACTGATAAACAAGAATTAGTATCCCCTAGTACCAAGACAGCATCTGGCTCTATTGTAGCCATTAATTCATAACTCTCAGATATGATGTTACCCATTGTTGAACCCAAGTGATTTCCAACAGTATTTAGATAAACTTCTGGTTCAGCTAAGTCTAAATCATGAAAGAAGACACCATTAAGGTTATAATCATAGTTTTGACCGGTATGCGCTAAGATGACATCGAAATAGCAACGGGCTTTTTTGATAACTTCTGACAATCTAATGATTTCTGGACGTGTTCCGACAATGATTAATAACTTTAACTTACCATTATCTTTCCATTGTACATTTTGATATTTACTCATAATTCACCGATATTTCTATTAATCTTCTAAAAGTCTATTTTGAATATATGATAAGGCTGCAATTTTTGCTTTAGTTTCTTCAACCGACAATAGTTCTGTATTGTTACTATTAAATTCAATTAATGTATTTCGTTCTATATCACCTTTATCGAAGTATTTATCATAATTGAGACTCCGCTGATCCCTAGGAACTCTATAAAAATCACCTAAATCCATTGCATTTGCACATTCTTCGTTAGTCAGTAGGGTCTCATACATTTTTTCTCCGTGTCTTACACCAATGACTTGAATAGCATTCTTATCTCCACCAAATAATTCACAGACTGCTTCTGCTTGCGTTTGAATTGTACAAGCAGGAGCCTTCTGGACAAGAATATCACCAGCTTCTCCATTTTCAAAAGCAAATAATACAAGATCTACAGCTTCTTCCAAGCTCATTATAAATCTTGTCATTGTCCCATCAGTAATCGTAAGAGAGTTTCCTTCCTTTATTTGATCTATCCAAAGCGGAATTACAGATCCCCTAGAACACATAACATTCCCGTAACGAGTACAACATATCTTTGTAGTCTCAGTAGTTCGACTTTTAGCAACAACAACTTTCTCCATCATCGCTTTTGAAGTTCCCATTGCATTAACAGGATAAGCTGCTTTGTCTGTGGACAAACAAATAACGCTTTCCACACCTTCTTCAATTGCAGCGGTCAAAACATTCTCAGTTCCGAATACATTTGTTTTGACTGCTTCCATTGGAAAGAATTCACATGAGGGTACTTGCTTTAAAGCAGCTGCATGAAAAATATAATCAACACCATGAATAGCATTTTTGATAGATTGAATATCTCTAACATCACCAATGTAGAATTTAATCTTATGCGCAACATAGGGAAGCTTAGCCTGAAATTTATGACGCATGTCATCTTGCTTTTTTTCATCACGAGAAAAAATACGAATTTCTTTAATATCTGTTTCTAAAAAACGATTGAGAACTGCATTACCAAAAGAACCCGTACCACCGGTGATTAGAAGTGTTTTATCTGTAAATAATGTCATTATATCTTTTCCTCCAAAATATCAGCAATTCGTTTAGAGGCTGTTCCATCACCATAAGGATTTGAAGCTTGGCTCATTTCCTTATAAATTAATTGATTAGTCAAAAGATTACGAAACTCATTGTAAATGCGCTCTTCCTCAGTGCCAACGAGCTTTAATGTCCCAGCTTTAACTCCTTCTGGTCTTTCAGTCGTATCTCTCATTACTAAGACAGGCTTACCTAGGCTAGGAGCCTCTTCTTGAATTCCTCCAGAATCTGTTAAAATCAAATAACTAGCATTAAGAAAATTATGAAAATCTATAACTTCTAAAGGATCAATTAATCTAATTCGATCAACATCTTTAAAAATTTGATTTGCTACTTCTCTAACTTTAGGATTATAATGAATTGGATAAATAACTTTTGTATCCGGAAATTCATCAATAACTCGTCTAATAGCTCTAAACATATTCTCCATAGACTGTCCCAAATTTTCACGTCTATGAGCAGTAATCAAAATCAATTTACTATCAGACGCCCATTCTAACTGTTCGTGATAATAATTATTACTTACAGTTGTTTGTAAGGCATCAATAGCTGTATTTCCTGTAACAAAAATACTTTCTTCTGCCTTTCCCTCATTGAGTAAGTTTAATTTTGCCGTTTCTGTTGGAGCAAAATTAAATTTACTAATGATACTGACTGCTTGACGATTAAATTCCTCTGGAAAAGGTGAATAAATATCATACGTTCTGAGACCAGCTTCAACATGTCCAACAAGTATCTGAGAATAAAAAGCGGACAAAGCCGTTGCAAAGGTTGTAGAAGTATCCCCATGCACAAGAACGATATCTGGTTTTTCTTTTTCCAGTATTTTTTTAATTTTAATCATAATATTGCTAGTAACATCGTATAAAGTTTGATTTTCTTTCATAATGGACAAATCATAATCCGGAACAACAGAAAATACAGATAAAACTTGATCTAACATTTGACGATGCTGACCGGTCACACATACTTTAACATCAAAACAAATTCGTTTTTTTAGCTCATTAACTAAAGGACACATTTTAATGGCTTCAGGACGCGTTCCAAAGACAAGCATAATTTTTTTCATTTTATTCCACCATTCTTTCGATAATAATCGATAAAAACATAATACCTTATTATGAATAACAAAAATTCCGATAAACTACAATTAATAGCAAGGCTAACTAAATTAAATTTATCAGTTATAATCAGAATAAAAACTCCGATAATTTGAACAATTGCAGCTAATATCGTAGAAATAGTTGTTGCTTTTACTTTACCTATCACACCCAACGCTGGCCAACCATACAACATAGAATAAAAACTAAAAAATATAACTGGTGTTAGATATTCTAAAATTTTAGCTGAACTGGAATAGTTGTTCCCCCCTAAAATTATAAAAATTTTTTCACCAAATATAAAAATTATTATGATACCGAATATTATTGGTAGTGTAATTCGATTACGAACCTTGTTTAACAAACTAATACTTTTTTCTCTCACCATAAATGGATAAATACTATTAGTAATTGGTGTGTACATGGCTTTAATGATTGAAACTACTTGCATAGCCAAACTCCAAAACGCAATATCTGTTTTATCCAAATTAACTCCAACTATAATTGTAGTTAAAGCTCCAAAAAAAGTTGTTGCAAAGTTTGAAATAAAATATATACTGGATCTTTTTAAATCGTCTAACCATCTATGAATATTTGAGATTTGAACAGAAATTATGAATTTTTTCAGAAATAATAAAGAAATGATTACAGATAAAATATTACCTATCATTTCAAATATTGGAATAAATAATATATTATTATCACTCTTTACTAAGAATAATGTCAAACAGACAGTAACTGCTTTAGCAATAGAGAAAGGAATTACTATATATTTCATATCCTCAATACCTTGATAAAAGAAATCTGGTAAAAATACCGTAATTAGGCATGAAATGATAAATAATATAGTAAACAATTTATTAGAGTCTAGAATTGGAATTATAGGTATAATGATAGCCGATAATAGAACAATTAAAAATGCTAATAATATTTTTTCAATAAAGGTATCGCCAATTATTTTAGAAATTTCATTCATTTCAAAACTATTATTAATATCTAATTTTGAAATCCTTTTTGTAGAATATAGTAAAAATCCAAAATCTAAAAATAGTAAAACATATGAAGCATAAGCTTTAACATATGCAACCAGTCCATAATTTTCAACTGATAAAACTCTTGTTAAATAAGGTAAGGTTGCTAAAGGTACAATCATTTTAACTATAGTAAAAAGATATAGATAAAATGCATTTTGTAATATTTTATTTTTCATTTATTAACAGATTATTATCTAATACTTTCCAGTGTTCTTTTGTTTTGGTATAAAGTTCTTCCGAAATATTAATAGGAATATTTTGGAACATTTGTAACTTAGAAGCTATTTCAGAAGCTTCTACATCATAAAGATTCAAACATCGTTCTGCTTCTGAAATTTTATGATAATATCTAAAAGACTTTCCAGGATGTTCTGCTACACATACAACACTTTTGTTAAACATAGATGCTATAACTCCCACATGAAGCTTTGTAGTCAATACCATATCTACTTTTGTTAATAACTTAGTAAACATAAAAGGGTCATCATATATAAAATGAGAGACATCAAAATCAAGTTGTTTTTTAAAATTCTCAAATAATTCAACTTCTTTTTGTAAAATAGAATCTGCTGAAACAATTAGCTCATAATCAGGATTTTCTTTTTTAAATTGATTTACAGCAATTGCAAATTTATCCCTAGCTTCAACAGAATGATTGTAGTGTACTAGAAGATATTTCTTTTTACTATCAAATTTTAAATTCAGATTAGTTTTTGCTAATACTTCTGAGAAATTATAAGCAAGCATCATATCAAAATAGTTACCATTTGTTTGGACACCAATAGTTTCTAAAGCTTCTAAGGACTCTTTATCTCTAACACTAATCGCCTGAGCTTTTCCCCCAATTAATTTAATTGAATTTTTCATCAAAAAACTTTTAATAGGGCCTGCTCCAATTCCTATAATAATAATATCTTTAGACAAACATACTGCTTTTAAACCAACTATCATAAACCTATAAAATTGCATCAAGTTTTCTTTAAATTTTGCTTTATGTCCTTCTCCAAAATATCCACCAGGAATATAAATAAGTTTATCTGCATTTCTTATTTTGCTATTATTGTCAATATTCTCTAATGTTATATATTTTTTAAAATATGCAGAAGGGTTATAAAAGTAAACATCATACTCTTTAAAATTTTCTAGAATATGATGATATATAAAATAACCATAAAGAAAATCACCATAATTTGAGGAGCCCAAGTCAGTTGCGCCATGAAGTATAATTCTTTTATTCATATATTTTTCTCCTTGAATTTAAAACATAATTAACAATAAGGAAGGGTAAAAATCCAATTAATATCAAGGGCCTAGTTATTTCAAAAATACCAAGGCGCACACTAGAAATTAATACAAAAAATAGGGTAAAATATATTTCAGTTCTTTTATAAAGCAATGGTGCCAAAAACTTTGAAGAAATCATTGCAAATATACACGTCGCAATAACACCACCCCAAAAACCAAAATTCCAATAAAAATCTCCAAGTAAACTTGACCCTGTTGGTATTCCAATGTATTTATTTATAACATAAGTACTCGTAGCAGAATCAAATGTTTCTCTTAATAAACCACCAACTGGGAGAACCGAAGGTAGTGACTTTAAAAATGTTTTACCTAATTCATATTTAAAGACCGAGGGAACAAATGTAACAATAGAAGTAACCGAATAAAGTGTTAATCCCGTCTCAGCAAAAGTCTCAGCTAAAAGATTTTTAAAAAAAGTCATTTTTATTAAACTTTCAATAAAAGCTTTAGGAACTGAATATAATGTCATCCTATATTCTCTAATAATGTAGATTAAGTCTAAAAACACTAACCCAGTAAAGATAACTTTTAAATTAGTCTTTATCCGCTCACCTGACATTCTTTTTTTCCATTGATAGAATAGTACTATAACTAAAATTGTAAAAATTTGGGTTTTCCTACTACCGCTTAAAATCATATAAATTACATTAAATAGCAAGGTGAAATAAAACAAGAACTTACCTTTTCTTTTTATTTTCTCTTCAGCATTTAAAACCAAAAACAAACCAGGTACGGTAAGCTGAGCAAACGTTGCTATTAAACCATTGAGAGATATACTACTATAACCTGTATAACTTCCTATAGACTGAGTAGCTGTAATTACCTTAGATGACAAATATAAAGTAGAAAAGAAACCTAAAATATATAAAAATATTCCAACCGTTTTCTTTATACTATTGTCAATTTTAAAACTATAATTGTATGAAGTTTTAGAATGAATTTTTTTTGAGTCATAGGTTAATATATATATGAAAGAAAAAAAGGTTAAACATACTAAGGCATAATAACATGATTTGAATAAGTTAATCCTAGTAAAGTAAGTCCCTGGTTGCCATAATAAAGTTGTGTTCATATTAAAGACTTCAAAGAAAACATAGCCAAACATAAAACAATTGGATAAAATATAAAACCAAAAACCAAAATCAAATATTGATACCTTTTTTATAATAAAGAAAGAAGTCAAAGCAATAGTGATTGAAATTACAATCCAAGGAAAAAGTAAATCTTCATAAGGATGGCTATTAATAAAGTCTGTAGTTAACGTATTAGACCATATAAAGAGTGAAACGAAATAAAATAAGTAACACAAAAATACAACATAGTCTCTAATTGATACTTTTATTGTCATTTAATTAATAAATTTCCTTTCTAGATTTAAATATAGATTTTCAAGTTCTAGAGCCTGCAATTTAATATCGTAAATTGTTCCTTCTAAATATTTTATATTCAATCTAGTATCCATATTTTTAGAAAGTGAAAGTATTTCATTTGACCAAAACTTTGGCCCAAATTTCAAGTCAATATATCTAACTAATTTAGTAATATTTACTTCCTGTGTAATAGTATCTGATGATAGACTCTTCAATCCTGATGCTTGAGCTTCAATTAAAGAAACCGGTAAGCCTTCATAAAAAGAAGGCAAAACAAATAAATCAAAAGCCATTAAAAGTTCTGAAACATCATTTCTGGCTCCTAAAAAAATAATATTATTCAAATCGTATTCTCTAACAAGAGATTTTAGTTCTTTTTCTAATTCACCTTTACCAACAATAATTAACTTTATATTCGGATTATTCTTCAATAATAAAAATGTTTCAATCAAAAACTTCTGATTCTTTTGTTCAGAAAGTCTAGCGACATTTCCCACTAAAAATGTCTCGTCTGAAATTCCTAAATTTTGACGACACTTCATACGAATTTTTTCATTAAATAAAAAATCATCTGAATCAATTGCATTGTGAATAACTTGAAAATATCCATTTTTATATGAATTTTTACCATATAGCCAATTACCCGCATCAATACCACAGGACCACCTAACATTTGATAACAGTTTGGAAAATAAGGTAACAAATTGTCGCTTGATCTTCATAAAATTCTTTTCTTTTTCAAAAGCCATGTGACTATGAATAATTCTTACTTTTATACCAAAGATAAATGCAAAAATTAAACCAAGAATTGATTTATAGCCATGAGTATGAACTATATCATAATTTCCTTCTTTGAATATTTTTATCATTTCTTGTAAGTGCTCAATTTTATGATCTCTAAATAAAGAAACATGGAAAATTTTAGCTCCCAATTCTTCAAAATCCCTTTCAAGTATACCGATATCACTACCGGGAACTACAATATCAAATTCAAAATCTTTTCTATTCATATGTTTGTAGTAATTTAACAAAAAACGTTCAACTCCACCACCATCTAACGAAGTGTATATATGTAATATTTTCATTCTATTTCTTATTCCTTAAAACATTATCTAATTCATTGACTACTTTACTATGTTCTAATGACACCTTTTCCATAAATCTATTACAATTTTTAATCAAAGTTTTTCGATCAATATTTTTAATATACCTAAATAAAGCATCTTTTTCGTTATCTGATTTCAATTCAAGTGTGTAACCAAAACCAAATTGATGAGAAATCTCCTCCATATAAGTACCTTTACAAACAAGAATTGGTTTATATAGCGAAGCTGAATAATACAACTTATTTGACAACGCATAATCCAATAATGGTGTATCATTCCCATATAGATTCATAATTAAATCAGTATTGTTGTAATATTCTAAAGTCATATTTTGTGGAAATGTTCCAATGAAGCTGACATTCAAAATGTTTTCCTTTACACAATAGTCTCTTAACTTTTCTGAACCTGTTCCAAAAAATTGCAACAAAAATCTATCATCATTAGCAAAGAAATTTATTATTTTATAATTTTGATCAAAAAATCTAATTAAACCTATATAACTAATGACTACTCTTTCAAATTTTTCATTATTTTTAAGTTGCTTATATTGTTCGTCAATTACAGGAGGTAAATTATGAACAATATGATAATTTGATTTTGGAAGAAATTTTTCAAAACCCTCAGAAGAAATAATATTCATTTTGGAGCTCTTTACCAGAAGATATTCTATCCAACGAACGAATGGCATGTACTCATAACTATAATCTCTAACATCATAGATAAATTTCTTTTTAAAATGTTTTAATAATATATCAGCAATTAATAGGTTAACAATTTGATGAAAACCAATAATATAATCATACTTATTCTCACATATTTTCTTTTTTATTATGTGGCGAAATTTAATATAATTTACGAATTTTTTTAACTTCGTTTTTCCTTTTGGATTATATCTTATATAATTATTTTTGTTGATATTTTCACTATTAGTTTTATCCCAATAAACAATATCGTAATCAATATTATTTTTTTTTAGTATTGATATATATAAATCTTTATATGGAACCAAATACAAATTATCTGCCGATAAAAGTAATATTTTCAACGATTAACTCCCTTTTAAAATAAAATTTTTTATATTATTTTCAGTAATACCTTTATATTATCCTAATTATAGGAATACTAAACCAGATTTCTATTTAAAGAATATCACAATTTTTTACGGAATATATTATCCAAATTGCTTTTCAATTAGTATATTTATTTATAAAGTTATCGATAATAGACATTAACATTTTCTTTTTAAAATTTTGTTCAAAATATGTTCTAGAATTATTGCTTAACTGTTCAAAATCAAATTTTTCAATATTAATGATTGCATTTACCAATCCTTCTACATTCCCATTTTCTACGCAAATACCACTTTTGGATTCATTAACAATCTTTTCCACTTCACCTTTAGCAGCTGCTAGAATTGGCATCCCACACGCCATATAACTTTGTAATTTTGCTGGTATTGTTTTATTGAAAAGATCATTATTCGCAAAGGAGATATAAGCTACTTGACAAGTTGCAAGTATATCAGGAATTTTTTCAGGTTCTTGCTTTGGAATAAAGATAAAGTTCCTGGTAACATTTTTTTCTAGAATTTCTTTTTCCAGTTCTTTTTTATATCTTCCTTCTCCGACAATAACAAACTTATATTTTTCATTCTGTAATTTTTCAGCTACTAGAGGTAGAACATCTAATCCCTGTGCGTAACCTATATTTCCAGTGAAGGCTATTCTAAAAGTATTTTTATCTAATTTTTTTTCTCGTGGTAAATAGAAATCCTCTGCATATTGTGGCCAAAAATGAACCTTTTCTTTATCAACTGGAACTTTCCGATTGACAATAGAGTCAACAAAACTAGGACTTGTTGTAAAAATTTCATCATAAGTTTTATATATATAGTCAACCATTTTATCTACTAAAGAAAGAATATGATTATTTTTAATTCCCGCAACTATTTCCAAATTTTCCGGCCACAAATCTTGAACGTATAAAAAATTAGGAATTTTTGTTTTCTTAGAAAACCAACTTCCTAGTAGAGCTTGGGTCATGGGAGAAACTTCGAAACTAAATATTAAATCTGGTTTTAGTTTAGAAAATTTCGACCAAAAAAAACCTGAAATAACAAAAGAGAGATAATTAAGCATTAGCATTCCAGAGTTTTTCCCACGAGGAATTATTGGCAATCGGATAATTTCAATACCATTCCAAGTCTCTTTTTTATTTTTAACAATACTATAGCCTTTATAAAATGTTCCCTCAGGATAATTAGGGATACCAGTAATAACTGTAACTTTATATCCATTCTTTATCCAAGATTTACAAATATCATTTATTCTAAATTGTTCAGGATAAAAATACTGTGATATCACTAAAATATGCTTTTTCTTCACTAGTTATCTTCCTCTGTCACCATAATTGATTCTTCAAAATCAAAAAATCTATATTCAAACCCATAATCGCTCATTGACTTTTCATAGACTAAATTGCCAAACATTTTTTTTACGTTGTCACTAAAAAAGAGGCTCTTAATTAAGGGATTAAAAATCTTTGTTCTGACTGGATTTTTACCATGACTGTTAGCTATCTGATACATCAAATCACTGGTACAAACATAGTTTTCATTTTGT
Organism: Streptococcus catagoni; assembly: GCF_011421425.1. Taxonomy (GTDB): domain Bacteria; phylum Bacillota; class Bacilli; order Lactobacillales; family Streptococcaceae; genus Streptococcus; species Streptococcus catagoni. The sequence continues at coordinate 435,360 of NZ_WPCW01000001.1, forward strand.
GGGAAAAATACTCCATCAAGTTTTCTATCAATTACTTGTTTAAGAAACTCGCATAAATTCCCAATATATAACATACTTCTCTTATTTTGGTAGTCTGGAATTATTGGTAAAGACCGAGATAATTTGGAAAGTCTTGGGTAGTTTCCCTTTGAGGCTTTGCCATAGATCATAGGTGGTCTTACTATCGCTACTTTAAATTTTGAATCTGCTAGTTGATTAAGTTTCTTTTCTGCTTGCCATTTACTATCGCCATAAAAGTCGCTTGGTTTCGGAACAGTATCCTTAGTTATAACCCTATCTGCTTTAGTGCTATCCCCATAAATAATAATACTGCTCATGAAAATAAACTGATTCGCCCCTTCTTCTTTTGCTTTTTTTGCTACTGTTTCAGTTAGTTCGGTGTTGACTTTGTAATACAGGTCTTTCTGACTTGGATCTTTTGAAAAATGTGCAATCCCTGCCACATGGAAAATGCTGTCATAGGAGCTGAAGTCATACTTTTTCCACTCCGGATTAAGCATATCTAAGGTATCCACTTGGTAGTCTTGATCTGATCTTGATAACCAATTTTCTAAAGATTCACCAATGTATGAATGAGCACCCGTTATCAATACTTTTTTCACTTCTTGTCTTCCTTTCCTTGGCCTGTGCCGCCTTCAACGACACCTTCTCTTTTTAAAACGCTAATAAAGGTGCCAAAAAAGCACTTGACGTCAAAGAGGAAGCTCATTTTTTTCAGATAATAGCCGTCTAATTGTGCTTTGACATCTATAGGCAACTCATCACGGCCATTTATCTGAGCCCAGCCTGTTAGGCCTGGTTTGATGTCATTTGCCTCATATTGATCACGCTCAGCTATTAAATCAAATTGATTCCATAAAGCCGGTCTGGGTCCAATGATTGCCATCTCCCCTTTAAAAATGTTAAAGAGTTGTGGAAGTTCATCAAGACTTGTTTTTCTTAAAAAGCCTCCCACCTTTGTAATCCTTAATTTAGGATCTACAAGCATATGTGTTGGCATATCAGCTGGGGTATCCGCATACATACTTCTGAACTTATAGATCATGAAGTGTTTTTTATTTTGCCCTATGCGCTTTTGCTTAAATAAAACCGGTCCTTTTGAATCAATCTTGATAGCTATTGCGATAAAAAGTAAAAGGGGACTCAAAATAATAATGGCCAAGCCTGATATGATAATAGCTAAGAGACGTTTGATGATAGGATACATTTTCACTCCTGTTTAGCGTATTGAATTAAGGTTTCTTTTAGGTCTTCTTCAGATAATTGATCTAAACGATTAACAATGCTTTCTACTTCAGTCAGCGGTTTTGAGCTTACCCGGCCCACAAATATTTTTTCATGAATTTGGTCACTAACTCTCTCACTCGTTGACAGAAGTTCTTCATATAATTTTTCACCGGGCCTTATGCCTGTTTCAATAATCTTGATTTCTTCTTCAGAGTGACCACTTAGTTTAATCATCTTCTGGGCAAGGTCTAATATTTTGACAGGTTCTCCCATGTCTAAAACAAAAACTTCCCCACCCTTAGCTAGGTAGCCAGCTTGAATAACTAAGCGACTTGCTTCAGGAATGGTCATAAAATAACGTGTCATTCTAAAGTCAGTTACTGTAATTGGACCACCCTTTTTGATTTGCTCTTTGAAGAGTGGAACCACACTGCCCCGACTACCCAGAACATTACCAAAGCGAACTGCTGCAAACTGTGTCTTGCCGATTTCATTTAGGCCTGTCACAATCATCTCAGCAAAACGTTTGGTAGCCCCCATAACATTTGGAGGATTGACAGCTTTGTCAGTTGAAACCATGATAAACTTTGGAATACCAGCTGCTTTTGCAGCTTCGGCAACGTTTTTCGTTCCAAAGATATTGTTTTTTATAGCTTCTCGTGGATTATGCTCCATAAGAGGAACATGCTTATGGGCAGCAGCATGATAAACTATATCGGGCTTATAATCTGCCATGATTTTAAAAATCAGATCTCTATCCCGAATATCAGCAATTACTGGGACAATTTGAATGCTATTTTTATATTTATTGCCTAATTCTTTATTAATTAAATAGATGGAATTTTCCCCATGACCCAGGAGCAGAATCCTTTTAGGTTTGAAATTCGCCACCTGACGACAGATTTCCGACCCGATTGAACCGCCTGCGCCAGTAACTAAAACTGTTTTATCCTTAAAAAAGTAAGACAGTTGGGACTGGTCCAAATGAACCTCTTTTCTCCCCAATAAATCGGCAATATCAATTTCTTTAAATTTATTAAAGGAAACTTTTCCCATAACAATATTTTCAATACTAGGCATATTGTTAACAGGAACATTGGCTTCACGACAAATATCTAGAATGCTTTCTCTTCCTTCACCAGATAGACTAGGAATGGCAATCGTCACTTGATCCACTTCATAATCAACTACAATTCGAGGAATAGCATACTTATTACCAAGTACTTTAACGCCATGAAGATAGGTACCATATTTATTCAAATCGGCATCCACTAAACCAACAATCTCAATATCTTTTGCTTTGCTGAGAACAGTCTGAATAAAGGTACTACCGCCTTCTCCAGCTCCCACAACTAAGATTCTTTTTTTCTTAACCTGATTTTTCCTTCTTTCAAGAGGATTTAGCTCATGCCAGGCCCTCCAAGACATCCTTGGGAAAATCACCAAAAAGGTACTAAAAAGGTAAGTTAGGAAAATAAAGCGTCTACTAAAACTAGTCAAAAAGATGAGGTTTGCCAAATAGGCCATTAAGAAAGAAAAGAAGAGATTGCTAGTAATTTTGAATAAAATCTTATAATCTGTAAAACGATTGATAATTGAAAATATTCTTGTATAGATTCCTAAAATACTATAAATAAAAATAGCTACTGAAAGTGTCACCAAAACTTCAGAATCAGATAAATGTTGACTGTAAGCCATCAAAAAATGATCGGCTGATAGATGCGCAATACTGATCATCAAGACATCTAAGAAATACAAAATGATTCTTTTTTGGCTTCTTTTCATTCGGTCTATTTTCTCCTTCTAGACTTCTTTTTAACTTTCTTACTGCTTTTATGTGTTTGTCCATAGTTTCCATAGGATCCGTAAGATCCATAGACCCCATAAGAATCAATGGTATCTTCTACCTTATTTAAGATAACTCCTAAAAATTGAGCTCCACTTTGTTCCATTTGCTCTTTGGCTTTTTGGACAAAGCGTTTTTTAATAGCTCCTGCTTCTGTCACAAGGATTGTAGCGTCAGCTTTTTGAGCAACTATGGCCGAGTCAATGACCAAACCAATAGGTGGCGTATCAATAATAACGTAATCAAATAACTCTTTCACAGTATCTATCATGAAGTTGAAATTGTTATTTTGAAGTAGGGTGGTTGGATTAGGTGGAACCTGTCCAGCAGGGATGATCATCAGATGGTCAATATCTGTATTTGAAATAACAGTTGATAACTCAGCATTGCCAGAAAGATAACTTGATAAGCCTTCAAATCTTTCATTTGATTTAAAGGTTCCAGACATGACGGAATTACGAATATCGGCATCTATAAGCAAAGTCTTAAAGCCAGCTTTTGCAAAAGAAATGGCCAGACTTATAGAAGAGGTTGATTTCCCTTCTCCAGGCTGTACAGAAGTTAGGACAATGGCCTTATAATCACGACCACTAAACTGAATATTTGTACGGATGGAGTTATAGTATTCTTCTGCTTGTGAGTACAAGTCTTTCTTTGATTTAACTAATTCTAAATAAGCCATTTTTTACCTCTTACATCTTATTTGTATTTGGAACGATGCCTAGTAGTGTCATACCAAGTATTTCTTCAACATCTTCGGGACGTTTGACACGATCATCCAGTACTTCCTTAACGATTATCAAGATAATGGTAAGTAGAGCTCCCAGTAGAATACCAATCAAAGTATTGCGTTGGATATTTGGTGACGAGGGTTTTGTTGGTACTTGAGCTTTTTCAAGCGGGGTAACATCTTCAACCTTGGTAACTGATTTGATTTTCTCAGAAGCCACTTCGCGAATAGCATTGGCTAATCTTTTAGCCTGCTGGGGATCATGATTTGTAACAGCAATAGAAATCACCCGTGTATCTGCTGGGATAGTAACGTTAATCATCTTGCTCAGTTCTTCTGGTGTAGAAGTTAAACCATCGTTAGCAATGACATCTTTCATTACATCACGAGAAGTAATGATTTCCTTATAGTCATTAACCAAGTAACCTCCAGCCTGCAAATCAAGAGCTGTTAAATTGTCAGACTGTTGCCGGTTGATAACATAGATTCTAGTTGAGGCCGTGTAAGACGGTTTAATCAGGAAGACACTTGCAAGTAAGGCTATCGTCCCAAAGAAGAGGGCCATGAAAAGAATCAAAAACTTTTTACTCCAAAGTTTCTTCAAAAGGCTCAATACATCAATTTCTATTGATGAATTTTCAGTGTTATTCATAATATCTCCTATAAATAATCATTATTTATTAATGTTTGTGGATTGGTTTCAAACAGAGCTCTAGCACGTTTTAATCCGTAATTTTTCTTGATTAGTTTTTTCGCCTCTCTCATATATGGGGGGCGCTTTTTCAGGTTATGCATGTCACTAGCTACGCAATGAACCAAATCCTCATCTAAGAAATACTTTGCTCGTTTTTTATAAATTTTTAACTTATCCCCTATGAGCTTTGCTTTAAGAACATGCGAGCTGTTAATCTGAGTGTAACACCCCATATTAATTAGTTCAGTAACACGTTTTTTATTGTATTCCAAAGCATCATAGCGTTCAATATGTGCAACAATTGGGGTGACTCCTAGCATCAGTACTTTTGTCAGAGCAGAATGAATGGTCTTCCAGGGAGTAGCTCCTGAAAATTCGATCAAAGCATAGCGGGTATCATTCATTCTTGGCACACGTTTTTGATCTAATTTTTCTAGGATATCGCTGGTATAATACAATTCTCCCCCATACAAAATGTTAAGGCCTTCAAATCGTTTTTCTGCTTCTCTTTTAACCTGTGAAAATTTATTGTAAATATCATCTTCTGGTGTTTCAAACATCCCTTTGCGACGATGCGAAGTTGAAACGATGGTTCTAACACCTTGACGATAACTTTCTTCTATTAAAGCCAAACTTTCTTCAATTGTCAGCGGACCATCATCCACATCAAAAACGATGTGGGAATGGATATCAATCATTAATTACCCTCCATTGTTGCTTTTATTTTTTCTTTTGCTTGATTAAGACTCTCATCATCAAGCTTATACATATATAGTTTTGAATCTGGCATTGCATAAGACGGCAATTCACCAGTTGACCCTGTCCCTTGGACATCTTGGGATTCTGTAGTGAATTTTTGCTTACTTTCTAAATGAGCATTGGCTAAGGTCATCATTTGACTTAAGCTCATATTTGTTTGTACAGAATTTTGCAGTCCTGTAGCTATAGCTGAAAACTGTGAAAGCGATTTAACCTTACTTAGTTTATTTACAATGGCAGCAACCACCTTTTCCTGGTTCTTACCACGGTCATTATCTCCACCCTCAAGACTCTTTCTTTCTCTAACAAAACGCAAAGCTTGCTCGGAGTTTAAAGAAATGTGACCAGCTGGAAAGTCATATCCACCAACAGTAAAGGCCTGATCATTTTCAACTTCAATTCCTCCTAAGAGATCAATTAAGGTTAAAAAAGAGGTGAAATTGATTCTGGCATAATTATTAATGTCAATATCATACAGATTAGCCAAAGTCTTCATAGAAGTCTCAACGCCATAGATACCAGCATGGGTTAATTTATCATACTGATCACCACCTTGATCAGGAATCTTGACATAGGAATCCCTAGGTGTGGTTGTTAAAAGTATCTTATGAGTGTTCATATTAACGGTCATAAGAATATTAACATCTGATCTAGAAACAGTTGAAATCGGTCCATAGGTATCAATACCACTGATGTATACATTGTAAACTCCAGATTTAGCCGAGTTAGCTTCCTTCTTAGTATGGATTTCTTTTTTGATGGTATATTTATAAATAGTTTTAACCTTAGACTCATAATCATTGCCATTTTGTTCTAAGAGTGATTTATAAGCACTATTCATAACCATAGCTTTAGAGAAGCCATTTAACAAATTATCATAGGCCTTCTGATAAGAAGCTACCTCTGTCGTTTTAAGTTGGATTTTTTTATCAGATTTAATCTTTTTTAAAAGTTCATCAATGTTTGACTGATCACTTTTAACCGGAGCTTCCAGACTATCCAGTTGAGAAAGCTGGGAAACCGTGCTAGCTTTAGGCACCAAAACTGACATTTCTATTTCAGAAAATGAGGCAGTCTTGTTCAATTCTCCTGTTAGATCAATAGTTGACTTAAAAACTAAGAGTATGATAGCCAAAATAAGATTGCTAAGGATTAATCCAATCATGGTAAAGATTTTTGCTTTTTTTCTGAAAATGAGAACTAAAGACAGAAAAAAAAGAAACACTAGGACAATTCCTAAACCTATGTTTAGGTGACGAAAAGCTAAAAAGTTATAACTAAACATCATAAATCCAATAAAAATGGATAATATTGTATAGAGTGTTAATAGGGCTAAGTTAATAATGGTAAAAGTACTACTTCCCTCGCTTTTACTACGTTTTTTACTTCTTGACTTTGATGTCATAATCTTGTCTCCAAATCCTTATAAATACATAAAAATATAGGATAATTATAGCACCATCAAGATTAAATTGCAATTTCAGCTAATTTAATTTTATTGTAATTGTTATAGAATTATTAGATAACTTTTTATTTGATGAGATTGCAATAAAAAAATGTAAAATTCAAAAATAATTATAAATGCTTATTTTAAAAGCCTGGAGGCATTTTTAAGACTTTACCTTGAAACTTTCTTTTAATTAGGATAGACTATTTTTATGAGATTACAACAATTACATTACATTATCAAAATTGTCGAATGCGGCTCCATGAATGAAGCTTCAAAGCAATTATTCATCACTCAGCCTAGTCTATCAAATGCTGTCAAAGACCTGGAGCATGAAATGGGCATTAGCATTTTCAATCGCAATCCTAAAGGTATTACCTTAACAAAAGATGGCGTTGAATTTCTATCCTATGCTAGACAAATCATTGAACAAACCTCTCTTTTGGAAGATCGTTATAAAAACCATAATTCTAATAGAGAACTTTTTAGTGTCTCCTCTCAGCATTATGCCTTTGTCGTCAATGCCTTTGTTAGTCTCCTTAAAGAAACGGATATGAGGCAGTATGAACTTTTCCTAAGAGAAACAAGGACCTGGGAAATCATTGATGATGTTAAAAATTTCCGATCAGAAATTGGTGTTCTATTTCTCAATGATTATAATCGTGATATTTTATCTAAACTCTTTGATGACAACCATCTACTGCCGACCGTCCTTTTCCAAACCCACCCCCATATCTTTGTCAGTAAAACCCACCCACTAGCAAATAAGAGTAAGCTAAAAACCTCTGATCTCTTGGACTTTCCCTACCTCAGTTATGATCAAGGCTTTCATAACTCCTTTTACTTCTCTGAAGAAATGATGTCTCAAATGCCCCATGAGAAGTCCATAGTTGTTAGTGATCGTGCTACCTTATTTAATCTGATGATTGGCCTTAATGGTTACACTGTAACCAGTGGTGTCTTGAACAATCACCTAAATGGTGACCAAATCCTAGCTATACCACTTGATGTTCCAGATAAGATTGATATTATCTATATCAAACACGAAAAAGCTAATCTTTCAAAAATGGGAGAAAAATTCATAGACTACCTTATCAAGGAAGTACCTTTTGATCCCCAAAAATAAAGAGCTCTTAGAAGGCTATGAATCCTATAAGAACGCTTATTGCTCCCTAAAGAAAGTATCAAAAAAGTAATAAAAAATAGCGAAGAAAATTCTCTTTTCTTCGCTATTTTTTATATCTGAAACCCCGCCTCAATCAGTGCATTAACCTGATCGAAATAAAAGGGGTCTCTTTGGTAGCTTACTCCTGTAAAAACTGCCAAATCAATAATTTTTTCCAGAAATTCCTGGGATGAAAAGTCAGTCGTCCGATGCAACTCTTCTTCATCAAAGGCCTTGATCAAGTGTGCTAAAGGGTTTCGAACTGATTTTTCAAATTTTCTCAGTGTAGTAATGGTTTCTTTAATGTCATCTACTAAGGTAGAAGCTCTTAAAAGTTCAACTAGACTACTTGTTGTGACATTACGGCTTTGCTTTCTGGAAAGAAAACGATCAAAGATGGGATTTCCTGCCTCTTTCATCTGTTCAAAATTCCAAGTATCATACTGATCATTTTTTGAATCAAAAATATAGCTGTCAAAGCTTGGAATTTCTTTTCTCAGCAGACGCAGAAATAGTCGATAGAGAATCGGTGAGACCGATCTGACAAAGTCAATAATCTCTCCATTTTTAACCTTAACTTCCAAATCCAGTAGATAATTGGCAATCTGTTCTTCTTCTACGCCACTATTCATCTCTAAAGACATAGCAGTTTGCGCTTCAATGGCTTGATTTTCCTTTTGATGTTGGTATAAAAAATCAAGATTTAATTCCCGTCTTTCTTTCAAAAGTTCAATCAAATAAAGAGAAGTTGGGGAAAAACCAGGTATGGTCTTAGCAATCTTTAAAGCATGATTATAAGCATAGACATCCAACAGTATATCTACTGTCTTTTCAAGCTCAGTCATAAGCAATTAGAGTTTCTAGTCCAACTTGCATCATATCAGTAAAGGTTGTTTGACGTTCTTCTGCACTAGTGTCTTCAGTAGGATCATTAAGATTATCTGATATTGTCATGATACCAAGTGCCTTAACCTTATACTGTGCTGCTAAATAATAAAGAGCTGCTGCTTCCATTTCAATAGCCTTAACACCTAATTTACCTAGGGCCATATTACGCTCTGACATGTTGGAATAAAAAACGTCTGTAGATAAAACATTACCAACGTGAGTAGTCATTCCCAAATTCTTAGCAATATGATAGGCCTTATCAAGAAGTCCAAAATCAGCAATTTGTGGGAAATCAAATTCTGGAAAATCATTCCTAATAATATTTGAATTAGTTGCTGCTGCTTGTGCTAAAACCAATTCCCTCACATGAACATCAGGATCAATAGCACCCGCAGTACCCACGCGGATTAAGGTTTTAACTCCATAATCAACAATCAATTCACGAGCATAAATAGAAATAGAAGGCATACCCATACCAGTTCCCATTACAGAAACTCGGTGTCCTTTGTAAGTACCTGTATAGCCTAGCATCCCACGAATTTCATTGAAACATACAGCATCTTCCAGAAAATTCTCAGCAATAAATTTAGCACGCAAGGGATCCCCTGGCAATAAAATCTTATCAGCAATCTCACCAGATTGAGCAGAAATATGAATAGACATAGTTTAAGATATAAAGGGCGACAGAGAACAAAGTAAAAATAGGAAACTGACGACGCATCGCAGATGCTAGACAGTTTATCTTTCTTACACAGTTCTCCGCCCGTATTCAGACCTATGATACTAAGGGCGTTAAGAGGACGAAGGCAAAATAGGAAGTTGACAGAAAATCCCGATTTTCTAGACAACTTATCTTTTTGACCAAGTCCTTAGCCCGAGTTCAAATGTCATGATACAGAGAGTGAATACTCTCAACCCTATCCTTTCTTTTTTAGTTTAAAATAATAAATTTAATAGAGGACATATGGACAAGAAAGCTTTTTGCTCTCAACTAACCAGCAAAGTCTAAAGTAAACTTAGAGTTCTACTAAAATAGCTTTAATCAGTCCTTTGAAATTTTCTTTGATATGTTGTGTAACTTCAACTACTTCTTCGTGATTCAATTCTGACTGGAAACCAGCTGCAAAGTTTGTAATAGCTGAAATACCAAGTACTTTCATACCTGAATGAGCAGCAACAATAACCTCTGGAACTGTTGACATCCCTACTGCATCAGCTCCCAAAGTCTTGAAGGCTCTTATCTCAGCAGGAGTTTCATAGGTAGGCCCAGTAACTCCTATATAAACACCACCTTCTAGCTTAATTCCTAGTTCTTGTGCAACCTTATTAGCTATTTGACGGTATGAAGTTGTATAGGCATCTGACATATCTGGGAAGCGTGGTCCAAATTCCTCAAGGTTTTCACCAATCAAAGGATTATTCCCTGTCATATTGATATGATCTGTGATCGCCATCAGTGTTCCAGGACCATATCCAATACCACCAGCAGCATTAGTGACCACAAGACCTTGACAGCCTAAAGCTTTCATCACCCTAACAGGGAAGGTAACAACCTCAAGAGCATTTCCTTCATAAAAATGAAAACGTCCTTGCAAGGCCAAAACCTTACGACCTGAGAGTTCTCCATAAACCAATTTTCCGGCATGACCAACAACAGTTGATTTCCCCCAGTTTGGGATATCAGCGTAATCAATAATGATGGCATTCTCAACTTCTTCTGCCAACTCTCCAAGTCCTGAACCCAGTATGAGCCCAAATTCAGGATTTGAAATCCCCTTAGCTTGTAAGAACGCCTTCGTCTCGTTAATTCTAGTCAATAACGACATAATAGTCTCCTTTTAAAAGTTATTTAGGATAAACTACTTCTCCATCTTCCTTTGTGAAAGGGCTTGGAAGTGGAACAGGTAGAATATCAAGTAGCAATTCTGATGGCCGACACAGTTTTGTTCCCTTTGAAGAAACAACAATAGGCCGGTTGATTAAAATGGGATCCTCAAGCATGGCATTGACAATCTCTAAATTAGATTTACTGAGGTCTTGCAAGTTGTGCTTTTCAAATTCAAGAACATTTGTCCTTAAAACATCTCTAACCTCACCCCCCATATCAGCTATCAACTTCAGCAAAGTGGCTCTTGATGGTGGTTTTTTCAAATATTCAATAACTTGAGGTTCAATACCAGCATGACGAATCATGGCAAGAACATTTCGTGAAGTACCACACTTGGGATTGTGATAAATGATCATTTCTTCCATAAGTCCGACCTCCTCTATTAGACTAAAGCTGACAAGAAAGATTCCCCAATCATAGCAGTATCAACACCAAAGTTCTCTGCAATAGTAGCTGAGATATCGGCAAAGTGACCCTGTGCGATGACGCCATTACCCTTGAATGAAGCTGAATAAGCTAACAAAGGAATATACTCACGGGTGTGGTCTGTTCCAACATAGGTCGGATCATTTCCGTGATCAGCTGTAATTAGCAAGAGATCATCCTCTTTCATATTGGCAATAATTTCAGGCAAACGCTCATCAAATTCCTGCAAGCAATCACGATAGCCCTCACTATCACGACGGTGACCAAATAGAGCATCAAAATCAACCAGATTGGTAAATGAAAAGCCCTTGGTAAAGTCAGGTAATTGCAAAGTCTTAAGCAAAGTATCTACACCGTGATTGTTTGATTTATTGTGCCCCATATCATTGGTAATGCCTGAACCATTAAAGATATCATTAATTTTTCCGACGGCATAAGTTGGCACACCTGCATTTGCTAAGTTATTTAAAACAGTATCTTGGAATGGAGAGACAGCGTAGTCATGACGATTGGCAGTACGAGTGAAGTTCCCTGGCGTACCTACATATGGGCGAGCAATGATACGGCCAAGTAGAGCTGGGCGCTCCAAAGTGATCGAACGAGCATATTCACAAATACGGTAGAGCTCTTCCAAAGGAATAATCTCTTCATGTGCTGCAATTTGTAATACCGGGTCAGCAGATGTGTAAATGATCAACTCGCCAGTTTCCATTTGACGAGGACCAAAGTCATCAATAACTGCTGTACCTGAATAAGGCTTGTTTGCTTCACGAATGACCTTACGGCCTGAAAACTCTTCAATTTTTGTCAAGATTTCTTCAGGAAAACCATCCCAGAAGGTATCAAAGGGTTCTGTGATATTAAGCCCCATGATTTCCCAGTGACCTGTCATGGTGTCCTTACCTAAAGAAACTTCTTCAAGTTTCGTTACATAGCCACTTGGATTATCTTCTTTAGGAACTGTTTTAAGAGGACTTTCACGTGGAATATTACCCAGACCAATTTTTGCCATGTTAGGTAGGTCTAATCCAACTCTCTCTGAGATATGACCTAATGTGTCGGATTCTGTATCTGCAGTACCTGCATTAAAAAAACGGTCAGCATCAGGAGCTGCTCCAATACCGACTGAATCTAGAACAACTAGATGAATACGATTAAATTGTGACATCGTGTCTCCATTCTAAGGGAAATTAAGAGTGGCTCCCTAGGCCCTATAATATTTTAAAATTAGGAAGGCTCAACTTGTCAGTCTAGAGCGCTTCAAGTACAGTAACTCCTGCTTTACCAGCGACAATCACCTTATCAACCATACCATTAAACAAGCCATGTTCGACAACACCAACGGTCTCATCCAACATCCTACCAAACTCAAGAGGATTTTCAATACATTTCAAGTCCAAGTCAATGATAAAGTTTTGCATATCTGTCACAAGCTTTTCACCATTTTTTATTCTAAAGCTTGGTTGGTAACCAGCTTTTTCAAAGACTCTAAAGAGACGTTCAGCACCATATTGAACAACTTCAACCGGAAGCTTAAAGGCTCCTAAATGTTCAACCATTTTGGATTCATCCACAACCCAGATGTATTCTTTAGTCGGTGTCGCAACAATCTTTTCCATTAAGAGGGCCGCACCGCCACCTTTAATACCATTGAAGTTTTTATCTACTTCATCAGCTCCATCTACGGTTAGATCAATAGAATCAATCTCATCAACTGATTTTAATGGAATCTCTAACCCTTGTGCCTGTTTTGTAGTAACACTTGAGGTTGTCACACCTACAATAGTTAAACCTTCCTCTTTCACACGGCGGCCGATTTCTTCTACAAAATAATAGGCAGTTGAACCAGTTCCCAAACCGACTGTCATTCCATCTTTAACGTATTGGGCTGCTGTGACTCCAGCCATTTTTTTTAGTGCTTCCATTGTTCCTCCTAAATTGAGTTGAGTTTCAACACCTTATTATAACATGAAAGCGCCAACTTGTTAATGAAAAGATTATTTTATCCAGCCTTCTTACAGCAAGATCTTTTAATAACAAAATCTTGCTTTCTAGCTTGACTTATTCTAAAATAAGAGGCATGAATATAACTAAAGAATTTGATACCATTACTGCTATTTCAACACCTCTTGGTGAAGGAGCTATTGGGATTGTCCGCCTGTCCGGAACCGATGCCGTAAAGATTGCAAAAAAGGTTTTTAAAGGAAAAGATTTGGAGACAGTGCCTTCTCATACCATTAATTACGGGCACATCATTGATCCTGATACTAATGCCATTGTTGATGAAGTCATGCTAAGCCTAATGCTAGCGCCAAAGACCTTTACCCGTGAAGATGTGGTAGAAATTAATACCCACGGTGGGATTGCACTTACTAATGAGATACTACAATTATTAATAAGACAAGGCGCTAGAATGGCAGAGCCTGGAGAATTTACCAAGAGGGCCTTCTTAAATGGACGGGTTGATTTAACCCAGGCCGAAGCTGTTATGGACATTATTCGAGCTAAAACAGATAAGGCAATGAATATTGCTGTTAAGCAGTTAGATGGCTCCCTTAAGCAGTTGATTGATGACACCCGTCAGGAAATTCTAAATACCTTAGCTCAAGTAGAGGTCAACATCGACTATCCCGAGTACGACGACGTCGAAGAAATGACCACTGCTCTCATGCGTGAAAAGACACAGGAATTTCAAAGCCTCCTAGAAAATCTTCTAAGGACTGCAAAACGCGGAAAGATCCTTCGTGAAGGCCTCTCCACTGCTATTATTGGCCGTCCGAACGTCGGCAAATCTAGTTTGCTTAATAACCTTTTGCGTGAAGAAAAGGCCATTGTCACTGATATAGCTGGAACTACCCGTGATGTCATTGAAGAGTATGTTAACATCAAAGGCGTACCCTTAAAATTAGTCGACACAGCCGGCATCCGCGATACCGAAGATGTCGTTGAAAAAATTGGTGTCGAACGCTCTAAGAAAGCTCTCAACGAAGCTGATTTAGTTCTACTTGTCCTCAATGCCTCAGAAAAGCTAACGGAACAGGACCGAACACTACTTGAGTTCAGTCAAGACAGTAACCGTATCATTTTGCTCAATAAAACCGACCTTGAGATACAAATTGAGAAAGATCAATTACCAGAAGATTATATTGAAATCTCTGTACTCAACAATAAAAATATTGATCAAATTGAAGATCGCATCAATAGCTTATTCTTTGATAATGCTGGCTTGGTTGAACAAGATGCTACCTATCTTTCTAACAGCCGCCATATTTCCCTAATTGAAAAAGCCCTCAAAAGCTTAGAAGCCGTCAATGAAGGCCTTGAATTAGGAATGCCAGTTGACCTATTACAGGTTGATATGACCCGAACCTGGGAAATTCTAGGAGAAATCACAGGTGACGCCGCCCCCGACGAACTAATCACCCAACTCTTTAGCCAATTTTGTTTAGGAAAATAAAAAAAGTCCTTCGGACTTTTTTTACCTGAGCCCAAATATTAAAAAGAGCCCTAATCAACTGCACCCCCAAAGTTAAACAAACAATCTAACCAATGGGAGTCAGTCCATAGCAGGCTCTCTTTTTTTATTTAATTAATTCATAGATCGCTTCAGCATAAATAGCTGCTGAACGGAAAATATTATCTAAAGGCATGTATTCATTAGCCTGGTGCATGGTATTTTCATCACCAGGGAACATAGCGCCAAAGGCAACACCACGCTCTAGTAGGCGTCCAAATGTACCACCACCAATGACTTGTTCATAACCTTTTAGTCCAGTCTGTTTTTCATAAACACTTAGTAAGGTTGAAACCAATTCATCATCCATAGGGACATAATGTGGCACATGACCATGTTTTGAAATGCTTACCTGACTGATACCCTTTAAGTTTTCTAGTCCTGCTTTTATAACATGAGCATCAAGACCCTTTGGATAACGGAAGTTAAGGGCAATGGTATTATCATTTGAAGTCTTATCAAAATGGAATACACCAGCATTCATGCTTAAGGCTCCCATTTTCTCATCAGTATAGGCTAAGCCAAGCTTTTTAGCATCAAAATCTTCATGAAGTGTAGTACCAGAAATGTTTAAGAAGGCTTGAGCAGGACCTTCAAATGAAAATTGACTAAGGAATTTAGCTAAGAGCGTTGCCCCATTGATACCAAGCTCAGGTGTAGATCCATGAGCAGACTTCCCAATGACTGTAATCTCATACAGATCATCTTTTTCTTCAATGGAACCTTCAACCTTATAGTCAGAAAGGAATTGTTCAAAGGCGGCAGAGAGAACATTTAAGGGATGAGCAGAGCTAATTAGAGCACTTGCGGATTCTGGTACCATGTTTTCACGCAGACCACCATCGAATTTATGGAGAACAAATGGACCATCATTTTCTCCTTCAAAATGGAGATATTCTGTGATATTCCCTTTTTCACCATTGATGATAGGAAACTCAGCATCTGGAGAAAAACCAAAGTCAGGATTTTCCAAGCCATTATGAGCAAAGTAATAATCCATATCTCCCCATCCAGATTCTTCATCGGTTCCAAGGACAAAACGAACTTTTTTAGAAACGGGTAAACCAAGTTCTTTTATGATTTTCAAAGCATAATAACAAGCCAAAGTTGGCCCTTTATCATCTGATGAACCACGCGCATAGATACGATCATCCTTAATGACAGGCTCATAAGGATCTGTATCCCAGCCACTTCCAGCAGGAACCACATCTAAATGCCCAAAAATCCCTAAAACTTGATCTCCTTGGCCAAATTCAAAGTCACCTGCGTAATTGTCAATATTACGCGTTTTGTAACCATCACGTTCTGCCATGGCTAAAAAATGTTCCAAAGCCTTAACTGGACCAGGTCCAAAAGGATGTTTATCATCAGCCTTTGAATCATCTCTTTCAGAATTAATCCTTAGAAGACTTATCAAATCTTCCATCATAGCTTCTTTGCGCTTGTCAACTTCAGCTTTAAAATCAATCATACATTATCTCCTTTAATATATTTCAAAACTCTAAATAAGCTTCAACTCGACGAAGTAACAACTTATTTAGTTCTTTTTTTCTGAATAGTATACCACTTTTAGTAACTATAATTAAACAGCAAATCCTCTAGCGTCGCTCAATGATTTCATCTACAGGAAGTCGGTAGCTAGGTTCTAACTTATCATCGCTATAACCAACCGTGATTAAAATTTCTGGACGGAAACGCTTATCAATACCAAGAATATCATTTGTGATTGACTTATCAAAACCTAGAATCATATTAGAAGCAATCTTCTGGTCAGTCAATGCAAGCACCAAGTTCATGGCCACGAGACCCGTATTGAAAGCTAAGTAATCACTCTTTTGATCCGGCATGAATTTATCAAAGCGTGGAGGTAAAGTCTCCATATAGTAACCAATCAAATCATCTGGCAGATATTTCCTACCGATACGGGCAATCTTGCGTGATCTCTGTGCTAGGTCAGTGTCAGAAAAGATAACAACCACATACTGTGCACCTTCCACCTGCTCCTTGTTTCCAAGAACCATATCTTTTGCTAAATCAGCCTTCTTCTCCTCAACAATAACAAACTTCCAAGGTTGAATATTATTAGCACTAGGTGCTAAGGTTGCAATTTCGATAGCTGTTCTTAAATCCTTAAAATCTACTGGCTTGTCATTAAAACGCTTAAAGGCATGCCTTTTTTTATTTAATTCGAGAAATTTCATTGTAAAACTTCCTATCTAATTTATATTGTAGAACTATTCTACCATTTTTTGAAACTGGTTTCATGTTTTTTCTTCTGCTTTAGCTTGATCGTCACCAATTTTGAAGCTATCAAGCAAAGCTACTGCTACTTTTTCAGGAATACCTAAGGTTCTAATCTCATCTACTGAGGCATTAGCAATGGCCTGCATGTTTTTAAACTGCTTGAGTAGAGCCTGCTTGCGCTTTGGACCCAGTCCTTCTATACCATCCAGTTTTGAAGCGAAGGAATTTTTACTGCGGACTTGCCTATGGAAGGTAATGGCAAAACGGTGAACCTCATCTTGAATACGATGTAGTAGGAAAAATTCTTCAGAATTCCGAGGCAATTCCACCACCTCCAAAGGATCTCCAAACAGGAGTTCATGTGTTTGGTGTTTATCATTTTTTTGCAGACCAGCAATTGGAATCTTTAGGCCTAGCTGATTTTCAATAACATCCTTAGCTACATTGACCTGTCCTTGTCCCCCATCAATAATGATCAAATCAGGCACGGCTAACTGTTCTGTTAGTAGCCTGCTGTACCTTCGAAAAATAACTTCCCTCATACTGGCATAGTCATCTGGGCCAATAACCGTTTTAATCTTAAACTTACGGTAATCTTTCTTACTTGCTTTGCCATCAACAAAGACAACCATGGCTGCTACCGGGCTGGTTCCTTGGATATTTGAGTTATCAAAGGCCTCAATCCTCCTTGGACTTTTAATCCCTAAAAGGTGACCCAAATGTTCAATGGCACCCTTGGTTTTCTTCAAATCTTTTTCCAACAAGTCAAATTTTTGCTGTAGGCTAAGTCGAGCATTTTTGGTAGCCAGTGCAACTAATTGCTTCTTTTCACCCTTTTGAGGCTTGACAATTTTACTTGCTACTATGGCTTGGACCAAGTCCGCATCAATTGTGGAAGGAATAAAAACTTCCTTAGGTAAAAAGTGCTTTTTATCCTGGTAGAATTGGCCCATATAAGTTAAGAAATCTTCTTCTGCTTCATTGTAGTAAGGAAACATATTGACATCTCTTTGGATAAGTTTCCCTTGTCTAACAAAGAAGACTTGGACACACATCCATCCTTTTTCCACGTAATAACCGAAAATATCACGATCTTGAAGATCCTTACTCATCACTCTTTGCTTGGTTCTAAGCGTAGCAATTCCTGAAATCAAATCACGGTATTCAGCTGCTCGTTCAAATTCCATCTTTTGAGAAGCATCCAGCATCTTCTCCTTTAATTGGTTAACGATTTTATCATCCTTGCCATTTAAAAACTGCTTGACGTCTTCAATCAGACCATTCCAATAGGCCTGATCCGTGTGACAGATAGTGTGGGCATTACACTGCCCCAAATGATAATAAAAGCAAACCTTGTTAAGGGGATTTTTACACTTTTTAAAAGGGAAAATCCGATCCAACAACCTTTTAACCTCAGTAGCTGTGTAAGAATCTGGATAGGGGCCAAAATAAAGACCATCTTTTTTCTTAATCTGTCTTGTAATTAAGAGACGTGGAAAGCTTTCATTTGTTATCTTGATAAAGGGATAGGATTTATCATCTTTTAATTTGATATTATACTTAGGCTTGTTTTCTTGGATTAAATTAATTTCTAAAAGCAAGGCCTCAGTATTAGAGCCAGTGACAATAAACTCAAAATCTTCTATTTCAGAAACCAGAATCTCCGTCTTAGTATCATGACTGCCTCTAAAATAAGACCTTACCCTATTGCGTAAATTTTTAGCCTTGCCTACATAGATAATACTTCCATTTTTATCTTTATGTAAATAACATCCCGGACTATCTGGAAGCAATTCCAATTTATGTTTGATCAGTTCATTCATAAGTCTTATTTTACCAGATTTCAATCATAAAAACTTAAAAAAGAGCTGGACAAGCTCAGCTCTTTTTAATCACTGTTAGTGCTAGGGGGTTAATAGCTGGGGCAAAGCTCCTGTTCTGAGAAAATAATAAAAAAAAGGCTTAAAAGTTAAGTTCTATACTTCCAAGCCTTTTAAAGTGATTAATGCTGTGATTTTATTTCTTTGGTGTATAAACTAAATGTTCATTAACAAAGGAAGTAAATCCAAGTTCACTTAGTTCACGTCCATAACCAGAGTTCTTAATGCCACCAAATGGTAATTCTGGAAGACTTGCCCAAGCTGAATTAATGAAGGACATACCTGTCTCAATCTGTGCTGCCACGCGCTCAGCATGTTCTTGATTGCTACTAAAGATGGTACCGCCTAAGCCATAGTTGGAATCATTTGCTACCTCAATAGCCTCTTCTTCACTGGCTACTTTGTAAATCTCACCAACTGGACCAAAGATTTCTTGATAATAAATAGGATTATCTTTAGTCAAACCTGAAATTATGGTTGGCATAACAAAGTTACCTGGATGATCAATTTTCTCACCACCATAAATCAATTCTGCACCCTTATCAAGTGCCAATTGGATTTGTTCTAGGACATCCTCTTTTGCTTGAGCTGATGACAAGGGAGCAAGGGTTGTTTCTGGATCCATTGGATCTCCCCATTTAGCTTCTTTGAAAATCTTAGTTAAGAGTTCAACAAAGCGATCATAGTCTTTTTCAAGTACAATAAAGCGTTTAGATGAGGTACATACCTGTCCGGCATTATACAAACGGGCAAAGTAAAGAACTTTTTCCAATTCATCCCAATCCGCATCATCTAGAATAATAAAGGCATCATCACCACCTAATTCTAGGGTTGTCTTTTTAAGATTTTTACCAGCCACTTCAGCAATTGAAGCTCCGCCACGCTCAGAACCTGTTAGACAGACCCCAACAACACGTTTGTCTTCAATAACTTTAGAGACTTGGTCATATGATACAAATAAGTTGGTAAAGGCACCTTTTTCAGCACCGGCTTCAAGTATTAGCTCCTCAAATGATTGGGCAGATCGAGGACAGATTGAAGCATGTTTCAATACCATAGGATTTCCAACAATAAAGTTTGGTGCAAAAACACGCATAGTTTGATAGTAAGGGAAATTCCAAGGTTCAACTGCTAAAACAACACCAGTAGCTTGTTTAAGATAGTAAGCTTCACCTGTATCTGTTTCTAAGGGTGTTGATTGTAGGAATTCATCGGCCTTATCAGCATAGTAATCCGCAATATCAGCACATAGGTCAATTTCACCTTGAGCTTCAGTGAAGAGTTTTCCCATATCTTTGGTCATGATTTCAGCATATTTATCGCGGTCACGACGTAAGATACTAGCAACTTCTTTTAATTGTGCTTTTCTTTCTTCGAGCCTATCTTCTTTACGCCATTTTTTGTAGAGCAGATGTGCTTCTTCTAAAACATTTTCTAATGCTTCTTCCGTCATATTATCATACTCATGAAGAACTTCATTAGTATAAGGGTAAACAGTTTTATAAGCCATAAATAAGCCTCCTTTGTATTATAATTAAAGTTTATCAAAAAGAGGAAGCGATTTCAAAAATCTGCTATGGAAATTAACTTTTCAGACTATTTTTTAGGAGCAGTTCTTGGAGCTCCTCAAAACTGCTGACCTCATAAGTTGGATTTGCCTGGCTTAAATTTTTAACACGCTTGGGATTATACCAAACAGTATCTATATGAGCCCTATTCCCACCTTGAATGTCAGCTGTTAAACTATCCCCTATCATCAAGGTCTTGGCCTTGTCAAAATGAGCTATCTGTTGCCCTATCCATTGGTAAAAAGCTTGGTCAGGTTTTTGACTAGCTGCTTGTTCAGAGATAAAAACCTTCTTGAAATAGCTTTTTATATCCGAAGCCTGCAAGCGACCATTTTGAATCTTTGTGATACCATTTGTAGCAGCATATATCTCAAAGCCAGCTTCAGATAATTTTTTTAATAGGGCACTAGCACCAGGATAGGTTTGTCCTTGACTTTTAAGGTGTTCCTGGTAGCGCTCTGCCAGATAAATCCCGTCAACGGATTGCCCAAAATAATCAAATAATCTGGCAAAACGGGTATTGACAAGTTCTGTTTTAGAAATTCTTTTAAGTTCTAAATCCTTCCACATTGCTTGATTCATTGGTTTGTAATAATCTTTGTAGGCCTGAATATCTCTTATTTGGCATTCCTTTAATAGCTCTGTCAGGGCTACTTCTTCTGCCTGATCAAAATCCATTAAGGTGTGGTCTAAATCAAATAACAAAAAGTGATAGCTCATTATCTTCCTCCTTAGTAATTAACCATATTTTTGCACATTATAACATAAAAGCATAGTAAGCAGAACTTCTCTTATAAGGCGCAAGACGTAAAAAAGCATCTGAAGCTATTAAGCCAGGATGCTTTCTTTTTTAGTAGTGTCCTTTTATGAGTTCAACTCTAGTAATAAGAGATCCGTTCATCTTATCAATTCTCAGAGCAACGTTTTTTAAATAGACTACTGCTCCTACTGAAACAGTTTCTTCTTTTTCATTTAATTTTCTCACGATAAAATCTCGCAGGACTTCATCTTTTTCAGCCTTAATTTTAGTGTGAGCCATAATATTAACCATTCTAATTTTCTGACTACCACGAACAATCATTCTGGTCGAATCATCAAAATGGATAAATAAGTAACGTCTCACAGCAAATAAAATAGCCACAGCATTAACTCCTAATAGAAATTCTACCATATCAGGATGCTCTACAATTAATTGTCTGGTCAATGCGAAAAGTAGCACTTCAATGACTGTTCCAGGGGAAGGCTTGGAGAGCATTTTAATCAGCTCGACACCAACTGCCAAAGTCATTGCTCTAGCTAGGATAAGGTTAAACAGTTGGTCACTGTCTGTCTTGCTTGACAAAAAACCGGGGAGTTCTGTTATAAGGGTAAAGGCAAAGAAAAACATTGCAGCTGTCAGTGTTAGAGCTAACAAAACTTCTAAATAATAAGCAACTTCTGTTTCCAGATCTTGTAAGTATTTTCTCACATGGTCTCCTTTTCATATGGGGTACATTTAGTTTTATTTTTTCCATGTTACCATAAAAACTGGCGTTGGAATAGTTTCTTGTTTTCCACAGCTTATTTTAAGTAGTCCTTAAACCAGTCCTTGGTTAACTTAAGATAAGCTTGACTCCCTAAGTTAGCATCAATCCGATCAAAGGCATGATTGGTGTATGGCATAATAACCAGCTTATTAGGAATCTTCTTCTTTGTCAACTGTCTCGCTAAGTCGTAGGTAGCTTCTTGTGGCACCAATGTATCTCTTTGACCAGAGATAAATAAGGTTGGTGGTGTCTTATCAGAAATTGCATTTTTAGGGGTCAGCTGAGCATATTTTTTAGGAACTTGGTCGGGACGACCACCCAGATAGGCCATGACCATGGACTTGGCAATGTCTCCCTTGACAGAGTCATTATTTTCATAAAAGCTCTTGGGATCTGCAACTGGATACAAAACAGAAACAGCATCAACCTTTGGTAATTCCACACCTAAAGATTTCTTATATTGACCCTTATTGATCTTATAAGCCAATTCTAAGGCCAAATTACCACCTGCAGAAACACCTGTTACAAAAAGATGATCGGTTGAACCACCATATTGGCCAATATTTTGTTCAACCCAGGCAAACCCCTTGGTTAGCTGGCTTTCAGTCACATCTGATAAATGACGTTTTTTACTAGATAGGTCATAATCTAGACTGACTACAACATAGCCATCTTTAGCAAAAGACTTCCAATAGTAAGAATGAGATGATCTATGACCAGCTACCCAGCCTCCACCATGGATATAAATGAGCACTGGCTTATTTTCCTTACCATCATCCACTTGATAGACGTTGAGTTTCACATCTCCAGCCTTGGAGGAAGAGTAGGTCACTGAGTCAACACTGACACCATAGGTATCTTCAGCCTGGTAAGATTTTAAAAAACTAACATCAGCTCCCAACTGATTGAGATTGGTCTGTATACTTATAACCATATAGAGCCCAATCAAAAAACTAAAAGAGGCCAAGATCGCATTTAAAATATGCCAAAACTTTTTATGATGATAGGCCAGATACACACTAATTAGAAATAAGATAAAAAGTAGAGGTAACCAGATTCTAATATAGGGAACTGTATAGTGATTGGCAATTGATCCTAAACGAGGGATAGGAAAAAGAGTGGCTAGATTAAAAAGGAAAATGATAAAGATAATCAATTCAAGAAGAAAGAAACTGACTTGCTTAAGAATTTTCATAAATAGCTCCATATTTTCTGAATTTGTTAGTAATACTAGATTATCAAAAGAAGAAAAGACATGCAAACTGAAGCCATTAAATCAAAAAAGTGAACAACCTAAATCTAGGAATTGTTCACTTTTTTATTGCTAATATGAGCAGACACCTTAGGAATGAAAGTAAGTCAAAAGGCAAAAAACTGCTATTACCAAGTCCCTAAAAGAGATTGCATGACAAGACTAATCCCACTAATAGACAGCCAGCAAAGAGCGCCTAATAAGATAGCTTGCCCTCCTGTTTTGATTAATTTAAGAAGATCCGTGTTTAAACCAATGGCTGACATTGCCATGACAATGAAAAATTTTGAGATGGTTTTTAAAACTGTAAATAGGGCCGGATGAAAACCAAGGGCACTGACTACCGTTGTTAATAGAGAAGCTAGCAAAAAGTATAAGATGAAAGCTGGAAATGCTTTTTTCAAACTAAAAGTCTTTCCCTTACTAGGATCATTTTTCTTTCTGGCCTTGAGATAGGATAGACCCAGGGTTATTGGGACAATGGCTAAGGTTCTGGTCAATTTAATAATTGTAGCACTATCTAAGGTATTAGTATGATGGATAGCATCCCATGACGCAGCTGTGGCTGTTACTGAGGAGGTATCGTTGACTGCAGTACCGGCAAAAATGGCAAAGCCCTGATTGGAAAGCCCAATAAGCTGTCCAAGGGTGGGAAAAATAAGGGCCGCTAAAATGTTAAAGAAAAAAATGACGGAAATGGCTTTTGCAATCTCATCATCTTTAGCTTCAATAACAGGAGCCGTAGCAGCGATTGCTGAACCTCCACAAATAGAAGAACCTACACCCACTAAAGTTGCTGTGTTCAGATCCAAATGAAGCCACTTTTGAAGCAGATAAGCAAGCAGCAAGGAAGTTGAAATCGTTGATAAGATGATTGGTAGTGATTGGGCACCAACAGCCATCACCTGGGTTAGGTTTAAACCAAATCCTAAAAGAACCACTGCAGCCTGTAAAATATACTTGGAGGTGAAGGCAATTCCTACTTGTGTTTTTTGTCTATTACTATAAAAAAGAGCCACCAGCATCCCAAATAAGATGGCAAAAACAGGTGCTCCGATGATGGGAAACTTCTGTCCCAATAGCCAGGCAGGTATGGCTAGTATAAGACAAATTAGTAGACCGGGTATTTTAGTTTTAAAAGCTATCATATCAGAATTCCTCTTTTCTCAAAACTATTATAGAACTTTTAAAATCACTTGTAAAATAGACTAGGAAACTAAAAGTTCAGAAAAGGAGAAAAGAGCTTTCCCCTACCACTTCAGAAAAAAGATCAAGAAAAAAAGCTTGAACCTCTTTCATATCAGTTCAAGCCTTTTTCTTTATAAAGCACCCACAATCTTATGAGGAATATATTCTGCATCTAAGAAGTCTATATCTTATTGACTGAGTTTCACATCAAATGCCCCATAAAGTCATCTAAATATTTCTCCTTGGTAACTCCAACAATTGGAGCATCAACTCCCTTTTGCCACAACCAGGCTAAAGCTAGCTGAGTCCTACCAATTCCTAATCTTTGAGCCAGCTCTGCAATCCTTTTAACAATAACCCTATCTTGCTCTTTCGTTTGATCATATTTTGATATTGCGGTCTCATCAGTTTTACTTCTGGCTGTATCCGCATTCCAATCTCTAACAACCCGTCCAGCTGCTAAGGGACTGTAAAGAACCAGAGCAACCCCACCATCCTTGCAAAATGGAATGAGTTCTCGTTCATCTTCACGGTAGAGCATATTGTAATGATTTTGCATGACAGAAAATTTTATCCAAGCATCTTTTTCTGCTACATATTGGGCTTTTTGGAATTGCTAAGCATACATAGCTGATGCACTAAGATAATGCACTTTCTCAGCTCTAATTGACCATCACCAAAGTAGACCTTACTGGCAATAATGACCTCTTCACGATCAGCAAAGTCACGAAGTGCTCTGCCCAAATACACTTCACTTGTTCCAGCAGCATAGATATTTGCTGTGTCAAAAAAATGAATGCCTAAATCAAGGGCTTTCTTAATAATCTGACGGCTTTTTTCCTCATCAAGTAACCAGCCTGAATGAAAACCCTTACTAGAATCCCCAAAACTCATACAACTCTTCAGATCAATTTTACTCTTTTAATGCCCTATCCTGCCATTAAAAGAGTCTCTCATTTCCTATTTGTCCTATCATAAACCTTAGCTCCTCTTTCAGCTTAAGAAAAAAGCTAAGAAAAAATGGTGTTTCAGAATTTTTAAGTTCTCTTTTGACTTGGGGAAATCTGCTTCCAAGAATACTTGAGCAGTCATTAGCTTATCTAGCTTCTCAAGTCCTGATAGCCTCTGCAAAAATTAAAAAGATGAAGTTATTTTCTTCACCTTTTTACATTATTTGCCAGAGAAAACTGCGAAGCGACTATAGTCTCCATATTCTTTAAAGTCAATGGCTTTTAAGATTTCCATATCGTCCCTAGAAATCATGAAATCAGTATTCATATTAGATAACATATGTTCAGGATTTTCAGTTTTTGGTAGGGCAACCATCCCCAATTGAAGAACATATTTTATACACAATAAGGCATTTGAAACCTGATATTTATTAGCCATCTCTGTAATCAGCTCATTTCCCATAGCTTGACCATGTGCAATGGGTGAATAAGCTTCTAATAAAATATCTTCTTTTCGACAATAGTCAATGAGTTCAAAGGGTGTATTACCAATATGGGTTAAGATCTGATTAACAGCTGGTTTGATCCGTCCATTTTTAGAAATATTTTCAATGTCTTCTATGAGGAAGTTGGATAGGCCAATTGTCTTCACTTTTCCTGCCATCTGTGCATCTTCAAGTGCACGCCAGTCTTCTAAATTACCAGCATCAAAGTCTTTATCAGTGGCACGCCATTCTGACCAAGGTTGGGGACTATGAATAATCATTAAATCAAGATAATCTAAGCCTAATTTTTTCAATGACTGGTCAATGGACTGAGCAGCAGCTTCATAGTTTTTATGCTCTGCTGCCACTTTGCTGGTGACAAATATTTCTTCTCTCGGGATACCTGAAAGAAAGATCCCCTTACCAACACCAACTTCATTTTTATAAGCTTGGGCAGTATCAATATGACGATAGCCTAATTTTAGAGCTTGCGAAACAATGGACTCAGCCTTTTCATCTGCAATCATCCAGGTTCCTAAACCAAGTTTTGGAATGGAATAACCACTAGCCATTTTAAGCACTCCTATCATAATGCATCCTCCGTTCTAAGCTCATTATACCATTGATCATAGAGAGCAAGTCAAGCAGAAAACTTAAAGTGCTATGAAGACAAGAAAAAGCTTCAAAGGCCTGTAAGTCTTCAAAGCTTTTTGGATGATTTGAGTTTCAATAATTGTGAGATATGCTTTTGGATTTTATCAGTAACCTCTCTTTTGCGGTAGCCAGTATAATCATGAATAAGCTGTCTCATGGACTTAAGTATGATCACCTTTTTGGCCTGGTCAATGGAGCGCAGGGATGTAATCACCTGAAAGAAATGTGTAAAAGATTTTTCATCAAAAGGAAAGGCATTAAGACTGGTTATTCCACTAGCAATCAAGCTATCAAAAAAGGAATCACAGACCAACTTGAGGTCATGCTTAGACAATTGTTTGGTCCAATCCCTGAAAGTCAGTTCCAATATGCGGCTGAGTTCAGTGGGATCTGAAACAGTCTCAAATTTACCACTTAGATCAACCTGCCAATTAGCAGTCTTATGCTGCAAGAGACCAAAGGAAAGGCTTTTGACAATTTTGGGTTTGACATCACAATAAAGCATAACCCCAACGATGGATTCTTGTGGCCTAATAACAACCAATCTATCACGGATCCTTTGATAGCCCTCTTTCATTAGAAACTCTTCGGCCAGGCCTGGTGAATCCAGCAAATAAATTTTCTTGATGGCCTTTTGTAAGTTTGGGAGCAGAAAACTTGAAGCATAAAGAGCCAAGTTCCCACCTTTGGAATGTCCACTGACAACAATCTCTTTATCAGGATTATTTTCCAAATAAGAACTTAGGTAAGAAATAGCTGACCTGTCTGCTGCCACTTCTTTCATGTAGGTTAATTTGAAGTCTTCCTTCCAGCCAATTAAGCTATCATCTGTTCCTCTAAAAACAATTTGAGTATGCTTAATAGCATCTATTTCAAAAATCATAGCAGCAAACTGCTTCTCAGATTCTAGGTCAATTTCATTGACATAATAAGACAGACTTAGGCCTTTAAAACGCTCAGACTTTCGCATCTGTCTGAAAAGCTCAATTCTCTCTTTGGTCATCAAGAAGTTATAAACCAGCTTTTTACTATCCTCAGCCTCATCAGCTAGGACCTTTTCCAAATCAATCGTCAAAGGCTTATCTTCTTTTTTCTCTACTAATTGGTCAAAAGATAAATAGCCGATCTCGTTAATAGCAACAATATCAACTTCATTTAATGGCAACACTTCAAAACTTTTTTGGCTATTATGTTGGATATAATCACTAATTGTTGGCAATTGATCCGCACCTTTCTAAAACTGATGTCTTCGAAATTTGAAAAAAGTAGTCAGAGCATTTCCTTAAGGAAGTTCTTTTATTAAAAGCCTCCCTTAGCTTTCTTTAAATGGCTAGCGCTGACCATCCCATTCAGCAAAAAATTCTTCTAAGTAAAGTTCTAAAAATTGATGCCTCTGCTCTGCTATTTGCATGCCATAAGTTGTATTCATCAGTTCTTTTAGTTTTAATAATTTCTGGTAGAAATGTATGATGGCAGTGTCGTCCCCACTTCTATAAGCTTCTTTACTGAGCTGATCTGGAGATAATGATCTATTGGAATCATGGATAAGCCGTCCCTTATAAGCAGAATAGGCCATGGTTCTTGCTACTCCAATAGCCCCCATGGCATCCAAGCGGTCTGCATCTTGAACAACCTTAATTTCCAAGCTTTTTTAATCTTTGATCCTGCCCTAGTCGATAAGAGATGTGTCTCGTAATATATAAGATTTCTTCAGCAAGTTCCGGATCTACTTGCTCTTTTACTAACCATTGTTCAACTTCTAGATCCGCTTTTTGAGGATCATCATTTAATTTACTGTCAGCCATGTCATGCAAGAGAGCAGCCATTTGACAGATAAAAAGGTCTGCATTTTCTTTTTGAGCAATTGCCTTAGCCATGTTTCGAACACGAACAATATGCCACCAGTCATGACCACTAGAATCGTTTTCTAGCTTAGCTTTGACCCAGTTTTCTGTCTTTTTTAATAGCTGCTCCTTTGTAGTCAGCTTACTGATCTCCTGTGAATAAGGCCTTGTAATCCCCATACCCTTTTTGCTCCAATTCTTCAAAGGGGATAAAGTTTAGGGCTGCTGAATTAATGCAGTACCTCAAGCCTCCCTTATCAACAGGTCCATCATTAAAGACATGACCAAGGTGAGACTTGCTATTACGGCTTCTAACTTCTACTCGGTGCATACCAAAGGATGAATCTTCATGATTGGTTACAGCACGGTTTTCAACAGGTTTTGAAAATGCTGGCCAGCCACAGCCTGATTGGTATTTATCCAGTGAGGTAAAGAGGACTTCGCCACTAACAACATCTACATAGATACCCTTTTCAAAGAACTGATCATACTGACCACTGTAGGCTCTTTCAGTTGCTCCCTCCTGAGTCACTTGATAGGACAAATCGCCAATACGTTGACGTAGTTCTTCTTTAGATTCCACCTTTATACCTCCTTTTTGATAGGCCTTATTTTAAAAATGTCTCGTTTTTAGGATTAATGTAGTCAGCTTAGCTTATCTTACTAGCAAACTGACAGCTTAAGTTTAGGTCTATTTTATCATATTCTCATTCTTCTTATGACTTTAAGGCAGGAAAAAACTCACTTTTTCAAGTGAGTTCAGACTGTAGACAAAGTGATGATTTCTCAGAGAAAACTGATGACAAACAAAGTCATTAGAGAGTTGCCTTAAAGATCTTTTTTGCCCTGATCAGAGTGTCTGAGTAAGGCTTTGTATCCTACTGGTCGGGCTTCTTTGACTCTCCTATCTCAAAAGCTTCTAAATAAAATCTTTTAGGGATCAAAAGCTTGGCGCAAGCTATTGTACTTGTCTAAAATGCTATTTTTATGCTTGCTGACATAGGCATAGTCTTCTTTTAGTGTGGGGATGGCTTCTAATGGTTTAATATCACTACTGGTCTTGGCATCTTTTCTTATAGGACGATTGGTTGTAGATTGGGCAAAACTGTTTTGAACCTCTAAAGACAGGACAAAATCAATAAAAGCCTTGGCCTTTTCTATTGATTTAGAGCCTTTGACGATGGCCATTGACGAAGGTAGAAAGACCGTTCCTTCTTTGGGGTAAACAATGGAAATATTAGCTCCGCTCTTTTGCAGGTTAAGACAAGGATCCTCATAGCTGAGCCCCACCACCATTTTACCATCAGCTACTGACTGGTAAACATCTGATGAGCTAGCAGAGCTAATACCATTGATGTTGTGAATCAAATCTTGAACATAGTTCCAGGCTTTGGGATTTTTGTAACCACCTTTGGCTAACAAGATATTGGTTAGTTGGGAAAAAGCACTGGATGAACTATTAGGATCCCCAAAGGCAATTTTGCCCTTTAAAGCTGGATTGAGCAAATCTTCATAGGAACGAATGGGAATATCCTTGGCCAGAGCATTGTTAACGATAAAGACGCTACCGTTAATGGTGTAAGGACTAGCAATGTCACTGGGATAAAGAGTATCCGCAATGAGATGATTGGCTGCCTTAGGAAGATAGGAATCAAATAAATCCTTATGACTTTCAAACTGACTATAATTACCACCAAAGAAAAGGTCTGCCTTTAAGCCTGAACCTTTCTTTTCTAATTGCTTCATGAGCTGACCTGTTCCTCCTTGAATCAACCTGACTTTGATGCCATATTTTTCTTCAAAGGCAGGAATAGTTCCTGTTAAGAGGGTCTGACTGTTAGGACTTAAAATCACTAGTTCTTTAGTGTCAGGACTACTTCGCCTATCCCTGTGATTAAGATAGTAAAAAGAAGTAAAGATTACTAGCATAAGAATTCCTAAAAGAGCTAAGACTTTAACATAGGTCTTGGACATTTTCATCTCCTATTCTGTGCTAAGTTTGACTAAGTGTTCTTTGAAGGCCTTGACCGTTTGTCCCATATATTTTTTAAAGACGCGATCAAAATAACGATAATCATAAATGCCTACAGCTTCTGCAATCTGATAGACCAACAAGTCTGGTT
Source organism: Streptococcus catagoni (assembly GCF_011421425.1). Classification (GTDB taxonomy): domain Bacteria; phylum Bacillota; class Bacilli; order Lactobacillales; family Streptococcaceae; genus Streptococcus; species Streptococcus catagoni. Next base: position 465,679 of record NZ_WPCW01000001.1, read on the forward strand.
CATTGAGCATCAGTTGGATAGCTTGGTTGATACGGTATTGGTTGATATAATCACTCAAGGTCATGTTCAGGTGTTTTTTAGCTAAATTGTAGAGGTAACTTTCACTGTAGCCTAGCTCATGGGCTAATTGGCTAATCATGATTTTTTCCTGATAGTGGTCATGAATGAAGTGCAACATGTCTTGCGCTGCCTCTGGCAATTGTTCACTGATCTGAGGAAGTGGTAAGTACAGATGACTTTGATCACCTCTTAGCTTTTGATCTTCTAGTCGCTCAATAATGCTTCTTAAAGTCTGATATAAGGCCTCTTTTTCCAGGGGCTTGGTCAAAAATTCAAGTACACCGTAGTGAAGGGCTGATCTGGCATTTGGAAAATCGGCATAGCCTGACAAGATGATTTTGGCATAAGAATAGTCTTTTGTAGCATCAAACATTTCAAAGGCTGTCATGATTGGCATATTGATGTCTGTCAAAACTATATCAGGCTTGCTTTCAGCAATCAGTGCTGCTCCTTCTTTGCCATCTTTTGCTTCTCCCACAACGACAATGTCTAATAGTTTGTAATCAATGGCATAATGAAGCCATTTACGAATCAGATGTTCATCTTCCACAATTAAAAGTTTGTACATCTCTTACTCCTTAATCTTATAAAGTAGCAAAAAGTCCTTCTCTCTTTTCTCAAAGCTTAGGGTCACCTCTGAGAAATGATGTTTCAAACGTCTGTAGGAATTCACCAGACCATGATGTGAATCTTCTGATTCTAAGAGTGCTCTGATTTCTGCTTGTCTATCAGGGCTAATTCCCGGCCCATTATCTGATACTGCAAAGTAGATAGTATCTGCTACCCTACTAATTTCTATGCCAAGTGACACATCGTGGCGGTGACGAAAACCATACTTAATACTGTTTTCAACCACAGGTAACAAAAAGAGCTTGGGAATCTTAAGATCTTCAAGGGTCTTATCACATACAATCTCATAATCAAGCTCTTCAAACCTCACTTTATTAATGACTAAATAAGACTCCAAAACGGCCAAATCTTCCTTTAGTGGCACAGCTTCTGAAGAACCATTTAGGCTATAACGTAGCAATTTGGTTAGGCGAAGCACAATTTTTTCGGTTAGCTCAGGATCATAATGGCTGGTAATCAAAATCGTCTCTAGAGTATTGTAGAGAAAATGAGGGTTAAATTGCGCCTCAAGCATACGTTTTTCAAAGTTTAACCTTTGCTTTTCCAGTTCTAAGGTTTTATCGTTCAAGCCCTGCAAGCGTCCGACCATTTGATTGATCTGTCCGGCTAAGAATTGAAATTCATCTTGGCTGCTCAGTTCAATCCTTGATTTTTCTTGCCTAGAAATAGCTGCCATATCTCTGGTTATTTGAGTAATAGCTCGTGAATTCTTGGAAGCAATCTTATCTGCTAGGGATCTTGATTTCCAGTTCAAGACCATAAAAATGATTAGAGAAGAAATTAATGAAAATAAGAGCACCATCTTAATAGGAATTAAGGGGCGATAAAGAAAGAGGGTAATAGTTGGACTCAGCTTGATCTGTCTAAGAATAAAAGCTCGATTCCCATGAAAGATAAAGTATCCTTTCAACAAGCGGCTATCTACCTTATGAAGACTGGAAGAAATAAAGTCACGATTACTAAAGACAAAACTGTTATCAAAGCGATCTGAAATGATAATATCTGAATTAATATCCTTGGAAGGAGGCAAAAAATCCTTACCGTTCATCAGTAAAACAGAATAACCCTTGATAAGGTTGTTAACCCTAATAGGTTCAATCATAGCTAAAAAATGTTCTTCTTCATTATCCATGATAATTTTTACTAGGTTTTTCTTACTTTTGGCTTCTTGGATGATTTGCGACATGTAAACCGATTGGTTGAAAAAATTACCTAATTGTTGATTACTAGCAAACAAGAGCTGATTTTCAGGACTAAAAATCATAAGTTCTGTCTGACTTTGAGAATGATTTCTAAAATGATAATACTGCTTACCAAGGTCATCAAGGGTCAATTGATGAGATAAAAATGAAGCTAAAATGGTCTGATTAAGATCCTTTAACAGACTTCTATTTTTCTTTAAGAGGTGATGGTAAGTTCCCTCCACACTCTTTAGATCACGATAGAGACCAATTTGTTGAGGGGCTAAGGAAAAAATTAGAAAAAAGCCAATTAATAAGACCGATAAGATCAGGGATTGATGCGAAAAATCATGCGAGATATCGTCTTGTAAGTGTTTTTTAAACTGTTCTTCCATGAGCCACTCTTTCCTTTCTAACATCTTTTATTATAGCAAATGTCAGCCAAGCCTTGCTAGAGTCACTTGCTTTTAAAGTAAACTTAAAAAAGATAAGTAAAAGAGGAGAATAGACTTCTACTTATCTTTTTGTCTACAGTCAATTAGCAAATGCCGAACAATCCTAGGATAATCCCTAAGAACATGATGCCAAACATGATCCAGTTAATATTGACTTTCTTACGTAGAAGCCAAAAGGCAGTCAAAGTAACCATTAAAGGCACGATGCCAATGAATAATTGGTCCAAATAGTTTTGTATGGAAGCTGCTTCTTTAGCCCCTTTAGCAGCAACGGTTAAAATAGTTTTAAATTTAACATTTGAAGCTGTCATAGAACCAACCATCATCAAACCAAGCATACTAGAGGTTTTGGTAACTATCTTGATACCACCTGATTCATATAACTTTTTGATGAAGCCTGCACCGACAGAATAACCACCATATAAACTATAGTAATGAATAATAAAGGCAGGTATATTGTAAAGTAGCAAGAAAACAACTGCTCCCATGGCTGAACCAGTGCTAGCCAGTGAGATCCCAATTCCTGCTGCAATCACCCGTAAGATTCCCCAGAAGAAAGAATCACCAACGCCAGAAATAGGTCCCATCAAGGAAGCCTTAACAGCCGTAATAGAACTGGCGTCAAATTCTGGATCTTCACTGTTTTTCTTTTCCATTGAAGCCACAAGTCCCATGATAAAGTTATTAATGTGCATGGTTGCATTAAACCATGTGGTGTGTCTAACCAAGGCTTCTGCCTTATCTTTATCCTTTTTATAAAACAGATTAATGACAGGTAATAAGGTGTAAATGACCCCAATAGCATGATATTGAGTAGCCCCAGTACGACTAGCATTCATGGTCCATGAACGCCAAAAGACTGAGCGTAACATTTTGCGTTCTTCTTTAGTCAACTTGTCTTGCGTTTTCATGCAAAGAAATCCTCCTCTTCTGATTCTTTGGAATCAAATGTGTTTTGCTTACTGATAAGACCATTACCAATAGCATCCATTTCCAAATCTCTTTGTGAACTGATGACACAGATCACAGCACCAAGGGCAGCTACTGCAACTGCAGGCAATTTCAAGTAAGCTGTCAAGACAAATCCTAATAAGTAAAAGACTGCCAATTTATTAGTCCACAGTAGTTTCATCAGCATAGCAAAGCCGACAGCAGGTAAGAGACCTCCAGCTGCGCTCAAACCATTCATAAGATTTTGAGGGATATGTTGAACAAAGCTATTAACCGGCCCACTGCCCACTAAAATACCAATAAATGAAATAGAGGCAATAATGAGGTAATAAACAATCCATGTCCCATAATGAAGTAAAACAAGCTGACCTTGTTGATTTTCAGCGGCCGCCTTGTCTACCCACGGAGCAAAGATATTCATAAAGACATTTTTCAAAAACATGACCACAAAGGCTGCAAGCATCCCAATTGGTACTGCCAAGGTCATGGCTGCTTTTTGGTCAATGTGTGAAATAATGGTAAAAGTTGTTGCCATTGCAGTTGCTGTTACAGGCTCTGCAGCAATGACACCACCGATATTGACATTTCCTAGAAAGAGTGCCTCAAGAGAAGCTCCCATCAAAATACCAACCTTCATATCCCCCAGTAACAGACCTGTAACCAAGCCTACCACTAGTGGACGCTCCATCATACTTTGACCGGTTAAATAATTTCCTCCAAAACAAATCAAGACAGCAAGGGCTGCCATTGTTGCTGGCATTAACATCTCTATCACCTCTCTTTATTTGACTAATTGGCTTAAGTGAACCTTGCTGTTTGAAGGCAAGACCTGGTTAAAGACATCCAAGTTTGGAAGGCTGGCTAGTTCTTTAGCTGCTTCTAACTCTTTGGGATTTAACAATAAGCTGGAAGTTAATTTGACCTTGCTGGCTGGATCTGATTTATCAAAGCGACCAACATTTGCTACATTGACAGCTTCTAAATCGCTTACATTTTTAGCAATAGCACAAGCATCTGTCACAGAATTAACAATGACAAAGATACGTTTATCCTTTGCCCGCGGATCATTGAAAAGCTGGATGGAATCTTCTACAGAACGTATCAAGAGTTTCATGCCATTTGGCACTGCCATCTTTAAAGTCATTTGTGTGATTTCATTTTTAGCTGCTTCATCGTTTGCCACCACAAGTAAGGGAGCATTTAATTCCTTTGTCCAAACAACCGCTACTTGTCCATGAATCAGACGGTCGTCAACACGAATTTGAGTAATCATTTTTCTTCCTCCTTAATTAAAAAAGTCATCATCAGAGTCATGGCTACTTTCTATAGCAACCAACTGAACTTGGGATTCATTAATAGTGTTTTGAATTTCCTCTTTTGTAAGAGCTTCATCTGGTTTTAAAAACATGAGTGATAAGAGAGTCGCTAGATTGCTATTTGAGATTAAGAAAATATTGTCCTTACCACTTGCCATCACTGCTGCAAGCATTTTCTGATTAACACTACCTCCCAATAAATCTGTGAAAATGAGTGCTTGTTCATCAGCTGCCACTCCTGCAATAAAGTCCTCAATGCGACTAGTGTAGTCACTATCATCAATATAGGCATCAATCGTTTCTATCTCTTGGCCACGACCTGCTAAAATTTCAATTGAGCTCTGCAAACCACTGGCTAATTTCCCATGACTACCAATTAGACATTTTCGTTTCATCTTTTCCTCCAACTAAGTGCGAGACTTACCTTTACCAGTATCTGACTGGCTAAGTTACAGCTTCATTTTATCAAATGAAAACGTTTTTAAAATGGACTATTCTACTTAATGTGTAGACAATCCTACACAAAGAAAGCTGAATGATCTTAATCAGAACCTAAAAAAGACTAATGAGAGGCTGTACTAACCCCAAAAAGTTGGACACTATATTTAGTAAAGAATTTGTCCACTTCTTGCTCTTAAAAGGGTTACCAAAGGTCTTAGCTATTGAAAAAATAGTGAACTTCTTTCCTAACAAAAAACTGATCCTCATAAATGAAGATCAGTCTTGAGAAAAACCTATCTTTTAACTTGTTTCTAACCTTGCTACTAACTTAGGAACTTCTTTTTTGCATCCATCGATAAGTGAAAGCTATTAATAGCCCAGCAATGACTAGGCGTAACTATTACAGTAATCTCATTTGCTAGAAAACTACCAAAGAAAAAGCCATTACTACCCTTTTGTGACCATTTTAGAAATAATCCCGGAGTATCCGTAGCTGATACTCAGAAAATGGTTAAAACTTGATGGATAAAGCCTTGATTAAAGATAGTCATTAAAAAGCCTGCAGAAAAAACATTTTTCTACAAGCTGAAACTTATTTTTTAAGTAGGATAAATCCTTATTTTTTACTTTCTTCATCCATGGATAAAACACTCAAGAAAGCCTCTTGTGGCACTTCCACTGATCCAATAGATTTCATGCGTTTCTTACCGGCTTTTTGTTTTTCAAGCAATTTACGTTTACGAGAAACATCACCACCATAACACTTAGCCAAGACATTTTTACGAAGGGCCTTGATATCTGAGCGGGCCACAATTTTTTGGCCAATAGCCGCCTGAATAGGCACTTCAAATTGTTGACGAGGGATGATTTTTTTCAACTTATCAACGATGATTTTCCCACGTTCATAAGCAAATTCTTTGTGAACAATAAAGCTAAGGGCATCAACCTTATCACCATTTAACAAGATATCCATTTTCACAAGCTGTGATTTACGGTATTCTGAAATTTCGTAGTCAAAGCTGGCATAACCTTTTGTTGATGATTTTAGCTTGTCAAAGAAATCAAAGACAATTTCAGCCAGGGGAATCTGGTAAATCACGTTAACACGATTATCATCAATATAATCCATAGTCACAAAATCACCACGTTTTCGTTGGGACAATTCCATAACTGCACCAACAAATTCTTGAGGAACCATAATTTGAGCTTTCACATATGGTTCTTCAATGATATCAACACGTGTAGGGTCAGGGAATTCTGAAGGATTTGAGACTTCTAACAATTGACCGTCAGTCGTATGAACATGGTAAACTACCGAAGGCGCCGTCATAATCAAATCAATGTTAAACTCACGCTCCAAACGTTCCTGAATAACATCCATATGAAGCAAACCTAGGAAGCCACAGCGAAAACCAAAGCCAAGAGCCTGTGAGGTTTCTGGTTCAAATTGTAAACTAGCATCATTGAGTTGAAGCTTTTCCAAAGCCTCTCTGAGATCATTATACTTATTAGACTCAATTGGGTATAGACCTGCAAAGACCATTGGATTCATTTGTTTATAGCCGTGCAGTGGTTCTTGAGCAGGGTTAGTAGCAAGGGTTACCGTATCACCAACACGTGTGTCTGCCACGGTCTTAATAGAGGCAGCAATATAACCAACGTCACCAGTTGCTAGAAAATCACGTCCCACTGCCTTAGGAGTAAAAATACCAACTTCTGTCACATCAAAGGTTTTACCATTAGACATCATTTGGATTTTATCACCAGGCTTAACAATACCATTTACAATGCGGACTTGTAAAATAACTCCTCTGTAGGCATCGTAGGCAGAGTCAAATATCAAAGCTTGCAAGGGCTCATCAACATCACCAGCTGGTGCTGGAACTTTTTCAACTATTTGCTCAAGGATTTCTTCTATCCCTATGCCAGCTTTTGCAGAGGCTAGGACAGCTTCAGAAGCGTCTAATCCAATCACATCTTCCACTTCTTGACGAACGCGTTCTGGATCTGCGGCTGGTAAATCAATTTTATTGATGACTGGCAAAATTTCCAAATCATTATCAAGTGCCAAGTAAACATTGGCCAAGGTTTGCGCTTCGATCCCTTGCGCTGCATCTACCACTAAAACAGCACCCTCACAGGCAGCCAGTGACCGTGAAACTTCATAGGTGAAATCCACATGACCTGGGGTGTCAATGAGGTGCAAAATATAGGTCTGTCCATCCTTTGCTTGGTAATTTAATTCAATAGCATTGAGTTTGATAGTAATCCCACGTTCTCGCTCCAAGTCCATGGAATCTAATAATTGAGCTTGCATCTCTCGACTTGAGACTGTTTCTGTTTTTTCTAAAATTCTATCTGCCAGAGTTGATTTCCCATGGTCAATATGGGCAATTATGGAAAAATTTCTAATCTTCTCTTGGCGTTTTTTAAGTTCTTGACTGTTCATTTTGGCTTCCTATACACATTTTTCGTTTCCCTTTATTATAACAAAAATATAAGCTTCTAGCTATAGTAAGTCATTTCTTAGCAAATATAAGATCTCAAAAGAGAATTGACTTAGATTCTATATTAAAAATATGAAAAATTGTTTCATTTTAATATAAAACCAAAACTATTTTAAAAAATTTGTTATACTATTAGCATGAAAACGCTAAATCTCACTGGAGAGAGATTTGGTCGTTTAACTGTCATCAAAAAACAAATAAACGAGCAGGAAATAACGAATTTGTCTATCTTTGCCATTGCAATTGTGGCAATGTTATTGAATCCTGTAGTTCATTACTTAAACAGGGGAAAACTAGGTCTTGCGGTTACCTTCATAGGGATACTAGAATGACAGATCTTAAAGCTCTGAATAAAAAAAGACCATCGTTGATGGTGTTGAACTTGACATGTTTCAAAATCGGAAAAACAAAATAATACCAGTGCTTACAAAGGTGTCTATAAACACCATAATGGCTATATGGCCAGAATCTGTGTTAAGGGGATTCACCATTGAGGAGACCTATTCGGATCGCAAAGCATTAGAAAAGAAATTTCTTCCAAAAGTAAAATGATGTTGAAAAAATAGAAGGTGCTCGGAGCATCTTCTATTTTTTTAAAGAAAAACACTATTTAAAGGTCACAACCAAACCATATATTCATTTCTCTTTGAGCTGACTCAGCTGAATCAGACCCATGAACAACATTTTGGATTCCTCCACCGTCCTCAGCTGCTTGAGCAAAATCACCACGAATAGTTCCAGGAAGAGCATCCTTAGGATTTGTAACTCCCATCATAGTTCGCCAGGACGAGATAACATGATTACCAGAGATAACTCCAATTACAAGGGGAGCACTTGTCATATAACATTCAAGATCAAGGAAAAATGGCTTATCTACTAGATCCTCATAATGTTTTCTAAGAAGCTCAGAACTAGCTTCACGCAGTTCCAATTTTTCAATAGTGAACCCTCTACGCTCAATGCGATCTAGGACTTGGCCAACTAAACCTCGACTAACACCATCTGGTTTAATCATAAAGAAAGTCTTTTCCATAAATACCTCAATGTATAATCTATTTTCCACTAGCTTCTTGTATCTGCAATGAAGTGGATTTTTCTTTATTTTACACCTTTAGTATTTAAAGTACAAGCGATTACAAATTACATTGATTATTACAACAATAAACGTATCAAAGTCAAACTAAAAGGACTTAGCCCTGTACAATATACAATACAGGACTAAATCCTTTATAAAATATAGTGTCCAACTTTTTGGGGTCAGTACAATATCGCTACTGCCTTTTTTTATTGTTCATCCGGGAAATCAAATATAGACTGCCAAAAATGCTTTCATAAATCAGGAAAAATCCCATAAAACAATGCATAAAGAATGTTTCTGGCAGAATCCAGATAACAGGGTCTGTTAAGGGATCAAAAGTCCAGTTGTCCTTTCCTGGAAAGAGAAGCTGGTGAAAGAGGGTAAAAAAACTATCAAAGCCCATCATGAAGGCAAATACTCCAATAAGAATAGGAAGGAGAACCGCCATCAAAAAGAAAGAACCGTGGAGCTGAATGCTTCTATTTTTTATCCTTTTACATAAGAATCGGACAGCAGGAACTAATAATATAAGAAAAATAGCCTGTGCCAAGTGAAAGAGATACTTAACATCCTGAAAATGAGCTAATCCTTCCTTAGAAGATGAGAAACTGGCAAAGCTTAATCGACTTATAAAGGGATTGGTCAAATAATCCATCAAGCCATTAAAATGATATAAAATCGTCTCTTTTTCCATATAAACGACTTTTGTTAAATGGAGATGATCTATCTCAATAGGATAAAAAAGCCAGGCCCCATAAATGGTTACTAATGTAGACAATGCCAAAAGCCACAAGCAAGTTAAAGCTAATAAGAATTTTTCTGTCTTCATAAGTCCCATTCATCCAAGCTTGTTAAAACATGATTTGGCATGGTTGGTAGGTTAGGTACTTCTTCTTGACTTGTGAAACCTGTTGTAACCAATAAGGTAGCTATGTCATTTTGAATCCCTGCCATAATATCTGTCAAATAATTGTCCCCAACCATTATGGCTTCTTGTCTTTTAACATTCAGAATTTCTAAAGCTTTATTCATAATAATGGCATTAGGCTTACCTATATAAACAGCCTTAGTTCGGGTGGCTGCTTCTATCAAGGCAACTAATGACCCTGCCCCTGGTAAGAGTCCTCTTTCTGTAGGGATATTTAAGTCAGGATTTGTTCCGATAAAAAGAGCACCCTTTTGAACAGCTAAGGTCGCTGTCGCTAACATGTCATAAGTTAACTTAGAATCTAGTCCAACCACGACATAGGCTGGGTTCTCAGTATCTTCTACATAGCCAGCTTCAGAAATAGCAGACTTCAGTCCTGTTTCACCAATAACATAGACCGTTTTTCCACGCTTCATATCGTTCATATAATCTACTGTTGCCATTGTAGCGGTGTAGATGGTTTCAAGCGGCGTTTCAACTAAAAACTGGTCTTTTAACATGCTTTGGATCATCTCTGGCGTCCGAGTTGTATTATTGGTCACTAAGAGATAAGGGATCTTTTTAGCTTGCAGACGTTTTATGAAACGCTCTCCTGCCGGGATCCTATCTTTTCCCTTATAAATTGTTCCATCTAAATCAATGAGATAGCCTTTATATTCCACCTTAAAACTCCTTAACTTTCTATTTTTTGCCATTCTATAATGGCCTGGGCATTAAGAACATCGTCTGACCTTATCTCATGATAAGACCGTAAGCCCTCACGTCTATAGCAAGAAGTGATTTGACCACCAGGGGCAACTTCTTTAACGTATTTTAACTGAACACTACTGGGGCGATGATGATGTAAAAATTCATAACCCAGAACATCATATATCCAATCCAAGTATTTACTATTGTTGACATGACCATTCATATCAATATCATAGTAGCGTACCTGGTAGATTTTTTCTTCTGCTTCTCCTAAAGGATCCATACGAGCTACTCTTTTTAGCTTTTTAATAAATTCTGACTGAAAAGGTTCAACGATTTCCACGGGTATAGGAGCAACCTTACGACTTTCTGGACTCATTAAGGCAAAATGTGTAAGGATATCAGCTATTTGGTGATTATCAGCATCAAAAATGCGAAACTGACGGTAACAGAAGAACTTGTTATAGGAAGTAGCTTCAGTCTCTATCCAAACGCTTTCATTAAAACGTGGTAGACGTTCAAAGGTCATCTCATAGTCTGTAATAATCCAAACCAGCTCATACCTTTCCAAGATATACTCGTCACTGCGTTTTAGGAGCCGGCTTTGTTTTCCTGAAAGAGCTAGGCAATAAGCTAAAAATGAAGACAATTTTGCATCATGTTTAACATCACAGAGGTCAAAGGGCAAGGTCAATTTCTCTTTGTATTTTAATCCCATAATAAGACTCCTAATCTAGTATGAATTTCTCAGCAACTGAGTCTCCCAAAAAAAGACCTCTTTTGGTCATTCTTATATAATCCTTATCTTTGACAAGAAGCCCATCTTCTTGCAAATCTGCAACAACCTGGCCATAGAGCTGATCAAAAGAGTGATCAAACTTCTCTTCGAACCTTTTAATGGAGACACCAGACTTTTTACGTAAACCGAGAAACAATTCTTCTTCCATCTTTTCCTTTTGTGACAGCACTTCTTCACTCAAGCGAGCATTTCCCTTTGCCACAGCCTGCAAGTAATGTTGGATGGGTACCCTGTTTCGATAGCGAATGCCATCTATATAACCAGATGCACCAGCACCACAGCCATAGTATTCATCATTGTTCCAGTACATCAAGTTATGCTTACTATAGTAACCAGGCTTTGAAAAGTTCGAAATTTCATAATGTTCAAAACCATTTGCTTCCATCTCTGAAATGATATAGTCAAACATTTGAGCTTCCAAATCTTCAGTTGGTAAATTTAGCTTGCCACGACGCATCTTATTCATAAAGACTGTGTGATGTTCTAAAATCAGGCTGTAAAGGCTTAAATGAGGGATATCCAAGGCTATGGCTTTAGCCACGTTTTCTTTCACTTCTTCCAAGCTTTGTCCAGGTAAAGCATAGATTAAATCTATAGAAATGTTATTGAATCCCGCCCTCTTCAAGGCATTAATGGTTGAATAAATCTGTTCTTCATTATGACTTCGCCCAATTTGTTTAAGGTGTTTGTCATGAAAAGTCTGTACCCCTAAAGAAACTCGGTTGACTGCAGATTTTTTTAAGACAGCAATTTTTTCCTCATCTAGGTCACCTGGATTAGCTTCAATGGTGAATTCTTCTAGACTGGTCAGATCTAAGCCCTTACTTATTTCTGACAATAAATAGTCCAACTGTTCACTACTTATAGCTGTAGGAGTGCCCCCACCGATATAAAGGGTACGCAGATTTGTAATATGATAAGAACGAAACTCAGCTATCAGAGCTCGCAGATAGTCATCAACAGGTTGATTTTTAATAAAAACTTTTGAGAAATCACAATAATAACAGATTTGTGTACAAAAGGGGATGTGGACATAGGCAGAATCAGGTTTTTTTAACATGCTCTTATTTTAACATTTTGACAGTAAAAAAACATCTTTAGCTGATCACTTTGACGCATTTAAGATAAGAGCTCTCTTGACCATGGCCACTGACTTTAAAACTTTTATAGGCTAAAGCTTCCAGTGTCTTTAATGCAGCCTCCTCTTTTTCATCCACTAACATTTCTAAAGACTTGATTTCGTACCTACTCAAAGCAAAGTTTTCAATAGCTGTAAAAAATGCTTCTCCATTTTTTGACGCATCAGTCTCTTTTCTTGCAAAGCGGATCCTGAGTTGTTCTCCCTCCACTTGAAAAATGCAGTAGCCAATCAGTTGACCGTTCCTTAAAACTTGACAATAGTCTTTTTCTTCTGATGCTGTCTTTGGTGAACCTTTAAATCCTTGTAGGTCTTCTTTATCAAAGTCAATCAGCTTCCAAGTAGTCAGGATTTCTTTGACACTATCTTGGCTAAGGGGCATCAGATAATAGTAGACTTCTGTCATTAATTTTCTTAAGCTTTTATCTAATTGTTTGCGCCTTTTTAACTGTGTTATCTCTTTGTCTGCACTGTAGATATAGTGGACATAGGAGTCCTGGATCTCAGGCACCATTAACTGAAAAATCTGCCGACTGTCCTTTGATAAGTGCTCTGCTAATAGCTTTCTTTTTTCTATAGACATCACTCTACCTTCTAAAAAAGTGAAAAGAATTGATCTTTTCACCTTTATTATTAATCAATTCCAATTTCCTTGCGAACGACTGCTGCGATGGTATCAACATAGTAATCGACTTCTTCAGCTGTAGGAGCTTCTGCCATTACACGAAGAAGAGGTTCAGTTCCACTAGGACGTACAAGGATTCGGCCATTACCTTGCATTTCATTTTCCATCTGAGCAATAATTTCAGCAATAGCAGGAACTTCCATAGCCTTATTTTTCATGCTATTTTCAACACGAATATTCACTAATTTCTGAGGATAGATGGTGACTTCAGCAGCTAGTTCAGAAAGAGATTTACCTGTTTCTTTCATCACTTTGGTCAACTGAATAGCCGTCAATTGTCCATCACCAGTAGTGTTATAGTCCATGATAATCACATGACCAGACTGCTCACCACCCAAATTATATTCGAACTTACGCATTTCCTCAACAACATAACGGTCACCTACAGCTGTGATAGCCTTGTTGATGCCATGTTGATCAAGTGCTTTGTGGAAGCCAAGGTTTGACATAACTGTTGTTACAATAGTATTTTTAGCAAGCAAGCCCTTATCAGACAAGAACTTACCAATGATAAACATTATCTTGTCCCCATCAACAATCTCGCCATTTTCATCAACTGCAATGAGACGGTCACTGTCACCATCAAAGGCTAAACCGATATTAGATGCTGTTTCTTTGACCAATTCCTGTAATTGTTCAGGATGGGTCGAACCAACGCCATCATTAATATTCAAACCGTCAGGAGTTTCTCCGATAACTACAATTTCAGCATTTAAATCTAAGAAAATATCACGCGCAGAAACTGAAGCTGCTCCATTTGCAGTATCTAAAGCAATTTTCATACCTTCTAGATCACTACCAGTTGACACAAGGAACTTTTCATACTTACGAAGTCCTTCTGGATAATCCACTAAGGTTCCTAGCCCTTCAGCACTTGGACGTGGTAGCCTATCTTCGCTAGCATCTAGCAGTGCTTCAATTTCAAGCTCTTGATCGTCTGCTAATTTGAAACCGTCATTACCAAAGAACTTGATACCATTGTCCATAGCAGGATTATGGCTGGCAGAAATCATAACACCAGCACTAGCTTTTTCTGTTCTTACTAAATAAGACACACCTGGTGTTGCTAGTACACCTAATTTATAAACTTCAATCCCTACTGAAAGTAGTCCAGCCACCAAGGCTGATTCAAGCATTTCCCCTGAAATACGCGTATCACGAGCTACAAAAACTCTAGGTGTACCTGTTTCGTGTTGGCTTAGTACATAACCACCAAAACGGCCTAATTTAAAAGCTAATTCCGGTGTTAATTCCACATTTGCTTCACCACGAACACCATCTGTTCCGAAATATTTAACCATAATCACTTCTCAGCGTAAAACGCTTCCTCCATTTCTTATACTATGATATTATCTTTTATTTTTTCTTGGTTGTCAATTGAACGGTCACAGATGACGGCTCAATGGAGACATGATCTGATCTCAAAGTGACTGTTTTGCTGGTATTTTTCGTGACATCAGTAATATCAATTTCTGCCACTAGCTCATCAATAGTGTCTAAGACCTCACGACTACCAGAAATAACAGCCTTTTGTTTTGAAGCTTTAGCCTGTATATCTGCCAAGCCTTCATGCATATTTCCATATAAGGCCACTCTAATTGGCACTGTTTTTGTTATCTTATTGACCTTAACTTTGAGCAGAGTCTTAGCAGGACTAATTGAGCTTGCTAAGATAGTGCCATCAGAAGTTACAGCTTGCAGTGTTACCTCGTCGCTATAATCCTTATCTAATTTGACATTATCAGGTAATTTAGCAATGACATGATCAATCAAATCAATTTTAGATTCATCGCTGGTTACTTCAACTTTTTTATGTTCTGTTTCTATATGGGCAATTTCATAACCACTAGCTATTTGTTTAGGTTCAACCGAACCGCTAACGTCAAAAGCCTTTGTTTTCTTCTTTCCAATAGTTACAGAAATCTTATCAGGTGTAATCTTGGCAGCGACTCCTGCTGGAAGGTTGTTCACCCTTAAAGGAACGGTGACTTTTCCAGGTTTACTATTTGTTAAGTCTGCCACAATTTTAAAATTACGGGTGTCACTGTTAACCTCTGAATCTAATTTGACACGATTGGTTGAGGTTAGGTAAACTTGTGCACCATAGGAATATTCACTGATAAAATACTTTTCACTATCATACTTTAAATCTATGGGAACATCAGACAAACTATGGGTATAGGTCTCAATTGGACTATAGATTTGTGAATTAGTTTTACTGTAGTTACTTGATGCAGCCACTAAGAATAGGAGAACAGCAAAGAATATTGAGACCAGTCCTAACCAAAAGCGACTAACAAAAAATTTCTTCATTATTACTTGCCTCCAAAAATAGTTTTGTACCAAGGGCTTTTTCTTTCTGTCCCGTTATTGATATAAGTCCTTAAAACTGTTTCGAAATCAGATTTAGACAGGTCATGTAAGAATTGGCCTTTACGTGTAACTGAAATACCTCCTGTTTCCTCAGAGACAACAATTGTAACAGCATCTGAGTTTTCAGACAAACCAATAGCGGCTCTGTGTCTAGTTCCAAATTCTTTTGATATAGAAAGAGATTCTGAAAGTGGTAAATAAGCACAAGATGCTGCTATTTTGTTATCCGCAATAATAACCGCCCCATCATGTAGAGGGGTATTGGGGATAAAGATATTAATCAAGAGTTGACTAGAGATGTCAGCATTTAAGGGGATCCCTGTTCCAATGTAGGACTGCAAGGTTTGAGCTTGTTCAATCACAATTAAAGCTCCAATCTTACGTGGGCTCATATAGGCAACTGACTTCAAGAGTGCATCCACTAGTTTTTCTTCATCACTAATGGTTTCTTTCTGTAAGAAGACCTGGGTTGTACGACCAAACTTTTCTAGACCAGCCCGTATTTCTGGAGCAAAGATGATCAGACCAGCTATGACCCCATAAGTAATAACTTGATTCATTAAGAAGGTTATGGTTGTAAAACCTACCCATTCCGCCACAAAACGCAGGACAATAAATAAGACCACACCTTGAACTAGTGACATAATCTTCGTACCCGCTAAAGCCTTTATAAAACGGTAAAGGACAAAAGCAACTATTAAGATATCCAAAAGATGAACAGCCAAGGTCCTAGGGTCGTCAAATAAGCTGGCAATAAATTTTGCATCAATATTACTTAAATTACTCATACTATTCTCTTTCTATCTGAAATACAATCTACGTTATTATACCATTTTTCTGAAAGTTTTTCTTTATTTAAATTTTATAAACTTATGTTAAAATATAAACATGAAACTTAAGACAATAATGGGCGTAACTGCCGGAAAAATAGCATATAAAGTATTAAAGGCCATGGGACGAGGATCAACTTATCCAGGGAAGCTGGCCTTAAACTTTGATAAAGAGATTTTAGACACACTTGCCAAAGATTATGAGATTGTTGTGATCACTGGAACCAATGGAAAAACCCTGACAACTGCCCTAACAGTGGGGATATTAAAGGAAGCCTTTGGTCAGGTTCTGACAAATCCAAGTGGTGCCAATATGATCACTGGTATCGTATCTACCTTCTTAACAGCTAAGAGAGGAAAAAGTGGGAAAAAAATAGCTGTCCTAGAGATTGACGAAGCTAGTCTTCCAAAAATCACCAAGTATATTAGTCCCAGTCTCTTTGTTTTTACCAATATCTTTCGTGACCAGATGGACCGCTATGGGGAGATCTATACTACCTATCAGCTGATTATTGATGGGGCTAAAAATGCACCTCAGGCAACTATTTTAGCCAATGGTGATAGTCCTCTCTTTGCATCAAAAGAGCTCATTAATCCTGTCAAATACTATGGTTTTAATACAAAAGAGCACCAACCTCGCCTAGCTCATTACAATACTGAAGGTATTTTGTGTCCTAAATGTGAACATATCCTGCAATACAAACTCAATACCTATGCTAATCTAGGCCATTATACCTGTTTAAATTGTCAGTTCCAAAGACCAAAATTGGATTATCAGTTGACTGCTCTGACAGAAATAAGCAATTCAAAATCAGCCTTTGTTATTGATGGCCAAGACTACAAAATCAATGTCGGCGGCCTCTACAACATTTACAATGCCTTAGCAGCTGTTTCAGTTGCTGAATTCTTTGGTGTGGCACCAGAGAAAATTAAGGCTGGCTTTGATAAAAGTAGGGCTGTTTTTGGACGCCAAGAGACCTTTAAAATCGGAGAAAAAACGTGTACCTTGGTTCTAATCAAAAACCCTGTGGGAGCTAGTCAAGCTTTAGAAATGATTAAACTAGCTGATGTTCCTTTTAGTCTATCTGTCCTACTGAACGCAAACTATGCTGATGGTATTGATACCTCATGGATTTGGGATGCCAACTTTGAATTAATTAACCAAATGCCAATCACAGAAATCACTGCTGCTGGTGTCCGTCATTCTGAAATTGCACGTCGTTTACGAGTTTCAGGATATGATGAAAGTAGGATAAAAGAAGCTGAAAAACTTGAAGATGTTATGACAGCCATTGAAAACCAAGAAGCTGATCATGCTTATATTTTAGCAACCTATACAGCCATGCTTCAATTCCGTGAAATGTTAGCGGAACGCCATATCGTTAAAAAGGAGATGAACTAATGACCTATACTTCTCTACAATCTCCTGATCCTATTAATTATCAGTTTGACATCAGAATTGCTCATTTATATGGTAATTTGATGAATACCTATGGAGACAATGGTAATGTCCTTATGCTTAAATATGTAGCTGAAAAACTCGGAGCACATGTTACCGTTGATATTCTATCCATAGATGATCACTTAGACGCTGATGCCTATGATATTATTTTCTTTGGTGGTGGTCAGGACTACGAGCAAACTATTGTTGCTCGCGACTTAGCGAACAAAAAAGAAGCAATTGATACCTATATAAAAAAAGACAAAGTCATCTTGGCTATCTGTGGAGGTTTTCAATTATTAGGACAATATTATATCCAAGCAAACGGTGAAAAGATCAATGGTATTGGTGTCATGGGTCACTATACCTTAAATCAAGATAACAATCGTTATATCGGAGATATTAAAATCTATAATGAAGAATTTAACGAAACCTATTATGGTTTTGAAAACCACCAAGGGCGTACCTTCTTATCTGATGATGAAAAGCCCCTAGGAAAAGTCATTTATGGAAATGGAAACAATAATGAAGATCAAACCGAAGGTGTCCACTATAAGAATGTCTTTGGTTCTTATTTCCACGGACCAATCCTTTCTCGAAATGTTAACTTAACTTATCGTTTAGTAACAACTGCTTTAAAAAATAAATACGGCCCAACCGTGAAATTAGCAAATTATGATACCATACTTGGAAATGAAGTATCACAAGAGTATGCTGATGTCAAAAGTAAAGCCGAATGTGAAAGATAAAGACTATCTTATCATTGATAATAAAAAAACCTCTGAGGATTCTTATCCTCAGGGGTTTTTGAGATTATGGTTACTTAAAAAATCAATTAAAAGATTAATCCTTGCGCTTAGCTGAATATGAAACCATTCCTGCGCTTGCCATAACTGCTAATGCTGCTGCAGTGAAAATTGAGGTAACAGAATCACCTGTTGAAGGAAGTTCTGCTTTAGTTGCTTGTCCAAAATTATGTGACATTGCAGAGCTATGTGCTTTTTGACCCATAGGTATATCGTTCATCATGCCTGCTGGGCCATTTCCATGAACAGATTTTTGTTTATGGTCTGAAGCGTCAGTTTTTTCACTCATGCCGTCTTTACCATCATGACCTGGTTTGCCATCAATACCGTCGCGACCAGGTTTGCCATCTTTTCCGTCTGTTCCAGCTTTACCATCTTGACCGTTGCGTCCGTTTTGGCCATCTTTACCTTTTTGGCCATCTTGTCCATCACGACCTTTTTGTCCAGCTTGACCATCACGGCCATCACGGCCATCACGACCATCACGACCAGTTGCACCATCTCTTCCCCGAGCTCCATCTCGGCCATCACAACCATCTAATCCGTCACGTCCTGCTTGCCCTGGGCGGCCTTCTGGTCCAGTAGCACCATCGCGACCATCTAGACCATCTCGGCCTGGAATTCCAGGACCAAAATCAACAAAACCTGGTGCACTAGGAATTCCCCCAGGATATACACCTGCACTTGGACCAATTCCAAAAGTAGGATAGTGGCTATCATGAACAGAAAAACCATATCCAGCACGACCTAATGAAGAATCTGGACTTTCTGCAAATGCTGTTGTTCCCTGCATACCGAGTGCGAATAGCGTTCCTAAGAGAACAGAGGCCGCACCGAAACTATACTTACGAATTCCAAAACGTTGTTTTTTGGCAACGTCATTTTTCATGTTTGTCATGATATTTCTTCTTATTTTGCTCACTTTAAAGGAATTGAGCAGTTATATTGTTTTAGTTATGAGGTTGAGAAACTGACCAGGTTCTCAAGTTAATAACCAAGATATATCATGCCACGTTTGGAAAAATCCATCATGTATACTTCGCTATTTTTTGTCAAATGTGATAACAATTTGCAAGTTTCAGAAAGCGATACCACTGCAGTCAATAACTATTATTTACTTTAAAATATTGATTTTAAGATATCACAAGGATTTGCTATAGTAAGAACTTGTAAAGTACTAAATCACAGGCATTAACTGGGAATAGTGGAAGCTTATTGCAATATTGATTGGCTTTCTAATGTAGTGATTTGTTATTACATATGCATTATCTGAAAGGTTTACAACAATATATTAAAGAAAGGAAAGAAAACAAAGTTCATGTATAAACGTTCCATACTTGAATCTTTACACATTTGCTTGAAAATTCCCATCATTGTTTTAGATGACAGATTAAACACAATTAGAATATATCCTATGGATATTAAAGATACATTGAATGATCGACTGAAACAATTTTTACGAGACAGCTGTTGTCAAAATTGTTTTTCTCCTTTTAAACTTCTTTGTCTATCTGCAAATTCATTATTAGCTGTCTATAGATATCAGAAGCATCTGATAATCTTTGGTCCTTTTTTATCCAATTATCCATTAGAAACAGCTCTTCCCTTAGTTCAAACAGAGCGTCTCCCTCAAGAGTACTTATCTGTCCATAATCATTTTAAACTTCCTCATGTCAATAATATCAGTCATCTCTTGCATTTAATCCACTATTTTTTTACAGGACACTTGCCATCACTTAAGAGTGAGCATAAAGACCTGTCTCAAAAAAATAATAGCATTCTCCATAATAATCTTTCCAAGCAAGAAATGAAAGCCTCCAATGACATAGAAGATAAGCACATAATAGATGAATCACTTTTACTTGACTGCATGAAAAGTGGCAACCTCAAGGATGTCAAACAGTTTCTTCAACGTCAATTTACAAAAACAAAAGATCCCCGTTCAGAAAAGAATTACTCCATCCTAATCTTCGAAAAAATTTCTCAGTTTGCCATTTCAATGGGTATTTCCCGTCAATTTGCTCATGACACGAGAGACGACTATATTGAAAAGTATGAACAGTGTCAATCCGTTCATGAAGTGCTTCAATTAAGAGAGTCTGCCGTTCTCCTTTTCACTCAAAAAATAAGTGGTGTTAATAAACATTCTTACACCGTGTCACGCATTTTACACTATATCCAAGAAAATATTTCTAAAAGATTACTCATTCGCACTATCGCAAGAGAAGTCAATTTTAGTGAATCCAACATCCGTAAGCTCTTCAAAAAAGAAATGAAATGCTCTATCCAACAATATATACGTCAACAAAAAATTGAACAAGCTAAACTTCTATTGCGTCATGGTATAAGCGTAACAGAAGTCAGTATTAATTTGGGGTATTCTGACGCCGCTCATTTTTCAAAAACATTTAAAACAATCGTTGGTATCTCCCCAAAACAATATCAACAAAAACCACAAAGAGAGATTTGCTAGTTATTAATCCTATAAAAAAATCCCCTTCTACTGTTCATTTGTAGAGGGGGATTTTACTATGCAACGATTGCTTTTGCTATTTCTTCAACTGTAATTCTTGAGAAATATTGAGCTGTATCGATGGTCTGTAGTTTTTCTAGAACATCTTTATAATCATATTTTGTTCCTATTAATAGGTTTTCAATGTCTTCAACATCTTTAATACCGAAGAAATCTCCGTAAATTTTAATATTTTTGATAACTGATTGTTGAACATTTGCGAAAGTATTGATCTTACCAGCAGGATAGCGAACATTTCTTTCAATAGTGTATTCTGGAGCCTTACCGTAGGTCCAATCCCATGTTCCAAATTTTGTATCTGCTGATTCTTGGATTTTTTCTAACTCATCTTCTGAAAGGACATATTCTGTCATCTCTGGATAGGTTTCTTTCATTTTTTCTAAAATTTTATCAGAGAATTCATTTACAGTAATCTTTTCAGGTAGTTCATCTAAGATATTAGTAACACGTGCTCGAACTGATTTGATTCCTTTTGATTCAATTTTATCCTTGCTTACTTTTAAGGCATCGCCAAGCACTGACATATCAACATCAAATAAAAGACAGCCATGGTGCATCATACGACCTTTATAATAAGCCTGGGCATTACCACAGAATTTCTTGCCATCAATTTCTAAATCATTACGACCAGTAAATTCAGCCTTAACCCCTAAATCAGCTAAAGTTTCAATAACCGGTTGGGAGAAGGTTTTAAAATCGAAAGCTCCTTCTTCTGATTTATTAGAAATAATGGTGTAGTTTAGATTGTTTAGATCATGATAAACTGCTCCACCACCAGATAATCGACGAACTACATGGATACCATGGGAGTCGATGTATTCCTTATTAATCTCTTGGATGGTATTTTGGTGTTTACCAATAATAATAGCAGGTTCATTAATCCAAAGGATGAAAATTTCATCTTCTGAGGTCAATTCTTTAAAGGCATAGGCTTCTAGAGCAACGTTGTAAGCTGGGTTATTACTCTTGTTAACAATATATTTCATTTCTTCTCCTAATTTTCGTCATTCATAACTTCTATTTTATTCCAAAATACTGTAAAACACAAGCTTTATAAGCACTTATTCCTTAGCGATTAGCAAGTATTTTTTACGGACAGGCAAAAAGAAAAAGCTTAGGAAAGCCTAAACTTTTTCAGCTATTTAGCTATTATTTTTTTCTCTTTGGTGGGTTATGGATAGCTTCGCCAAGAACATCTGCAAAAGCTTCATACATAACTTCTGAGAAGGTTGGGTGGCCATGGATTGATAGTAATAATTCATCAACTGTCAATTCAGATTCCATGATTGTAGCAGCTTCATTGATCATTTCAGCCGCTGCAGGACCGATGATGTGAACGCCAAGGATTTCATGGAATTTAGCATCGGCAATAACCTTAACAAAACCATGTGCTTCGTTAGAAGCAATAGCACGTCCATTTCCTGTAAAGCTGTTACGTCCCACTAAGATATCGCCATATTTAGCGCGAGCATCTTCTTCAGTTAAACCAACCATGGCAACTTCAGGATGTGTGTAAACAGCAGCTGGAGTAAATTCTAGGTTAGCCTTACGAGTGTTTCCACGCATTGCATTTTCAGCAGCTACTTCACCCATGCGGAAGGCTGCGTGAGCTAGCATCTTAGTTCCGTTAACATCACCTGGTGCATAGATTCCAGGAATTGAAGTTTCTTGATAGTTATTAACTTTGATACGGTTACGATCCATTTCTAAGTTAAGGTTTTCAAGTCCATTCATTTGTGGAACACGTCCGATAGATAGTAGGGCTTTTTCAGCAACAACTTCTTCACCGTTGTTCAATTTCAATGTTAATTGGTTGTTAGCTTCAACAATTTCAGAAACACCAACAGATGTTTTAATCTTCATGCCTTTTTTAGACAAGATCTTTTGAAGTTCAAGAGAAACATCTTTATCCATAGCAGGGATAATACGGTCTGCCATTTCGATAACAGTCACATCAACACCATAAGATGCCCAAACAAGACCAAGCTCGATACCAACGACACCACCACCCATAACAGCAAGTGATTTAGGCATTTCACGTAGATCAAGAATATCATCTGAAGTCAAGACTAAGTTAGACTCAATTCCTGGGATGTTAATACGAGAAACTTTTGAACCAGTAGCAAGGATAATCTTACGGCCTTTAATGGTTTCAGAACCAATGGTAACAGTCTTATCAGGGTTTACTTGACCTAAACCGTTATAAAGGGTTACTTTGTTAGCTTTAAGAAGACCTTTTACTCCGCCTGTAAGGGTTTTAACCACTGAGTTCTTGAAGTCAACTGTTTTATCCATATCAATAGTATAGTTAGTTGAAGCTAAGTTGATACCACGTCCAGCAGCAATTTTAATACCATCAAGGATTTCAGCATTTCTGAGGTAAGTTTTTGTTGGGATACATCCCACATTCAAACAGGTTCCACCAAACTCAGATTTTTCAACAATGGCAACTTTACCACCAAGTTGTGCAGCACGGATAGCCCCGTAGTAACCAGCAGGTCCACCACCTACAACAACGATATCATATTCGTTGTCCGCAAGAGGTTCTTTATTAGCTGAAGCAAGAGATTGCTCTGTTTTTTCTGGTGCTTTTGGCACTTCAAGACCAGCAGCTTTTAAATCTTCAGTAGTACGAGCTACTTCTACATCAGAACTAGCCTTTGTTCCTTCTTCGATTTGTTCACCTTCTGCTCCGATGTAACCAATAATTTCAGTTACTGGTACAGTTTCGCCATCTTGACGAACAATTTTTAGAAGGACACCAGAATCTTCTGCTTCGATTTCCATATTTGTCTTGTCTGACATGATTTCAAGAAGGATATCTCCTTCATTGACAGTATCACCTTCTTGTTTTTTCCACTCGATGATTTCACCTTCTTGCATATCAACACCAAGTTTAGGCATAATAATTTCAACAGCCATTATTTTCTCCTTTATCTCCTCAAGGCTAAGCAAGCTAAACTTTTTTCTAGCTTTCTTAACCATTATAAGCTTTTATTACCGACTTGTATAAGTAAAAATGACTTATCAGATCAATAATTCAAATGGATTTTCCATTAGGTTCTTAAGATCAACCATGAATTTAGCACCATTCATACCATCAACAATACGGTGGTCAATAGTCAAGCAGAGTGCCATGATTGGACGTGCAACAATTTCACCATCAACTACAGTTGGTGTTGGGATTGTTGCACCGACACCCAAGATAGCTGAGTTTGGTTGATTGATGATTGGGTTAAATGTCTTAGTGCCAAACATACCCAAGTTGGTGATAGAGAATGTTGAACCAGACATTTCTTTTGATTTTAATTTACCTTCTTGAGTTTTCTTAATAACATCCTTAGAAGCTACAACAAAATCTGAAAGACTCATTTTATCAGCATTGTGAACAACTGGTACAATCAAGCCACCATCTAAACCAACAGCAATACCGATATTAACGAATTCATGCAATTCGATTTCTTGGGCATCATTTATAAGAGATGCATTTAAGAATTTGTGCTCAGGTTTCATTAATGTTTTAACAACTGCCATCCCAATTAAGTCTGTAAAGCTGACTTTTAAGCCAGTCTTATTCATGATTGGGTCAATTAGCTTCTTACGAAAAGCAATCATCTCAGTCATATCAACATCATAATTCAAGGTAAAGGATGGTGCTGTTAGATATGAGTTGGTCATCCCTTTTGAGATAGCCTTACGCATAGCTGACATCTTGATAACTTCAACACCTTCTGGTAGATCAACTTTTGCTTTTTCTTCTTTAGCAGACTTGGTTTCTACTTGTTGAGCTGGTTTAGAAGCATTGATCAGAGCAAGGATATCTTCTTTCATAACCTTACCTTTGAATCCACTACCAGTAACTTGTGCTAAATCAAGTCCAGCATCTTCTGCCATCTTACGAGCAAGTGGAGATGCTTTTGGTTGAGCATTTTTAAAGTTTTCAACATCTGCAGCATGAACACGACCCTTAGGTCCTGAACCAGCAATCTGACCAAGTGAAAGTCCCATCTCTTTAGCTATCTTACGAGCAGCTGGCGTTGCACGAACACTTCCTTCTTCACCTTGTGGCACTGAAGTTGCTGCTAGTTCTAAGTCTGGTCTGTCAACATCTTCTTTAGGAGCTACCTTTGGAGCAGCATCTGCAGAATTTGGAGCAGGGATTTCAGTAGTTTTTTCACTAGAAGCAACAGTATCAACAGACTCGCCTTCTGCTCCGATATAACCAATAACTTCAGTGACTGGTACTGTATCACCATCATGACGGACAATCTTTAGAAGGACACCAGCGTCTTCTGCTTCAATCTCCATATTTGTCTTGTCTGACATGATTTCAAGGAGAATATCACCTTCTTTTACAGTGTCACCTTCTTGTTTTTTCCACTCGATGATTTCACCTTCTTGCATGTCAACACCGAGTTTAGGCATTATAATTTCAACAGCCATAATTTCCCTTTCCTTTATCTTTTAAGCTAATACAGTTGAAGGAAGCCCCAAGCTTGGGACTTCTTCATCTCTTTATTAGTTACCATTTCTTGCCATTTTTACAATAGCAGCTTTAATTTTTTCAACATCTGGTAAAATAGCTTGTTCAAGGACACGAGCATAAGGTACTGGCACATCTTCACTTGCAAGACGGACAATAGGATGATCCAAATAATCAAATGCTTCACTTTCAGTAATCATTGTGGCAATTTCACCAGTGTAACCACCAGTTTTATAGGCATCATTGACAAGCATCACACGACCAGTTTTCTTAACAGATTCGATAATCAATTCTTTATCTAATGGTACAAGTGTACGTGGGTCAAGGACTTCAACGTTGATTCCATCTTTAGCAACTTCTTCAGCTGCTTGAAGAACACGTTCTAGCATACGACCATATGAGATAATGGTTAAGTCAGTACCTTCACGTTTGATTTCACCTTTTCCAAGTGGAATATAGAAATCTGGGTCCTGGTTAACTTCTTCTTTTTTACCATAAAGAGCCTTAGGTTCCATGAAGATAACAATGTTGTTATCTTGAATAGCTGATTTTAACAGACCTTTGGCATCGTTAGCAGTTCCTGGGGCAACAACCTTGATACCTGGAATATGTGTCATCCATGCTTCAAGTGATTGTGAGTGTTGCGCAGCTGACCCAATACCTGAACCTGAGGCAACACGGAAGGTTACAGGAGTTTTCATTCCTCCACCAAACATGTAGTTGTTTTTAGCACCATTGTTAACAATGGCGTCCATCATGATTGTAAGGAAGTCCATGAAAGTTACGTCAACAATTGGACGAAGACCTGTAATTGCAGCACCAATTGCAGCACCTGAAATAGCAGCTTCAGAAATTGGTGTGTCTTTAACACGTTTTGCACCAAATTCTTCAAACATACCTACTGAAGTACCGAAGTCACCACCGTAAATACCGACATCTTCACCCATAAGGAAGATATTTTCATCTTTGCGCATTTCTTCTGACATGGCAAGATTCACGGCTTCACGCAAAGCCATTAATTTTGTTTCACTCATTTATTCTTTTCTCCTAGTTTTTTCAAAATAGAAATTTTCTCTTATCGAAATTGTTGATTCTAATGATATAGATACTAATCTTGTAATAAGCTTAGTCTACCCAAACATCTTCAAATGCTACTGAAAGTTCAGGATCAGGACTGTTTTGAGCATATTCATAAGCATCGTCAATTTCTTTTTTAACTTGTGCTTGGATAGCATCCAATTCTTCATCAGTAGCTATACCTTCTTTTGTAAGGTAAGTTCTGTATTTAATCATTGGATCTTTTTCTTTCCAAGACGCTACTTCTTCTTTTGAACGGTATTTACCAGCATCAGCTGTTGAGTGACCAAACCAACGATAAGATTCTACTTCAACAATTGCAGGTCCATTTCCACCACGAACGTGCTCTACAGCTTTTTCCATTGTTTCATAAACAGCTAAAACATCATTACCATCTTCACAGTAGAAACCTGGAATTCCGTATGCTTCAGCACGGGTGTATAAGTGAGGAGTATTTGTAGCATTATTAATGCTCATTGAAATACCATAACGGTTGTTAATGATGAAGAATATAACAGGTAATTTCCAAGTAGCAGCCATGTTTACTGATTCATGGAATGATCCTTCATTAGTTGCACCGTCCCCAGAGAATGCAACCGCAATGTTATTAGTACCTTTATATTGTTGTGTTAAAGCAGCACCTACTGCAAGAGCATAGCCACCACCAACAATACCATTAGTACCGTAGTTACCTTTTTCAATGTCAGCCAAGTGCATAGAGCCACCGCGTCCTTTTGAGACACCAGTTGCTTTACCTGCAAGTTCAGCCATCATTTTATTTAAATCCATGTCTTTAGCAATAGATTGACCATGTCCACGGTGATTTGAGAAGATAATATCGTCATAAGTTAAATGCGCAACAGCACCGACGTTTGCTGCTTCTTCACCTACTGAAAAGTGAGTCATTCCTTGTACAAATCCACGACGAACTAGTTTGTTGATACGTGAGTCAAATTCACGAATACGTTCCATTTTAAGAAACATATCCAGATGTTTTTCTTTCGAAACTGTTACCATTTTGGCCTCCAAAATATTATATTACATCTCCAATGATAACTTTTTTTCAGACTTTATGCAAGCAATTGAGTTCGCACTATTAGCTAAAACATAAGGTTTATAGGAACATTACTTGTTTGTTAAATCACAAACTACTTTGTTATATATAATAATCTGTTATATATAACAGATTATGTAAGAAGATTTAACTTGAAGAAAAAGACCTTTTTCTATTGATTTTTTCTTAGGTGCGGGGTGAGCGCGACTTTTTTTTAGAAATTGCTGACTCTCAGATCACTCACCTCACAAATAGCTGAAATAAAAGGTTTTCAGTAGTCTGATCAGGGCCAGTCATCTTTTTCTGTCATGAGATTTCGTAAGAAATAGTAAGTCAAAAAGTGATGAATAAGAAAATTCATCACTCAGTTTGAAAAAAAGTTATTTTTTGCTAGCTTCCTTAGGTACTGTCGGACAGGTTAAACAGTCAGGGGAGTGACTGTTTGAGAAAACCAAAGAGTTCCATACCTAACTTTCGACCCTAAGATCTGGCAAGTTCCCGGTATCTAAAATGTTGATATTAAAGCCATTCTACACTTTCAGAACGGCGGAGCTAGCCTTAATAAGCTCGCTCTTGCTCGCAGAAATAGGAAATCTATTGATAGCCTGAAGAAGCTTCTTAGCCTATTCCTAGGTAAATTGGGTTTGTCTGGCCTCTAAGAAAGCTTCTACTTCTTTCTTTATAGTCCGATTTTTAGTCCGATTTCTTCCCACTCTGCCATTAAGGACTCTTGTTCTCTTTCCAAATGATCTAATTTACTTTGGCTTTCGATCAAGAAACTGGCTTCATTGCTATCTAGCATTTCTGCTTGAATAGAACTAACTTCTTGATCCAGGTCTTCTAGTCTTTTTTCTATCTCTTCAAGCCGTCTGCTTAATTTTCGCAGTTCCTTCTGATCTTCTTTTTGCCTTTGATAATCATTAAGCGCTCTAGCCTCACTGAGGACCTCTTGACTACTATCAGCTTTTAGACTAGCCAGTTCTTCAAGCTCTGCTTTTTTTTCAATATAATAGTCATAATCTCCCAGATATAAAGTCGAACCCTGCTCTGATATTTCTAGCACCTTGCTAGCAACCCGATTGATGAAATAGCGGTCATGGCTGACAAATAATAGGCTACCTTCATAAGTAATGAGCGCATTTTCTAGGACTTCTTTACTATCAATGTCCAGGTGGTTAGTCGGTTCGTCCAAGAGTAAAAAATTATTATTTTCTAAGGACAATTTAGCTAGGAGAAGTCGCGCTCTTTCCCCACCAGAAAGCATGGCAACTGTTTTTTTGACATCCTCACCTGAGAATAAAAAGGCAGCCAGACGATTTCGGATATCAAGTTCTGTTTTTGTAGAGAATTCCGACCACAGCTCTTCTAAGACTGTATTACTATCACTTAAGCGAGATTGTGATTGGTCGTAATAACCGATGTCAAGGTTAGCTCCAAACTTGACATTTCCCTTAATAAAGGGAATTTGTCCAATGATGGACTTCATTAGGGTTGACTTGCCGATCCCATTTGGGCCAACAATAGCGATGGCGTCCAACTTACTGATTTCTAAATCTATGGGTTCTGAGAGGATCTTGTTTTCATATCCAATGGCCACATCCTTTACTTGCAAAACAACGTTGCCCGAAGGCTTATCAACCTGGAAGGTCATATTGGCCTGCTTATTTTTAGCGTTTGGCTTTTCTAGGCGTTCCATTTTTTCTAATTGTTTTCTTCTAGCCTGTGCTCTCTTGGTTGTTGAAGCTCGTACGATATTTTTTTGAACAAAGTCTTCTAATTTAGCAATCTCTTTTTGCTGTTTTTCAAAGTTTTTTTCTTCACTGGCTAGTTTTTCTGCCTTTAAGTCAACAAACTGCGAGTAATTACCAACATAGCGGTCCAAAGAATTTGGATTTAAGTCCAAGGTTAAGGTAGCCACCTTGTCTAAGAAATACCGGTCGTGACTAACAATAATCAAGGCTCCCTGATAGTTGGACAAATAATTTTCTAGCCAAGCAATGGTATCAATATCAAGATGGTTGGTCGGCTCATCCAGTACCAGTAAATCCGGCTTCTCTAATAACATCTTGGCTAGAGCCAAACGTGTGTTTTGTCCGCCAGATAAGTCCGAAATTTTCATGTCCCACATAGATTCATCAAATTTAAATCCGTTCAAAATAGCTTTAATTTCGGATTCATAAGCAAAGCCATTTCTCAAGCGGAAACTTTCTAAAAGGTGATCGTAATCAACCATCAACTTATCAAAGTCAGATCCACTTAGAAGAGGCATTTTTTCTTCCATCTGCCTCAGCTTTTTTTCATCTTTTCTGAGTTCGGTAAAGACCTTCAGCATTTCATTATAGATGCTATTAGTCGATTCAAAACGGCTATCTTGAGCCAAATAGGACAAAGAAAGATCTCTTTTTTTGTTAATTTCCCCACTGGTCGGGCTTTCTTCACCGACTAATATCTTTAAAAGGGTGGACTTGCCTGCACCATTTGGGCCCACTAGGGCGATACGATCACGTTCGTCTACCTGTAAATTTATATTTTTAAATAAGGTGTCTCCTGAAAAAGAACGTTCAATTTTATTTGCTTGAAGTATAATCATAAGACTATTTTATCAAAAAAAGCCCCACTTGGGGGCATTTCTAGGTTAAATTATCGCTTTATTTTAGCTAGCATAGAGTTCTTTTACTTTTAAAATATCGCTTTTTTGAATCCCGTAATAAGAGCCTGAAGATTGCATAACTGATTCATTAGCATCATCATGTTCTAAACCAATGGCATGCCCCAACTCATGTTCAGCTGTGTGAACAATCCTCTCAGAACTATAACCATATTGGTTATCAAGTAAGTAATAGGCATTTAATAAAACTTTTGCAGAAGCAATGGTTTTAGTACTACTTAGGCTTTTAACCTTTGCTAAACCTGCAGCTTGCAGACTTGAATCCTTAGTGTGATCGGCAATAATATCGGCTTTCTCTTTTTCTTTTACTATTTCAAGTTTGAAGACACCAGTTTGATTCCAATTGGTGATTGCAGCTCGGTAGGCATTGACAAAAATAGGTTCTTCTGTAGCAATAAAGATCTTGGCCTGATTCTTAGGCCACTTCAGATCTTTTTTATCGGTAGAGTGATCAGAAAGCTTGTCTTTGAGCTTTGATCCCTTGGTCAGTTGCGCCCCATCAGTATGTTTCCAAGCATCATAGATAGCCACAATTTTATGGGTCACGTTTGCAATATCATGAGCAAATTTTGAATCACTGTGATTGGAATAATAAATTAAAGCAAAGATAATGATCGCTAAGACCAAAACAGTCTGCACAAAACCCCAGATAATTCGCCAAATCATTAAAAAGATTGTTTTTGGTAACCACAGTACCATCTTTAAAAATTTCTTCATCTTTTTCCTTATAAAACTTTCCTAAGAAAGCCTTTCTTCTTTGACATAATTAATGGGTAACCACTCAAGAAGGACTTCTAATTGTTTATTCCAATAATACCAGTCATGGGTACCATGATCATTGCGATAGTTAATATCAAGTCCAAGCTCTAAGAGTTCTTCAACGGCCATCTCATTGGCCTGATATAAGAAGTCTTCGTAGCCACACCAAACGTAGAAATGAGTTTTCTTATCAGACTCTTTGACCATAGTAGACAAATAATGCTTTTCAACAGCTTCAGAATCTAGATCACCAAAGATGCCTTGCCAGTAATCCATACTGATAGCATTAAACTCATCAAAGGCCATATCTGGTTTTCTAAGGGCTCCAGAAAAGGATGCCGCATAAGAAAAACGATTTGTTTTCAGAGCCATTTTAAAGGCACCATAGCCTCCCATTGATAAACCAGCAATAAAGGTCTTTTCTCTTTTCTTGGTCATATTAGGGAAGAAATTGGCTAGTACTTGAGGTAATTCTTCTGCCAGAGCTTTATAGTATGGCAAGCCAGAGGCAGTATCTGTGTACCAGCCTAAGTCTGTTGAAGGCATGACAACAATCATATTAGTATGACGAAGCAAACGTTCAATATTTGTTCTTTTCTGCCAAGAGTTCTCATTGCCTCCCATCCCATGTAACAAGTATAAAACAGGGATATCCCTATCTCCTTGTTCTTCTTTACTTAGGCTTGATTGGTCTGGATAAATGACATTAACTTGTCTTTCCATTTGTAAAACTTCAGAACGGTATTCAATCTTTATAGTTGCCATAAATGATACTCCTACTTATAACTTGCTTATTCTAAAAGAGGCCTGTATTAACAAGCCTCACCTCTTTTATGAACGGACTTCCATAACGACAGGAAGAATTGCTGGACGGCGTTTGGTTTGCTCAAATAAAAATTTAGAAAGTTCATCTCTGACAGAACCTTTTAGTTCACCCCAGTCAAAGCTATCTTTTTGCAAGTAGTTGTCAACAGTGGTGTTTACTAATTCTGCACTTTCTCTAAGGATGTCTCTGCTCTTTTTCACATAAACGAAACCTCGAGTGTTGACCTTAGCCTTTGAGATGATTTTTTTATCACGTTTGCTAACGGTAATAGCTACAATGAAGATACCATCTTCAGATAGGACTTTTCGATCACGTAAAACGATATTCCCAACATCCCCAATGGCATTACCATCAATCATGACGTCAGACGCTGAAACACCACCTTCATGAAGGAAGCCATCAGACTCTAAGATCATGACATCACCACGTTTCATAATGTAGATGTTTTCTGGTAGAAGGCCTACTTCTTCAGCTAAGCTAGCATGAGCTGATAGGTCACTATATTCTCCTTGGACTGGGAAAAGATAGCTTGGCTTCATCAGATTAATCATCAACTGAAGGTCACGACCATTGGCATGGCCAGAAACGCGAAGGTTTTGTGTGATCAATTTAACTGAACCACCAGCCTTATAGATTAGGTTTTCAACCCGAGCCACCATGGCTTCTTTAGAAACATTTGGTGTGGTAACAATGTAGACCAAATCCCCTTCTTTAATTTGCACATAGCGGTGACGACCTGAAGCCATCTTTTGAAGATTATTAATAGGCTCACCCATTCTTCCTGCTTCAAGGATAATAAGCTCCTGATCTTCATAGTGTTTCATGTCTTTAGGTTTAATTAATAGTTTTTCATCAACGATGGTTAACTTTTTAAGACGAATAGCTGTGCGGACCACATTTTCAACGTCTGCGCCAGTCAAGACCACACGACGACCATGTACAACTGCTGAATCAAAAACTTGTTGAATACGAACTAGATTAGATGCTACTGCTGCAATAATGACACGCCCTTGGGCATCGCCAATAACATTACTCATTTCTTCGCCAACTTCAGACTCGCTGGCAATCTGTGTATTGCTGGTTGCATTGGCAGAAGCTGATAGCAGAGCTAAGACACCTTCCTTACCAATCTCAGCCAAGCGTGACAGATCTGTCTGATAAAATTCACGGGCTGCTGGGTCAAATTTAAAATCACCTGTATAGACGATATTACCCCGATCAGTTCCAATCACAATACCTAAACTTTCTGGGATAGAATGAGTTGTCTTGAAAAATGAAACAAGGCCATCTTTAAATTCAATTTCTGTTTCACTATCCACCACGTGGAAATTATTGAATTTCTTTGTACTGTTATTGTTTTTAACAAATAGTTTGGCTAATTCAATAGTCAATTCTGAACCAAAAACAGGTACTGATACCTCAGATAACAAGTAAGGTAGGGCACCTATTGAATCTGCATGTCCATGTGTTAAGAAGACACCTTGAACCTTGTCCTTATTTTCAATGACATAATCAAGGTTTGGAATCACCAAATCTACCCCTAATTGTTCATTTTCAGGATATTTTAGTCCTGCATCCAAGATGAACATGGAATCATTTACTTCAACCAAGTAGAAGTTCTTACCGTACTCACGAACTCCTCCCAAGGCTATTATTTTAATATCACTCATGATACTCCTTTTTATATATTTTATTACAAACGGTCCTTAACTTTGTAAGTCGAATTACTGCACTGTAGCAAAGCTACATTCTCATACAGTATAACATATTTGTAAAGTTTTTTCTTGAAAGCAAAGCTAATTTAAAAAGAAATTTCCTAATAAAAATGTCCTCAGAGCTAGAGCAGAGGACATGGGAGCTTGCTTATTCAAAAAGTTGGTAATAATCTGAAATATCCAGTTTGGTCTTATCTGAACTATTGAGGTCTTTGACCACTTTGCCATCTTTCATAACAATTAAACGATTCCCATATGTCAGGGCATCTTCCATATGATGGGTAATCATCAGAGCTGTCAAATGACCCTTTGAGACAAAGTCATCTGTTAAGGCCATCAAAGCTTGGCTGGTTTTTGGATCTAGAGCTGCGGTATGCTCATCCAATAAAAGTAAATCAGGTTTTTTTAGAGTGGCCATCAAAAGACTCAGAGCCTGCCTTTGACCACCAGATAATAAGCCCGTTGGGGTTTCTAAATGCTTTTCTAGTCCATTAGCAGTTTGTCCTAGCAAGTCCTGATAAAGGTCTTTTTGACAGGCATAGGTTCTTCTTCTGAGGCCTCTTTTTTGCCCTCGTTTCTCAGCAATCATTAAATTTTCAAGAACCGTCATTCGAGGTGCTGTCCCCATCTTAGGATCTTGAAAAACTCTGGCCACATATCTTGCTCTTTTTTCTGGCCCCATAGTGGTCACATCATGGCCAAGGATTTTTATGCTTCCGCTGGTCAAAAATTGTGTCCCTGCAATGACGTTAAATAAGGTAGACTTGCCAGCTCCATTTCCTCCCAGTAGGGTAATGAAGTCCCCTTCATAAATGTCTAGGGAAAGATCATCTAAAATTGTCTTATAATCATCAAAACCATTCATGACTTGAAGCTTGGCATCTTTTAATTCGATTATTTTTCTTGTCACTTCAATCTCACCCCTTTAAAAATATTTTTTCTTAGTACTGGAACCATCAAGCATGAAGCTAACAGAATGGCACTAAAAAGTTTGAGGTAATTAGTGTTGAAGCCTAGGGCGATTACCAAAGAAATTAAAAACTGGTAGAAAATAGACCCCACTACTATTGCAATCAAGCGTTCAAACAAGGTCAGACCTGTTGAATAAAGCACCTCCCCAATGATAATGCTTGCAAGTCCTATAACAATAACCCCAATCCCCTTTGAGACATCGGCATAGCCATCTTGTTGGCTCACCAAGGCACCCGAAAGTCCTATTAGAGCATTAGACACCACTAAGCCCAAGACTTCCATTTTGTCAGTATGAATGCCAAAACTTTTTGCCATATCTTTATTATCTCCAGTAGCAATATAGGCCTGGCCTAAATTGGTGTAGAGAAAATAAATCAGTAAGAATATTAAGACAAAGACTAGAAGAAATCCCATGACCAGGATGTTAATGTCTGGACTAAAGGGCAAATAATCTTGCAGTCTCAGCTTATCTTGTAAGCCCAGATTAGCCCGTCCCATGACCATCAGCATGATGGAGTTACAAGAAGTCATTACTAAGATACCAGCAAGTATGGTTGGGATTTTCCCCTTGGTATAAAGTAGACCCGTCAGTAAGCCTACTAAAGAACCTGCCAACATAGCAAGGATTGTAGCTATAAGAGGATTGTAGCCCAAATTAATGACTGTAGCCGCAACTGCTCCTCCAAGTGGAAAAGAGCCTTCTGTGGTCATATCTGGAAAATTTAAAATACGAAAGGTCAGGTAAATCCCTAAGCCAAGAATAGACCACAAGAGACCTTGAGAAACCGATGAAATGATCATTGTTTACCTCTATTTTTTTCTAATAATAGTTGATTTTTTTGCTAAAGAATCCGAAATGGAAAGTTGCAATTCATTTACTACTTTCTCATTAATCACTGCCTTACCCTCATCAATAACCTTAACAGGGACCTGGGATACCTTCTTGCCTTTCATCAATTCTTTGATCTGCTTTCCAGTTTCTACTCCCAGTTGGTATTGACTTTGTGAAATTGACGCCACACTTCCTTCTTTGACCATTGTATCAACGCTGGAATAAAGTGGAACCTTGGCTGCCTTACTGGAACTGACAACCGTTGCAAAAGCGGAGGCTATGGTGTTGTCCTGTGGAATAAAAATAGCATCAACCTGCTTGGTCATAGCAGACATGGTGGAAGAAACTTCATTGGTAGAAGGAACTGCATACTTTTTGATGACATATCCTCTGGCTTCTGCTAGCTTTGCAAAATCATTAACCTGTAATAAGGAATTATCTTCGTTACTAGCATATAAAAGGCCAATAGTTTTGACAGTTGGAGTGAGGTCTTTGATTAAGTCCAGTGTTTGCTTAAGAGGAAGCTTGTTTGAAAGTCCGGTGACATTTGCCTCTGGTTTTTTAAGATTAGTCACTAGCTTAGCCCCTATTGGATCAGAAACAGCTGACATAACCACAGGAATATCCTTACTTGCAGCGGCCAAGCCCTGGGCTGCCGGTGTGGCAATCCCAACAACAATATCATTGCCACTAGAAACTAATTGCCTACTCATTGTTTGCAGCTTACTCTGATCACCTTCAGCATTCATTAGGCTGATCTTAACCTTTTTGTCCGCAGGCAGTGAAGCTTTCAATTCATCCTCAATCCCCTTTTCAATTTGATCCAAAGCTTGGTGGGTAACTAACTGCAAAATGCCAACTCTAATGACCTTCTGATCCTTCATGTCCTTGGTCAACCGATCTTTTTTGAAGGCAATTGCAAAAATAACCAGTAGAAACAGTATCAACAGTGTGGCAATCAATCTCTTATTTTTCATCTTATTTCCTTTTCCTCAGTTTGATCCTATTCTGCAAAAGAAAAAGCGCTTAGTAGAAAATTACTAGGCGCCCTTTGGAAACTCAAAACCTGCGCATAGATACTTTTTAGAAAATCTAAAAGCCGTATCTATGAAGCATCATAAACACAACTTATCTATACCAGCTTTGCCAAAATTTACAAATCATTCTTTGCATGACTGAGTTTCCTTACACATGTTTTTTTATTATTATATCCTAATTAGGGGAAAATGCAAGAGTAGAGAAAATATTTTCAAGAGCTCTCAAGCTTATGATATAATGAAGAGATTAGAAAACAGAAGGGAGAAACCATGTCATTCGACGGCTTTTTCTTACATCACTTAACACAAGAACTAAAAGAAACGATTCTTTTTGGGCGTATCCAAAAGGTTCATCAGCTTTATGAAAAGGAGATGGTTTTAACCATCCGCAATAACCGACAAAATTATAAATTTCTTATCTCTGCTCACTCTGTCTTTGGTAGGCTTCAAATAACAGATACAGAATTTCAAAATCCCAAAGTTCCTAATACCTTTACTATGATTATGCGTAAATACCTTCAAGGCGCAGTAATTGAAAGTATAGAACAAATTGAGAATGATCGGATCCTTGAAATTGGACTTTCCAATAAAAATGAGATTGGTGATGCTATCAAGGTAACTTTGATTATTGAAATCATGGGAAAACATAGCAACATCATCCTAGCTGATCGCAATCAAAACAAAATTATCGAATCCATCAAGCATGTTGGTTTTTCTCAAAACTCTTACCGCACCATCCTACCTGGCTCCACTTATATTGAACCTCCAAAAACCGGAGCTAAGAATCCTTTCACCATCTCCGATGACAAACTTTTTGAGATCCTACAAACTGAAGACCTAAGTCCCAAAAATCTACAGAAATTATTTCAAGGTTTAGGTAGAGATACTGCCCAGGAACTAGCCAAGAGCTTAAAGGATAATAAATTAAAAGCCTTTCGGAACTTCTTTGCACAAAAAACTTATCCCAACTTAACAGACCAGTCATTTTCAGCCGTTCTTTTTGACAGTTCAAAAGAGTCATTTGAAAGCTTGTCCAAATTGTTAGATCACTTCTACTTGGAAAAGGCTGAACGCGACCGTGTCAAACAGCAGGCTAGCGACCTCATCCATCGGGTTCAAAATGAACTTGAAAAAAATATTAATAAGTTAGCTAAGCAAGAAAAAGAGTTACTAGCAACTGAGAATGCTGAAGACTTTAGACAAAAAGGGGAGTTACTGACAACCTACCTGTCTCTTGTTCCAAATAATAAAGCATCCGTCAGATTAGATAACTACTACACCGGCCAAAGTCTTGATATTGCTCTAGACCTAGCACTTACACCCAACCAAAATGCCCAAAGATACTTTAAAAAATATCAAAAATTAAAGGAAGCCGTCAAACACCTCTCTGCCCTGATTGAAGAAACCAAGCAGAGCATCTCCTATTTTGAAAGTGTTGACTATAACTTGTCTCAGGCTAATAGTGATGAAATCGAAGACATACGAGAAGAATTAGTTGAAGCTGGTTTTATAAGGTATCGTTCAACAGACAAGAGACACAAACGTAAAAAACCAGAAAAATACCTAGCAAGTGATGGCAAAACAGTGATCATGGTCGGACGAAACAATCTCCAAAATGAGGAGCTAAGCTTTAAAATGGCTAAGAAAGGGGAACTTTGGTTCCATGCCAAAGATATCCCAGGCAGCCATGTGATCATTAAGGATAATATTAACCCCAGTGATCAGGTCAAAACCGATGCAGCAGAGCTTGCGGCCTATTTTTCAAAGGGACGTCTGTCCAACTTACTACCCGTAGATATGATTGAAGTCAAAAAACTACACAAACCAAGCGGGGCTAAGCCAGGCTTTGTTACCTACACCGGACAAAAAACCTTGAGAGTCACGCCTGACAAAGAAAGAATAGAAAAAATGAAAATCAACTAAAAATAAGCCTAAGCTAAACGGCTTTCCCACTTTTAGTTCTTAAAAAGAAGAAAATGGCCTCAGACTAAGCCATTTCCAGCAAAAATAAAAG
Source organism: Streptococcus catagoni (assembly GCF_011421425.1). Lineage (GTDB taxonomy): Bacteria > Bacillota > Bacilli > Lactobacillales > Streptococcaceae > Streptococcus > Streptococcus catagoni. Next base: position 503,958 of record NZ_WPCW01000001.1, read on the forward strand.
CAGGGTCTTAACTTGTAGAGAACCCATTTGTTAGCTTATGTCTAACTTTTGGAGTCACTACAGATTGAGACTCTTGCTTTTTTATTCCGATTTTGTAATATCTTCCATCAACTTTTTAACATCAAAGTCAGCTTCTAGGAAGTCTGAGTTCTGACTAGGGAAGTCCTGTTGGAGGCTGTCTATTTGACCTATCTCAACCTGTCCTTCTACCAATCTAAAGTCCATGACATGACCACCAAAACTATGATCTTCAGAAAGAAAATGAAGATGATAGCCAGCAACACTAACACCATGAAAGAGTTCTGGCGTCCAAAAACCGACCAAGGTTCCACAGACAGTAGCTTCTGTAAATTCAGGCTGCTGACTGGCAATCTCTGCAAAGCTTTTACCAGCTTGAGACTTTGGAATCATTCGCACATGCATATTTTCAAATTTTCCAGTGATTTTAATAGACTGAAAGAGATTTTTACTCTTGAAGTATGTCAGCAATTTCTCTTTCAAATTGCTATCACTAATAGCTTGATCAATCCGAAAACTGCTATCTACCCTATGAGAAACAATGGCTGCATAGGGAACAAGTTCCTTAGGATCAACTTCTAAAACCTGAACCTGATCTTTCAAAGCCCTTGCCTGATAAGCCTTACCATCTAAGATAATCAGCTCTCCATCTATATAATCCAAGGTTCCAATTCCCAAGTCTCCATGTTTGAGTAAGTCTTCTATGCTTACGGTTCCCTTATAGAGGCCAGCCATAAGTGAAGCTAAGGTATTGTGTTGGAATAAAGTTGTTTGATTTGTCATCAGTCACCTTCTTAATCAAATTCGTCTGGTAGAATGGTTTCACCTAGTTTTCCATTATCCTTATAATCAATTGGCACATCAATAAGGATAGGGCCATTAGCAGATTCTTTAATAGCCTTCTCTAAAGTACTTTTGAAACTTTCTTTACTATCTACGCGGTAGCCCTTGGCACCAAAAGCTTCTGCATACTTGACAAAATCAACATGGCCCAATTGAATTCCAGAAGATCTTCCATATTTCATTTCTTCTTGGAATTTTACCATATTGTAGGATCCGTCATTCCAAATGATATGAACAATTGGTAGTTTGAGACGGACAGCTATTTCAAGCTCCTGAGCAGAGAATAAGAAGCCACCATCCCCTGAAACAGAGATTACTGTTTTATTTGGTCTGATAAGAGCAGCTGAGATTGCCCATGGTAGAGCCACTCCCAAGGTTTGCATTCCATTTGAGAATAAAAGATGACGGGCTTCATAAGATTTGAAGTAACGAGCCATCCAGATGTAGTGACTACCCACGTCAACAGTAACAGTCATATCATCTTTTGTTTGTTCCTGTAGAATGTCTATGAGGTCTAGAGGATGCACCAGACCAGCTGCTGACTGGCGATCGAACTTGATATCACCAGACATGTTTTTCTTAAGATTTTGTAAATACTCCACTGATCCTTCGGGCAGACGGTATCCATTGACTGCAGGTATAAGAAGATCAATAGTTTCAGAAATGCTACCAATAAGCTCTCTTTCTGGTTGGAAATAAGTGTCAATTTCAGCCTGGGCAACATCAATAACAATTGTTCGAGCTGAAACTTCAGCATTCCAGTTACGTGCCTCATATTCAATAGGATCGTAACCAATAGCAATGACCAGGTCAGACTTTTTAAGCAACATATCGCCAGGCTGATTACGGAACAAGCCCACACGTCCAAAGAAAGTCTCTTCTTCTAAGTCACGAGAAACGATACCAGCCCCTTGGAAGGTTTCGACCACTGGTAATTTAACAGATCCCAACAAACGTCTAATCGAACGGGTTACCTTTTCATCTGAAGCACCATTTCCTAATAATAAAACGGGTAGAACTGCATTGCGAATAGCTTGCGCTAAGTAGTTGATATCTTCAACCGAAGCAGATCCTAATTTGGGTTCTGTCAGAGGCTTGATGGTCTTGACATGAACTGGGCTATCGGTAACATCTTGAGGGATAGAGATAAAGCTAGCTCCTGGTTTACCAGACTTAGCGATACGATAAGCATTAGCAATTGTTTCTGATAAGGTATCTGGATCATGGACTTCTGCTGAATACTTGGTGATAGGCTCCAACATAGCCACGTTATTCATTGATTGATGAGCACGTTTAAGCAGATCACTACGCTTAACCTGACCACCAATGGCTAAAACAGGATCTCCTTCTGCTGTGGCGGTAACAAGGCCTGTCGCTAGATTGGATATACCTGGACCACTGGTAGCAATAACCACACCTGGTTTTCCAGTGATTCGTCCAAGTCCCTGAGCCATAAATGTCGCATTTTGTTCGTGTCTTGAAACAATCAGCTGGGGGCCTTTTTCTTCTAAGGTGTCAAAAACCCTATCTATCTTAGCCCCTGGAATACCAAAAACATACTTAACCTCATGGTTAATGAGACTATCAATAATTAAATCAGCTCCATAATGTCTTTTTTTATCTGTCATTTCAAAACTCCTCATTCACAATATATAGTCATTATAGCACTTCAGTTTTCAAAATAAATCAATTTGCTGGGCAAATGTTAATCAAATTCTAAAATAAAATCCAAAAAATTAAGATAAGAAGTCCAATAATTCTTGCATACTGAGATCATCTGGTACGAGTGATAAATACTTTTGCGTCATTAATTTAGCCTTTTCAAGCATGGCAAATTCCCTTAGGATATAAGCATATTCTTGTAAGAATTCGGGGTTAGCATTCAAATCATCTTCAAGTTCTTGGTAGGAGGCCAAAGCCTTTTCTTCCATATCAAGACAACGGTAAGCCTTGGCAATATTCCATTTAGTTAAGCTATTTTCAAGATCAGGACTATCTAGGGCAATTAAATCCTCAAACCGTTCCATATTCAAGTAAAGCGTTGACAGAGGTAACTTAAGGTCATTCTCATCCATTCCAACTTCTCTTGCCTTTAGTAAGAAGTTTTCAGCACTCTCACTATCATGCAACTCATAGGCATAATGAGAGGCCAAGAGTAAGAGCTCTGTATCAAATTCGTTTTTTCTAATAGCCTGTTGGATTAGCCTTAAGGCTTCTTCTGTCTTATGTTCTTCATGTAAAGACTGAGCATAGATAAATTCAAAACCATTGAAGTCAGGATTCATTGTTTCTAATTGTTTAAAATAAAGGTTGGCCTTTTGAAATTCTCCCTGATCATAAAGAAGAGTAGCCAATTCATAGACGCTAGCATCATCATACTCAATGCTGACGGCCTTTTCTAGAAACTCAATGGCTGCTTCAAATTTACCCATAGCTGCATAGGCCCTAGCTATTCTTTGATAGGTAGAAATACCTGTTAGGTTCAAGATCTCTCGATTATCCAATTGGGCGTAATAATCAATAGCTTCCTTAAAATGGTCCAGGTCTAAATTAATCTCAGCTAAACCAAATAGTATAAGTGGATCTGGATTGATCTTACTAGCTTCCAGTAATTTTTCACGCGCAACATCACTCAAACCTTCCATGTCATAAAGATCAGCCATAACAAGCAGAGCATTGACATAGTAAGGACTATCTTTTTCTATTAAATCCAAGTAGGAAAAAGCTTCCTCAATAAGATTATCTTCTGCCAGGATCTGTGCCAAATTGATATTAACTTCTGGATAGTCTTTGTTCAGTTGTAAATAGATTTTCTTGGCATGTGGTAGGAAACCTATACTCTCTAAGTATTCAGCAAGGGACAGCAAGGTTTCTGAATCATCATTTTTTAAAGCCCTCTCAAAATATTTTTCAGCATTTTTCAAATTTTGCTGATCTAAAGAAGCAATCATTTTTTCACTATTCAACATCTTCTTTTTTATTCTCCACAATTATTTTCTCTTCAGCATAGAGGGGACTAATGTTTTTATACCAAACGAACAACTCTTTGACCACTACTTTTATTGAGGCATAGGCCGGGATAACCAGGAAAACTCCCCAAACACCAAACATAGATCCCGCAGTCAGTAGTAAAAACATAATTGTAATAGGATGAATGCTTAATTTATTACCTAAGACAATTGGGGCTACAAAACGTCCTTCAATGGTCTGTTCAATAGTAAAGACAACCAGAACCTTGACCAACATTATAGGACCTTGTACCAGTCCCATAATAACAACAGGGATCATTGCTAAAAAGCTACCTAAGTAAGGGATCATATTTAAAATCCCAGCCATAATCCCAAAGGTAATAGAGTATTTCAAACCAATAAGACTAAACATGACAGCAAACATAATACCTACAACGATTGCCACTGTCACCTGACCTTGAACATAGCCAGATAATTGTTGATTAATATCACCCAGTACTCTTGAAATTGGCTGTCTGAGTTTATTTGGAAGCACATTGACCAAGCCATCTTTCATCTTTCCGCTGTCTCGTAAAAAATAAAACAAGATAAAAGGGGAGATGATAATGGAAACAGTAATTCTTGCTATGGCACCGGCAAAATTTCCTGCCCAATCAAAAGCATTCTTAGAGAAGGTTTGGGCATAGTCTAGGGCTTTCTTACTAATACTAGTCAAAATATCCTGCAACTCTGAGCGATAATCTACAAGCAAGTGATTTTCTAACAGTTTATTAGCTTCCTTATCCACTGTTTTAACATATCTAGGCAGATCTTCAATAAAAGTACGTGTCTGGTCCCCAATCATCGGTATGATTCCAGAGAAAGACCAAATCATAATACAAACAATAAGACCAAAAACAATAAAAATGGAAACTGTTCTATTAACACCAAGTTTCTCTATCAGACCAACTAAAGGTTTTGTCAAATAGTAAAATATTGTAGAAATCACAAGGGGCAACATCAATATGGTTAAAAATGAAAAAACTGGTCCAAAGATAAAGGTTGTCTTGGTAAAGACAAAAATGGTCAGAAAGGTCAAGAACATCACTAAGAGGATATTAACAGCCTTACTGTTTAATATCCATTTATAAAACCAGCTTTCAGAAAACTTATTATCATTATGGTTAGTCATTAGTTTTTGATACCTCATTCTATCTATTTTTAGTTATTATTGGTAAAAGGTTACTTGTTTATCCATTAAACGGTTGGAATCATCATAAGAAAACTTAGCTGAGAAAAAGGGGCGGTCTTCAAGTATCCACTTAAAAATATCGTAGTCCCCTTCCCAGGTTGGTTTTTCTAAGACCTCATGATAAGGAACCCATTGCAAGGTCCCTTCTCTTGAATCCTGATCAGAAACCAACTCACCTTCAAATTCTGTCACCTTAAAAACATAGGTATACCAGTCCTCACCAGGGGTGAAGTTGGGAAATGTAATAACACCCTTAAAGTCCATCTTACGAACCTTGAGGTGGGTTTCCTCATAAATTTCACGGATAGCACATTCATCAGGGCTCTCCCCTGCTTCTAATTTGCCACCTACCGAAATCCACTTACCTTCATGAACATCATTTTCTTTTTTATTGCGATGGAGTAGTAATAGAGACTCTCCATTATCAACATAACATATGGTTGCTAATTTGGTCATCGCTTAACTTCCTTTTCTACTTTGTGTCTATTATACCAATCTTAGGAAAACTATGCTATAATTCATCTGGAATTATCATTGGAATTTTATCACTTGGAGGTGAAATCTGATGACATAAGTTATTTTGGAACCTATGGTAGAGGGCTTTCAAAGGGGATTTATTGTGCTAATTTTGATCAAATCAAAGGTCAGCTCAGCCATTTAGAAAATTTTATTAAAGTTGAAAATTCAACTTATTTAAGTCTTTCCAAAAAGGCTATCTCTATAGCATTATCCAAAATAAGGAAAAGGGCGGGGTGGCTGCCTGGCTTTTAAATAAGCTTTCTTTATCTATTCTTATAAAGTAAAAAAAGATTGAAGAAACACTCCTTTTTGGACTTTTTCTTCAATCTGAGAAGAGCTAAACAGCTCTTTTTCTTTTTTACTTGATAATTTTTTGCGTAGCTGCGTATTTAGCTTCTACAGCATCTTTTTCAGCCTTCCACCAATCTTCATGGTCCTTATACCAGTTGATCGTTTCTTCTAAGCCTTGCTCGAAGTTGGTAAATTCTGGTGTCCAACCTAATTCTTCACGGAGTTTTCTTGAATCAATAGCATAGCGTAAATCATGTCCCGCACGGTCAGTCACATGATCGTAAGCATCTTTAGGTTGTCCCATTTTTTCCAGGATCAATTCTAAAACTTCCTTATTATTTTTTTCACCGTCAGCACCGATCAGATAGGTTTCACCAATACGCCCCTTGGTCAAAATAGCCCATACCCCAGTAGAATGGTCATTGGTATGAATCCAGTCACGGACATTTTTACCTTCACCATAAAGTTTTGGCTTGATTCCTGACAAGATATTGGTAATTTGGCGTGGAATGAATTTTTCAATATGCTGGTATGGTCCATAATTATTTGAACAATTAGAGATTGTTGCTTGAAGACCAAAAGAACGTACCCAGGCCTTAACAATTAAGTCTGAAGCAGCCTTTGTTGATGAATAAGGAGATGAAGGGTTATATTTAGTTTCTGCTGTGAATTTCTCACCTTCTCCTTCCCCGTGACCAGGTAAATCCTCACGTAAGGGAAGATCTCCATAGACCTCATCAGTTGACACATGATGGAAACGAATGCCATATTTACGAGCCGCTTCCAACAAGGTATAAGTACCAATGAAATTCGTATGAATAAATGGACTTGGATCATTTAGGGAATTATCATTGTGGCTTTCAGCAGCATAGTGAACAATAGCATCCGCTTTGGCAGCCAATTGATCCACCAAAGTAGCATCAGCAATATCACCAACAACCAATTCCACACGATCGCCAAGAATTTCTTCGAGGTTTGCACGATTTCCGGCATAGGTTAATTTATCCAAAACAGTAACATGTACATCGGGATGATTGTTATAAACGTAGTGAACGAAGTTTGAACCAATAAAACCAGCTCCACCCGTTACAATAATATTTTTATAATCTGACATGATTTTTCCTTAATTCAATTTTTATAAATCTTCTGCTTTTAAAGGTGTAACATCTTTAAGCAGCGGATGGTTTTTGTCTGCCTCTGAAACCTCAGCTGCTTCAAGGTTTTCCCATTTGATGCCTAGTTCAGGATCAGCGTAATTAACAAAAGCATATTTAGGCTTTAACTCTTGTGCCCAATAGTCATTGACTAAGTAACTATAGGATACCTTGTCAGAGAGAACCTGAAAACCATTAGCCACACCACGCGGAACAAAGATCCCTTTTGAGGCATCGATAATCGTTTGGTAAGTTTGACCAAAACTTGGTCCCTGACGTAAGTCAACCCATGATCCTAAGACTTTTCCATCATCAGCCACAGAGATGTACTTGTCCCATGGTTCTGCATGCAAGCCGCGTAGAACATTTTTACGGGAAAAGCTAACATTATTCTGCAATTTTCCTTCAGCAAAGAAGCTTTCCGGAAAGCCTAGAGGAAGCATCTTTTCCTTTTGAAAATTCTCCTTGAACCAACCACGGTTATCTCCATGAACAGGTATGTCAAATTCAATTAAACCTGGAATAGCTTCAATTGGACGAGCTGCTAGTTTTTTCTCAAAAAATGCTTCAGTCATTAAGCCTCTCCAATCAATCTTAATAAATATTGGCCATATTCATTCTTTTTAAGAGGCTGAGCTGACCTATGAACATCTTCTTTTGTGATATAGCCCATACGATAGGCAATCTCTTCCAAGTTGGCTACCTGTGCATTTTGTAAGCGTTGGACTGTCTCAATGTATTGCGCAGCTTCAAGAAGACTTTCATGAGTACCCGTATCAAGCCAAGCAAAGCCACGTCCCATTAATTCAACAGAAAGGTCGCCACGTTCTAAGTAGGCCTTGTTAACATCTGTAATTTCAAGTTCGCCACGTTCACTTGGTTTAATATTTTTAGCAATTTCAACCACATCATTATCATAGAAATACAAACCTGTTACAGCATAGTGAGACTTTGGAAGTTTCGGTTTTTCCTCAATGGAAATAGCGTTCATGTGCTCATCAAATTCAACCACACCAAAACGTTCTGGATCCTTAACTTGGTAGCCAAAAACAGTCGCCCCTTTTTCTTTAGCAGCAGCTTTTTGAAGCATCTTAGTTAGACCATTACCATGATAAATGTTATCCCCTAATATGAGAGCAACATGATCATCACCAATAAAATCTTCTCCTATGATAAATGCTTGAGCCAATCCATCAGGACTTGGTTGTTCAGCATAAGACAAATGAATACCAAATTCACTACCATCACCAAGTAATTCTTCAAATCTTGGTAAATCTTGTGGTGTTGAGATGATCAGGATATCTTTGATACCTGCCAACATCAAGGTGGACAGTGGGTAATAAATCATTGGTTTGTCATAAATTGGCATCAATTGTTTTGATGCTGCACGTGTCAAAGGATACAAACGCGTACCCGAACCGCCGGCAAGAATAATACCTTTCATGGTTAAGCTCCTCTTTTTCTAAATCTATACCATTTTATCACTTTTTTATAGTAGTGTCACTTTTTATCATAGGAGATATAACTTCCAATAGGGTAATCATCACTGTCTAAACTCACTTTTTGACCTAAAAGTAAAGAAACCAATTCTCTACCAATCTTAGGACCAACTGTTAGTCCAGAAGAGCCTAAACCACTTGCAGCATAAGCCCCTTCCATATGGGGAACTTGTCCCCAAAAAGGACAAAAATCATCTGTATAGGCCCGTGTTCCAATACGTTCTTGGTAAGGAGCAGACTCCCTTAATTCTGGGTAGTATTTTTGAGCCTCTTCCCTGAGCTGCTTTAAAATGGTCTGGTCAGCTTGCAAATCAAAGCCCTGATCATTTTCGTGACTGGCGCCTACTGAGATTAAGCCCTGATCAAAAGGAATGATATCTATTTCTCCTTCAGGCATAAGCACTGGAAAGTGATGGCTGCTGTCTTTTGCCCTGGTCTCAAAGTCAAGTAATTGACCCTTTTGAGGCCTAATAGCTACCTCATAGCCTAAGGGTTTTAAGAGATCCCCCAGCCAGGCACCACTAGCTAAAATCACATAATCATATCTTTTTTCATCAATGATAAAGGAGCTTCCTTCTTGCCTGAAACTAACCTTTCTTTTATAGATGGGATAAGCCGCTGCTTTTTGTAAAGTGTGACAGAGCTTTGCCCCATCTATGCGTGCTGCACCTGAAGCATATAAAGCTTTAGTAAAGCCTTCGATTCCTTGAAAGATTCCTTGAGCTTCTGCTTTATCAAGGATGGCCAGCTCTCCAATCATGGGACAAGCTTTTTTCCGCTCAAGAGCTAACTGCAGCAGATCCTCCAGTTTTCTTTCATCCATTTTTAAGATTAACACACCATTTTGCCGATAAAAAGAGGTATCAAAGCCGTCTTTACTCAGATCTTCTATTAAATCTTGATAGAATTCTGCTCCAGAACTAGCTAAACGATACCAAGCCTTATGACGTCTTTTTGAAAACCAAGGACAGATAATACCTGCCGCTGCTTTAGTGGCCTGTCCTTCTCCATCATCAAAGATAGTCACATCTTCAACCTTATTTTTTCGTAAATAGTAGGCTGCTGTTGAACCAACAATACCAGCACCAATAATTGCAACTTTCATTTTTCCCTTTCCTTAGCTAAGTCTTCACCCCAGCGCCACATCCATAACCATCATAATAACAAATCCAAGCATCAAGCCTAGAGTTGCCAGGTCAGTATTGTCATTAGATTGTGATTCAGGAATTAATTCTTCAACCACTACAAAGGTCATAGCCCCAGCTGCAAAGGATAGGGCGTAGGGCAGGATGGGCAGCATCTTTAAGACTAAGGCAGCACCAATGACCGCACCAAGAGGTTCAACCACAGCTGACATCGCACCCCAATAAAAAGCCTTCAGACGTGATTTGCCATCAGCTCTGATTGGAATAGACAGAGCAGCTCCTTCTGGTATGTTTTGAAGACCAATCCCAATGGCCAAACTAATGGCTCCTATTAATGCAGCCTGTGAAAAATGACCATGGGCTAAAGCCCCAAAAGTGACCCCGACAGCTAAGCCTTCTGGTATATTATGAATGGTTATAGCCAAAAACAAAAGAGCAGTTTTTGAGAGTTTCTTTGGAGGCTGTATACCTTCCATTTCTGAAAGCTCTTTATTAAGATGCAGATGCGGAACAATAGCATCAATACTCCTTAAAAAAACACCTCCCACTAAGAAACCAATAGCCGCAGGGAACCAGGCAAAGGAACCATAACTATCTTTAGCAAATTCTATAGAGGGGGCTAAAAGAGACCAGAAAGAAGCTGCAATCATTACTCCCGCAGCAAAACCCATCATAGTGTCTAGTAATTTACGACTAATCTTTTTAAAAAAGAAAACGATGGCTGCACCAATGATTGTACAAAACCAGGTAAATAAGCCAGCAATTAAGGCCAAAAAAACAATATTTTCTTTAGCAATCCAATCCATATACGACTCCACTATTAAAGATGACTAAAAGGATTGGTTGATTGTTCACTAGCTATAATGGCAATATCCCACTTGCCCTCTTTTTTCCAATTTAGCATCTTTTCATAAACTTTTTCAACAAATAAAACTTCAATATGATGTCCAGGGTCAATAGCATAGAGCCCTTCCGTTAACATTTCCTGAGCAGTATGGTAGTAAATGTCACCAGTAACATAGACATCAGCACCCTTTTTTAAGGCAGATTTATAAAAGTCATCGCCACTTCCGCCACAAATGGCAACCCGCTTAATTAAAGGATTGGCACCAGCATATCTAATCAAACGAACTGCATCTAATTGAAAGGTCTCCTTGATCAGTAAGGAGAAATCTTCTAAGCTTTGCGCTTTAATCTCGCCAATGCGACCAAGTCCATAGCCTTCTTGTGTTTCCTTCAAGTAACTTGTCTTTTCAATGCCCAACTTTTGACAGAACCAGTCATTTAAACCATCTGGGACAATATCAATATTGGTGTGACTAACATAAACAGCAATATCATGCTTTACCAAATCAAGTAGGATATCTCTTTGCGGTGACGAAACCAAATCCTTAAGAGGTTTAAAGATAGGTGCGTGTTTTGTAATAATAAGATCAACACCCTTTGCAATAGCTTCTTCAACGGTTTGTTCTCTAACATCCAGGGCAATCATGAGGGTCTTAACCTCTTTTTCCAGACTACCAATTTGAAGCCCCACTACATCATCTTCCAATGAAAGGCTCTTAGGACAATAGTCTTCGTAGACCTTAATGATTTCACTTACTTTCATCATCTAACACTTCCTCTATATTTTTCATTTTTTGGAGAATAGCTGAGCGCTCCTCTTGTTTAACTTCTGGAACACAGGACAAGGCATAGCTTAGCTTGTCGATTTCTCTATGCCATTTACCTTTAAAGACTTGTGACTTTTCACGAGATAAGAATGGACCAAAGCGTAATTCCTTGGCAGATAAGATCTCCTTACCATGTTCAGCCACTATGATTTCATAATATTTGTCATTTTCAATCATTATCGTTTCAGAAACAATGGTAAAATCATTAGCCATCAACCACTGTCGCAAATCATCTTCTCGATTATTGGGTTGAAGCACCAGGCGCTTCACCTCTTGCAACTTCTCCTTACCAGCTTCTAAAATATCAGCAATTAAGCGTCCACCCATGCCACAAATAGTAATAAGGTCCACATGATCAGATGGTTCAAAAGCTTTTAAGCCATTGGCTAAACGCACTTGAATCTTGTCTTGCAAACCTGCCTGAGAGACATTTTTTAGAGCTGATTCATAAGGACCTTTGACCACTTCTCCAGCAATAGCTGACCCAATCCGCTTTTCCTCCATTAAAAAAATAGGGAGATAGGCATGATCGCTCCCTACATCTAATAGTTTGCTTCCCTTAGGAACAAAGCTTGCCACATTTCTTAATCGTTTGGATAAATTACTTTCCATTATCTAATCTTTCTATCTATTACTGCCTTCATTATAACAAATTCATAATCATAAAAAAAGAAAGCCTTTTTATAGCTATCTTTTTTTATAGACCTCTTTATAGTACTTGCAATAGGACTGAACTGGACAAATGCTACATTTAGGATTTTTAGCTAGGCAATGGTAGCGTCCAAAGAAAATCAAACGATGATGGGTTGTAATCCAATCTTTTTGGGGTATTTTAGCCATCAAATCCTTTTCAATCTGGACAACATCGGCATCTGCTGCTGAAATATTTAATCGTTTTGCTACGCGCGACACATGAGTATCCACTGCAATGGCAGGTACTCCATAAACTTCTGCTAGTACCACATTAGCAGTCTTTCGACCGACACCAGGCAAACTTTCCAATTCCTTATGGGACCGAGGTACCTGGCCATCAAATTCCTGACAGATTAAATGAGCTGTTTTAATAATGTTTTTGGCTTTATTTTTGTAAAGTCCAATTGTTCTTAGACAGTTTTCAACATCTTCTAAGTTAGCAGCTGCTAAATCTTCAATTTCTGGGTATTTTTCCCATAAAAGTGGGGTAACCTTATTAACAGCCTTATCTGTTGTCTGAGCAGATAAGATGACTGCAATCAAAAGTTGAAAGGGTTTGTCCCACTCTAGTTCACCCTTTGCCTGAGGAAACATTTGGCCAATTATTTGTAAAACAGTCTTAAGCCTTGCTTTTCCAATACGCATTAGTCACTCCATAGGTTCATTGCTGACAAGAAATCATCTGAAACCTTCACATTGGATGGATCTGAACCCTCACGCGCGCGATTCTTTTCTTCAATTTGGTAGACATTCCTAATACCTTCTTTACGCCAGTTGCGCAAAATGGCTTGAATATACTTCCAATTTGTCTTACCATTAAAAACCGCTTCGCGAAGAGCTTCTCTAACCAAGTCTATATCAGTCTTGTCGTCTTTGATGGTTTTTTCTAAATCTTCTAATTCAAAAGGACTTAAAAAGCGTCCCAATTCCCGCTCAAACTCTTCAACAATCTTTTTAAACTGATTAGGTTGATCACTTTCTTGCTCATCTGCCAGATTATTATGGGTCAGCAGCTGATCAAGTTTTTCTAGGGCTGGACTTGGATCAAAAATCGTTTCAATTTCATCAGCAATGGTGATAGTCTTCATATCCAGTAAATTTTGACTACTTAAGTTTGAAATGGACTTATTAATATCTGCCACTGTCTTACCCAAAGCTTCTGCAATTTGGCTGAGGGTTAAATCATCTAGAGCAGTTGTATTTTGCAGATAGAAAAATTGCCATACCAAATAATCTTCAGTAGTGGAAAAAATATCTTTAAAGTGGAAAAGTAAGGCACTTGGTAAGACCAGTTGGCCTGACTTATAATATTCAAGAAAACTCATAATCCCTCTATCCATGTCCTAAATTTAGAAAATCTTTTACTAACCTTTTTCTTTTGATACTTTCTTAAGTAGTAAGGCAAAGACCTCTACTTCTCTGGCCAATACCTTTGTCTATCATAAGATTTCTCTAGGAAATAGTCAGTTAAAAAATGTTGATAAACAGAATTTATAACTTCGTCTACCTTCTGATCTTCTTATCAGTTTTTTATGAAAGCTTAACCTGGGAAATTCATCAATACCTTATAATCAATATCACCAAGTTTATCACGGCCATTAAGGCCTTCTAGCTCAATCAAGAATGCACAACCGGCAACTACCCCGCCAAGTTTTTCAATCATTTCAATAGTCGCTTGAACGGTTCCGCCTGTGGCTAACAAATCGTCAACAATTAAGACACGTTGTCCAGGCTGAATAGCATCGGCATGCATAGTTAAAGTATCAAGTCCATACTCTTTTTCATAATCTGCTGAGACAACTTCTCTTGGTAACTTACCTGGTTTACGAACAGGTGCAAAACCAATACCAAGTTCAACAGCTACGGGACATCCAATGATAAATCCTCGCGCTTCAGGTCCAACGACCATATCAATTTCTTTATCACATGCATATTGAGCAATTTCGCGAATGGCATAGCTATAAGCTTTTCCATCTGCCATTAAAGGTGAGATATCACGGAAAGTTATCCCTTCTTGCGGATAATTCTCAATTGAAGCAATATAATTTGTTAAGTCCATAATCAATCATAATTCTTTCTAGAGGCCTGTGGCCAAAAATAAAATACTCTTCATTATATCACGAATTGATTTTTTCGTAAATTAAAGCTCAGACTATTCTAGGTTTTGCATTCTAAAAACAAAGAAAGAACTTTACTACTTGCCTGTCAGAAAATGATAGATTTCCTGAGGGGTCCCTAAGGCCATTAATTCCTGAACCTTGACAAGATTTTTTAATTCCTGGTATAGCTGACTGTCAGCAATATCACGTTTTTCAGCCTGTTTATTTACTGTCATTAGACCGTTTTCGATCTTAACAAAGCCTAGTTCTTGAAAGATCTGAATCATTTTTACTAATAAAATTTTCTCAATGTTCAAGTATTGGCTCAGGCTTTCTAGCTTGTAACGTATATCAAATTCAGGAAATTGATAAATAGTTTTATAAAGCCTTTTGTACTGTTCCTTGCTCCCAAAACCTGTCAAATAATAAGGCTTTTCAATCCTATTTTTAAAGTAGATAGCCTTAAAATCTTTGGCCCCTAATTTTTCCTTTAAGGGCTCAATTTCTTCTGGTATCTGATCAATAACAACCTCTAAACCTTCCGCCTCATCAGAGATTAGGGGCACTTCTGCTGGCAAAGGCACACTCTTTGCTCTGATATCGTAGAGCTGCACTCCCTCAACACGCGCATCCACTAAGGTTAATTGTAGGCTGGTATTCCCATTCCATATATTAACTGACAAGCTCACCACCAGCTCAAGGCCTTTTACCTGTTGAAACTCCTGACTTAAATGACCAAGATTAAAGGCCAACAAGTCAGTTTCTACAGAACCCTTTTTCAAGCGTAGTTTCAAATGACTCTTATCAGCACCAATTGTTCTGGCTTGGCTAATATGGAAATCATTAAGATAAAAAATAGGTTTTTTGTTGTCCATGCCAAAGGGTGCCAGTTGATCTAAGCTTTTCAAGGTTTGCAAGCTCAGTTGGCTCAAATCCAATTGATCATCAATAAGCAAGGCATTTTTTTGCTGACAATCAATATGATGATCCTCAACATACTGACAAAGAGCATCAGATAGGGCAGCGATATTATTCTCAGGCAGGGTCATTCCTGCTGCTCCACTGTGCCCTCCAAATGCACTTAAGAGCTTACTACAAGAGCTTAGGGCTTGGTAAATATTCAAAGCATCAATACTTCTTGCAGAACCTTTTGCCAGACCATCTTCAATGTTTAAAACAATAACTGTCTGTCCAGTTTCCTCCATAATACGCCCAGCCACTATACCAAGTACACCAGGATGCCAGCCAGCTTTAGCTAAAACCTGAACACTTTTAGCTGGATTAACCATATGCACAGCTTCTTCAAAGATCCTTTGGACCAAAGCTTTTCTTTCTTCATTTTTCTGATTAATTTGCAGAGCAATTTCAGAAGCAGTTTCATCATCAAAGCCTGTTAACAGTTCAATAGCTGGATTTGGATCATCCAGGCGGCCCAAAGCATTGAGTTGTGGTGCAATCTTAAAGCCTATGGCATCTTCATCAAAGTGATCAAAGTTTACCTTAGACAATGTCATCAATTCTTGTAAGCCAACTCTCTCTGTCCTTTTGAGGACTTGTAGGCCGTTTTTAACCAGGACACGGTTTTCGTCTTTCAATGAAACCATATCTGCAATGGTACCTATAGCCACCAAATCTAAGAACTCTGTCGGAACAGTTTCTAAAAGAGCTGAGGCTAATTTAAAGGCTACCCCACAACCTGCAAGTTTCTTGAAAGGATAATCTGCTTGGGGATGCTCAGGGTGAATAATGGCAAAGGCATCTGGTAAAGTCCCAGGTAGACTGTGATGATCTGTAACAATAACATCCACTCCACACTCCTGGGCATAAGAGATAGCCTCATGACCTGCAACACCATTATCTACAGTGATAATCAAGGATACTTTTTCTTGTTCAATGAAATATTTATAGACACTAAGGTTGGGGCCATAGCCATCTGTAAAACGATTAGGAAGATAAACGAGAACTTCAGCACCCATCATCTCCAAAGTCTCTTTCATAATAGAGGCTGAGGTCATGCCATCTGCATCATAGTCACCATAAATCAGAATGTTATCAGCATTCTCAATAGCTGTTCTTATCCTGTTGACAGCTTTATCCATGTCATTTAAGAGATAGGGATCATGAAGTAGAGATAAATCAGCACTTAAAAAGTCTTCCACAGCTTTTGTTTGGGTGATCCCCCGATGGTAGAGAATATCAGCTGCTGTCTCATTTAAACCTTTTGATTTGACTAGTTTAAAGAAGCCATCATCTGGCTTCTCCTTTGATATTTTCCAATCATACTTAGCATTAATCATTTATAGTTAAAAACCTTTCTTGCGAGAAAATCAGAAATTCTAGGAAACAAGGTATAGAACTTGTGGGTCAAAGCCAAGGTGAAAGGCAGGTTTACCTCCCGCTTATTTTTTCCTAAGATGGCAATGACTCTGGCTGCTACTTTTTCTGGTTTCAATGTCAGTTTACCAACACTTTTGAGGTATTGGCCTGAAGGATCGGCTTGATCAAAGAACTTGGTTGCAATAGGTCCTGGATTTATAGAGGTCACATAGACATTTTGGTCAGCCAATTCCAAACGAAGTGCATTGGAAAAACCAATCATTGCAAACTTGGTAGCGGAATAGATAGTTGACTTACTTGAGGCAATGAGCCCTGCTATAGAAATAATATTGACAATATGACCACGTCCCAAAGAAGCCATTTTCTTCCCTAGTAAGCGTGCAAAATGGATACTAGCTAGGGTATTAACCTCAAACATCTCTTCTATTTGCTGACTAGTAAAGTGATCAAATGTCTTAAAATCTCCAAATCCAGCATTATTAATTAAAATATCAATATGGCCAAAGTCTGCCCATAAAAGATCTACAGTCTTCTCTATGGCCTTAACATCTTTAATATCCATACCAATACAACGTTTATTAGGCCTGTCTGCATAGAGCTTTTCTAATTTTTCTTTACTTCTACCCACCAGCAAGAGAAAATCTTCTTCAGGTAATTGTTTCACAATCTCTTCTGCAAGTCCACCACTAGCTCCAGTAATTAGGATGATACGCTCTGCCATTATATACTTATTTCCTCTAAATCTTTAACAATCTTAACATTTTCAAAAATACTTGCTGCATCTTTTTCCATTTGACGACAGTCACGGCTTAAAAAACGAGCTGAAACATGGTTTAAGAGTAGTCGCTTGACATTGGCTGCCTTAGCAATTTGAGCAGCCTGCATATTGGTTGAGTGTCCATGGTTTTTTGCCAAACGTTCATCACCCTTGCCATAAGTTGATTCATGCACAAGAACATCTGCATCCTTGGCCAAGCGTTCACTGGCAAAGGTCTTTCTGGTATCTCCAATGATAGTAATAATTTTACCTTTTTTTGGAGCAGAAATAAAATCTTTAGCTAGGATTTCCCGGCCATCTTCTAAGACAATATCTTGTCCATTTTTGATTTTGCCAAATAAGGGACCAAAAGGGACACCTGCATTTTTTAAAGCTTCAGCGTCCAAGGTTCCTTCCAAGTCTTTTTGAACAATACGGTAGCCCAGACAAAAAATAGTATGTGCCAGACGTTCTGCATAGACCACAAACTTGTCAGTTTCTAAAATCTTACCTAAGTTATCTTCTGAAAATTCATGATAATGAATCCGATAAGGTAGTCTTGATCCTGAAACTTGTAAACTGTTTTGAACAAAGGCTCTTATCCCTATAGGTCCATAAATCTCTATATCTGTTTGCTCGTCACTGGCTTGGAAGGCACGACTAGATAAAAAACCTGGAAGGCCAAAGATATGATCTCCATGGAGATGGGTGATAAATATTTTTTGAATTTTTCGAGGTTTAATAGTGGTTTCAAGAATTTGTCTTTGTGTTCCTTCTCCACAATCAAACATCCAAACTTCATTAATTTCATCCAAGAGTTTCAAGACTAAGCTTGAAACATTACGCTGCTTTGCTGGCTGACCAGCTCCTGTCCCTAAAAATTGTAATTCCATACATTCTATACTTTCTAATTTTCTATATACAGTTTGAATTCTCTTTGTTCACAGCCATAATAAAAACGACCAGAGATTTTTTGACTGAGCTCTAATATTTCTTGACTGTTGTAGCCACTCAAAAGTCTTAATCTGTCATTTAACTGGTATTCTTTGGTCAACTGTCCTAAATCTTGATACTTGTCTGTCTGCTCAATGTCTTTAAAGACATTGGGTTTCATCTTGATAACCTCACTTTCAAGATAGACCAGATAATGTGGGAAGATCTGAGCAATTTCAAAGAGTAATTCCTGACTTGGAAAAGATGGTAGCTCAGAAAAGACGATAGCAATTTCTTCTTGCGAATTTTCATAAGCAAAACCATAGGCCCTTCCTGAGAGGTTGAGTCTGACAAAAGGTTTGTCTTCTTTGAAACTTGGAGATTTCTGTTCTAAGCGTAAGGCACTTGTCAACTCCAAATAGTAGTCTGTTGCAGCCTTTGGAAATTGCTTTTGGTAGATTTCAGCAAAATAAGCATTAATGACACTTGGTGGTGGGGTTATAAAGGATAATTTTTCTTGATCACTTAGTTCTGATAATATATTTTTCAAATAGTGACGGTCTAAACTTGTAAAACCACCATAAGTTAAAGCTAATTCTATATAATCACTCATAAAAATCTTCTAATCTCCATTTATTTTTGCTTGCAATATAACCAGAGATTTCTTCTACTTCCTGATCAAAGGAATAAGGATCTAATAAGGCAACCCTATTTAAATCATAAAGTTTATAAGCCTTATCCTGACCTACCTTAAGGGAAAAAGGTTGATAAAGATCACGTATCTGATCAATAAGTAGGTTTCTTAAAATTCTCCGACTTTCTCTATCTTTTGCAGAAATTCTAATGTTGGGAAATGCTGTTGCGCTCAAAACTTCAGTCTTATCCATTTTATTATAGATTGCTAAGCGTGGAATCTTTAGCATATCTAAGTCTTTTAAAATATCTAAAACAACTTTTTCATGTTCAGAATGGTTGGGATCACTGGCATCTATAACATGTAAAAGTAAGTCTACATGACGGCTTTCTTCCAAAGTTGATTTAAAGGCAGCCACTAACTCCGTTGGCAAATCCTGGATAAAACCGACGGTATCTGTTAAAGTCACCTGAAATTGATCCTGCAAGTAAATTCTCTTTGTTGTGGCATCCAAGGTTGCAAAGAGTTCATTGGCTTCATACTGCCTATCATCTGTTAAGAGGTTCATGATGGTTGACTTACCAGCATTGGTATAACCAATTAGGCCAATTTTAAAGGCATCCGACTCCAATCTACGGTCACGAATTGTTTGACGGTTCTTTTCAACAATGGCAAGTTGTCTTTCAATGTCTGTAATTTGATGACGAATGGACCGACGATTTAATTCTAACTGACTTTCTCCGGGGCCACGACTTCCGATCCCACCGGCCTGTCTACTTAGCATAACCCCTTGTCCAGCCAGTCTAGGTAGCATATATTTTAGCTGAGCTAGATGGACTTGTAGTTTTCCTTCATGACTTCTAGCTCTCATTGCAAAGATGTCTAAAATCAATTGCATGCGATCAATGACCTTAACTTGGAGAATGGTTTCCAAATTAGCATTTTGCCGGGGGCTCAGACGGTTATTAACTATCACCGTATCAACCTGGTCTGCTTCAATGATTTCTGTTAGCTCTGCTAATTTCCCAGAGCCAATAAAGGTTTTACTATCATATTTTTCTCTTTTTTGACTGTAATTTCCAACAACTTGAGCACCAGCAGTTTCAGCAAGGCTAGCCAATTCTTGCATAGACATGTCAAAGTTTTCAGTTCTTTGTAGACATACGCCTAGGAGTATCACACGCTCTTTTTTGAGTTCTGTTTTTGTCATTGCCAATTAGCTAATCCTCCAAAATCCATAAAGCTTATTATAACATAAATCTAGTTCTTTTCATTTTTTTAAAAGGCTACTGATTCTTTTTTTCAAGAAAATCTTTCACTAGGGAAAAGATGTTTTTGGGATAATCTTGGTCCGTAATGGAATAAAAGGAAACGGACATCCTATTTCGAAACCAGGTCAATTGCCTTTTAGCAAATCGTCGTGTGTTTTGTTTTAACTTCTCACTAGCCTCTTCCAAGCTCATATCACCTGAGAAGTAGGGAAAAAGCTCCTTATAGCCAATACCCCGGCTGGCTTGAACATCAGGATGCTCTTCATATAAATACCTAGCTTCCTCTACTAGTCCCTTTGCAATCATGTCATCAACCCGTCTATTAATACGGTCGTAAATAATCTGGCGCTCATCATTTAAACCAATCACTAAACTTTGATAAGGAAAGTCTTCATTACTTAAATCTTTGCCAAAGCGGTCTAATTCCAGAGCTCTGATGGCACGTCTTCTATTTAGTTCCTTGATATGAATCCCCTTGGTCTCAAGCTGATCAAAAAGGCTCTGATCAGAAAGTTTTTCAAGCTCAGAACGATAAGCTAAAAGAGCATCTTGATCCAATGAGCCTCCTAAATGATAGCCTTCAAGTAGGCTTTGCAAATATAGGCCAGTGCCACCAACTATGATCGGTAGCTTACCTTTAGCTCTGATCTCTTCAATGGCCTTTCTAGCATCTTGCACAAAATCAAAGGCAGAATAGCCTTCAGTGACTTCTCTAATATCAATCAGGTGATGTACAGCCTGCTCTTGCTCTTTTTTACTGGCTTTAGCAGTTCCTATATCTAAGCCCTTATAAACTTGTTGGCTATCACCAGAGATGATTTCTCCTTCAAAGCGCTCTGCTAATTGTATACCTAAATGTGTCTTTCCAACTGCTGTTGGACCAACAATAAGAATGATTTTTCCTTTTGAATCCATTTTAACTTTCTATTTTAAAAAGAGGTTTATGAAACATCTTTTTCTTGATATTTCTAGCTTTTTCCGTTACCATATATTATAACATAAGTATTCAAGACACTGATTGTGTCTAAGTATAGAAACGGAGAAAGTTATGACTAAGAAATATCAATTCGCAAAAGGCTTAGCAACAGGTGTTTTTGCTACAGTTGCTACGGTTGCAGGAGCTGTCTTTGCTGTTAAAAAAACAATTATTGAACCCGAAGAAGAAAAAGAAGCCTTCATCGAAGAAAACCGTAAAAAAGCTGCACGTCGCCGTGTAGCACGCTAAGAAGAGGCTGGATCAAAAAGATTTTCTATGCAGAAATTCTTTACAGACAAGTCTTAATCTCATATCAGTAATAAAAGTGAAGAACTTATACCTTCTATTAATCAAAAGGTGTAAGTTCTTTGCTTTTCTATTACATCTAAAGGCTTAGATCTGAAATACCAAGGGCAATACTTCTCTCAAAGCGCAAAATCCAAAAGTTAAAGCAAGTAAAAAAGATTCAGAGGAAAACTGAATCTTTTTAGTCTTTATGCACCTGCATATTCTGGCAAGCTTTCACCAAGGGCTGCAAGTCTATTTTGCCATTCTTCTCGGCTTAGTCCATTTTCTGATACGTAGCGGTTCTTTTCATGAGCGCGACACTGAGGAGAACAAGCTCGAAGGTATTTTGCTTCATTTTCTTCTGTTGCAAAAATTTGTTTGTTACAAAACGGATTAGCACAGTTAACATAGCGTTCACATGGTTGCCCATCAAAATAATCCTTAGCAATAACAGTTGGTTGGACATGATTAATAGGCACTGCTATTCGTTCATCAAAAACATACATAGCACCATCCCAAAGATCTCCTTGAACTTCTGGATCTTTTCCATAGGTGGCAATCCCTCCATGCAATTGTCCAACATCCTTGAAGCCTTCACGAACCATCCAGCCTGAGAATTTCTCACAGCGTACACCGCCCGTACAATAAACAACCACACGTTTTTCCATAAATTTATCCTTATTATCACGAACCCACTGAGGAAGTTCACGGAAATTACGGATATCTGGACGCACTGCTCCACGGAAATGTCCCAAATCATATTCATAATCATTACGAGTATCAAGGACAACTGTATCTTCGTCAAGAAGGGCTTCTTTAAATTCCTTAGGTGATAGATATTGTCCTGTTGTTTCCAAAGGATTAATATCAGCATCAAAGCCATTATCTTCTAGGCCTAAATGAACAATTTCTTTCTTATAACGCACAAACATTTTCTTGAAAGCTTGTTTGTCTTCTTCATCTTCTTTAAACCAAAGATCTGCAAAACGTTCATCGCTGTGAACCCAATCCATATATTTCTGAGTTGTTTCATAGTCTCCAGAGACAGTTCCGTTAATGCCTTCTTCAGCAATCAAAATGCGTCCTTTAAGACCTATTGATTTACAAAAAGCTAGGTGTTTTTGAGCATAGTCTTTAGCATTTTCAATGTTAACATATTTATAGTAGAGAAGTACTCTAATTTTTTTTGACATCATATCTCCTATAATAAAATAATTCTATAATTTCTATTATATCGCCATTCTTTAGACAGATGCAAAAAATAAGCTTGTACACTTTGTCACAATGTTAAAGGGATTTCCTGCTTAAAAGTTTCAACTATTTGACTTGCCAAAAATAATATGTCAGAATGTGCTTAAGTCAAAGACGTCAGCTTTTCTGGAAAATTCAGACCTTGACGTCAAACTGCCTATGGCTAATAGGTCACAAGAGAGATGACTGCTCAAAGAAGAATCAAACTACAGCTAAACTACTGCAAACAGACTAGGCTGATCTTCCATTTTAAAAGACCTCAAAAAGGAGTTAGAACATGACTTATGAACTATGCTTAGAATACGGCACCTACCCCTTAACAGTTACTGATGCTCAACTTGGTGAAGACAAGCAAATACCTGAATTCATTAAAGAAGATCAGGAATTACTGGATAAATTAGACAAACTAAATACCCTTTTTCATGATCTCTTTTTAACAATTGAAAGTCAGTTCCATTATGTTGGCCACAATTTTCCTGAAAAAAGACAAGAAATAGAGCAAGTCTACAGTCAAGTTGTTAAAGATTTAAAAGCCAAGTATCCTGACCAAGATATCATCATTACCAAACTTCTCATTAGCTAAAAGAACATTAAAAAGAACGGATTTTTTCCGTTCTTTTTAATATAAACTCTTATTTAGAGTGCCAAATATCTTCATTGTACTGTTCGATAGTACGGTCAGATGAGAAGAATCCTGCTTTGGCAATGTTATGCACAACTTTAGTCATCCAAAGTTTTTGATCTTCATAGTCAGCTAACATTTTTTCTTTGACCTCGATATATTCTTCTAGGTCAATCAAAGTCATAAACCAGTCTTTCTGAAGCAGCTCTTTATAGAGACGCTCTAAACGTTCTTTATTTCCAATGTCAGAGATTTCAGGGCTAACGATAAAGTCAACTGCTTCTTTAATTTGTGGACAAGCATCGTAATAAGACTTAGAAACATAGCTAGCGTCAGCATAGAGTCCAATAATGGTATCAGAATCTTTACCAAAGGTATAAATATTATCCATACCAGCTAATTCTGCAATCTCAACGTTAGCACCGTCCATTGTTCCAAGGGTTAAGGCACCATTCAACATGAACTTCATGTTACCTGTACCAGATGCTTCTTTAGAAGCTAGTGAGATTTGTTCTGAAATATCAGTGGCAGGAATCAGGTGTTCAGCTACTGTCACATTATAGTTTTCAACCAAATGAACATTGAGATATGGGCTCACATCAGGATCATTATTGATTAACTCTGATAAGCAAAGAATTAAGTGAATGATATCTTGAGCAATGATATAAGCAGGGGCTGCCTTTCCTCCAAAGATAACTGTGATTTTACGTTTTGGAAGGTTGCCTTTTTTGATTTCAAGGTATTTGTGAATAACATAAAGAGCGTTCATCTGTTGACGTTTGTACTCATGGAAACGTTTGATTTGCGTATCAATGATTGAATTTTCATCCAGATTAATACCCTTATTCTCTTTAAGGTAGCGTTTTAAGGCTAATTTATTAGCATGCTTGATGTCTGCTAATTTGTCATGGACAGCTTCTTCATCAGCAAAAGCCATCAATTTTTCAAGCTTGGTAGCATCAGTTAGGTAGTCGTCACCAATCAATTCTTTAATGTAGGCCGCTAAATCTTGGTTGGCAAACTCTAACCAACGACGGAATGTAATACCATTGGTCTTGTTGTTGAATTTTTCAGGATAAAGGTCATAAAACACTTTTAGTTCACTGTTTTTCAAAATCTCAGTGTGAAGTGCTGCTACTCCATTAACGCTAGTTGCAAAGTGAATATCCATATGTGCCATGTGCACACGACCTGTTTCATCAATAATCTGAACTGCTGGATCTTTGTGTTCAGCACGGACAAGAGCATCTAATTTTTCAATGATGGTCACCAAGTGAGGAACAACTTCATTGAGGTAATCTAAAGGCCATTTTTCAAGAGCTTCAGCCAAAATAGTATGATTTGTGTAGCCAACCATAGCCTTCACTACAGAAACTGCTTGATCAAAGTCAAAGCCATGTTTTTCAGTCAAGAGACGGATTAATTCTGGAATGACCATGGATGGGTGAGTATCATTGATTTGCACATAAGCATAGTCAGCAAGATCATGCAAGTTTGATCCACGTTCGATAGCTTCATCAATGATCAATTGCGCCGCATTTGAGACCATAAAGTACTGTTGATAAATACGAAGTAATTCCCCATTTTTGTCAGAATCATCTGGATACAAGAAGAGGGTAAGGTTTTTCTTGATTTCAGTTTTATCAAATGAAATACCATCTTTAATCAGACCGTAATCAACACCTTCGATATCAAATAAGTTAAGGTAGTTTTTGCTATCACGTTTGTAGCCTAAAACATCAAGTCGATCAAGACGAGATTTCAAGGTAAAGTTTTTGAATGGTACATCATATGAAATGCTTGTTGGAACTAACCATGATTGTTCTTCAATCCAGTAGTTTGGTTCAGCTTCTTGTTGATTATCGACAAAAACTTGTTTAAACAAACCGCAATGATAGTTTAAACCAACACCTTCTCCATTTATTCCTAAACTTGACATTGAGTCTATAAAGCATGAAGCTAGACGACCTAGTCCACCATTTCCTAAAGATGGTTCCAATTCCACATCTTCTATTTCTGCAATATTTTTCCCTGCAACTGCCAATTCTTCTTTGACATCTTGGTAGATTCCTAGATTTATCAAATTATTGGAGAGCAATTTACCAATCAAAAATTCTGCAGAAATGTAATAAACTTTTCTTTTGGCAGTATTTTTAGGTTTTTCTTCTGCTACTGCTTTTACATAATTTAATAAGGAAATATAGAGTTCCTTGTTTGAAGCATCTGCAAGTTTTTTCCCATAATTGTTTTCAGTAAATGTTGTAAAATTAGTCATTATAGCCTCTTCCTATCAAATTTTTTCGTCATTATTAGCACGACCATAGCGTTCGGTTAGTTCTCTTAAAAATGTTTTATGCTCTTTTTGTAAATCATCTTTTAGCATACGCCATTGCCAGTTTCCCCCAACTGTGTTTGGTAAGTTCATCCGAGTTTCGGCATCTTTATCAAGTAAATCCTGCATACATAAGATAGCAATATCACCGACAGAAGCAAAAATGGTTCTAAGCATTGCTTTTGAAATGGGCTCATCATGAGAACGACCTATATACTTATCTACAAATCGAGCCTGTTTAACAGTGAGATTTTCATACCAACCATTAACAACTTCATTGTCATGAGTTCCTGTATAAACAACACAATTGTTATCATAATTATGAGGCAGATCAAAGCTTTGACTTGTCTCGTCATACAAACCAAACTCTAGAATTTTCATTCCAGGGAAAGCTGTTTCTGCTAGAAGTTGTCTAGCTCTTTCATCTACATAACCTAAGTTTTCTGCAATGATAGGCAGAGTCCCCAATTTTTCTCGAATTGTTGAAAATAGTTCAAAACCGGGCGCAGACTCCCAATGACCATTAACAGCCGTTTTATCTCCACTTGGGATTTCCCAAAAATCAGAGAAGCCCTTAAAGTGATCAATACGAACCTTGTCATATAACTTGCAGCTTTCTTGAATCCTATAAACCCACCAGTCAAAGTTTGTCTTCTTATGGTTTGCCCAATCATAGATAGGATTGCCCCAAAGTTGTCCGTCATCACTGAAACCATCAGCTGGCACTCCTGCAATGTATATGGGCTTTTTCAGTTCATCCACTTTAAAGAGTTCTGGTTTAGTCCAAACTTCTACACTATCTGCAGCAACGTAGATTGGCATATCACCGATAATCTCAATACCATTTGTATTGGCGTAAAGTTTTAGTTCCAACCATTGTTGATAGAAAAAGTATTGACAAACCTTATAGTAAAAGATTGTACTAGCCAATTTTTCACGATAGTAGTCTAGGGATTCTGCTTCACGTTTAATAATGGAAAGATCATCCCATTCCTGTAAGGCCTTAAAATTAAAGTGTTCTTTAATAGCCATAAATTCAGCATAGTCATTTAACCAAGTAGCTGTTCCTTCAAAAGCAGTTAAGCGTTTTAGGCCATCCTCACTTTTTAAAAAGTTAGCCACTGCTTTTTCCAGAATTGGACGTCTCTGCTTAAAAATCAAGGCATAGTCAACTTTTTCTGGGTCACTGCCAAAATCCACATTTTCATAATCTTCTTTTCGTAAAAAACCACTTTTACTTAAGAGATCGAAATCAATAAAATGAGTATTTCCAGCAATAGCAGAAAACGATTGGTAAGGAGAATCTCCAAAACTGGTTGTAGACAATGGTAAGATTTGCCAATAGCTTTGCTTTGTTTCTTTTAGAAAATCAATAAAGTCATAGGCAGATTGTCCAAAAGTTCCTATTCCAAATTTGCCAGGTAAAGAACTGATATGCAGTAAAATACCACTTGCACGTTTATTCATAAAAGTCTCCTCATAATAGTGTAATTATGATAGATTATAACGCAACCGGTTGCACAAGTCAATATGAATTGTAAGATATTTAACAAAATTCTTATCTTAAGCATAAAAATTTCAGTTAAAAGCCTTAATTAGCTTAACTTTTACTAGCTATTTATCATTCATTTTCTTTTCAATCATTGGCTTCCTTTCAATAAATTATAGAAAGATCTTATTACAATAAGAGCAAAGCAGTAGAATGAACTTAGCTGCCGCTCATCATATTTAATAAGAAAATAGCAATTATTAAGCAATCGTTTTCCTTGAAATGCAAAAAAATAAAACAGAAATTTAGCATTTCTGTTTTTCTTTGTCTATTTATTTAAATCTCGGATACTTTCTCGAATTTTCAAACTAAATGGGACGAGAATCTTCTGACTTAAAGTTTGCTCATGATTTTTAATGATTTCTAAAAGTTGTTTGAAACTTGTCTTGCCTAGATTATCAACATTAATATCAAAAGTGGTTAAGTAAGGATGCAAGAGCTTACTGTAGGTTGAATTATTGAAGGTTATGATTGAGATATCATCAGGAACTTTTAAGCCATAAAAAGAGAGTAACTGAATCATCCTAACTGATAGGATATCACCAATAACAATGAGAGCTGTCGTTTTAAAATCAACTATTGATTTCATCAACTGGGCAACATTCAACGGATCTTGCCGATCAAATAGAAGCATCTGTCGGGAATTCAAACCGAATTTCATACAACCCTTTAAATAACCAATATAACGTTCCGAAGCCACTTCTGACTCTAAATCATCAGTAATGAACAAAATATTGCGATGACCTTTACTATATAAATGATCAACTGCTGTTTTAGCCATCAATTGATTGTCATTATCAATATAGGTTATGCGGTTTTCATCTCCTTCTGGAGCTCCTACAATTACAAAGGGAATAGCATTGGCCATTAAGTATTTACGAACAGGATCATCATGTTCTGAATATAATATGATAAAGCCGTCAACCCGTTTTTGAAGATGCATGAGCTTCACTTGTTCTTCTAAGGCTTCCACGGTCATAGCCGTTGCTATTGAAACAGTAAAATGATTTTTTTTAGCCTCACTGGTTATGGTTGATAAAATTTGCATGAAAAAAGGTTCACTCAAACGATCTTGAAAGGTAATGGGAGGAAAGACCAGACCCACATTATGTGTTAGACCACTAGCAAGAATTTGGGCAGCAACATTAGGAACATAACCCAATTCCGACATAGCTTTTCTGACCTTATCTTTGGTTTTTTGGGAAATAGAACGGTTATCCTTTAAAACCCTACTAACAGTAGAAGGATTCACACCAGCTTTTTGTGCTACATCTTTTATGGTTACCATTCTTACCTCTTTCATCAATCAGTTTACTATAATTCATAAGCATTTTTTTCCATTATACAATTATCTCCTTAAAAATCAATAATTTCCTAAAATATTAATTTAATGACTATTACTTGTAATGACACTATTCAAATATTTAAAAAAAGTATTGACATTTTCTGCAAACGGTTGCATAATAGATATATAAAATATTCCTTAGGAGGACATAGCTATGAAAGCATGGCAAAAAATTATCGTTGGTAGTGCAAGTTTGACACTTGCTAGTACCTTGTTAGTAGGTTGTGGAGCTGGTTCAAAAGATAAAGATAAAACAGCTTCTGGTTCTGATGCAAAAACAATTAAACTTTGGGTTCCAACTGGAGCTAAAAAATCTTACACTGATATTGTTGCAAAATTTGAAAAAGATTCAGGTTTCAAAGTAAAGGTTGTTGAATCAGAAGATCCAAAAGCACAAGAAAAAATCAAAAAAGATGCTTCAACTGCTGCCGATGTCTTCTCGCTTCCTCATGATCAACTTGGTCAACTTGTTGAATCTGGAATTATCCAAGAAGTTCCAAAAGAATACAGTAAAGAAATTGCTGCAACTGCAACTGACCAAGCTGTCGTGGGTGCCCAATACAAAGGAAAAACTTATGCATTCCCATTTGGAATTGAATCACAAGTCCTTTTCTACAACAAATCAAAATTAGCTGCTGAAGATGTGACTTCTTACGAAACCATCACAAGCAAAGCTAGCTTCGGTGGTACTTTCAAACAAGCTAATACCTATGCTACTGGTCCATTGTTTATGTCCGTTGGAAATACCCTATTTGGTAAAGATGGTGAAGATGTAAAAGGAACTAACTGGGGCAATGAAAAAGGTGTTGCTGTTCTTAAATGGATTGCAGACCAAGCTTCAAACAAAGGTTTTGTCAGCCTAGATGCTAACAACGTTATGTCTAAATTCGGTGATGGTTCCGTTGCCTCATTTGAATCAGGTCCATGGGATTATGAAGCTGCTCAAAAAGCAATTGGAAAAGACAAACTTGGCGTTGCTGTTTATCCAAAAGTAACTATTGGCGGCGAAACAGTTCAACAAAAAGCATTCTTAGGTGTTAAATTATATGCCGTTAACCAAGCCGCTGCTAAAGGTGATACTAAACGTATCGCAGCTAGCTACAAACTGGCTTCATATTTAACAAATGCTGAAAGTCAAGAAAATCAATTCAAGACTCGTAACATTGTTCCAGCTAACAAAACTGTTCAAGCTTCTAAAACTGTTCAATCAAATGAACTTGCTAAGACAGTTATCACAATGGGCTCTTCTTCAAACTATACTGTAGTTATGCCTAAACTTAGCCAAATGGGAACATTCTGGACAGAAAGTGCTGCTATTCTTAGCGATACTTTCAATGGTAAAATCAAAGAAGGCGACTACCTTGCTAAATTGCAACAATTTGACAAAGATATCGCTGCTACAAAATAAGGCTAAGGCTCTTTACTAATACTATGTCAAAACAAGTATAGAGGTGAGTAACTTCTAAAGGCTATCCTGTCTACTCATCTTAGAGGGAGTGGAACTAAGCTCCATTATGATCCATTGGGGGCTTGGTCCCACTCCTACTTGTTTTTGATCTTACTAAGTAGCTAGGTGCTACTTAAATTTTTAAGACCTTAAAGATTTACGTAACACTTAGCTTTTGACTATTTGAAGAAAAACTTTAGAACACATAGCAAGCTTGTGTCCTAAAACAAAGGAGAACGTTTATGACTCAGTCAAGTTTGACACCACAAGTATCCGTAGGAGAAGCCTTAAAAAAAGGTGGATGGGATATTAAACTTTCGGCTATTATCATGGGGTTTGCCAACCTTGCTAATAAACAATTTGTAAAAGGGACCCTATTTTTAATTAGCGAGATCGTCTTTTTAATTGCTTTTATATCACAAATCATTCCAGCTATTACCGGGCTCTTCACGCTCGGTAGTCAAAGTCAAGGAATGGTCACAAAAACCATTGATGGCATTAAAATTCAGGTTGCTGTTGAGGGAGATAACTCCATGCTCATGCTTATCTTTGGCTTAGCATCCTTAATTTTCTGCCTGGTTTTTGTCTATATTTATTGGTGCAACCTAAAAAGTGCAGGCCGCTTATATTTACTAAAAAAAGAAGGTGCTAAACTTCCTACTTTTAAAGAAGATTTTGCCACATTAACCAATGGGCGTTTCCATATGACCTTAATGACGATTCCATTGATTGGGGTTCTTCTCTTTACCATCCTTCCTTTAATTTATATGATTTGTTTGGCCTTCACTAATTTCGATCATAATCATCTACCACCAAAATCACTTTTTGATTGGGTTGGACTTGAAAATTTTGGAAGTATTTTTAGTGGCCGAATGGCTGGAACCTTTTTCCCAGTCCTTTCATGGACCATCATTTGGGCTGTATTTGCTACTGTTACCAACTTCTTCTTTGGAGTTGTTTTAGCTCTTTTAATTAATACCAAAGGTCTTAAGTGGAAGAAATTGTGGCGCACTATTTTCGTTATTACTATAGCAGTTCCTCAATTTATCTCCCTTTTAATCATGCGCAACCTTTTAAATGATGAAGGACCAGTTAACTCCTTATTATATCAACTAGGACTGATCAAACATGCTCTGCCATTCTTATCAGATCCTATCTGGGCAAAATTCTCCATTATTTTTGTCAATATGTGGATTGGGATCCCCTTTACAATGCTGATTGCCACAGGTATTATCATGAATTTACCTAGTGAACAAATTGAAGCCGCTGAGATTGATGGTGCAAGTAAGTTCCAAGTCTTTAAATCAATTACTTTCCCACAAATTCTCTTGATTATGACACCAAACCTCATACAGCAATTTATTGGAAATATCAACAACTTCAATGTTATCTACCTCCTAACTGGTGGTGGTCCAACCAATTCCCAATATTATCAAGCTGGATCGACCGACTTACTTGTTACCTGGCTCTATAAATTAACAGTAACAGCAGCTGACTACAATCTTGCTTCAGTTATCGGTATCCTCATCTTTGCAGTTTCTGCAATCTTCAGTTTACTTGCCTATACAAGAACGTCATCATATACGGAAGGAGTGACAAAATAATGAAAAATAAAAGTAGATTTCAACTAGGACTAGTTTATGCTACCCTAACCTTATTATCAATTATTTGGCTTTTTCCAATAGTCTGGGTTGTCTTAACCAGTCTTAGAGGTGAAGGAACTGCCTACGTCAACTACTTCATTCCTAAAACATTCACATTGGAAAATTATATTAGGCTTTTCACCAATGAATCCTTCCCATTTGGACGTTGGTTCATTAATACCTTCATCGTTGCAAGCTTTACCTGTTTAATTTCAACCTTTATCACCGTAGCAATGTCCTACTCATTAAGTCGTATTAAATTTAAACACCGTAATGGCTTCTTAAAATTAGCACTTGTCCTAAACATGTTTCCTGGATTTATGAGCATGATTGCTGTTTACTATATCCTAAAGGCATTAGGACTAACACAAACCTTAACAGCTCTGGTCTTTGTTTACTCATCTGGTGCTGCCTTAACTTTTTACATTGCTAAAGGCTTCTTTGACACCATTCCTTACTCATTAGATGAGTCGGCAATGATAGATGGCGCAAGCAAAATGGATATCTTTTTCAAGATTACCCTGCCATTGTCTAAACCTATTATTGTTTATACAGCCCTACTAGCCTTCATGGGACCTTGGATTGACTTCATCTTTGCTCAGGTTATACTTGGAGATGCAACAAGTAAATACACTGTTGCTATTGGTCTCTTCTCAATGCTACAGCCAGATACCATTAACAATTGGTTTATGGCCTTTGCTGCTGGTTCAGTTATTATTGCTATCCCTATCACACTTCTCTTTATCTTCATGCAAAAATATTATGTTGAAGGGATCACCGGTGGTTCTGTAAAATAAAAAGAGCGCCTTTCAGATAAAGAAACTAAGACTCATTTATTTAACAATATAAAAAAGCTCCTAGAACTCTCTTAAGAGAATTCTAGGAGCTTTTATGATTTATGTGACTTTCAATCCGTTTTGCTCCGAAGGTGCAAAACAAAAAACCATCCGCTATTGCGGGTGCGCATCGAAAGTTATACTATAAAAAACTCCAAATGCGCTATAATAAAGGTGTTCACCCCTAAGTATAGACGAAAAGTAATCTATAATCAATATAGAGGAAGTCTGGGAGAAATATTCCAGAGATTGTGTAGCTACAAAGGAGTAGAAATAGTTGAAGGACATTTGATGCCAGTTCATGTTCACATGTTAGTAAGCATTCCACCCAGATTAAGTGTGTCAAGTTTCATGGGATACCTGAAAGGTAAAAGTGCACTTATGATGTTCGATAAACACGCCAACTTGAAATACAAATTTGGTCATCGACACTTTTGGGCTGAAGGATATTATGTCAGTATAGTTGGACTAAACGAAGCCACTATAAAAAAATATATTCAAGAACAAGAAAAACATGATATAGCACTAGATTCTTGAGTGTTAAAGAATATGAAGATCCCTTTAGGGATCATGGTAAGTAATACAAACGCCTCTTTGAGAGGCTAGTGACGAGTCAAAAGCAATAAGGCTTGAACAAAGTGAAAGCCAGCGTCTTTAGGCGCTGGCTAGTTATTTGGGCTTACAGCCCTGGACCAAACCACCCGTTTGACGGGTGGTTATGATTTAGAGTCCAAAAAAGATTGAAGAACATTGACCACATAGAGTCTATTTCTTCAATCCAAGTATTTCTATATCACTGTTTGTGTCATCATTTTCCTAAGCTGAGCTTTATTTCTTAACTTGATAGTTAAGGTTTGCCCATTCTTTTGAAAGAAAATAGTCATTAACATGATAGTCTGTACTTATTTTTTTCTTCATAAAAGGAAGAACTTTTTTATCCAATTCAAGCCAACCATTCCATCCTAAGTGGATAGTATCTTGCATGAAGTAGGGTTTCCCACCTTCTTTTGAAAAATCGACAACCTCTGTAAAGCCTTGAGATTGCAGCTGATACTTGATCTTTTGAACAGCCCGTTGATACTTGCCTTGGTTTAAGCCTGTATAATCAGCCCACTTTTTATTAACTGGAGGGATTACAAAGAGTACTTGAACCTTATCCTCCGCTAATTGACTAAGTAGTAACTGAAAATCTGTATATTCTGGTGAAATAATAAAGGAATTGTTAGCCTGAAAGTTCTTATAAGAAGCGTATTGAGGGGCAATCCTTTTGCTATAGAAATTATTATTTATCCCAAAACGGTTATTTGAGGAACCTGCTTCCCCTCTTTGCATGGCCAAATGGCCTAGTTTATCATAAGAAAAAGTTTTTGGTAAGCCCTTTAATCTTGGTTCTATTCTATCCTGATAGTTGGTAGAATAGCTGAACTGACTAAAGAATGACTCTTCTTTTAAACTTATTTTATGAGCACAGTTGAGCAAGTGATTGTCAAGAGCACTTAAACTATCTCCTCTAGCAATCTTTTTCATCAATCTTGAATAAGCAACACCCGGATTTAATTGTAGTAATCTTTGAGCGGCAATTCGTGATTCTGTTTTATGAAACTTGGCATTTCGTAAAAAAGAAATAATTTGTGAATTAGACATGTATTTCTGAACAGCCAAGGTATCTGTCCCCTGTGGTGAAAACCACTGTGGAGATATCACTAGAACAGCTTTGCCATTTTCTAATTCCTTCTTAAATCCCTGAATACCAAAGTAATGAGAAAGACTTTGAGTCCCACGTTTTCCTACCAAATAAGGTCTATAATCACGCTTGTATTTCTCAGCCAGAATATAAGGATGCATACTATCCATCCGACTCCACTCACTTGAACCAAAAAATGGAACAAATTTATGTTTGGGATCTGAAAAGGCTTGTTTTTTTACTAAGGAATTTTTAAAAGAGGTATCTGATAATGATACAGCATTTGTTTTTTCTTGTTTTAGATTGTGTGGAAGACAGATAGGTGAGCTTCCTATGGTCACTACAACTAATATGATAGCCACTAGCAAGGGGCCAAAGACAAGTCCAAGCTTTTTAAGCATTTTGAAGTTCCTTTACTCCTTCAATAATTTTGTTAACGGTATTCCAATCTTGTCTTCCAAACTCGGAAACAGGAATCTTGATTTGAAACATTTCTTCTAATTCCACAATAAGTTCAACTGTCCCTAAACTATCTAAAACACCTTCATCAAAGAGATCTTCATCCATGATATCTGAAACATCTTCCATAAACAAACGATCAAATAATGCAATAATCTTTTCTTCCATTTTAATATATACCTCAATTCTTATTTTGTAACTTTGACAAACCATAAATCATTCAAAAAACCAGAGAATATTAACAATGAGAACATAACAATATGAAAGGTTAATATGATTGATAGTAGGTAGAAAATTTTTCCTGTGAAAATTGGTTTTTTACCCAATTTCTTCCTATTGCGATTGACAGATTTTTTCCAATTTAGAAACTTATCTGTCAGGATGAGTCCAACTCCGTGAAATAAACCATAGGCAATGTAATACCAAGTTATTCCATGCCAGAATCCCATTAATAACATGTTAATCAAATAAGATGTATTTGATATTGTGATACGGTTCTTGAAGGTCTTATGTTTGAAAAAGGTATGCACCAATCTCATGAAAACATAGTCTCTAAACCAAAAGGATAGGGTCATATGCCATCTATTCCAAAAATCTTTTAAACTGGTTGACAAGAAAGGTTTGTCAAAGTTTTCTGGCGTTTTTATTCCCAATACATAAGATATAGCAATGGCAAACATAGAATAACCAGCAAAATCAAAGAATAGGTTTAAACCATAAAAATACATCACAGCAATCGTAGAGGTATTGAAATAACCACCAGTCATCAATGCCTTATTTTTGGCAAGCGGCAACAAGAGACTACCTAGATAGTAGGATAAGATAAATTTATAAAGACAGCCAAGCATCAAGTACATGATAGCCTTTTCTAGCATCTT
Organism: Streptococcus catagoni; assembly: GCF_011421425.1. Taxonomy (GTDB): domain Bacteria; phylum Bacillota; class Bacilli; order Lactobacillales; family Streptococcaceae; genus Streptococcus; species Streptococcus catagoni. The sequence goes on from NZ_WPCW01000001.1 coordinate 539,334, forward strand.
TAAATACTCATCTTTATCTGGTAGCTGGTTATAGTCTGCTTCAAATCGCTTAAATCGATCAATTGGCCCACTAGAAAGAGTTGGCATAAAGATCATAAATCTCATAAATGATTTCAAGGAAAAATCTTTAAGAGTTCCATCTCTGATTTCAATTATCATAGCAAGAGATTTAAAAGTCAAATAAGAAATTCCTAAAAAAGAAAAAAGTGATTGAATTTTTAAGAAGGGAATAATTGGTAGCAGCTTAACACTTAGTAAAGGAAAAAGACTGCTAAAAATAGCTAGGTAATAAATACCTGTTCCATTGCTTTTTTCACGATATTTTCGGTAAGCAAAGACAGTGATCGTCTGCCAAACAATATAAAATATAAAAGCAAAGAACTGATAAGAATTCTCCCCAGAAAACATTAACAAAATGAAAAGGAAACTGACTAAGAATTCATAAAGGGCTAATCGGACACCTCTAAAGATTCCAATAATAATAGGAATAAGTAAGAGGACTAAGTAAACTAAATACTGGGGATTTGCATAAGGTTCTACATAAGGTAAGTTCATAAAAAACGAGTTCATCTTTCATTAACCTCATTGATCAAGAATTTAATATCTATTTTCCCATTTGCAGTCAATGGTAATTGCTGACGGAAAATAAATTTACTTGGCATCATGTAAGCCATTAAGTGGGACTCTACAGATTGTTTAATAGCCTTAGTTATTTGACGGTCATTAGCAAAGTTTTCTCTGACGCCATCTTTTAAGACCACATAAGCCAATAGATTTTGAACCTTATGTTCCTCATTATAACGGGGCACAGCCACAGCTGCTTCAACATATTCTGATTGATTCAATTGTTGTGAAATATCTTCTAATTCAATACGATAACCAGCATATTTGATCTGGAAATCCTTGCGGCCAGAATATAAGAGGATGTTATCCTCAGAAAATTGACCTAAGTCTCCAGTGTGATATGCTTGAACACCATTTAAGGTGAAGAAAGCTTCTTCTGTTTTTTCAGGATTATTAAGATAACCTTTAGAAACAGCAGGGCCAGTAACCACAATCTCTCCCAATGTTCCTTTAGGTAAAATATTTAATTGTTCATCTACAACATAAGTAGGCGAATCTTCTTTAGTATAACCAATAGGAAGTCTTACAGATTGTTTTATGATCTGATCATCAATTGCAATTGCAGATAGAGCTACTGTTGCTTCTGTCGGTCCATAAGCATTAACAATACGAGCATCTGGGAAACGTGTACGCAATTTCTGAGCAGTAGAAACCGTTAACTCTTCACCATCGAAGTAAAAGTGTGTCAGATTTTTCATTTTCTCTTGGCAAAAATCATCACTTAACAAGGCCATTTCTGCAAAGGACGGTGTTGATGTCCAAATGCCAAAAGGCATATCTTCCAAGGTTTTAAATAAGAGTTTAAAGTCAGCTGTTATCTCCTTTGGTAAGACGTGTAAAGTCCCTCCTAAAGCCAAGGCAGGCGCCCAAGACATAACAGATAGGTCAAAGGAATATGGTGCCTGAATAAGCATCTGTGGGCTATTAGGCAAGGCAAACTGGTCATCTTCTATCATCCAATTTGTAAAGCTTAATAAGTTGGTATGTGAGATTTGAACTCCCTTAGGTTGTCCAGTTGTTCCTGATGTAAAGATAATATAATAATTATCATCGTCCAAAACAGGATGAGTTAGAACATAGCTAGCCTTTTTCTCTTTGGCTGCTTCAATCTCACTAAGTGTGATAATCTCTTGTCCTTCAATTTCAATTGGTAGAGGCTCAATAGCAATGATTAAACTAGGTTTAGCAATGTCAATGATGGATAAGAGGCGCTCACTAACTGTATGGCTATCCACCGGAATAAAGGCGTGACCACTTTTAGACAAAGCAAAAAAAGTTGCTAACATATCATAAGTCTGACCACCAAATACCAAGACATGGGACTGATCTGCCTCTAAAATACTATCGATATAGTGTGCAATACTATCAGAGTCTTCTTTTAACTGTCTATATGATCGAAGATCACCCAGATAATTATAAGCAATTGCCTCTGGCTGACTCACAGCAAAGTTATCAACTGTTTCTATAAAATTCCTAATCACTCTATTACTCCTTAAAACTCGTTATAAATGTACGAACCTTGTCCGTGGCCAACATATCCAAAAAAATAAATAAGTAGCATCAGTATGATGTAGAACAAGATAACTTTTCCCAGAAATAGGATGAAAGCATTTAATTTTTGCTTTTTGATGAACATTTTTTACTCCTCGATCATTTCAACATACATAAGAAAGATTTTACATTATTTTAAGCATTAGAGCAAGATAAAACAAGATTATTAAAGATATAAATTTTCTAATAATCACCCTAATGTTACAAAAGTATTGTTTATGTATCTTTTTGATGTCAATTTGATGTTATAGTTTTAACTTAAGAAACTTAAATAAAACTTAACTGACCTAAAGCCCTGCAAAATAAGGGGCAGAACACCATCACTCTTTCACTTAGTCCATTGCTTTAAGCTCTAAAACCATGTCCCTAATCTGCGCAGCTAATTCAAAATCAAGCATTTCTGCTGCCTCATGCATTTGTTTTTGTAATTTCTTGATGGCATCCTTGCGCTCACTCTTGTTCATGACTGAATAATCAACTGTTTCTTCTGCGATTTCTCCATCACTTCCCTTAGTGATTGAAATTAAGTCACGAATCTCTTTTTTAATGGTTTGCGGCGTAATGCCATGTTCTTTATTGTAGGCCATTTGTATCTCACGACGACGAGCTGTTTCGTCCATGGCTTTCTGCATCGAATCAGTAATCTTATCCGCATACATAATTACATGCCCTTGGGCATTACGAGCAGCCCTACCAATGGTCTGAATCAGACCACGTTCATTGCGTAAGAACCCTTCTTTGTCCGCATCTAAGATGGCCACTAAACTGACTTCTGGCACATCAATTCCCTCACGTAGAAGGTTGATCCCAATTAAAACATCAAACACCCCCAGGCGAAGATCACGGATAATCTCTGTTCGTTCCAATGTTTTAATATCACTGTGCATATACTTCACTTTAACTCCCATTTCCTTAAGGTAGTCTGTTAAGTCTTCTGCCATTTTCTTGGTTAAGGTTGTTATAAAGGTGCGCTCACCTTTTTCAGTACGGCTATTAATTTCACCTAAGAGATCATCCATTTGCCCCATGGTTGGTCTCACTTCGACTTCTGGATCCAGCAGTCCTGTAGGTCTAATAATTTGTTCAATGATAGTATCGGTTTGCTCGTTTTCATAGTCACCTGGAGTTGCAGAAACATAGACAATTTGATGCACATGACTTTCAAATTCTTCGCGACGCAAAGGACGATTATCCAGTGCCGACGGCAAACGAAAACCATAATCAACCAGCATCTTTTTACGTGCCTGGTCACCATTATACATACCTTTAATTTGCCCCATTGTCATGTGACTTTCATCAATCATGATCAGGAAATCCTCAGGGAAAAAGTCTAGGAGGGTATAGGGTGGCTCACCTTCTGAACGGCCATCCATATGACGTGAATAATTTTCAACACCATTGGTATAACCCATTTCACGAAGCATTTCAATATCATATTCTGTTCTTTGTTTCAGACGCTGTGCTTCTAATAACTTACCTTCAGATTCAAACAGCTTTAACTGCTTTTCAAGTTCAGCTTGAATTTTGGCAATGGAAGCTTCCATATGTTCGTCATTTGTCACAAAGTGAGTTGCGGGAAAGAGAACCAAGTGATCTGCCTCTCCTAGAATTTTCCCAGTTAAGCTCTCAATCTCTCTGATGCGATCGATTTCATCACCAAAAAATTCGATTCTAAAAGCATGTTCGTCTCGGGATGCTGGAAATACTTCGACAACGTCGCCTCGAACTCGGAAACGTCCCCGTTGAAAATCAATATCATTTCGTTCAAATTGGATATCCACTAGCTGATTTAAGAGTTGATCACGTGAGATTTCTTGACCAGGTCTCAAACTAACTGCAGAGTTGGCATATTCCTTAGGAGAACCCAAGCCATAGATACACGAAACAGAGGCTACGACAATGACATCGTTTCTTTCTAACAATGAAGAGGTGGCAGAATGCCTGAGTTTATCTATCTCATCATTGACTGAGCTATCTTTTTCAATATAGGTATCACTAGAAGGAACATAGGCTTCTGGTTGATAATAATCATAATAAGACACAAAATATTCAACAGCATTGTCAGGGAAAAATTCTTTAAATTCTCCATAAAGCTGTCCTGCCAAGGTTTTGTTATGTGCAATAACAAGGGTAGGTTTGTTAACCTTACTGATGACTTGACTCATGGTGTAGGTTTTCCCTGTTCCCGTTGCTCCTAAAAGGATCTGGGCTTTTTCGTCACCCTCTATATTGTCAACCAATTCGGCTATGGCCTGTGGCTGATCTCCAGAAGGCTGGTATTTAGATACCAACTTAAATTTTTTATCTTCTCTTTTATCAATCATAGTAAACCTTCTTTAATAGACTTACCTCTATTTTAGCATAGACATTTTTATTTTTGATAGATTTAATGTTATTATTTGATGTTAGGTTTTCTGACATAGATGTGAGGAAAGAGTTGCCCTCTTGGAACTTTTCTGTTATAATGAGGAATATTTTTTAAGGAGACATGTATGAAGAATAAACTAAAGGTTTTTTTATTTGCACTGCTATCACTAATTATTTTAAGTGGTGGTCATGCAAAAGCAGAAACCATATCAATTGCTTCTGATACGGCTTATGCGCCTTTTGAGTATAAGGATTCTGATCAGATCTACAAAGGTATTGATGTTGATATTATTAAAGAAGTTGCTAAACGCCAAAATTGGAACTATAAAATGTCCTACCCTGGCTTTGATGCTGCTGTCAATGCCGTCCAATCTGGTCAAGCTAAGGCTTTAATGGCTGGTACTACTATAACAGAGGCTCGTCAGAAAGTTTTTCATTTTTCTGAGCCTTATTATGACACTAAAATTGTTATTGCTAGTCGAAAAGATAACCCTATTAAAAGCTATAAGGATCTTAAAGGGAAAACAGTTGGTGTTAAAAATGGCACAGCTTCACAAACTTTTCTAGATAAAAACCAAGCCAAATACGGTTATAATGTAAAAACCTTTGATACCGGCGATTTAATGTATAATAGCCTCTCATCTGCCTCCATTGCTGCTGTTATGGATGATGAACCTGTTATTCAGTTTGCCATAAGGCAAAATCAGAACATCGCCATCAACATGCAAGGGGAAGCTATTGGTAGCTTTGGCTTTGCTGTTAAAAAAGACAGTGGCTATGATTATTTAATTGAAGATTTTAATAAGGCCCTCAAGGAAATGAAGGAAGATGGGACTTATCAAGAAATCATGACCAAGTGGTTGGGTGGTTCTGGTAAAAAGACTCTTCTCAAATCAACTGAAAACGCCAATGCCAAAGCTACTCCTTTAAAAGCAAAATACAAGATAACAGCCGATTCTTCTTTTGCACCATTTGAATTCCAAAATGGCAAGGGAGAATACGTCGGTATTGATATGGAACTCCTTAAAGCCATTGCAGAGCAGCAAGGTTTTACAATTGAAATTTCAAATCCTGGCTTTGATGCAGCCCTTAATGCTGTCCAATCTGGACAGGCTGACGCTGCCATTGCTGGAATGTCTATTACAGATGCTCGAAAGAAAATTTTTGACTTTTCTGATTCTTATTACACCTCTAACATCCTATTAGGAACAAAATCAGGCAGTGGTATCAAAGCTTATAGTGATCTCAAAGGTAAGACAGTGGGAGCTAAAAAAGGTACTGCTTCATACGATTTCTTAGATAAACATAAAGACCAGTATCAGTACAAGTTAAAAGCCTTTGATGAGGCTTCGTCCATGTATGACAGCTTAAATTCTGGTTCAATTGAAGCTCTGATGGATGATGAAGCTATCTTAAAATATTCCATCCAACAAGGCCGTCAGTTTGAGACACCAGTAAAAGGGGAACCATCAGGTGAATACGGTTTTGCGGTTAAAAAAGGAAGCAACCCAGAATTAATTGAAATGTTCAACAACGGTTTAGCCAAACTAAAAGAAAATGGACAATACGATAAGATTATCAATAAATACTTGGCTTCTGACAAGGAAGATAAAGCCAGGGAAGTGATAGCTGATGAATCAACCATTTTTGGCTTACTATCTAATAACTACAAACAAATTCTTTCTGGTCTAGGAACCACCTTGAGCTTGACTTTGATCTCCTTTGCCATTGCTATATTGATCGGTCTCTTTTTTGGAATGATAGCAGTTGCACCAAGCAAGGCTCTACGGATGGTTGCTACAATCTTTGTAGATCTTGTTCGTGGTGTGCCACTGATGATAGTTGCAGCCTTTATCTTCTGGGGAATTCCAAATCTGATCGAAAATATCACAGGTCATCAATCTCCAATTAACGATTTCTTAGCAGCTACCATTGCCCTATCCTTAAATGGTGGAGCCTACATTGCTGAGATTGTACGTGGGGGGATCGAAGCTGTTCCCAAAGGACAGATGGAAGCTAGCCGCAGTCTAGGAATTCCTTACAAAACAACTATGCGTAAGGTCATCTTACCACAAGCTATTAAAGTCATGTTACCAAACTTTATCAACCAATTTGTTATCTCACTTAAAGATACAACTATTGTCTCTGCTATCGGTTTGGTTGAATTATTCCAAACAGGTAAAATAATTATTGCAAGAAACTATCAATCATTCCGTATGTATGCTATTCTAGCAATTATTTACTTGATTATGATTACACTCTTAACAAGACTTGCAAAACGTTTAGAAAAGAGGCTTAAATAATGGCAGAATTGAAAATTGACGTTCAAAATTTACATAAGTCTTTTGGACAAAATGAAGTATTAAAAGGGATTGATGCTAAATTCTATGAAGGTGATGTTGTTTGTATCATCGGACCTTCTGGTTCTGGTAAATCAACATTTTTACGGACCTTAAACTTACTTGAAAGTATTACCAGTGGTAAAGTTATGGTCGATGGCTATGAATTATCAAACCCTAAAACTAACATTGACAAGGCCAGAGAAAATATCGGAATGGTATTTCAACATTTCAACCTCTTCCCGCATATGACTGTTTTAGAAAATATCATGTTTGGCCCAGTTGAACTTGGAAAAGAAAGTAAGGAAAGTGCTAAAAAACATGGTCTGGAATTACTTGAAAAAGTTGGTCTTATTGACAAAGCCGATGTTTTACCTGGCAGCCTATCCGGCGGACAAAAACAAAGGGTAGCTATTGCTAGATCCTTAGCTATGAATCCTGATATTATGCTCTTTGATGAACCGACTTCTGCACTTGACCCTGAGATGGTCGGTGATGTTTTGAATGTTATGAGAGACCTCGCCAAACAAGGTATGACTATGTTGATTGTAACGCATGAAATGGGATTTGCTCGTCAAGTAGCTAACCGTGTTATCTTTACAGATGGGGGCCAATTCTTAGAAGATGGTAGCCCTGAAGATATCTTCGACCGTCCAAAACATCCACGTCTCATTGAGTTCTTGGATAAGGTTTTAAATGTTTAAAAAAGCTGGGATATAAAGATTTTCTAGATAGATCTTAATCCCCTATTAGCAATAAAAAAGAAGGCTCTAAACTTCTATGTTTTCTTTAACATAAAGTGTAGGGTCTTTTCTTTATCATCTATTTATGTGTAACTGCTAAACCATCCCTTCTGTCCAAGCAGCCAAAGATAGTCAAGCCAAAATAAAAGGACTGAGTCCTCTAGCAGAGGAAACTCAATCCTTAACCTAAACTATTATGTCCAATTTTTCGAGGGCAGTACCTAAAAAATTTTAATGATTTATAAATGTGTGACTTTGGGAATTATAGAGCCTTCTCTAGGTGGATAAATGACTAAGATAAGATCTCTTAAGCCTTCACCAATGATAGTCGCTAAAGCACTTATTAATCAATATGTTTGATTTGATTTTTGTAAGTTTCTATCATATTCCACACATTTCGTTTCTTGATGTCAAGTGCATTATCAAAAGAGTATCCTAAAATAGTATGAGCTCTAGTATCACCTGACACAATAATAAAGCCTATGGGAGATAGAGAATAGATATATAATTCACTACTCAAATGATCATTATCCAAAGGATAAATCAATTGCTGTACACGTGCGCTATTTTTGTTCATTAATTGTTCTTTACAAAATGTTTCAGCTATGTCACGTGCTTGATTTTCTGTTCTAACAAAGTCATTATTCATATTTAAGGTTTAATTCCTACAACAGCACTTTGGCTGTAGTTGAAGCCACCAGCTCCTCCGCCAGTACCTAGGGATCCAGGATTTAAGGCATCTAACCTAAAGAAACCGTCAGAAGATCCACCCCAACCCCAGTTAACGTGGTAGAACTCATTACCATCAGAACCATCTATAACAAATGCATGTCCACCTGCTGTACCCAATCCTTGGTAATATACTGGTTGACTTTGTTTAAGATCGTTATCAATTTGAGTTTCCCAATCTTCTTTGCTAAAGGAATCGCGATTAATTTGACGAACAGATTGGGCATAGCCAAAGTTTTCTTTCAAGGCTCTTTGAACTACAGGGCTACCGCTGCTACCGCTAGATGGTCCATAATCCATGTCTACTGCAATACCGACATCTGCCATCAATTCTGATATAGCATCTTTTTGAGCTTGATTTTCTCTTCCTGAATATGAAGGTAAAATGTTCTGCCAATCATACTGTCTAGTAGAAATTGATGCAAATAAGTGAAGGGGTTCATTGAAGTAGTCATTAGTTAGGACGTAAGAGTGATCCTTTACCCCTTTGTTAGGATAATTATGGTATTTCATTATCTGTGCAGTTGCAGTAGCAACACATCCTGTCGCTGCATGTTGACCTACATATGAACGTTCTCCTGGTTTTACTTTTTCTATAACAGGTGTCAATAGGTTATAAGGATTACCTTGATTATAGTGGATTCCTCTAGCATCTAGTAGAGAGTTAACAATAGGATGTTTGTTTGCTGCAATTGAATTAGAATATTCTGTCTTTAGTTCTTTATTCTTTGTGATTTGATCAGCATAGGTCTTGATGAAAGAAGAAATATTTTCTTTGTTCTTGCTGTCAAATGTTCCTTTTGTAGAGTAACCTAAAACTTCTGGTGAACGTTTATCTGCTGAAACAATGACAAATCCGCCAGTAGATAGGTTATAGACGTACATATTAGAATTAGAAGCTTCATCATTTAAGGTTACTTTATTAAGAGTAATTTGTTCAGCACTTCTCTTTGCACGTCTACTATCAAATCGTCCATTAAGACCAGCTGTTTTTTCAATGAATGTAATAGCAGTATCTTTAGCTTCTTTTTCATTGCGGGTAAAGTTTTCTGCAGCAAATGCTGAACTAGATAAAACAGATCCACTTAATAGTAATAAAAGACTTAATACTTTGACACTCAGTTTCTTTTTGTTCATGTCTTACTCCTTCTTTAAACACAAATGAGTTTAAGGTGTACTGCCCCCAAAAAGTTAGACATAATGGTTTAAGTTAAGGATTGAATCCTGAAGTTTACAGCAGACTTTCTTGCTTCCTTCTGTATCAGTTCCACTCTCTTGGTCTAAACCATGCATTTCTATATTTTTCATTATTAATATTAATGCCATAAAAAAGACCCAAGCCTGAGAGTTTTACTCTAGCTTTTTGGGGGCAACACAAGTGTATTCCCTTTTTTCATTCATTTCTTATTCCTCCCTTCCAACTTGTCTAATATTTTTTACACTTGTATAATATCATACAAGACAAAAAAATGTAAACGTTTTTCTAAAAAAATTTTTAAGTGTGTTTTTAGCCTATTTTAATGCATTTTCGATTATAAACAGACAAATTTTACTATTTTATGTTAGAATAAAAGAAGACATTTGAGTACAATCAATTAGACAAGTCTTGATAAAATTATTTTGAGTCTGCTGTCAAATTTAAAAATAAGTAATTATATATGAGGTAAAATCGTGAATCAATACGAAGTATATAAAAAATTTAAGAAGTTAAAACATGTGCAGGCATATGACAAAATTTACCAGCTCATTCAAGATGGTGTATACAGTCCAGATATGCCATTGCCCTCTGAAGCGGAGCTAGCAGAGCAACTAAATGTTAGTCGAATGACCTTGAGAAAATCCCTGGCTCTACTCCAAGAAGATCATCTTATTAAAAACATTAAAGGAAAAGGCATCTTTGTTTGCAAAGGCTCCATTAATTGTCATGAGAAAGGGTTAGAAACCCTTCAACATCCTATCAAAGCCTGTTTTCACAACTCTATTAGTGAGACTGAACTTGAATTTCATATCGAAGTTCCGACTGAATCTATAAGGGACACCTTGAAACAAGAGACTCCACTTGTTGTCGTTACAGATCGCTGGTATCATCAAAATGACTCTGTCGTTGCCTATTCATTATCTTTTCTACCATTAGAAGTTCTATCAGATTATTCCATTAATTTAACTAATACAGAGGATCTAAGAACATTCCTAGAAGAAACCATTTATCAAGATAATAATTCTTGCTGCGCACAAAATGAACTTTGCTTTACTAAGTCTGGGAACTTTGCAGCATCAAAATACAATCTGTCAGAAAACAGTGCCTTTATGCTCGTCCAAGAAACAATCTTTAAGAAACACAAAATTTTGGTCGTAAGCAAACATTATATTCCTGTCGAATACTTCGAACTGCACGTTTTTTCCAAAAGAAAGGATTTAAAATGACCCCTTCTGGAAAAGAACTTTAGAGTTCATTGAGACTACTATATGTCACATTAAAGCACCAGTTCACACTGGTGCTTCAGATTGAAGACAAACCTTATTTACCTAAGCCAATAGAGTAAAAAACTTCTTCAGGCTATCAATAGATCTCCAATTTCTGCAAGCAACCGCGAGCTTATTAAGGCGACTTCCGCCCTGCTGAAAGTATCCAAAATGCCTTTAATAGCAACATTTTAGCCACTGGCAACTTACCAGACCCTAGGCTCGAAAGTTAGGTATGGAATTCTTTGGCTTTCTTAAACAGTTACTCCTCTGACTGTTTAACCTACCGTCCGACAGCACTTAAGAAAGGTATCAAAAAATGACTTTTTCTTAGATGGTAGAGTCAACAGTCACTTCTTTTTAAGAACGGATCCCAGGTCTCAAAACCTTCCCATCGCCTGAAAGAGAAGGATTCCAAGTACTCTTACCACGGCAAAAACAACTGAAACAATGCTATAAAAAGTACATCCTAAGAATTTTTATAAGGTCAAATTGACAGCTTGATCAAAAGGTGCTAAAATACAAATGATTATTATTAGGAGGTAGGGCGCATATGAACAACTAAAAAACTAAAAGAAGAGAAATCCTTTTCAAGTTTTAGTTTTTTAGTGTGCCTATATCCAAACAGCTCAATAGCTACTTTTATCATCTATTGCTCTGTCTTATTTTGTACACTTCTTCAAACTCTTTACTTGTCAAGGTAGGGAGTTCTTTTATTTCCCACCCTTCTTTTACATGATATGGTCAACTATTTGCTTACATTTGCTCATAAAAAAGGAGGTTCTTACATGTTAAACATTAAAGATCTAACTATTACACACGAAAAAGATTTACAGTTACTCATTGATCATCTTACCTTAAGCGTACATCCAGGTGATAAACTAGCTATTATAGGGGAAGAAGGTACAGGAAAATCAACATTCATTAAATGTCTTTTTGATCCAGACCTTATTAAGTCTTATAGTTCTATAAAAGGAACAATCAGCAATCACTTTGGGAAAAGCGCCTATATTGGACAAGCTTTAGACTCAAAGACCAGCCAGATGATCCTTTCAGACTATTTATATGAGGGCAGGAACATGGAATACTTTGATTTTAATTATTTTTTCCAATTGGCCAATCAGTTGGCATTTAACTGCGACCTCATTGATAACCCTTCCTTAAAAGTGAAAGATCTTTCAGGTGGGGAACAATTAAAACTTCAACTCTTGAAAAAACTTGCCTATCATCCTGATTTGGTGCTTCTAGATGAACCTTCCAGTGATTTAGATATTTACTCCATTAAGTGGTTAGAAAACTTTATAAGAAGGTCCGAACTCAGTTTTATTTTTATTTCACATGATGAAAGTTTTCTCACAAAGACGGCCACTAGTATTCTTCATTTGGAACTTTTAAAGAGACGAAGTAAGGCTGTCTACCATTACTTTAAGGGAGACTATCCTGCCTATGTCGACTATCGGAAAAAAAGTTTTGAGAAACAGAGTCAACTGGCTTCAAAAGAACGTAAGGAATTCGAGAAAAAGAAGGAACGCTTTAAAAAAATACATGATGGCGTTGAACACCAATTACGACATACAAAAGATTCCACAGCTGGTAGATTATTAGCTAAAAAAATGAAGGCGGTGAAGTCTCAAGAACGACGCTTATGTAAAGAAAGCGAGCAAGTGACCGAAAAACCACAAGCAATGGATACGATTAATGTCTTTTTTTCAGATATCAAGCCCTTAGCCAAGCAAAAAATACTTTTAAACTGGACAAATCATAGACTGCTCAGTGGACAAACTGCAACCTTTCTTTTTAAGGGACAAGATAAGATTTTTATTAGGGGAAGAAATGGCATTGGCAAGAGCCGGCTTTTAGAGGAGATTCGTCAATTACTATTAAATATGCCTAAAATTTCTCTTGGTTTTATGCCACAAAATTATGATGATAACTTACCTTTAGAAAGCAGCCCTATAGACTATCTTAGTTCGCATAGTAGAGAAAAAGTACGAAGCTTGCTAGCTAGTTTTGATTTTACTAAGGAAGAAATGAACCATGCCATTGCTCATTTGTCAGGAGGACAAAAGGCTAAATTATTCCTTGCCAAGATAATCTTGGATAAAAATAATCTTATCTTGTTGGACGAACCCACAAGGCACTTTTCCCCCATGAGTCAACCTGTCATTAAAAGGATCATTTCTGAATATCCTGGAGCTATTTTAGCCGTTAGTCATGATCGAACCTTTATGGCATCAGAAGACTTTATCACTTATGAGTTAAATAGTCTGACTTTTCAAGAAATCTCTATTGACAGATAGCTTTTCCTATGTTTGAATTAAGTTATGACTATTTTATCCTACTTTTCAAAAACCGAGTGGTTACTTTGGATAATGTCCCTTCTTACCATACTGATAACTTATATCTTATTTGAAACCAATAGCCCCTTGGCTTTAACTGCTTCATTGATTGGGGCAACCTCCCTTATTTTTTCATCAAAAGGAAATCCAATTGGCCAGGGACTAACTATTATCTTTGCAATCATTTATGCCTATCTATCTTTAGAAAATCATTATTATGGAGAAGTGATAACCTATTTTTTTATGACCTTGCCAATGGCTATTTTCTCACTTTTTTCCTGGTTGAATCACCCTTTTGAAGGGAAAAAATCACAGGTGCTAATTAGTCGGCTGACACAAAATGACCTCTATTTATTAGTGATTTCAACAGCATTCATTACTCTTGCTTTTTATTTTATTTTGGCATTTTTTCACACAGCCTTTTTATGGATTTCTACCTTGTCAATAGCGACTTCCTTTTCAGCAACCTTTTTAAGCTATAAAAGGAGCCCCTATTTTGCCCTTACTTTTGGCTTCAACGACTTGGTCCTTATCATCTTATGGCTCATTGAAGCACAAAAAGATTACAGTCATTACTCCTTAGTTATTTGTTTTGCCATATTTTTACTGAACGACATTTATACCTTTTATAATTGGATAAGGTTACAAAATAGCCAAGAAAACTTAAAAGAAGGATAGGCAGATTGCCTATCCTTCTTTTTCTGCTTTTTCGCGTTCTAATCTTAGCCGTCGGTTTGGATTTAACTGATTGAAAAGCTCTTCAAGTTTTTTTGCATTCCAAACGTCTGCTGCAGAGACGAAATTGCCGTCTTTATCTCTAAATGATATTGGTTTATCTCCCATCAGAAAACCTCCACTACTAAGTTATTATCTTATCAGTTTATTCTTAGTCAACAAATTCAAATTCAAAGTTGCCTATTCTAACGATATCACCGTCTTTTGCTCCGCGTTCACGAAGGGCTTCATCAACACCCATTCCCCGTAATTGTCTAGCAAATTTCATAATGGATTCATCACGTTCCATGTTGGTCATGACAAAGAGGCGTTCCAGTTTTTCACCAGAAAGAACCCAGGCAGCATCATCGTCTCGACTGATGTCAAAGGCTTTTTCTTCACCATCAAATCCATAGTAAGCCTCTTCTTCTGTGATCATATCAGCTTCATCATATAATAAGAATTCATCAGTCTCAGATAATAGCTCTGCAGTAGCTTCTAGTAAATTATCCAAACCTTTCTGTGCTAGAGTTGATACAGGAAAGACTAGAGGGGGTTGCTCGAATTCATCATATTGTGCAGCTAATTTTTCTTTGAACTCTTTTAAATTTCCTTCTGAGTCTGGCATGTCCATTTTATTGGCAACAATAATTTGTGGGCGTTCCATTAATCTCAAATTGTAGGTTTCAAGTTCTTTGTTGATTGACAGGTAATCGTCAAAGGGATCGCGTCCTTCTGAAGCTGACATATCAATAACATGAAGTAGGACACGTGTTCTTTCGATATGTCGAAGGAACTGTGTTCCAAGTCCAACACCCTGGCTGGCACCCTCGATTAAACCAGGCAGGTCTGCCATAGCAAAACTATCACCAGCTTTGGTTCTAACCATGCCTAAGTTAGGAACGATGGTTGTAAAATGATAAGCTCCAATTTTAGGTTTTGCTGATGTAACAACACTTAATAAAGTTGACTTCCCTACTGATGGAAAACCGACAAGTCCAACATCTGCAAGGATTTTCAGTTCTAATTCTAACTGACGTTCTTCACCAGGCTCACCATTTTCAGCTATTTCAGGAGCTGGATTCCGTGGTGTTGCAAAGCGGATGTTACCACGACCACCTCGGCCACCTCTAGCAATAACAAATTCTTGTCCATTTTCAACAAGATCTGTGATAACTTTTCCAGTCTCCGCATCTTTGACAGTAGTCCCTTGAGGAACTGGCACGATCAAGTCTTCTGAACCTCGGCCATGCATGCCTTTGGTCATCCCTTTCTCGCCTGCTTTTGCTTTAAACTTACGGTTATAACGAAAGTCCATCAAGGTTCTAAGGCCTTCATCAACCTTAAATACCACTGAACCACCTTTTCCACCGTCGCCTCCCCAAGGACCGCCATTAGGAACATATTTTTCCCTTCTAAAGGCAACCATACCATCACCACCACGACCAGCCTGAACACTGATCTTAGCAGTATCTAAAAACATACTCATCTTTTTTTCTCAATCTTTCACTTATTTGAAAAAAACGCCTTTCAGCGTTTTTACCTCAATACTGATAGGGCACCTGCAATGAGTCCACCAACAGTAACTAGAACCATTAATATAACAACAACCATTGTAATCTTTTCAAATGTTGTTTTCTTACGGGGTCCATTTTCTCCAAAAGCCACTTCTATTACCTCGACTATCGATTTTTTCTTTCTATATATTAACATGAATAAGGGCAATTAGCAAATATCAAGTGGTTTTCTAAGTCTATCTAACATGGATATGACTAGCCTTATCTTGAGCTTTGCTGATTATTATGCTAAATTAGAATCTATAATAACTAATATTTCAAGGAGTCCCAAATGGTTTTACCCAATTTCGATCAAAATTTAGAAAAATATGCAAACCTTCTCATAAAAAAAGGTCTGAATGTTCAAGAAGGACATACTATTGTTATTACAATTGCAGTTGAACATCACCACTTTGCCCGTATCTTAACTCAGAAGGCCTATGAAAATGGTGCTGCTGAAGTCTTTGTTGATTACACTGATGATATCATTACACGGGAAAAATTGCTGCACGCTGACACAGAACGTTTAAGCAATATTCCAAACTTTGTAGTGGAAAAATCAGACTACCTTTTGGAGAAAAAAGCCAGTCGTCTGGTGGTCAGATCGGCTAACCCAAATGTCTTTGCCAACGTAGATCCTGATCGTTTATCCACCTTGACCAAAGCGACCTCCCTTGCCTTAGAAAATCAACGAGCTGCCACTCAAGCTAACAAGGTCAGCTGGAATCTAGTGGCTGCAGCAAGTCCTGAATGGGCAGCCATGGTCTTTCCAGAACTAAATAGTCAAGAAGAACAAGTAGATGCTCTTTGGGATGCTATTTTTAAGATGAATCGAATCTACGAAGCTGATCCTATTGAGGCCTGGAATAAGCATCAGGAACGTCTGGAAGAAAAAGCAAACTTACTAAATGACTATCAATTTGATGCCCTTCATTATATGGCTCCGGGGACAGACCTAACCCTTGGTATGCCTGAAAATCACCTATGGGAAGCTGCAGGAAGTACAAATGCTCAAGGCGAAGTCTTTATTGCCAATATGCCAACCGAAGAGGTCTTTTCTGCACCTGACTATCGCAGAGCTGATGGCTATGTTTCTTCTACAAAACCATTATCCTATGCTGGAGTTGTAATTGAAGACATGACCTTTACCTTTAAAGATGGGCAAATTGTTGATGTCACTGCTAAAAAAGGTGAAGAAACCATCAAACGTTTGGTTCAAGAAAATGATGGAGCACGCGCCCTTGGTGAGGTCGCTCTTGTTCCTCATAAGACACCCATCTCCTTATCAGGATTAACCTTTTTCAATACCTTGTTTGACGAAAATGCTTCTAATCACTTAGCAATTGGTGCTGCCTATGCTTTTAGCATTAAAGGGGGTACAGAAATGTCAAATGATGAGCTTAAAGCTGCTGGTTTAAACCGCTCAAATGTCCATGTGGACTTTATGATTGGCTCTGAAAAGATGGATATTGATGGTATTACCAAAGATGGACAAGTTATTCCTATTTTCCGCAGTGGAGAGTGGGCAATCTAAGAAAAGTCAGATAAATCTGGCTTTTTTTCTTTATTGGGCATATAATAGGCTTATGTACTATCAAATATTAGAAAAATTAAAAATAAGCACCTTTGAAGACTGTCTCAAGGAGCAAAAGATTCCTTTTGTAGCAGTTCTAAAACCTGAAGAATGGATCAATGTGCAAGATCAAGTGCACATGGGCATTGATATGGATTTTAATATCCACTCAGCTAATTCGACTAAGGCTGAGGTCAATCTAGATTCCTTGACAGGCACCTTTAAAATCCCTAAAAGAGACAATTTATTGGGCCAAGCTCATGATTTTTCCTTCGTTTTAGATGAACGGGCTATTATTTTTATAGACGAACATGACTATGTTCAAGATCAAATCAAAAAGATTCAAAAAACCAAGAAATGGAAATACCCATCCTTGGAACGCTTTATCTATGACTTTTTAGAAAATATCATCAAAGAGGATTTAGTCCTTCTAGAAAAAATTGATCGAGATATTAATCTCATTGAAGAAAACATTATTAGTGCTTCCAATCAAAACCATAACTATGACCTTATTCTCTTTAGAAGAAAACTGACAAAATTGAATGTACACTATAGTCAACTAATCGATTTGAGTCAGGAATTTTATGAAAATGAAAATGATTTTTTTGCTGAAGAACAGTTGCGCTTCTTCCACCTTTTTGCTTCCAGAGTTTCAAGGCTGCAATCTATGGTTTTGACCCTACGTGAGACAATTGTTCAGATAAGAGATTTATCAAATGCTCAATTAGAAATGAAACAAAATAAGATCATGGCAGTCCTTACAGTCATAACAGCATCTTGTATGCCTTTGACTATTTTAGTTGGCTGGTATGGCATGAACTTTAAATACATGCCTGAACTCTCAAGTCCTTGGGGCTATCCCCTTATTATAATTGTAGCCATCCTCTTATTTACAAGTTCCATACTCTATTTTAAATCTAAAAAATGGTTGTAACAATCACCTCAAAGAGCCCTCTTGACTATAGTCAAGAGGGCTTTTTAAAACATGTCACTGAATGCTTCTAAAGATGGTCACAATAAGTTGATAATGAAAGCAGCTCTGCTTCTGTTAGAGGACGGTATTGACCTTTTTCTAGATTTGAATCCAATTCTAGCGGTCCCATACTGATGCGTTGTAAATCAATCACTTCTTTCCCACAAGCCTTGACCATACGTTTGACTTGATGGTACTTGCCTTCTTTTAGGGTAATTTTAACCTTAGACAAATTGTCTTCTTTGTGGACTTCTAGAATTTCCAATTTGGCAGCTTGACAGGTAAAATCTTTTAAAACAATCCCTTCCGTAAATGCCTTAGCATCCTCAGCTGTCATTATTCCTGATACAAGAGCCATGTATTCTTTTTCAACATGTTTCTTGGGTGACAAGAGCCTGTGAGCCAGATCACCATTGTTGGTTAAAAGCAATAAGCCGTGGGTATCCTTATCTAGGCGACCAACTGGGAAGACTGACTTTTGAAAGGCTTTTTCATCTAGCAAATCCAGTACAGTCTTTTGGCTTTTATCTTCCCTTGCTGACAGAACACCCTTAGGCTTATTGAGCATATAATATAAAAACTTTTCATAATGTATTTGCTCACCATTGTAGCAAATCTGGTCTTCATTTTCCTTGATATGTACTTTGGGGGAGCTTTCTATCTTGCCATTTATGCTAATGGCTTTTTTCTTAAGTAGAGTCTTTACCTGATTGCGACTGCCTAAGCCAGCCTCAACCAAAAATTTATCCAATCTCATCTTTCTTCCTTTTTCTCTGATATATTCGTGTTAACAGTATAGCATATCTACAGTTTATTTGAGACTGTAAGCCCTTAATATATTATAATAATAGGCAAAAAGGAGGTCTTGTATGTCCATCTATTCACAGATTTATGAAACAAAAGAAAAACATTCAGCTCAAGCTATGGGCTCTGGTGGTTTAGAAGTATTAGCTACCCCAGCTCTGGTAAGTTTTATGGAAAATGCTGCTTTTCTCTTCATCCAGGCAGAGCTAGAATCTGGTCTTAGCACAGTAGGAAGTGAAATGGCTGTTCAACATCTTGCTGCTTCAAGAATTGGACAAGCTGTTACCATTGTCATTACATCCCTAAAAGAAGAGGGACGAAAGTACGATTTTCGCATGGAAGCCTTTGTTGGCGATAAACTCATTGGAAAAGCTTGCCATAGCCGAGTCAGAGTTGATAGCGAAACTTTTATGAACAAACTTTAAAAATAACAATAAAAAAACTAGCTCAAGCATCCTTTTAATGTAGGTATTACTGAGCTAGTTTTTTAATTTTCTTAACTATTAAATTAGGTCTGTTTCATAATATTCGACCTCTATACCAATCTTGTCACTAGGGTGATAGTATTCCATACCTGTCTTAATTAAGCGTGTAAAACCCCATTTTTGGTATATGGTTTTATTCCTAATTTCTGAAGGTTCTACTCCTAAACTAACTGAAGTATGGCCTCTGGCTTTTAAATCATCTAACATAAATTGAACTAATGTCGAAAAATAACCCTTTCCTTCTTCCTCTGGAATTGTCCGAAATGCCATTAGATAAGCTTTCTTTTGATCAATCAGATCTTGGGCATTTTGAATTCCTTTTGGACTAAAAACAGCTGTAGGTTCTGTAATAATTGTTCCATTCAATATATCATAGTAAGACTGTCTTTGTCCCTTTTCAAAAGCATCAAGAGACTCGTCTTTCCATCTTACCCAATTAGGGTCATGAGGATGCCTAGAAATTTCTTCTTGCCATTTTACAAGCATTTGTTCTTTGTTTGCCATACAACAATAATAGGTCATAAGCTGTCCTTTTTTATAATTTGATCAGTTCCTGATAAGGCTCTGCTTTTAAATTCTTTATTGTCCACATAGCTACAAAACTAATAAAATATAAAGATGCTAAAAACACCATAACTGTAGAGACACCTAAATTATCAAGAATTTTTCCGATAATAACTGAAGAGAATCCTCCAAGAGCTCGTCCAACATTTAAAATGACGTTATTAGCTGTTGAACGGATATGATGGGGATAGAGCCTGGTTATCATGGCGCCATAGCCAGCAAACATGCCATTGACAAAAAATCCCACAATGGCTCCGCCAATAAGCATAGCATACATAGAATTAGCAAACTGGAAGAGATAAACACAGACTGATGAAGATAAGAGAAAGACTGAATAGACTAAGCGTGGTCCATATTTATCTAGAATATGACCAAAGAGTAGCATGCCTAAGCACATGCCTAAGATGGTTGAGATCATCCACAAAGAGGAATCTTTGACAGAAATATTCAGACTGGTCTGTATAATAGTTGGCAGCCAATTCATCATACCAAAATAGCCAGCAATTTGAACCGTTGTCATGACCATTAAAGCTAGTGTCTGGG
This sequence comes from Streptococcus catagoni, assembly GCF_011421425.1. Classification (GTDB taxonomy): domain Bacteria; phylum Bacillota; class Bacilli; order Lactobacillales; family Streptococcaceae; genus Streptococcus; species Streptococcus catagoni. Next base: position 559,701 of record NZ_WPCW01000001.1, read on the forward strand.
CTGTTAGTGCTGGGCTTTTGAAGAGTTCATTGATTTTGACAGGCTGACTGCTTTCTTCACTGCCTCTATCCCATATCTTATGGTCATCAATGGCAAATAGCATCCAAATCACTAATAGGATTGGTAGCAGACCAAAAAGAAATAGTCCGCGCCAGCCCAAAGTCGGTGCTAACCAACCAGCTAAAAGAGCTGAGCTGATCGAACCAACTTGTCCTGCTATGCCATTAAAAGAGGAAATACGTCCCATCTTGTCTGCTGGAACAATCCCCGCCATGATGGCTATGGCCACACCGTATTCTCCACCTACGCCGATCCCTGCTATAAATCGTAAGAGATAAAGATAAGAAATACTTTTGGTAAAGTAAATTAAGCCAGTTGCAAGGGAAAAAATCAAGATGGTCCATTTAAAGACTTTAAATTTGTGGTGTCTATCTGCAAGGAGACCAAAAATCAGCCCTCCTGCTAGCATGCCTAGGTTTGTGATGGTTGCTATCCAACCACCCTGACTACCAGTAATACCTAGTTCTGAAATGATAGATGACATGGAAAATGCTAGAAACATCACATTAAGGTCATCTGTTCCTGAAGCTACAATAGCAGCTATAAGGGCGCGCCTGTTGTTTTTGTCGAGGGACAAGGTTGACATCATATTTCTCCTTTTAATAGTAGCTCTCTGACTACCTTAATTAATCAAAACTTCTTTAAGCGCAAGAAAAAACTCCAGCAGTGATCCGGAGTCATTTTTAGTCTACAGTAAATGAGAGCATAACCTGAGCAGTTATTCTCTACTTTTAACTTTTATGTCTCACGGAACATCTTTAAAGTTGTATTTAATTGTAAATAGTATATGATAGTATCTCCTAATTGTCAATACAAAGCTTAGGATAAATAAGGACAAAGCTCTGCTTGAACCTACTTCCAAACTTCAAGGGATGGCAGGAATTAACCCTTCAAAACACATCATTAAAAAGAGAAGACAAAGCCTAAAAAACTTTTCACTTATCTACTTTTCTTTGTTATAATGCTAAGCAGAGGAGAAAATTAATGAAAAAAACTGCTTTTGATTCAGATAAGTATCTTAATCTGCAAAGAGATCATATCTTAGAAAGAATTGGTCAATTCGACGGAAAACTCTACATGGAGTTCGGTGGTAAAATGCTTGAAGATAATCATGCTGCACGTGTTTTACCGGGTTATGAACCTGATAACAAAATCAAACTTTTAAAAGAGTTAAAAGATCAGGTAGAAATTGTCATTGCCATCAGTGCCAACAATATAGAACACTCAAAAGCCAGAGGCGATTTGGGGATTTCTTATGATCAAGAGGTCTTTCGCTTAATTGATAAATTTAATTCTTTGGGTATTTACGTTGGTTCTGTGGTTATTACACAGTACAACAATCAACCAGCAGCCGATGCCTTTCGTAAACAACTTGAAAAAAATGATATTGCCTCTTATTTACATTACAGAATAAAGGGCTATCCTGCTGATATTGACCATATTATTTCACCTGAAGGCATGGGCAAAAACAACTATATCAAGACCAGTCGTAATTTAATTGTGGTCACTGCTCCTGGTCCTGGTTCTGGTAAGCTAGCAACTTGTATGTCTCAAATGTATCATGATCAAATAAATGGGGTTAAATCAGGTTATGCCAAATTTGAAACCTTCCCAGTCTGGAACCTCCCTCTACACCATCCTGTTAATCTCGCTTATGAAGCAGCTACTGCCGATTTAGACGATGTCAACATGCTTGATCCTTTCCACTTAGAAACCTATGGTAAAACTGCTGTTAACTACAACCGTGATATTGAAGTTTTTCCAGTTTTAAATAGAACATTTGAACGTATCTTGAGCAAATCACCATATGCTTCACCAACTGATATGGGTGTTAATATGGTTGGTTATTCCATTATTGATGAAGAAGCGGCTATTGAAGCTTCAAAAGAGGAAATCATTCGACGTTACTACCAGACCTTAGTTGATTTCAAAGCTGAACGTGTTTCAGAATCAGCTATTAAAAAAATTGAACTTCTCATGAATGATATCGGGGTCTCACCAGAAGATCGCCAAGTGACCGTGGTTGCTCGTAACAAAGCAGAAGCAACTGGCCAACCAGCACTGGCTCTCCAATTACCAGATGGTCGTGTCGTTACAGGTAAAACCTCTGATTTATTTGGTCCTACTGCTGCTGTTGTCATCAATGCCATTAAAACCTTAGCTAAGATTGATAAAGAAACGCATTTAATTGAACCAGAATATGTTAAGCCTATACAGGGACTTAAAGTGAATCATTTGGGAAGTCAGAACCCTCGTCTTCATTCAAATGAAATCCTGATTGCCTTAGCCATCACTGCTATGAACAAGCCTGAAGCTGATCTGGCCATGAAGCAACTAGGCAATCTTAAAGGTAGCGAAGCTCATTCTACAGTGACACTAACAGACGAAGATAAAAATGTCTTGCGTAAGTTAGGGGTTAATGTCACCTTTGATCCTATCTATCAGCACAACAAATTATATCGTAAATAAAAAATATCAAAAGAAAAAGTTTAACAGAAGCATTCCGCTTCTGTTTTTTAATGATTTCTAAGGACCAGCTGTTTCTGAGGGTTGAAAAAGCTGCGATAAGAAAGGTAGGTTGCTACAAAAGAGGCTATTGACGTGGTTGATAAGAGCATAAAGGTCACCACCATTTGATATTTTACAGCTTGAATTGGAGAGGTTCCTGCCAAAATAAGTCCTGTCATCATTCCAGGTAAGGAAACAATACCCAAGGTTTTTGCTGAATCAATAGTTGGAACCATGCCTGTTTTGATCACTTCTCTCAAAATATCTATGGAAGCTGATAGAACATCAGAACCCAAAGCCAGTTTGGTTTCAACTTCTTCTTGCTTATCATGAAATTCTGTTAAAAGTTGCTTGTAACAAAGTCCAATAGCTACCATGGAATTGCTAATAATCATTCCACCAACAGGTATCATTTGATTAGGAACAAAGTCTAATATTCCTGAAAAAATAAGAACTGACAGGGTAATGAAGCTACCAAGCGCTATAGCTGAAAAAGAAATTAGGAAACTATTTTTGATGCCCTTCCCTCTTTTTGAAGCATTGTAGGCTGCATTGATTATCATAAATAATAATAAAAAGGCTGTGAAGATGGGATTCTTATAGCCAAAGACATAGTCCAAAACAAAACCTACCAACAAGAGTTGAATAACAGCTCTAATGGCACTTATGAGGATGTCTGCTTCCAATTTCAATTTTTGCCAATAGGAAAAGAAAAGGGTAATGAGAACTAAAGAGGAAGCAAGGAGTAAAGACATTACCGAAATATGATTTGCACCATTCATTTTAGATTTCCTCCATTGATTCTAGCTGACCATCAACGATTGTCATTACTTTGTTAGCAAATTTGTGACTTTGACTCCTATCATGGGTTATCCATAAAATGGTGATTCCCTTATCATGTAAGGCTTTGATAACATCTTCAACGATCTCTTTATTCTTGACATCAAGTGCCGAGGTGACTTCATCAAGAAGCAAAATTTTAGGTTCAAATAAGAGCTGTCTGATCAGTGCTATTCTTTGTTTTTCACCACCTGAGAGTTTTTTGACATCATAATCTAGAAGGGCCGTATCCATTTTAAAGAGTTTAAACAATTCTTCTACCCTATTATGATCATATTTTTCATTTCTAATGCTGTAGGGAAAGTCAATATTTTCTTGTACTCTTTTTCCAAAGAGTTGTGGCATTTGAAAGCAATAAGAAATCGTTTTTCTCAGTTCAACGGGATCCAGTTGTTTAAGGTCTTTATCTAAGTAGCTAATTTCACCCTGGCTTGGACTAATTAAAAAACTGGCTAATTTTAATATGGTACTTTTACCACCACCTGAAGGACCAATGATTGAAATAAAATCCCCTTGCTCTACTTGAAAAGTAAGGTCTTTAATTATTTCCTTGTCAGCAACTCTAAAGCTAACCTTCTTAAAGCTTAATATGGACATTTTTATCTTCTTTCTTCTTCATCATTAAGTGTTTATTTATAATCATTCTTAATAACTAGTTTATCACGATTTGCCATTTCTGTCTCTTTTAAAGATTAGAAAAAGCAATCTACTTTAGAATAGACTGCTCTTCTTAATTTTCACGTTTTCCTGTTACAAACATGGTAAAGCTTGCCTTGGTTAAGACTTGATTTTTTTGGTTACGAATAACAACCTCGTTGACCTTTGTCTTTCTGCCATCATGGATGCATTTTCCTTCAATAGTGAGGGTATCTCCCAGTCGTCCAGCACCAAGGTAGTTAATATTTGATTGTTGGGTCACTGCATCAACCCCTGTTGTGACACATACGCCACCTGAAACCTGATCACTAAGGGCAAATAGGTAGCCACCATGGGCCGTTTGATGATAGTTTAAGGAAGAATCAACAACCTCTGTGCTGACAATAATGTGACCATAGTCTATTTTTTCTGTTTTATAATTTTCAAAAATTCTTAGTTCTTTTGTCTTAAAGTCTTTCATGTGAGTTCCTCTATATTAACAGATTTTTTAATTACAAAAGACATTATACTATAAAATTGACTTTTTGTTGACTAAGTTGACTAATAATAGCTAAGCTGCTTAGGTCATTGCTATTTCTCATTATTGTTTGTAAATTTATAAAAGCCCTTTAAGATCGTTTCAAAAACGTAATTTTCTATAGTAGAATATTTTTTCTTCAGAGGTCGACAAAAAATAGGCTTATAAGGGATGGGATCATCGAAACGTTTTTCCACAACACCAATATAATTAAGACGATCTAAGTAACGATGAAAGCGGGCTGTTGGTAACAAGGCAATCACGTCATTTATAGCACTTGACTCTACCAAATAATCCCAGCTAGAAGAGGTCATTAGCAATTTAGCATCCGATTTTTCTTTTTCTAATTTATTCATGATCAGGCTATTAGAGGCAAAACCTTCATTAAGTAAAGTGATGAATTGATTGTCTAAGTCTGACCAGGAAAGTATTTGTTTTTTAGCAAGTGGACTTTCTGGCCGCATAAAGGCTGCTATTTCAGATAATAAGACTAGGTGTTGCTCAAATTTTTTATCATCAAGATAGGTAGGAGCTTCTAAAATGGCAAAATGAAGATCATTATCAATAAGCATTTCCCTTAACCTTTTATTATCTTCTTCAACAATTTCAATTTGAACATCTGGATTTTGCATGAGAAAATTAGGGAAAAAACGGGTAAAGAGTATTCTTAGAGCGGTCGAAGGGATGCCAATACGTATCATTCCTCGACGTTTTTGACCTTCACGTTCAATGACATTTCCTAAATGATCAAATTTTTTAATGATGTCTAGGACTTCTGAATACATTCGTTTTCCGATGGGAGTTAGACTGATCAACCTTCCATTTTTGCGGTTAAAGAGTTTCACATTTTCAGACCTTTCAAAATTGGAGATGAATTGACTCAAGGTTGACTGGGTCACATAAATTTGTTTGGCTGCCACCGACAGGTTAAAGTCCGCATCTACAATGGCAATCAAATAATTCATTTGTGCTATATCTAATTTCATCTTTTCCCCCTTCACTTTTCCTAATCCTTTGTTATCATCATTATAATTAAAAGAAGGGGGTACAGCAAGAAAAAAAGGCTTTAAAAAAGGCCCTGTTCCTTTTATCAAGAACAAGATCCTCTTTATATATGTTGAGCAAACATTTCTTCTAAAAAGAATTACTACCAAAGTAATCAACGGTCTCCTACATATTCGAAGATTCCAGCTGCTCCCATGCCAACACCAATACACATGGAAACTAGACCATACTTAGTCTGTGGACGCTTACTCATCTCAGAAAGGAGCCGAGAGGTTAGGATTGCACCTGTGGCTCCCAGAGGGTGTCCTAGTGCTATAGCTCCGCCATTAACATTGGTAATGTCCAAGTTAAGATTCAATTCCCTGGCTGAAGCTAATGCTTGTGCAGCAAAGGCTTCATTTAATTCTATTAAATCAATATCTTCCAGTTTCAAATTGGCCTCTTCAAGCACTTCTGAAATAGCATAGGCTGGTCCAATTCCCATCACTTTGGGATCCACTCCTACTGCTTTAAAGCCGACAAAGCGAGCTATTGGTTTAATATTTAGCTCTTCCATCATTTCTTTAGACATGAGGATGACAAAGGCTGCCCCATCTGAAATCTGTGATGAGGTGGCTGCTGTCACAGTACCATCTGCTTTAAATACTGTCCTTAGTTGTCCTAAGGATTCTGGAGTAGACTCTGGACGAATGCCCTGGTCTGTTTTGAAGACTTCCTTGATTACTTCTGGACCTTTTGCTGTATATTTAATCTGCTCGATTTCCACAGGGACAATTTCTTTTTCGAATTTGCCGCTGCTTTGTGCCTGGTAAGCCTTTTGGTGACTAGCTGCCCCAAAGGCATCTTGATCGGCGCGGCTAATATGATATTTTTCGGCAACATTTTCGGCAGTTAATCCCATTGGATAAGAAGCCCCCATGTCTTCTTTTTGAAGGCTTGGGTTAACAGTGGGTTCGCCGCCTCCCATTGGTACTGCAGACATAAATTCAACACCACCTGCCACCATACATTTGGCTTGTCCAGCAAGAATGGCATTTGCTGCGGTAGCTATAGTTTGTAAACCTGATGAACAAAAACGATTGACTGTTTGTCCTGCTACTGACACAGGCAGTCCTGCCCGCAATGCGATTGTCCGTGCAAAGTTGATCCCTTGGATAGCTTCTGGGAAAGAACAACCCACAATAACATCTTCAATGTATTTAGGGTCAAAATCTCCTTCTACGCGATCAATAACTCCTTTGAGAACTTCTGCTGCTACATCGTCAGGACGGCTGTGGGCATAGGCACCTTTGGCATTACCTTTACCAATTGCGGAACGTCCGTAAGCAACTATATAAGCTTCATGCATATTATCTTCTCCTTCTATTCACTCAATTCTTTCAATACTTGGCTAGTTACGTAATGGTCGTTTGGTTTCTAGCATATGTGTGATACGTTCATATGTCTTTTGATTGCCACTAAGTTTTAAGAAGTTTTTCTTTTCTAAGCCCAGTAGGTAGTCATGGTTAATGTAGGTATTGCGAGGTAGATCACTACCAGCTACGACATCAGCTACAGCCATACCAACTTCCATATCATAGTCACTAATGAAGTGACCTAGGCGCATAGCATCAAGATTGGATTCAACAATAGCTTTAAAATCACGACCTGGAGCTAGGTAAGTATATTTCTTGGCAGATTGATAACCATATTGTGAGTAGAATTTAGCTAGTTCTAAGGCAGCATAGACACGGATTTCCTCATTTTGAACAATGACATCTGTATCACGGAGGAAACCAGCATCCTTAGCCTGATAAGCATTCATAGAGACAAAGGCAGTGGACACTGCTTGAACCAATTTAGCCAGGCGAGCAAATCTGTTGGCTGGTGTTTCATCAACTTTCAGAATACGTTCTGTCAATTCTGCAAGTCCACCACCTGAAGGGATCAGTCCCACTCCAACTTCAACAAGTCCCATATAAGTTTCAGCAGCAGCAACCACATATGGAGAAGCAAGAAGTAATTCTGCACCGCCTCCAAGAGCACGACCCTGAGCTGCTGTTACAATTGGCTTTTTAGCATAACGAACACGTTTGATCGCATCATGTAAAAGATCTACTCCGGGAGCGATTGCTTCATTAATTTGACCAGCTTCAATGGCTTGACGCATTCCCATTAAGTTTGCACCCACGCAGAAGTTTGCACCATTGGAATAGAGAACCATGCTGGAATAGTCTCCTTTTTCAAGGACCTGCACAGCCTCAGCCAAATTTTGTGAGAAGCCAGGAGTTATAGAATTAGCTGGAGTTTGCATCTTCAACAACAACTGATTGCCATTGACTACTGAAAGATTGCTATCATCCTTATTCCAGATTTCTTTTTCAAGCTGGCTTTCAATAGGCTGTATATAATTGATGCTTTCTCCTGCCTTATAGAATGAATCTTTTTTAGCTTCGATCCATTCTGGCAATTGACCAAGTTCTGCTTTCATGCGTTCCTTGACTTGTTCAAATCCCATCAAATCCCATAATTGAAAAGGTCCCAATTTCCAGTTGTAGCCCCAAACCAGTGCTCGGTCAATATTTTTAAAGTCATTGGCCGCCTTAGGCACATTCAAGGCTGAATAATACATGACATTTCGTAGGGTTTCCCAGAGGAATATGCCTTCTTTTTCTTTGGAATTGAAGATAACCTGCAGATTCTTTTTCAAACTACGGCCAAGTTCTTTTTGAATGGGTAGCTTAACCTTTTCCAGTGGTTTATATTCCATTGTTTCTGGATCTATGACAAAACGCTTAGACCCTTCTTTTTTGTAAGAACCTTGTTTTGTTTTATTACCCAGATAACCAGCTTGAATCATTTTTTCAAGCATAGCTGGCACTGAAAAGAATGCCTTTTCTTCTGGATCTTGCATCATGCCTTTGGTAACATTATAGGCAATGTCTAATCCAACCATATCCCCCAACTTAAAGGTTCCCATTTTAGGACGGCCAATATACTGACCAGTCAAGGCATCAACTTCTTGGATAGAAAGTCCTGCTTTCTCAGCTCGGCGCATAATATCCATTGAAGAATAGGTTCCGATACGGTTGGCGATAAAGCCACTGACATCATTGGCTTCTACAATTCCTTTACCCAGTTTAGTCACTGAAAATTCACTGATCCGATCAATAGTCTCTTGTGAAGTTTGACTATTAGGAATTAATTCGACCAATTTCATAAAACGTGGTGGGTTAAAGAAATGCATACCAATAAAACGTTTGCGACTTTCTGGATCAAGAGCTTTAGCAATAACTTCAATAGGAATACCTGAAGTATTGGTCGCTAAGATAGCATCCTTTTTAGCAATTTTAGCCACTTCAGTCCATAAATGGTGTTTGATATCAACTTTTTCGGCCACTGCTTCAATAAAGAGATCAGAATCACTGTCTTTTGAAAAGGCATCGGTAAAGTTACTGTAGGTTAGGTTTGAAGCAAAGGAAGGGTCGTAGAGCATCCCTTTTTTAGGATGAGTGATCCGTTCATACGCTCCCTTAGATAATTTGTTTTTATCATTTTCATCAATAACAATATCTAATAATTCAACTTCTACACCTGCATTGACTAGCAAGGCAGCAATTTGGCTGCCCATAACGCCAGCACCTAAGATACTTGCTTTAGTAATTGTCATTCTTTTTCCTCCCTTTAATTGTGAAATTTATCATGGAATTTACGTAAGATACCTGTTTTTTCTGCTTCTTCTTTTAAGGCTTGTCGAAAATCAGGATGTGCAACTGCAATTAAGGCCAGAGCACGCTCTTCCATAGTCTTATTGTATAGGTCAGCAATACCATACTCAGTAACAATATACATAACATCAGCTCGTGGAACTGAGATAGGTGTTCCTAGTTCAAAGCCTGTCACGATATTGGAATAAACCTTTCCCTTTGTTTCATCAACACGGGTGGAAGCCACACAGATAAAGCTTTGTCCTCCCTTTGAAGCTCCTGCTCCACGAACAAAATCACTAGCTCCACCAACAGAACTGACAATCCGATGACCTGAACCTTCAGAGACAACCTGTCCAGTCAGATCAACCATCAAACAAGCATTGATGGAAACAAAATCATCATATTTTGCCACTTCAAAGGCCTGGTTTACGTTTGAAACCAAATCAACTTCAACCTGTTTATTATCACCTGTCCACTCATAGAGTTCATTGGAACCAAAGGCAAATCCTCCCTTGATCTTACCAGTAATAGCTCCAACTTCAGCCAGATACTTCATTGATTCTGTAATCATTTCTGTGTGAACACAAAGATCTTTCTTATCTTTGAGGCCATAAGAAACAGCTCCAGAAAGCCCTCCAAAGCCAATCTGAATGGTCGAACCATCCTTGATTTTGGGAACAATTAAGTTGGCTATTTCTTGGTCAACCCCTCTAGGTTTTGGTTCAGGTAGGGGCATCATTTCATATTCTTTTTCAATAATATAATCAATTTCTGAGATATGAATGCGCGTGTTTTTGCCATGAACTCTAGGTATCTTATCTGAGACTTGAACGATAACCTTGCTGGCATTTTCTGTGGATTCACGACCAAGTGATGTCCCCATGGGTCCAAAGTTAAAGTAGCCCTCTTCATCCATTGGTGAAACAGTTGTCACAAAAACATTAGGCTTAATAACATCTTTAATAGCTTTTCCTATATTAGAAAAGTTAACTGACATCATGGATTCATAACCAAGGGGATAAACTTTGCGATCTACAGGTCCCATGAAAAAGCCTGTAAAATGGATCTTCTCAGCTACCTTGGGATCCATAAGAAAAGCCAAGGGTGCTAAAGGAAAGGAGGAAATAACATTGACGTTTTCTAATTCTTCGTATCTCTTTGCTAAGAGTGTCAAAAATTCTAAGGGCATCTGGGCTGCGGGACTTACAATAATGCGATCATTAGATTGGATTAAGCTTACGGCTTCCTCCATTGCTACTAGTTTTTGGGTGTATTCTTGCTTGTCAGTCATTGGCTACTCCTATATTTTTTCTCCATAAAAGTAAAGTTGGAATCAGCTGACCCCAAACTTTACTTTTTTGTCCAAGTTCTTTTAAATAAAGGCTTGTTTACCAGTCAAAGCACGTCCAATTACTAATGCATTGATCTCATGAGTGCCCTCATAGGTGTAAATAGCTTCAGCATCACAGAAGAAACGAGCAATATCATGATCCACTGTTATACCATTACCACCACAGATACCACGACCCATAGCCACTGTTTCACGCAGGCGAAGAGCATTAAACATTTTAGCCATTGACGTTGCAATTTCGCTGTACTGTCCAGATTCTTGCATACGGGCTAATTGTGTTGAATAGGCTAAGCCAGACATGGTATTTGCTTGCATCATTGCTAGCTTTTCTTGAATTAATTGATAATTTGAAATTTCCTTGCCGAATTGTTTACGACCAGTAACATATTTTAGGGTAGCTTGCAAAGCACCACTCATCCCCCCAGCGGCCATAGCTGCAACACCTGCACGAGTTGAGTAAAGAATCTTGGCTACATCTTTGAAACCATTAATCCTTTGAAGACGTCTTGATTCAGGAACCTTAACATCTTTTAGATGGAGGTTGGCATTTGGAACGATACGTAAAGCAATCTTATTTTCAATAACATCCGCTGTGAAACCTTCTTGTCCTTTTTCAACAATGAAGCATTTAACTTGGTCAGTATCAACATCACGGGCAAAGACAGGAATCACATCAGCTACAGCTCCGCCACCAATCCAACGTTTTTCACCATTGATAATCCAGTTTTCACCATCAAATTTAGCCGATGTTGCTAGCCCACCTGCAACATCGGAACCATGTTCAGGCTCAGTTAGAGCAAAACAAGTCATTAATTCATGCGATTGTAATTTTGGAACATAGTATTTGACCTGTTCTTCACTACCACCAAAGAGGAAGGTATTATGTCCTAGACCAATATGAACTCCAATAAAGGTATTCATTGAAATATCAAAACGTGATAACTCATAACACATAAAGGCGAAGTACATTTCACTAAGACGTTTAGCTCCTGGACGTCCTTCAAAAAGTAAAGGATCATTTAAGTAGTTCATTCTACCCATGTCTTTGAAAAAACCATCTGGAACTTGAGCATTCATCCAACAGTCGTTGACTACTGAACGGTATTTTGTTTCAAGTAATTCACGAATTTGTGAAAGCTTTTTAACTTCACCTTCAGTTAATTCTTGTGAGAAGCCCATAATATCTTCTGGATAAAGTTCTTTAAGCATTTCTTCTTTTGTGGACATAATCTGTCTCCTTTTCTTTGTTTAGAAATTGACTCTGCTTATTTATTAAGCGCTTACAATTAGATTATAGTTCACCACTTTATAATTTACAAATTAAGCTTTTTTATAAGAAGTATTAATCAGTCTAATAGCTCCCTTAATAGCTTTGAAACTTAAAACTATATTTATTAAGAGTGCTTTCCCTATAAAATAAGGGTTTAGAACCTCACTTTTTCAGTCAGAACAGCATCATTTAACATTTTTTTCAACTGCATTTTATCTATTTTACCAATGGCATTCCTTGGAAAGTCATCTAGGACAATATAAGCCTTTGGCACCTTATAACCTGCTAAATGTTCAAGGCAATAACGGTTTAAATGGATGGCATAATCTTCAAAATCAGCTTCCAATAGTAAGATGGCACCAACAGACTCACCAAATTCAGGATTATCATAGCCCAAGACAACAGATTCTTTGATAAGAGGATGGTTATTTAAGACAGACTCCACCTCAGAAGGCAAGACATTCTCACCACCAGTAATAATTAATTCTTTTTTCCTATTAACAATATAGTAAAAGCCGTCCTCATCCTGCCTTGCCAGATCCCCCGTGCAAAAATACTTACCGTGGAAGGCTTTTTCTGTTTCTGCAGAATTTTCCCAGTAGCCCTGACAAACTTGTTGACCGGAAAGCAGTAACTCTCCAACCTCTCCTTGCTTGACATCTTGAAATTCTGAATCAACAATCCTTGCTCCAACAAACATGATGGGCTTCCCAATACTTTTAGGGTGAGCGGCTACCTCTTCTGGCAGGATTCTAAAATTGTTGGGACCCACCTCAGTCAGACCATAAGAATTGATAATGGTATGGCCATACTGGGAAAATACTTCTTGTACATAATCAGAAGCCGGTGCTCCTCCAGAAATCATTGTTTGGACAGAGGAGAAAGCTTTGGCATTGAAACTTTCATGAGTCACAAGTGTATAATACATGGTTGGTACCATAAAAAGATGGGTCACCTGATAGTCTTCAATTAACTGGATGGCCTCACGAGGATTAAAGTATCTCTCAATAACAACACTGGCTCCATGCAATATAAAAGGAATGGCCAGACCACAAAAAGCCGCTATGTGAAACATGGGAGCACTAACCAGGGTAGAATCCGTATCCTTAAAGTTCCAACTAGCAATACCATTCAAAGCATTCTGGATCATGCCATTATGGGAAATCATAACTCCCTTTGGCATACCTGTTGATCCACTGGTGTACATGATAAAAGCTGGGCTATACTTATCAACCTTAATATGGGGAATAGCAGAGCTGACTTCTCTTTCACAAATAAGATCATATTCTCTTGAATCAACATCAATCATTTGACTCTCTGTAAAAATATTTTCCAAGCGATCCTTATGATGGCTAGCATAAAAAACTAGCTTAGGACTGCAATCTTCAATAATTTTTTTAATCTCAATTGGCTTAAGGCGCCAGTTTAAAGGCACAAGACTTGCGCCAATCTTTGTACAAGCAAATAATAAATCATAATATGAGATATCATTTGGTGAAAAAAGGGCCACCCTATCACCCTTACTGATTCCATACCTTAAAAGGTAGGAGGCCAAATTAATCGCCCTTTTTTCTAACTGGCTGTAAGTCCAGCTTCTCTCTTTTAAAGGATCATAAACTGCTACCTTGTTTGAACTATATCTAGCTCTTGTTTTTAAGAAATCGACATCCATTTTCGCTCTCCTATTTTAAACTTGTAAGCACTTACATAAAGTGTAGCACTCTCCTTTGTGAAAAGCTAACAAAGTGTTTTATAAACTAAATGCGGAGCACTAAAAAAGAGAAAAGTCTAGCAACTTTTCTCTTTGTTTTAGTGATATCATGATCCAACAGCTAGCTTCTTTTCCCTTTCATAAAGCTTTGAGAATGATAGAAATAATGCTTGACCAGCTCGGCTGTCAGAGCATACAGAAAGACCAAAAGCAGGAAAAGAGCCAACTGCTCTAAAGGAACAGGCTGCAAACCAATCAGATGTCCCACAGGTGTATAGATGATAAACAAAACGACCAGAAGAATTATCCCCACTGCCATTGCCAGAGCCTTGCTGGGCCTACTTTGAAAGATGGAGCGATTGCTTCTCACAATCAGCATGACAATGGTAGCTGAGAAAATAGATTCTAAAAACCAACCTGATTGAAAAGCAAGTTCATTGCTATGAAAAATCGCTAATAAAACATAGAAGGTTAGATAATCAAAAATAGTGGATACTAGTCCAAAAACAATCATAAAACGTTGAATAAACTGCATGTTCCAGGTCATTGGCTGTAGGATCCATTCTTTTTCCACACTATCAGTTGACATCTGCAAGGCAGGAAAATCAGTCAACAAATTCATGCTTAAAATTTGTTGAGGTAAGAGGGGCAAAAAAGGTAGAAATAAGGATGCGCCAGCCATGGAAAACATATTGCCAAAATTAGCTGACGTTGCTATAAAAATATATTTCAAAGTATTGGCAAAAATACGACGCCCCTCTAAAACCCCATCTATCAGTACTCTCAAGTCTTGTTCTAAAAGTACAATTGAGGCTGCATCCTTGGCTGTATCAGCTGCAGTATTAACAGAGATACCAACATCAGCGGCTTTAATAGAAGGGGCGTCATTGATACCATCACCCATGTAGCCCACAACCTCTCCAGATGATTTAAAGGCTCTGATAATTTTTTCCTTTTGATTGGGACTGACTTCTGCAAAAACGTCAACATCACTAATGCGCTGCACTAATTGGCTTGGTGAGTAGCTATCAATCTCTTGTCCCAGGAGGATTTCCTTAGTTTTTAAGTCAATTTCATTGGCAATATTACTAGCAATCAGGTGATTATCACCTGTAATCATTTTTAAGGCAATTCCTAATTTTTTCAGCTCTGCTATGTTGTCTGCCAAATCTGCCTTTATGGGATCCTTCAAGCTAATAAAACCAGAAAATGTCGAAGCTTCTGCTGTCAATTCTTTGGATGATTCTAATCTTTTAGCGGCCACAGCAAGGACTCTTTAGCCCTTCTGACTAAGCTCTTCAAAGACACTATCTATATTTTCTCGTACAGATTCAATGGGAAGTAAACTTCCATCAGCTAGTCTAATATCCTGACATAAGGCCAGAACCTCTCTAAAGGCTCCTTTTGTAATAAGTTCCTTGATTGAAGCAGATTCAACCTGTCTTTGAACAAGTACAGAGAGGTATTTATTTTGAAAAGAATAAGGAATTTCCCCCAGAGAAATAGCATGATCACTCTCAATAGTTGAGCTTTTCAGGATGGCTAAGTCAATAGGGTTCTTATAACCTTTTTGCAGCTTGGCATTAAGATAGGCTAGTCTTTCCACTGTAGAATCTACTTGCCCTTGGTAGTTCAAGTATTGACCTACCTTTACTTCTCCTTCTGTCAAGGTTCCTGTCTTATCAGAACAAAGAACGGTCATGGAGCCAAAATTCTCAACAGCTGGCAACTTTTTAACAATAACCTTTTTCTCAGCCATTCTCTTTGCTCCCTTTGACAGGTTCATAGAGATAATTGCCGGTAACATTTGAGGTGTTAGCCCAACAGCCAGAGCCAAAGCAAACATAAATGAGTCAAAGACAGGTTTATGTAGAAGGATATTGAGAAGAAAAATAAATCCAATCATTAAGGAGGTGATCCTCACCAAAAGAAAACCAAACTTTTGAATTCCAAGATCAAAGTCTGAGGACTTGCTCCTTTTATTGAGAGCCCTTGTGATTTTCCCAAACTCTGTGTCTTTAGCAAGATTAAGAACCAGGGCCAAGCCTTGACCTGACACAACATGTGTCCCCATCCAAAGTGCGTTTTTCCTAGCAGCCAAGGGCGTTGTGGCAGCAGCTTTGCCAGGAACCTTCTCCACAGGAAAGGTTTCCCCAGTTAGAGTAGATTCATCTAGAAAAAGCTGATTGCCTTCAATAAGAGCACAGTCTGATGGAATCAGATCCCCTGCTGATAACGTGATAATATCTCCCACAGTTAGTCTTTTTGTATCGACTTTTTGAACTTTGCCATCACGACGTACCTCAACAGAGACACTGACTAATTTCAGAAGCTCCTCCACTGAACGATCCGCCGTATATTCTTGACGAAAACTTAAAAAAGCTGATAGGAGAATAATAAGGATAATGATGGCTGACTCGGTGGTATCCCCTACAAAAAAAGAGACCAGAGCAGCAAAGATAAGAATAATGGTCACAGGATTTTTCAATTGTCTCATAAAGAGTAAAAAAGGCGACAGAGACTTATCTTTATGCAAACTATTGTCTCCATGTTCATTAAAACGTCTTTCAGCTTCAGCTGTAGATAAGCCATCCTTTTGACTTTTCGTTTTTTCCAGTAGTTCTTCAGGATTATATTGCCAAAATTCTTTCATAATAAGCCTCACCACAGTCAATCTTTTTTTCATTATAAATCTTAAAGGGACTAATAGCAACGAAAAAAAGCAAAGAAAAGAAGACTTGCGCACGTCTTATCCTGCTTGCTAGGACAGACATTGACGCAGATACTCTGAGCCTGACATTAAAAAAATAAGCTATGTTTTCACTGAAAGCTTCAAAAGCTTTTAAGAGACGCTCTATGACCACCATTACTAAGTAATAAGAGGAAATGAGCTAAAAGTAGCAATGCTTTTCTTTAGTGTAACCGCTTACTTAGTGCTATAATGAAGGGGTAAAAATTTAAGGTAAAACCAATGTTATGGTAGCTTAATTATAGGAGGAATCTATTATGAACTATGATCCAAGAGAAAAAAATGGTCTAGGTGAAAACCTAAGTTCTCAAAACAAAAATGTTGGAAATGATCCTGGCATGTCAACTGCTGCCGGCAGACCTGTCTATGATAATAATGATACCATGACAGCTGGTAAACGTGGGCCAGCCATGTTACAGGATGTCTGGTTGCAAGAAAAACTAGCCCAATTTAATCGTGAAATCATCCCTGAACGACGTATGCATGCCAAGGGCTCTGGTGCTTTTGGTACCTTCACTGTCACCAATGATATTAGCCAGTATTCCAAGGCAAAAATCTTCTCAAAACTTGGTAAAAAAACTGAAATGTTTGCCCGCTTCTCCACAGTAGCTGGTGAACGCGGTGCCGCTGATACAGAGCGTGATATTCGCGGCTTTGCCCTTAAATTCTATACTGAAGAAGGCAACTGGGACATGGTTGGTAACAATACACCCGTCTTTTTCTTCAGAGATGGTAAACACTTTATTGACCTTAACCATGCTGTGAAACGTGATCCAAGAACCAATATGCGTTCTGCCAATACCAACTGGGACTTTTGGACTTCATTACCAGAAGCTCTGCACCAAGTCACCATTGTCATGTCTGACCGAGGTATTCCTTCATCTTTTCGTTATATGCATGGCTTTTCTTCACATGCCTATTCTTTAATTAATGCTCAAAATAAACGTGTCTGGGTTAAATTCTTCTTCAGATCCCAACAAGGAATTCAAAACTATACTGATCAAGAAGCTGAAATGGTAGTTGCTAAAGACCGTGAAGCTTCGCAACGCGATTTGTATGAAGCAATTGAAAAAGGAATGTATCCAAAATGGAAGATGTATATTCAAGTGATGACTGAGGATGAAGCTAAACAATTGCCTTATAATCCTTTTGATCTGACAAAAGTCTGGTACAAAGAAGATTTCCCACTGATTGAAGTAGGAGAATTTGAATTAAACAGAAATCCAGAAAATTACTTTGCTGATGTTGAACAAGCAGCCTTCTCACCAGCAAATATTGTCCCTGGTATTGGTTTTTCCCCAGACAAAATGTTGCAGGCACGTCTAATGGCCTATCCAGATGCTCATCGTTATCGTTTAGGAGTTAATCACCATCAAATTCCAGTCAACTATCCAAGAGGTGTTGAACACTACCATCCCTTCCATCGTGACGGACAAGTTCGCGTAGATGGCAACCTAGGCTCTGAGCTTCACTATGCCCCAAATTCCTATGGCAACTGGAAAGATCACCCAGAAATGAAGGAGCCTATGCAAGAAGGAGGACAGATCTTTGCCTATGATTTCCGTGAAGATGATCACGACTACTTCACCCAACCTGGCAAACTCTTTAATGCCATGACTGATGAACAAAAACTGGTTCTCTTTGAAAACACGGCACGTAATATGGCCGACTCAACTCTTCAAATCAAGTATCGCCATATAAACCACTGCTATCAAGCTGATCCTGAATATGGTAAAGGGGTTGCTAAAGCATTGGGACTTAAGCTTGATGATATTGATTTGACCCCAATGGAACACAAGACAAGAGAAGAAAATGACCGTGACAACGCACGAAATGCTGACTTACAAGAGCCAACCATGCCAGCAGATCCAGAATCAGCACGAGACCTTCCAGCAGAAGGCCGTGACACTAATGCAGCTGATCCAAAATCACTAAGCTCATGGGAAGACGACCCTTATCTTCTGTAAAAAAGTAAGTACCATCATAGTAAAAAGAGGCTTTAACAAGCCTCTTTTAAAATTTACATAAGTTCTAATAGGTAAGCAGTTTTTTCTCTTTATTTTTCCAAACATATAGCACTATGCAAGAAATAGTCATTAGGACTGCAGATAAGATGGTACCTTCTAGTCCAAAGGCAGTATTATATGCAAAGCTGGCATGAGTATTGTTAGCATTTAACTGGAAAATAGAATAGGGGAAACTTTCTCCGCTATTTGGCAGACCTAAGAGTATGCTCTGTGTAAAATTCCAGCTTGTATGAATCGCCATTGCCATCCATAAGCTATCAAAATAATAAACCACAAGGGAAAAGAAAATTCCTGTCATAAGCAAATCATAGAAAGCTAAAAAACTAATACCATCATTTGCCAAGTGAATAACTGCAAAAAACAAAGAATTAAGTAGGACAGCCCAAATAGGCTTTTCATTGGCATGTAAGAGTCTTTGATAGATAAATCCTCTACACAAGACTTCTTCTGCTGAAGATTGAACAAATACAGCAATAAATAAACCTAATACAGGAAGGAAATCAAAGGACAGAAATTTTAATTGAATATCACCATGAAGCCCTGCTATTAAGGCACATAGACCATTTAGTAAAAAGCCTAGAAGAAAACCAAAAAGTAAAAAGGAAAGAGTATTGCCTTTACTGTTCATCATGATGGTATCTTTCATATAACGATTTTTTTCAAAACAAAAAATCGCAATCAAAACAGAAACCCAGGTTGGTAAAAATTCCATATATGCCATCAATGTAAATAAGTAGGATTGACTTTCATGAACTTCTGGTATCACAAACATAGCCAGTAAATCCCCACCAAACATCACCAGAGACCCTGCTATTATTATCCAAATAATATTATCACGCCATTGTTTTTTCACTGCTGTGATTTTTTCTTCCATTAAGAAACTCCTTATCTTTTTGATCATATAACAATTTTAAAGTTTAGTTCCAATTACTAGAATATCTCAGATTATTAGCCACAGAAGACCTCAAGTGGCCTTTAAACAAAGCTTCGAAAGTGACATTAGGGCTTTAACTGATGGAAACTTATCATTTTGAGAATAAAAGAGCCAGGCTATTGTTGGTAAAATGTAATAAAATGACCAATCCAAACGATCAGTTTTTAAGTACAACCAGCCAAATATAAGGCCTGAATAACCATATAAAATCAGCTCAATGATATTTGAAGGACTGTGTATTAGGGCAAATCCAAGAGACGTGACAAAAAGGCCTAACCAATAGTGATTTCGAAATACTCCTTTTAATAAAAATCCTCTAAAAATCGGTTCCTCTAGTAGGGCTGGGATGACAGCATTAGTGATTAAACTTAAGCACAAAGGATAGTTGTTAACTGCTTTTTCTACTAAGGCCTAGTTTACCGTCGTACCCTTATTGAAATGTTTTAAAATAGGATCTATAAAGGTAATCCATAAATAAGAATGAACCACTAAATGGATCTGATTAAATGTCACTGCTTCTTTATGAAACAGTTTAAGTTTTCACTTGTAGATTAAGTAAAAGCCAATAATGGGAAACAGTATTCCAACTGTCATAGCAAAATAATATTTCTTAAAATACATGTCTATGGCTGCTGTTCCAGGTATGATAAGAAGAGCTAATAAAACAGATTGAACAAATAAAAGGCTGGATTTTTTATCACTGATAGGTTCGATACTATTATAATCTAAACTGAGAACGTCTTTAAAATCTTTCCAAAACTTCTTCCTTCATACTATATCCTTCTTCACTCTGAAAGATAAACCTGTCCTTTCTTACTTGGAAAAACCTCATTTTTAATATATTATTCTTTAATGATAAGTTGTAAACAAAAAAATTATACTATTATAATAATACGAAATCAAGTTATTTCAAAAAAAGTTTGATATTTAGCCTTTCAAAAAGCTATATTCTTTCTTGCTTAATTTCTTTTTCCACTGATGGTTCACTGGTTCTTAAACACATTTAATAGCATTTATTGCCAAACTTATATACCTAACCATGACTAATATCAATAAAAAATAGAGCCTGAGAATCTTTTTCTCAGACCGGACTTTCTTTTAGCTTTTCATATGTTTATGACAATTTTTTCTTTGAAAATAAGTAAGATTCTATCTTTATAGATCTACTTGACACTGTTTTGCACCTACTGTTTTCTGTGAGCATTCCCCAAAACAGATATTTTCAGGCTATCAATGGTTTTTCCTACTTATAATCAAAACTAATGACTTGGTCTGTTACATCTACTTTGGCATCAACTCCAAATGGAATAATAGATCTAGGTGTCGCATGGCCAACATTTAGGTTATAAACGATAGATAAACTCTTATTTGAAATTTCTTCTAATAAAATCTTCTTATATTCATCATAGTAGGTTTCATTCTGAGGTTTTCCTACTAAAAGCCCCGATATGACATCAAATATTCCAAATTTCTTTAATGCCCTGATCATTTTTCTATATTCTTCTGGGCCTGGCTTTTCTTCGCTAGTTTCAAGCAGTAGAATCTTATGCCTCCAATTATCGAGCTTTGGAAATAGCTGATATTTCTGGCATAGAGAGACGGTGTCTTCAAATCTAGAATTATCAAAAATGTCATAAATGGACTCTAAGCAACCTCCTAATATTTGTCCTTCAAAAACAGGATTTCCTCTAATTAATTCAAAACCAAGATTGGGGTAACTCTTCATAGTAAGACCAACAGCTTTATCACTAAAGTCTTCTCTTTCTTGATACCAAACAGAGCTGGGACGCACTTCTTTTATTCTTCCTGTTTGAATTAATTCTTCAAAATAAGTCTTTGTATAGGGTAATATTTCATTAGAAAGCTCACAGATATCTGGCAAGAATGCTTGACCGTAAAAAGTTTTTATTCCTACTTTATGTAACATCAAGTGATTCATTGTTGTATCAGAAAAACCTAGAAAAATCTTCTGTTTGACAGCATTTTTTAAGGCATTATTCTCAAACAAATAAGGTAATAACCTATAGGTATCTTCACCACCAATGGCACATAAGATCATATCAATAGAATCATCTTTGAAGGCAGCTAGCAAATCTTCGGCTCTACTTTCAGGATGAGCCTTTATATAATCAAGTCCCTTCAGTGCATTAGGCAAAAACTCCACTTCAATATCATATTCTTTTAACCTATCAATACCAATAGTGAGTTCATGTTTAATAACATCTTCACCCATAATTCCACTTGATAAGCTGACTATCCCTATTTTATGAATTGTCATAATCCACTTCCTTTTCTATCGCTTTAAATCTTCATAAGTTTAAACTATTAAATTTTTATTCCTACGCCCACTGGGACAGTAATATTTTGGTATACGTTTCTAGCTCTCTTAACATTCTTTCGCAATGCCCATCATCTTCCCAGATCCTAATATACATATTGGGATGCATGCTTCCATCGCATCTTCTGATACAAGCATCGGATGTATAAAAAGCATTATGTTTTCTTTCTATATACCCAAATCATACATGCTCATTTAATTTTTCTCCATAAATCAAATATATACTTCTAACACATATCCAAAAAACCATGGGTTGCTTTTTCTTCTATATCGTCTATTTCATCATAGCCATCATATGGTGCTTTTGGATCATGGACTTTAGGTTTTCGCCTTAATGCATTGCAAATTTCATCTGTATGAGCAAAAGTAAAGTCTATGTCATCCGTCCAACCAGTATGTCCTGTAATAATTTTTAATTTGAGGTTCCTCTTCCTAAGTATTTCTTCTAGCTTTTTGAGTGAGCTAATTTGCAACTTTTTATCTTCTGCAAGAATATTTAAAAATGCATAGCCATCGTCTGCTCCAAACTAAATCGTGTCCCCTGTAAATAAATAAGTATCATCAATCAGATATACGCGGTGTCCCCAAGTATGCCCTGGTACAAGAAATGCTTCTATCTTAATATTCCCAATATAAAAGACTTGACCATCATCAATTAAGACTTTTTCATTGCTGATATATACTTGGGGTAATTTATGTAATCCCCAAAAAACTTTACGCCGTTTGCGACCTTCTAAATACTCATTTTCGATTCTTCCAATATATATTTTTGATTCACTAAATAATCCATCACTACCTTTTTCAATAGCTCCGACATGATCTGTATCTTGGTGCGTAATCAAAATTTCTTTTATATCTATTAATTCAATTCATCTTTTCCGCAAGTCTATCATAATTATATCCAGCATCAATCATAATAGTATGACCGTCCTTTGTATAAAAGTAAATATTAGCAATATACTCTCTAATACAGCTTACTCTTTCATCAATAAAACCTGTATTTAAAAGCTTAAATATTTCCTTCCCTCGAAACAAGAAAGACATAACTTTTTTCTTGATTTTTAGATTCTTTTTTTGACATAAAACTTCACTTTCTCTTTCTCACTTACCTTATTTTCTTATAGGAATCAAGCGATTCACATTTTTGCAGTACTTTTCATTTTCATCTCCATGAATACCTTTAAGCCAATTCTTCTCAGTATTACTATGAACAAAACTTAATCTAAGCCACTTAATTGGGATAACAAGTAACAGTCAAAAATTGTGCCTTAAAAGGACTATCCCTATTAAAAATATCAACCATCCACTCACTATACATTGGATTTCTTGTAAGTTACATCTGTTGTCGTAAGTTTATTTTTTTAATACATTTACTTATATCAGTTTTAACGTCTTATTCTTTATTTAATTCCTTATAAATCATTTGAAGAGTACCTGCAACTGTTGCCTTATTTAGATGGGGTTCTCCAAAATGACGGATACTACCTTTCATTTTTGAAGCAAGAACTGCCTTAAAATCATCCAAGTTTGTTAAACCAAGTTCTTTCGCTTTTTCCAAAAAAGAGTAACCGTAGATTTTTTCATACTCCTCAAGTCCCTGGACAATCCAGAAAGTATCATAAAATGTTACTTTATAAGCCTTCAACCAGTCCCACATAATTTCTGGATCAGTAACATTGGGATTTTCAAGATGACATCTTTTACAAAGTAAAACTAAATTAGACGGAGAATCCTCACCGCCACTTGCATGGGGGATAATGTGGCAACGCTGAAGTTTAGTCTTATGAGCACACCGCCAACATCTTTCAGAAGCTTCTGACCAGTCCACACTTAGGTTTGATTCATCAATCCTAAGTGACCAATAATCAACTATATCTTGAGCACTTGTTTTATTTGTTCGTTTTTTCATTACATTCTCTCACTTCAGAAGGATCATAAGACTCATAGTAAACAGCTTTATATTTGCTCATAGTCAAAGTAGCTTGAAGGGTGGCCATTTCTACAAAAAATTCTAAATCATGTATGGGCGCCTTCTGGACGAAATCAGGACTAAAAAATATTTCTGGTTGTAACTTCTTCATAGCATGGTGCCAATAGTAGCTTTTCTCTCTAATTTTTAACCCTGCAACAAGTAAAATTTGACTCAATACTCTAGCTGATGCAAAAGAATAACAGTTCGAATAATGAGCCATAATATCTTCGGCAAAAGAAGCCAACCAAATTGCTGCAGATATTTCAGGATTATCTTTAAATTCATCTAATAATTCTAAAGTATGTAGAGTTCCTTTATTTAAACTTTCTGCATTTAGCAAAAATGCTGTTGGTTTTTCTGTTATAAACTGAATTCTTCTCTCATAACTAGAAATTTCAATCCAATCGTAACCTTTGATGCAAAATTCTGAAGACGTAAATGGAAACTCTATTTTTTTCACCTTGATATTAAAATCTCTTCCAAGATGAAAAGTAGCCGTTTTCCATAACTGATAGACCTCTTCCCAAGACAGATTATCTTGATTCATTTTATACCTCCCTGCATTTAGCTTATTTATCTTTAGATGATCTAATGATAAGTTTAGTATATCACTTTATTAAAAATATTTATTTCTATTTTTAAACTATTTATTTTACTGTAAAATTACTAAAAAATTATGTTCAAAACCTGAATAAATTAGTATATGCTTTCATTGAACGCAATTTCATTTGCTTCCTTCTACCTCTATATAATTAACTAAAAAATCATCTTAATAAATCATAAAGAGCCGATAGTGGAAGTTTTAGACTTCTACTATCGGCTCTGCTATTTTCGCACGAGCCTTTCTGCCACATATTGGACATAAAATCCAACTTTTCTCTAATCAGTTTAAATCAGCTCATTTTAAAAAAGCATGCTAGCAGTTTATAACTCATTAATGGTTTCTGTAATCACTATATTTGACATTCTTTTAGCGACTTACCTACCAACTGAAAAGCAAGTCGCACACTATTTATGCTTTCTTTTCAAGTAAACTCACACATTCTATATGGTGCGTTTGCGGAAATAGATCCACCGGCTGTACTTTTTTAAGTTCATAGCCTAATTCTTGATAGAGTTTGATGTCACGCGCCATGGTTGCTGGATTGCATGAGACGTAGGTGATTTTTTCTGGAGACATGGCCACACTAGCTTTGATAAAGCTTTCTGTTAGGCCTTTTCTTGGTGGATCAACTATGATAACACTTGGTTTAATCCCTTCTTTAGACCATTTTTCCATAGCTGCTTCTGCTGTATCGCTCACAAACTGTGCGTTAGTAATACCATTACGCTCAGCATTCTTTCGTGCGTCTGCCACAGCTTGTTCAATAATCTCAACGCCATATACTTTCTTAACATTCTTGGCAAAGGACAAAGCAATTGTACCAATACCAGAATAAGCATCAATAACGATATCATCTTTGCCTAGTTCAGAGAAATCAATGGCTGTCTGATACAATTTCTCTGCCATTTCTGTATTCACTTGATAAAAAGATTGGGCAGAAATTTCATAAGAATTGCCAAGCATTGTATCTGTAATGCTATCTTTACCATATAGGGTTCGGAATTCTTTTCCAAAAATGGCATTGCCAGGTTGATCATTAATATTTTGAATAATAGAAAGGACTGCTGGAAAGGCTTCTGTGATTTTAGCAATTATCTGATCCACACGGAAGACCTTTGGCCGTGTTGTGACAAAAATCAGCATCATTTCCCCAGAAGATTTACCACGGCGAACAACAAGATTTTTGATCAAACCTGTTTTTTCTTTTTCATCATAAGGACTAACTTCAAAACGTGCCAACAAATCACGGGTAAAACTAATCAGACGATCCATTTCCTTATCCTGAATAAGGTAGTCAGAGATAGGTAACAAATCATGAGAGTTCCTTCTGAAAAAACCAGTCTCTACTTTGCCATTGACACGGCGCACTGGAATTTGTGCCTTATTACGATAGGCATAAGGATATTCCATCCCCAAGGTTGGCCTTACCTCAACATCAGAAATCCCAGCTATTTTATAGAGATTGTCTTTGACTTGCTTGGCCTTAAATTTTAATTGTTCTGCATAGGCTAGGTGCCCAAGATCAGCAATACCAGTCCGCAAATAAGCTGTGTCTAAGTCATCATTACGGTGTTGTGACTTACTTAACCACTCTTCCACTTTACCAAAGCCAATCTTTTTGTTAACCTTTAGCACGCGCATCCTAATCTTTTCATCTGGCAGAGCATTCTCAACAAAGAAGACAAATCCATCGTGTTTAACAACACCAGCCCCATCATAACTTAAATCACTAATAGTTACTTCAACAATATCATTTTTTCTTAACATAATACTTCCTTTTCTGTTGACCACCATTGCCCTATAAAAAAAGAGTAACCAAAGTCACTCTTCATTATAACATATTTTAACGCAGCCCCATTTTTTTAAGAGATTTCTGGTATTTATCAAAATCAATATGCAAGGCTTGTCCCCCATAGCGATCATACTCATCAACCCAGTCTCCATTTTCAGGAATGGTAACATGATCTACTCCCTTGCCGCCAGTGAGGATGGAAAAACCATTTTGGGCTATAAAAGGAAAAGAAACATTGGTTGAGGTTAGGGCGTAAACCTTACCAATAGCCGCCGAACCCGTGAATAATTTGCTTGGATTTTTAATTTGCGACATGATTTCAGCCATAACCTGCTGCTGTCTAACTGTCCGACCATAATCACCATCATCATCTTTACGGAAGCGTGCATAATTTAGCAAGGTTCTTCCATTCATCTGTTGCTCACCAACTTTAATGGTCTGGTTTGGAACTACTCCATCTTTCATGCGTAAATCATCAGGAACTTCAACAGAATCGACTGCTTGACCACTTATGGTCGCAAATTTCGCATCAATCTTTACACCATTTGGAAAAAGAGAATCAATGGCTGAGGCAAAGGTTTCAAAATCGACCATCATATAATATTTGATATCAATATCAAAATTGTGTTTTAGGGTCTTACGAACAAGCTCTGCTCCTTGCCCATTTTCTTGTTCACCTAAATTAAAGGAACTATTGAGCTTCAGATCGTAATTATAATTATCATAGCTGTAACCAGGTATATTAACGAGGGTATCTCTCATAAAGCTAACCATTTTAATTTTTTTATCTTTATTGCCAACATTTACAACCATGATGGTATCAGTCCGAGCATCTGTCGCATTTTGTGTTACACGTTTATCAGATCCCAATACGAGGATATTAGTCCCGTCTGTAGTGTCTGTTCCATTAAATTTTTCTTTAACTGCAGGTTGGTAATTTTTATTATTACCTGAAGCATCAAACATCCCCTTGACAAACATAAAGACAATTCCCATAAATACAAGAAGAAGTAAGAATCCAAGGAACTTCAATACTTTTTTTACACTTCTTTTACGCTTCTTCCTAGGTTTTTTTTCAGGTAAAGTTGGGCTATCTTCTTCAAAGATTTCTGAACTATTATTGACAAAGGCAGTTTGTTCAGGTTCAATTCTACGCTTCTTCCTCTTTGATCTCCTTGATAAAGGTTGACTACTAGGATAGAGCGGCAAGTCCCCATAGCTTTCTTGATAGTCGTTGTCTTGCGGATACTCTTCCACAAAATGATTGTCAAAATTTTGTCCACTATAACTTTGATGGTAAGGATCAGAAGTTCGCTGATCTTTTCTGGGCTTTGGATCTGCTTCCATTTTTGACTTTAAATAACGGTATTCCATTTTTTCATTGTCACTAAGGTAAGCAAGATTCCTCAATAAGTAAAAATATCTTAATTCTTCGTGGTGGTTTAATCCACTATTTTTGTCTTTTGCCATATCATATCCAACTTTAAATTGTCCAATTTCGAGATTTCTGATTTAAATTCAACATTTCCATTATAACCTATAATAGACCTCTTGTCTTCCAATAGTTTGAGATTTTACCAAAAAAGCCCTAAATTTTAAAACAAATGACTTATTCCAGCATTTTTATATCCTACATGTTTGGGACAGGGTTTAGATGCTATTAATAATTCTCACGATTTCTTCTGGCGTCCTGTTGTCAACATTAATAATTAAATCAGATAAGCCCTCATACAAGGTCATACGTCTTTCAAATATCCCATGAAAATCTTCCTTTGAATTATTAAGAAAAAGGGGTCTTTGAAAAACCTTATCATTTTTTATCCTTTCATATAATACTTCAAAAGAAGCTGATAAAAGAATATTATTTTTCCTATTTTTTCGTAATAGAGCCCGATTGGTTTCACTAATAACAACGCCACCACCAGTAGAGATGATGGTATCTCCACCTTTTGCCATCAATTCCTCTAAAAGAGAAGATTCGATTTCTCGAAAGGCAGCTTCTCCCTGATGGACAAAAAAGTCGGCTATGGACATGCCTATTCTTTCTTCAATGATGATATCCATATCTAAAAATTTATCATCCAGGTAAGAACCAATGGTTGTTTTTCCTGCTCCCATAAATCCTAAAAGCACTTTAGTCATAATATACTCTTTCTAAATCTTTAAAAAATTCCGGGTAACTTGTTTGAATAGCTTCAGCTCCCTCTAAGTTTACGTGGTCATCTTTGACTAATAAGGCTGCTATGGCAGTCATCATGCCAATACGATGATCTAATTGGCAATCTATAGAAGCAGCCTTTAGCTCACTGCCACCGTCAATAATCATACCGTCTTCTTTTGCTTGAATGTGAACACCCATTGCACGCAAAATACGGGTCACCGTTTTTATGCGATCTGTTTCCTTCAATCTTAGTTCTTTTGCATCACTGATAACTGTCCGACCCTTGGCTTGGCTGGCCAATAAGGCAATTATTGGCAATTCATCAATCAATCTGGGAATAATCTCCCCACTGATGTTAATGCCATGCAAGTTAGAATAAGATACCCTTAAGGTAGCCGATTTATTAACTTCGTCGACCTTGGAATAAGTGATTTGCCCCCCCATTTCCCTGACCACATCCAAAATGCCTGTCCTTGTTTGATTGATACCAACATTTTCTAAAACAAGTTCTGAATTAGGAATGATCAGAGCAGCAACAATCCAAAAGGCTGCACTGGAAATATCACCTGGAATAAGTAGCTTTTGACCTGACAATCTTTGAGGTCCAAGCAGACGAATTTCTTTGCCTACCTGACTAATCTGTCCGCCAAATTGCTTGATCATGTCCTCGGTGTGGTTTCTAGTAATTTCCTTTTCAAAGATCGTCGTTTCACCCTTTGTTTGCAAGGCAGCAAGTAAGATTGCGGACTTTACTTGGGCTGAAGCAACAGGCAAGTGATAGCTGATCGGCTTCAAGCATTTATTACCTTGGATCTGTAAGGCTGGCAAGCACCTGTCCCCCTGACCTTCAATCTTTGCCCCCATTAAGTTCAAGGGGATAGCAATACGATCCATGGGCCGTCTTGATAAACTTGGATCTCCAATCATTCTTAGACTCATATCTTGAGCTGATAAGACCCCTGCAATCAATCGCATTGAAGTTCCAGAATTGCCCATATCTAAAATAGCTTCTTTGGGTTCTTTAAATTTTGGTCCCTTCCCATAAATCAAGATTTTACCATCTGATTTTTTGATATCAACACCTAAAGATCTAAAGGCATTGATGGTAGCTTTCACATCTTGACTTTCCAGTAGACCTTGGACTTCTGTCCGACCTTCAGCTAAAGATCCAAAAATAATAGCTCGGTGACTTATAGACTTATCACCTGGAATTCTTATCTTCCCTTTCAAAGCCTTGGCATCAGTTAAAAGTTGCATCCTTACTCCTTTTTCAATCTGTTTTATTCTACCATAAACTCATTTTAACTTCTAGCTCATTAAAAAAACTTCATCTCAGAGAGATAAAGTCATTTTTTATCATTAGTCTGTTTTCCAAAGGTTTTTTGAATGATGGAAGCCACATCGCCTCGGCGTCCTTCAAGCTTTCCTTGGTCAATTTCCTGATAGGTCGCATTAAAAACAGCTCCTAAAATCAAAATTCTAGCCAGGAAAATAAACCATAACATGATAATGAAGATCATGATAGATCCAAAGGCCTTAATATCGACCATTTTTTCCACATTATGAACAACATAATTTGCAATCATATTACTCAAG
The DNA here is from genome assembly GCF_011421425.1 of Streptococcus catagoni. GTDB lineage: Bacteria > Bacillota > Bacilli > Lactobacillales > Streptococcaceae > Streptococcus > Streptococcus catagoni. The sequence continues at coordinate 589,482 of NZ_WPCW01000001.1, forward strand.
AATGTCATCACAAAGGCTGTAAAGAATGAGCCAGGTAGAATATACCTCAACTTATGAATCTTAACATTTGGCAAGATAAAATACAGCATCATAATCCCTAAGAATATAATCAGCGCGGTCGCTGGTTGAATTAAAAGGAGAAAGACAGATGTAATATTATCACTTAAATGATAGTGATGATCCAAGAGCTGTATAGCTGCTTTTGAAAAGGTTGAAAAGATCAGAACAAAGGTCAGTAAGAATAAAATGAAGACACTAATTAGTAAGCCCACAACATGCCCCACCAGAAAATCTCTGTGTTGTGAGGCACCGTAAGCTTTATTAATAGCCTTTTGCAAGGAAGTCAAGGATTTTGACATTGTCCAAAGCCCCGCTATAGAAGCAACTCCCAAGATGCCACCAGCAGGCTTAGAAAAGATATTGCTAACAACTCTGGAGGCTGGCTGATAAATATCCTTAGGTAAATTTTGTCTCATTAGACTTAGTAAGTCTGTAATATCAATATTTAAATAAGGAAAAATATTTGCAGCAATAATAATCAGTGGAAAGACTGTTAAAATCAGATAATAAGCAACTGCAATGGAGGATAAATCCATCTCAGCACTTGTAAAATGTTTCATAAAAGCTTGAACAGGTTCATACTGCCATTTAGCAATGATCCTTTTTATAAAACTTTTCTTTTCCATAGTTAATAGGTTCTCTCTTCTCCCTGGCTAGTTAAAATAACTGGGCCATCTTTTGTAATCACGAACTGATGTTCATACTGGCAAGATAGACCACCATCCAGGGTCTTATGTGCCCATCCTGTTTTCATATCAGTATCAATTTCCCAGGTACCAGTATTGATCATTGGTTCAATGGTCAAAACCATCCCCTCTTTTAGTCTTAAGCCTCGTCCAGCCTTACCATAGTTTGGTACCATTGGTTCTTCATGCATGGTTGGACCAACACCATGGCCAACTAAATCCCTAACAACCCCATAACCACGGCTCTCAGCATATTCTTGAATAGCAGCACCAATATCTCCGATACGGTTACCTACTTGTGCTTGTTCAATGCCTAAGTACATAGCCTCCTTGGTAACAGCCATCAGATTTTTCACTTCCTCAGAAGGCTGACCTACAGCATAGGCCCAGCATGAATCAGCCAAGCCACCAGAATAAGATTCTGTTAATTTTTTAAGTTCTTGGGTATTATTAAAATCTAACTTTGAGACATCGACGATCTTCTTATCCAAAGGTTCACTTAAGACCATATCAACCTTTAGTAAGTCACCGTCTTGAAGCATATAGTGTCTTGGAAAGGCATGGGCTACTTCATCATTAAGGGCACAACAGGTTGCATAGGGATAATCCATCAATTGACCATCTACACCAATTTGTAGAGGAAGGACATTTTCTTCCTTACAACGTTTGCGCACATACTCTTCAACCTCCCACATATCAACACCAGGCTGGATAATCTGACGTAAGCCTATATGAATACTGGCAAGAAAATCACCTGCTCTATCCATTGCTTCAATTTCACGTTCAGATTTCAATGTTATCATTAATTTATTCTCCTTAATATTCTAAGTAATTTTGCTTGTTATAATTGCCTTAGCGATAATTTGCTCTTCAACATAGATCTCAAAATCAAGTGTTCCACTTCTTCTATTTTCAATAATAACCTTGGGAACTATGCGTAGTAAATCATCAATTTGTGCAGCGTGTAAAAAGTATATCATCATTTGTTCAATTATGATATTCTTTTGATATTTTCTTGAGAATACTTTGAAACTAATTTCTTTTAGAACTTCTGAGATGACACCGTGTGCCAGATTACCTGTATTGTCAATCATACTTGGTTCCACTAGCAGATGGAAAAGATGATTGGTTTCTTCAAGATCCGAAAGAATTTGTTCACTATAAGTATTTCGACTGATATTCTGGTTACTTTGAAGGTTTTCCATTACTAATCTTCTGGTGATGACACCAATTAACTTTTGCTCTTCATCAAGCACAGGAAGCATATTTAAATCTTCAAAGATCATTTTTTGACTGATATTGGCCAAACTAGTATTAGGATTAGCTATAATAGGATTTTTAGTCATAACCTGATGTAATGGTAGCCTAAGGTTTTTATCCACAACATCTCTCATACTAACAACACCAACGATAGCTTGGTTCTTATCTAGTACAGGGAATCTTACCTGCTTTGTCTTTTTAATCAGGAGGTTAAAGTCACTTATGCTACTGTTTTCATACAAAAAACCATAGTCCTCAGTAGGGATCATAATCTGTTTAACTGTTTTTAAATCCGTTTTGATTCTAAAATTTAGCAGAGCATGGTTAATCAGAGTTGCCACAGTAAAGGTATCATAGTGGGTTACCATAACTGGAATACCCAATCTATTTGCTGTGAAAATAACCTTGTTAGAAATTGGAAAGCCACCTGTTACTAAAATAGCATTATGATTTTCCAAGGCTAAAAGTTGAATTTCTTCACGGTCTCCGACTATCAACAAGCCACCTTTAACCAAGTAGCGTCTGATATTTTTTTCTGTCATAGCACCGATAGAAAACTTACTAAACTCATGTCCCAGTCCAGCTGCTCCAGCTACGACGGTTGAATCTGATATTCTAGAAATTTCTGTGTAGGTCAGTTTATCAATTCTTACTTTAGATTTTTTTTCAACTCTAACAGTTCCGCTGCGCGGTTTTGTCTCTACAATACCACGGTTTTCAGCTTCTTTTATGGCTCTATAAGCAGTTCCATCACTTACTCCTAAATGGTTAGAGATGCTCCGTACACTGACTCTTTTGCCAATTGCTAGATTTTCTAAATAATCTAAAATTTCCTGATGTTTACTCATGATTCTTACCTACTTTTAGTTGATAGAGTAAATAGTCTCGCATCTTATGACTATACCTATCACTCCCTTTAAACTGTTTTTTGAGCTGAAAGCCAGCCTTTTTAGCGACTCTTTGGCTAGCCTTATTTTCCAAGTGTGTTATAATATTTAATTCTTTTAAATCAAACTCAGTAAAAGCTAAAAAAACAATATTCTTCACAACTTCTGTCATTAATCCCTTATTTCTAAACTCATACTTTAGAAAATAAGCAATTTCAGCACTAAATTGGGATAGTTGGATCTTCTCAAAACGGATCACTCCAATCATCTTGCCAATTTTCTTATCACAAATGGCCCAGCTGCCAAGAGGATTTTTTAAAAAGGCATGGACAAAGAGATAATCACTTTCCTCTTTACTGGGAGTCCTTGGAAAAATAAATTCCAAGTGGTCTTTATCTGCAGAAATATGATAAAAATCAGCAGCGTCTCCATAATTCAGTGGCCGAAGTGTGTAATCTTCAAGTTCATAAAAAGAATAACGTGCTAATTGGGTCCAAAAATCCATTATCTCCCCTTTAATTGCCTAGTTCGACAATATTATAACAAATTATTATACCTTTTACTATAACAGTTTATGTTTTTATGAGATCTGTATTAATTCAGACCAGTCTAAAGAAGCTTAAAAAGAGATTAGAATTACCTTCCTAATCTCTTTCATAGTGTAGATAAAGTTATTGTCTTTACTTTTTTGATACTTTTCTTAGGTGGTGGGGACAGCAACGATTTTCGTTCGAAATTCCATGCCTAAGCTTTGAGCCCCAGATCTCAAAGCTTCCCTGTAACTAAAAATTAAAGATCTTTTCAGCTACTAACACCACGGCGAAAACTATCTTTAGGGGCTCACTTCGTTCGCCTATCTTTTTTCCTGTCATAAGATTTCTCTGAGACATAATCAACTAAAAAGTGATGATCAAGAGAATCATCACTTTATCTACATTCTCAGAGATTAGAATTTCCTTTCTAACCTCTTTTTCTTTTTTACAGTTTAGCCTGCCATTTATTAGCCCAAACTAGGTCGTTGGCCTGACCAGCAAAGACTGTCTTACCTTCTAAGCAATCCAATAAGCTTTCGATGGTATTTTTATTATGGTGGTAGGCATTAATAGCCGTTTTGACCATTGTCACATCATGAAGATGAGTCGTATAGTTGAGAGAGACAAAAACGGTTGGAACCTCATGAACATACCAAGGAACCTCATTTGACATGGCTGTCTTCCACTGGATACGATAATTATTTTGAGCACCATAACCAATAACATTTGCGATTGTTAAAGCCAGATCAACCTGCTCACGATACTTGAGGGTTTCCCCCTTTACTCGAGTACTTCCATCATTAATATCAACCTCATAGCCTCGTCTTTCTAAGGCCGATTTGATATCTTCAATGACCCGATTGTTGGCTGACTGAATACCGTCTTTTTCCCCTTCTAAGTAGTAGAGACGGATGCGCTTATGGGTTCTGGGACTAATTGGTAGATTCTCTTGGCTATCTTTTAACAAGGTCATACTGCGCTGTGCAGCTTCTTTTTGCCAAATTAAATGTTCCTTACAGCCAATGATTTCTAATTCTTCTTTGTTTTTTAATAGGGTACCTTTAGCTTGTTTTTCATGCAAATTGAGCTTGGCTTTTAATCCTAGGATCCGGCGCACAGCATCATTTAAACGTTCCTCTGAGATGATCCCTTTCTCATATCCTTTCAACATGAAATGGAAATCTTCTTCCATATTATTGAAGAATAAAAACATATCACAACCAGCAGCAATTGCTTGAGGAACATAGTCCTCCCGACGCATGGCTGAGGTCATCCCCAACATATGGGAGGCATCAGTGATAACAAGTCCATTGAAATTTAGAGTGGTTTTTAGGAGATTATTGATAAGTTCCGGAGATAGCGTAGCTGGTAAGATGTCCTCATCTTTCAACTGTGGATTTAAGACTTGTTGATAGTAAGGTAAAGCAATGTGCCCAGCCATAATCATTTCGACCCCACGATCAATATGATTACGGTAAACACGACCGAAGCTCTTTTCCCACTCTTCTGGCTGCATTTCATTGACACCAAGCACTAAATGTTGATCACGCTCTTCTGTACCATCTCCTGGGAAATGTTTGATACATTGTATAATATTTCTTTCAGAGGTCAGACCATCAAGATAGGCATTAGAATAAGTAATGACATCCTCAGCATTGGTTCCATAAGCACGGGTATTAACAATAGTATTTCGCCAATTTTGGAGAATATCAACACAAGGGTCAAAATTGACATTAACCCCTAAGGCAGTTGCCTCACGCGCAGATACCAAACCTGCATGATAGGGAACCCAAGTATCACGGCTAGCCTCGGATTGGGCACCTGAGGCAATATAAGTTCCTCCCTTAACAGCTCCGTCACCACCAGAATCACAATTAGCTGCTATTAGAAGCGGCACTTTGGAATTTTCTTGTAAGTCATTCAGTAAACCTTGAACCTGCTCAGGGCTTCCATTCATATAACGGGCTCCGCCGATATGATATTTCTCTAAAATTTCCTTATTGGTCAAATGATTTCCTGAGAAAGCATCTTCTCCAAAAAAGAATAAATTGATAAAGAGCTGACCAATCTTTTCTTCAACTGATAAGCCAGCTAAGGTCTTCTCCACCCAGGACACTTGACTATCAGTAAGTTGATAAGGTTTTGCTTTTAAATCAACAAGTTTTGGCATTGTCTTTCCTTTCATTTAGTAAAATACTTATCTTTGGCGCCAAATATGGGTATCAATTAGGCCACAGTAAGCATCAACTGGTGAAACACCCGTAAATTCTGATTCTCCAGCAAGCTTTTCTACAAGGAAGGTCATGGTATTTTCTTTCCCATCATAAGCATTGATGTAAGTCCCTGTCTGAGGCATATCAGCTAGAGCAAAGGCGTGTTGAACTGAAACAACAATAGAAGGTACTTCATGTACATAGAAAGGTTGATCTGGGGTTCCTTTTGCTGCCGGCCAAACTATACGCTGTACCGTTCCTCCTGAGTTGACATCTACAAGGTTGATAATTAAATCAAAATGATCTGTCAGATTAGCAATTGGTTGTTTTTGGGCATAAACGTTAGCAATAGCTTCACCGCGTTCATCTTCAGGTAATTTCATAATCCGTTCTTCAGTTGATTCCCAGATACTTACCTGGTGTCCTCTTTCTTCAAGGAGCTTTTTAACGATATCTGAAGCACGTTTCTTTTTACCAGCAATCATGGCACCAAAACCGCCCTTATGACCTTCTACATCAACCAGCAAAATCCTTTTATAACGGTCAGGCTTAATTGGGAAAAGATCTTTTTGCCTATCTTTCACCAAGGTAATAGACTTATCAGCAACCTCATCAGCAATCCTTTGGGATTCTTCTGTATTAATCAATGCCATAGCTTCTTCTTTTGGCAATAAGATCCCTTCTCTGCGCCCTTCAAACTTGTGTAAGCCTAGGCGTGCTTTGAGTCCAAGAGTCCGACGTAGGGCATCGTGTAAACGTTCATCCGATAGAATACCATTTTCATAACCTTCTTTCATCCATTGCAAGTCTTCATCAGGATCATTAAAGAATAAGAAGAGGTCACAGCCTGCTTCAATAGCTGTTGGCAACATTTCTCTTCTAGGCATTGAAGCTGTCATGGCTACCATGTGTGAAGCATCAGTAACGATAGCACCATTATAGCCTAATTCACCTCTTAGCAATTCATCCAATAGGGTTTTATTAAGAGAGGCAGGAAGCATGTCATCTAATTCACGTTCTGGATGCATTTCTTTTTCTACATTTGGTAAATGAATGTGTCCAGCCATAATTCCTGGAAGCCCTGCTTCAGACAAGTCTCCATAAATACGACCAAAGCTAGCCATCCACTCCTCTTTAGTCATAGGATTTGAGGCAAAAGATAAATGGTGGTCACGTTCATCAATCCCATCACCAGGGAAATGTTTGGCAAATGGCATGATATTATATTCCATTATGCCTCTCATGTATTCCTTAGATAAGTTAATCACCTGATCAACATTTGCTCCCCAGTTACGGCTTGCAATAATTGGATTGCGCCAATTTTTTGTTAAATCAACAATAGGTGCAAAAGAAGCATTGCAGCCAACAGCAGCAGCTTCAAGTCCTGCAATACGTCCCATTTCATAGGCATACTTAGGATCATTTGTGGCAGCAACTTTAATTTCGTCACCAACCTTAGTACCGTCAGTCACTGCACCATCTCCACCAGCTTCAGTGTTTGCTGCTATAAGAAGAGGAATCTTAGATTTGGTTTGCAAAATGTAGTTTTGCTCCCAAATTTCTGAGGCAGGTCCTTTATTGTAGCGAACAGCTGAAATGTTGTAGTCTGTTAAGACCTGAGTCAAGTATTCTTCGGTACGGCTTGACCCCATATTAACAAAAAGTTGTCCAATCTTTTCTTCTAAGGTCATTCCTTTAATGGTATCTTCCACCCAATTAATGGCTTCTTGATCAAGCATATAAGGTTTCTTTTTCAAATCAACTAAATGTGTCATTATTTGTCCTTTCCATTTTCTGACAGGTTAGATTTTCTAGACTTACTATTTATCAAGGTTTTCCCAGAAAAGGTCAATTAAAGTTTCTTGTTGACTTTTTCCTAATTTACCATCAATAAAGGAATGCGCCACCTTTTCACTGAGTTCTGTCCAAGACTTAGCTTCATTTCCTACTAAAATAGGATAAAAAGCAACGCCATTTTGCTGAGCAGCCTCTAAATCTCCTGGTGAGTCACCAACCATTAGAATCTTATCTTTTTGATAGCCTTCTTTAATAAGAGCTGCAATCACGGCTTCCTTCTTACCACGATCCTGACAATAAAGGTCATCAATATGGTTGATCAGACCTTGGTCTTGCCATTCTTCTTCAACAGCCTCTTTATTGGCAGAGCTTACCACATAGACTTTACCTAGTTTATGTAATTCTTCTAAACCTTTTAAAGCACCTGGAAATGCTAAGGCATCTCCCTCATAGGCCTTAATTTGTCGGTTGACTTCATTTGACCAAATCAGAGCCTTTTTAAGATCATCACTTCCTACCTTATTAATTTCCTCTTCTAGAGAAAGGTTTGATAGGGAGCTAGTGTCTTCTACCCAGTTCTTTAGCTTATCAATATTGGAAAGTCCCGCATAGGTCAGTCCCATAAGGAGACCCACAAAACGGTTAACCCCACGTGTACGGGAATAGAGATTGACCTTTTCCCATTCTTTTAAGAACTGGTCACGCTTATCCACCTCAAAAATGTCAGCTGCGATTGGTCCAAAAAAGAGCTGATGTTTATAAGTCATTGTATCCATGGCACAGCCATCTGAATCAACGCAAAAGACAAATTCTTCACTTTTATTTGTCATGAGTACCTCCATTCAAAGCATAAATCATCTGATGATTTAATTATATCATAGCTTGAAACCGCTGTCAAATTTTAATTATATTTTAAAATGGGCAAAAATCATATGACCTTTTCCCATTTTTTCACTTTTTACAAGATAATAAAAGCACAAGAACAAGGAGGTAACAGATAGGAACCCTTGTCCAAATCAACTGCTAATAAGTCTGGTAGGTCACCATTTTCTTTTAGCTTTAAGACCTTGCCATTCAAGGTCATTTGTCTGGCTCTCTTATCAGCATTTTCCCCTTGAAGCAGGTAAATTTCTGCTGATTTTGGCAGTTCTAATAAAGTATTTTGACTTTCTGAATTATTAATAGCCAGATAAGCCTTACCTTCTTTTCCATCCTTTCGGGAATGTGCAAAAATATGAGCTCCTTCTTGCACTGCAATGTCACTATCAAAGACAGTATCTCCCATTAGACGTTTCCACAACAGCACAGCAAAATAATTTGGCCGAGGATTAAAAAGATTCCTTTCTAAGAAGCCATAATCTGATGAGGCTAAGGTATTGTGGAAGATAACACCATCTGTAAGTCTGGCAAAGCTTCCCAATTCATTGAGAGTCCGTGGTACATCTAAATAGGTTGAAGCCCAGGTATTGCCACCTCCTCCTGCATCTCCAGATTCAGTCACCCACATGGGTGAACCTGGGACGTACTTGTCTCTTAAGGGCAGATAAGTTTTACAGAAGTTTGTAGAAACACAAAGGTAAGCTTCTGTTAAAGCTTCATCAGTAGACCAGTGCCCACTAGGTATAAGAGAGGCTAATCTTTCTGAAACACCATTATAATAATGGTAAGAAAAAACATTTAAAGGAATTCGTGTCCCCTCTAACAAATCAGAACAGTTGAGTAGGTTTCTAGCAATCTGTTCAACACCACCACCTGTTTGATTATCATCCTTACCAAAGACAACATTATCACCACCAGTAGAGCTTGGTCCCACCTTCAAACATTGTGGATAGTTCACGTCTAGCCATTCAAAAAACAAATCCTGGTCACGACGGTAGTCCGCAGCAGTATAGCCAGCTGGAAAACCTGTATCTTCAAGCATATTGGGTTCATTTGCAAACTCTACAGCTTCAATGGGGACGCCATAGGCTTTACTAAAAGCAAAAATCTTTTCAGCTTCTTGGGGATGCCAGGGTTGATCAGCCGAGTGCAGTCCCGGACAATTGGCCATGGATATTTTTAACTTCCCATTAACAGCTTTTACAAAATCAAGAACACCCTTCCATTGATCTTTAGTCAATATATTCAGATAACCTTCAGGGACCTGACCATTAGTGCTATTGTCAAAGTCATAGTAGGTTTTGGTTGCCCAGGTTCCTGAAACACGGATCCAAGAAGGACCAAGTTCCTTGGCAAGGTAGCGCAGCTTCGGATCATAAAGATTGATAGGTTCAAATACCTGCATTAAATCTTTATACATTGCTGCAATACCATCTGAAGAAGCTTCTACATGAAACTGTGCCTGCCCTGAAATTTCTTCTTCTGTATAAGATTTCCAAAAGGTACCACCTGTAACCTCAGCAAATTCAATATTATAGGAAACTAATCTGGGGTCAATTGTTCTAAGCCTTGTCAGACCTTCACTTTTTAAAGTCAATGGGTTCATTATCCTTATTCCTTTCTTGCAAAAAACCACTTAACAAAAATCTTGTTAAATGGGGAAGCATTCTTTATCTTACACGCCAGAGTAAGCTGCAAAACCACCATCAATTGGTAAAACAACACCATTGACAAAGCTTGCTGACTGTTCATCTGCTAAGAAGAAGAGCCCGCCAATGAGTTCTTGCGCTTCTCCAAAACGTCCCATTGGGGTATTGTTAAGGATTTTTTCAGCACGAGCTGTAGGCTTACCATCTTCTGAGAAAAGTAAGGCACGGTTTTGGTTTGTGACTAAGAAGCCAGGTGCAATGGCATTGCAGCGAATACCAACCTTAGAAAAGTGTACAGCTAGCCACTGAGTAAAGTTGCTGATAGCGGCTTTAGCGCCTGAATAGGCTGGAATCTTAGTAAGTGGTGTAAAGGCATTCATAGATGAAATGTTAATGATATTAGCTCCCTTACGTCCAACCATGTCTTGAGCAAAAACTTGTGTTGGTAATAAGGTTCCTAGGTAGTTTAAGTTAAAGACAAAACTGATGCCGTCTTCATCCAGATCAAAAAAGGTTTTTGTGTCTTCTGGAAGACCATTTTCATGGAATTCATTGTCAGTTGTTGCTTTAGGGCTGTTACCACCAGCTCCATTAACCAAAATATCTGCTGGTCCAAAATCAGAAAGAATAGATTGACGCACCTGCTCTAAATTCTCTTTAGACAAAACATTTGCTTTGTAGGCTTTGGCAATGCCACCTTCTGCTTCAATCTCATCAACAAAGACCTGTGCTGCTTCTTGATTAAGGTCTAAAAGGGCAACTTTAGCACCAGCCTTGGCAAATTCTTTAGCCATATAGCCACAAAGAACACCACCAGCTCCGGTTACAATTACTACTTTATCTTTAAATTCAATTACTCGAGTCATTACTTACCTCTTTCTTATTTTTGACCAACAGTTTTTACTGTGGTTCCAAAATCTGGAGTTTTTCCAGCTGCACGCATGTTGGCCTCATAGAGCCCATTGAAATAGGTTGCTCCAAGAGCACGGTCATAAAGTCCATAACCTGGAGTTGTAGTTTGATCTCCCCAAATACGACGACCATGGTCAGGACGAAGAGAGCCTTGCCAGTCATAGTCAACCAACAATTTTACCACAGCGTTCATATCAATATCACCCGCTTCTGATAAGTGAGCTGTTTCTTGGAAGCCCCAATCACCAGCAGTCACATTACGTGTATGCATGAAGTTGATACGATTACGCTTAAGGGCATATTCTGTCATAGCAAGAACGTCATTCTTTGGATCAGAAGCATATGAGCCCACACACATGGTAATACCATTATTTGGTGAATCATAGAGGTTTAAGAAGCGTTCAACAGCTTCTTGTCCAGTGATAATACGTGGCAAACCAAAGATTCCATAAGGAGGATCATCTGGATGAATAGCCATTTTAACACCGGCTGCTTCTGCGGTTGGCATAATGGCCTTAATGAAATACTCAAGGTTTTCCCACAAATCTTCCTCAGAAATATTTTGACGATAGTTTTCAATGATGGCTTTCATTTCTTCCTTAGAGTAAGAAGAATCCCAGCCTGGTAAGTTCAAATCGTCAGCAACAGGATCTACACCTTCTAAGTCTACTTTTAAGAAGGCAAGTGAGCTTGATCCATCTGGTAGTGGATGGTTAAGGTCTGAACGTGTCCAGTCAAAGACTGGCATGAAATTATAACAAACCACCGGGATCCCTGCTTTACCAACATTGATAATAGACGTTTTGTAGTTCTCAATCAATTGATCACGATTAGCTTTTCCTTGCTTGATATCTTCGTGAACTGGAATAGATTCGATGACCGAAATTTCTAAGCCTGCATCTTCAACCAGTTTTTTCAATTCAAGGATATTTTCTAATGGCCAAGCCTGCCCAACTGGCACATCATAAATAGCTGTTACAATTCCCTGCATGCCTGGAATGGCTTTGATTTCTTCTAAAGTAACTGGATCATGTTTACCATACCAGCGAAACGACATTTTCATGTTCAAATACCTGGAGCTAGGACTAACTCCTTTTCCTTTCCTTATTCACCCTTTGTAGTGTCACTTAAAGCTTACTGTCAGAGAGATTCTCTTTGTCAAGCTCCAAATGCTTATTATCTTAGTTAAAATAGTTAACTGCATTATGATAGGCAATGTCCTTAGCCACTCTTCCAAGAGCTGTCAAGTTTTCTGGAACTTCACCGTCTTCCATCCATTCTCCCAAATAGGTACAGAGAATGCGTCTGAAATAATCATGACGTTGATAAGACAAGAAAGAGCGAGAATCTGTTAGCATACCGACAAAATTGGCTAGCATGCCTTGTTCAGCTAAAGCATTCATTTGACTAATCATACCAATCTTGGTATCAGCGAACCACCAACCAGCACCAAATTGCAAGTAACCAGCCACGCCTTCTTCATTAGCTTGGAAATTAGCCAGTGTATTAGCGACAGCGATGTTATAGCTTGGATTTAAGTTATACCAAATCATTTTTGGCATGCTATCTGTCTGAACCAAATGATCTAATAGACGATTCATATTAACTGTTAAAGCGGTTTGATCACCTAGTGAATCCACACCCACATCAGCACCTAAACGTTTGAATAGACCAGAATGGTTATTTCTTAAAGCACCAAAGTGAACCTGTGTCACAAAACCAAATTCTTTATAAAACTGACACAACTCTGCAAAAACGGCTGTTTGCCACTGATTAATTTCCAACTGACTTGGCTGATGACCAGCTAAAGTCTTTGCCATAAGCTGATCTAATTGCTCTGAATCAGCCTTTTCAAAGACAATTTCAGTGAAACTAATGTCACTTGCCTTACAGCCCTTATCTGCGAAGTAAGCAATGCGCTCTCTCATAGCAGCCATGAAAGACTTGAAATCAACAATAGGGCTTTTTGTCACATCAGCTAAACGCTCAATGAATTTTGCAAAATGACGGTGTTCGATGAAAGCTTCATCTGGTCTAAAGGTCGGTGCAACTACCGTTTCAAAGGTCTCATCTTCAGCAAGCTTTTGATGCCATTCCAAGCTGTCCAAAGGATGATCAGTGGTACCAATAAAAGTAACCTTACTATCAGCAATTAATTTTCGAGGACTGACCTCTTTTTCCTTTAAAATCCTGTTAAGACGATTATAAATGTCCTCTGCATTATCTTGACCTAGAAGCTCATCAATTCCAAAAACATTTTTCAATTCCATCGCAGTCCAATGATAGACCGGATTGCCATATGCTCTTTCTACTGTTTTGGCAAAGGCTTTGAATTTATCTAATTTAGAAGCTGAACCAGTGATTTCTTCTTCAGAAATGCCATTAGCTCGCATCAAGCGCCATTTATAATGGTCACCACCCAACCAGAGGTCAACAATATTTTCAAAAGGCTTATCTTCAAAAATTTCTTTGGGATCCAAATGACAATGGTAGTCGAAAATAGGTTGATCTTTAACTTCTTCATAAAGTAACTTTGCAGAATTATTTTTTAACATAAAGTTTTGATCATTAAATGTCATCATCGTTTCCTTTCCTAAGCTAAAGATCTATTTAAGAGCGTCTACAAATGATTTTGCGATTTGAGTAACACTGTCATAACCATCTGTAGCTACCTTGCTAGCAAGGGCTGAACCAACTCCAACTGCTACAGCTCCAGCTTCTTTCCAAGCAGCAACATTATCTATTGAGACTCCACCTGATGGCATTAAATCAACTTCTGGAATAGGACCATGAATATCCTTGATAAATCCAGTTCCTAGCACACCACCAGGGAAAAGTTTAATAATAGGACAGCCACTCTTCATAGCTGTAACGACTTCAGTAGCTGTTGCACAACCAGGGAAATAATAGGTTGATTGCTCGTTTGCAATGTCTGCAATTTCTTTAGAGAAGTGTGGACTAACGAGAAAAGAAGCACCTGCTGCGATAGCATCTCGAGCTAAGTCTTCTGTCATCACAGTTCCAGCACCAATAACAACTGTCTTATCATCCTTAAAGTCATCTGATAACTTTTTGATAACATCTAAGGCATCTGGCGTTGAAAAAGTGATTTCAATATTACGAATACCACCCATAATAGCGTGCTTTGAAATTTCAATGGCATCTTGGGCTGTCTTACCACGAACCACAGCAAAAAAGTAATTTTCTTTCAATTGATTCAGCATAAGTTCCTCCTTTTAATGAAACCGTTATCTTACATACATTATATAAATCATCTGATGATTTGTCAAGAAAAAGAAGAAAAAAATAGTCACTTTTAGAAAATGACTACTTTTATCGATAACTCATTCATCCTTTAGGGCTGCTCTTCTAACAGTCATAATATGCAGTAACATAGCGTCGTGAGCAGCAACTGGATTTCTTTCCTTGATTGCTTTTAGGATATCACGATGGGCTTGTAAGCTGTTTGATTTCATCTGATGGTTGGTATAGTTTGTGTTAATCAAATGAATGGATTGGTTAATGACTGGTAACAGACTATCCATGGCAATATTGCCACTTAAAGCTGCTAACATGGAATGAAATTCCACGTCTAATTGCATATGTTTAGGATCGCCTGCTTTAACAGCAACTTCAATCTCCTCAACAATCTTTTCTAAGGCCTGAAACTGCTCTTCTGTTGTTCTTTGTGCTACTAATTCTGCAATCCTAGGTTCTAACAAAAGCCTCAACTCAAACAAATCTGAAGTCAAACGAGCTGTGTCTTTGACCAGAGAAAAGCCTAAAGGATCCTCTGAAACACCTTTTTTTGAACTAATATAAGTCCCTGACCCCTGTCTTACTTCCAAAATATTTCTTGTCGCAAGGCTTCGAACCGCCTCACGGATGGTACTGCGGCCCACATCCAAGTCGCTTGCCAGATCATATTCATTTGGAAGCTTGGCTCCCACAGGGTATTCTCTTTCTAAAATTAATGCTAACAAACGTTCAGCAGTCTGTTCAACTAATGGTTTAGCCATACTCTCATATACCTCTTCTAAATGACATTACATCGCTACTATTGTACACTATTTTTTCTGATAATGGCAATGTTAATGCAATGAATTGCTGATTCCTTCTAAATTTAGAGCCCCAGCCAGTTTCTTGCTTGATGAAAAGGACTAGACAATCTCCTAGCTTTAGCGCCTGATCTCATGAGAATCATTCCCCAGTAAAAGATCAATATCATGCTTGGTAATGACATTGATATCCCCTTCAATCGTATGCTTATATTTAAAACAAGCCATAGCGGTCTCTAAGATAAGTTGTGGACTTTTCTTTTCCAGAAGTCCATGAATAATCCCAGCTGTGAACGCATCTCCAGTGCCAACACGGTCTAAGACCTGAATGCCTGATTTTTCAGTCTTATATAAATGATTATCTTGATATAAAAAAGCCTTTAGCTGGTACTCATTAGTATGACTGGCCTCTCTTTGTGTAAAAGCAATGCTTTCTAGCTGGTACTCTTCAGCCATGGCCTTAAGGACCTCTGTTAAAATTTTTTCATTCTCATAAGGCCTTGTCAATCCTAACTCATCCTTTAAATCCTTAACTTTTCCATGTAAGACAATGGGTTCAATGCCTATACAAAGGTCTGCCATTTTGATAAAAGGCGAGAGTAACTCACGGGCTTCTTGGAAGGAATCCCATAGACTTGCCCTAAAATTCAAGTCAAATGAAATCTTAACACCACATTCTTTGGCTTTGAGCATTAAGAGATAGGTTATATCATAAAGATCTGCTGTTAGAGCAGGCGTAATTCCAGAAAGATGAAACCAATCAACACCCTTAAAAATATCAGTAAAATCGTAATCCTCTACTTTGCTTTCCCAAAAAGCAGAATATTTCCTATCATAGGTAACCCGGCTTGCTCTCAGTGAAAAACCTTTTTGATAAAAATAAATACCAAGACGTTCACCTTTTTTGATTAAAAATTCTTGACCAATCTGTTTAGAAAAAAGAAATTGTTGGGTCATTCTTCCCAGATCATTATCAGGAATTGCTGATAGCAAAGAAACCTTATGGCCTAGTTGAGCTAGAGTCGCCAAAACATTGAGTTCTGAACCGCCAAATTGACAATCAAGCTGACTGGCCTGTACTAAGGTCTGATACTGAGGTGGAGATAACCTTAGTAAAATTTCCCCTATTGAAATCACTTTTTTCATTTGAACACATCCTTTCTTATTTTATCCTAAAAATAGAAACAGCCGCTCTAAAGAGCAGCCGTTCAAAAAACTATTTCTTATTGACTGGGTATTTGGTTACATCAACGAAATCCATATCAGTTAAAGGTACATTTTCTGCAATATCTTTAGCACGTTCTTTTGTAGAGGCTGCTTTCATCACTTGAATTTTTTCTTGGATACGAACCATTTCTTCCTTATCTAGCTTGTAAAACTTCATTAAAAATAGAGCAACAAGAAGAGATAAAAATGGTATACCAACTAATAAGACTAAGGTTGCCATCTTCAATTCAGGTGTTAATGGTGTCTCAATTGTTGGAAATGCTTTTGAGAAGCCAATCGTAGCAAGGACACCACCTACCACCATTGGGGTAAATGAAGAAGCAATAGAATCAGTTAGTGAGAAGATTGTTCCAATCATCCCTGAAACATAACGACCAGATTCTGAAGTTTCATAGTCTGAAATGTCTGCTCCCATGGTCAATACCAATCCTGCTGGTGCTTGAGAAGCGTAGCGGGCAAATATGTAAGTAACAATGAAGCAAATTGTATATAGATTAATATTCTTTAAACTGAGGTCTCCAGATTTTCCAAAGTATAAAACGGCACCAAAAGCAAGAAGTGAAATAAGACTAACTTGGAGAGCCTTAACATATGAAAAACGTAAACCATTTTTACGAGCAATGCTTGAGAAGAAGATATTAAGTAAGACACCTGGAATCACAAATAGTAGTGAGAATTGTCCTGATAAAGCATAATTACCAAAGACGATACCATAAAGCATAACCATTACTACTGAATCACCAAAGAATTGAACGGTAAATTTAACCAGCGCAGCAGCAATTGAAAGGACCTGTAGAGGTTTATTATTTTTAATAACTTTCCAGTAATCCTTAAGTTCTGTTTTTTGTGTGTTTTCACCAAGTCCAAAGAATTCTTTTCTATCTTTTGACCAGATACCAATAACAGCAAGAAGACCTAAAATAGCTGAGATAACAATAGTACCGTAGACTAAGACATTGAAAAATTCTGGAGTGAAGTTACCAAATTTTGGAACTAAAAATCCTGAAACAACAAACTGACCACCTGTCATCAAACTTGTAGTCATGACAGCATCAACAATATTGAAAATAGGTCGTTGTTTAGGATCATTGGTCAAAGCTGTTTGTCCAGCTTTTGTAATAGTTTGCTGCATTGAATATCCAATTTTATGGATAATTAAAACGATTACAAAGAGTGGGAAGCGAACACCCTTATCAACACCACTCAAAGATAGTAAGAAGATCAAAGATAAGGCAGTAACAATATTACCAATAATCAATATAGGACGGTACTTACCAAATTTCGTATCAGTTTTATCAATCAGAATCCCAATAGCTGGATCAATAAAACCATCAAAAATACGAATATAGCCCATTATTTGACTGACAAATATTGCTGCCAAGCCTAAAACTCCAGTTGAGAAGTAAGTTATAAACATAAAGGTAAAAAGATATATGTTTGTTGAAGCGTTATTTAAGGCAAATAAAATCAGTTGCCAAACCTTAGCACGGTTATAGCTAACCTCTTCAACTCTTTGATCAATTGTTTTCTCCATCAGAGAAACCTCCTTATTCATTACACTTTTGTAAGCGTTTTATATTTAATTACATCATACTATTCATCTGATGATTTGTCAACGTATTTTTTTATTTTTTTAAATAAATATATGATTATCACTGTATTTAACAAGTTTTTCTTATTTTTTAAGGAAAATTAATTTTAAATCATCTGATAACTAAGTCTTGAATATCTAAAGTCATCAGACAAGAAAAAGAGAATCCTAAGATTCTCTCCTTATTCTTCAACTAACTGAATATCTGCACCAAGCTTTTGCAATTTTTCAATAATATTGGCATAGCCTCGTAAGATAAATTCAATATTGCTAATTTCTGTCTGTCCCTCTGCCATTAGTCCAGCTGTAACAAGTGCTGCACCTGCTCTAAGGTCCGTCGCCTTGACTTTTGCACCGGTCAATTTGTTAGGTCCATGATAAATTATTTTCCCACCTAGGATTGACAGATTGGCACCCATTCTTGCCAGCTCGGGAACATGGTTGACCCGCTTTTCATAGATAGTATCAATGATGGTCCCTCTCCCCTCACTTGTTAAAAGTAGAGGTGTTAAGGGTTGCTGTAGATCAGTGGCAAAACCTGGGTAAGGCGTTGTTTTAATACTAACAGCCTTTAGATAGTTTTGTTTTTCAACAAAAATGGAATCTTCTTCAACGGTCATATGCACGCCCATCTCTTCTAGTTTTGCAATAAAACTTTCCAGATGCTCGTAGAGTACATTACTGATCCTAATGCCATCTCCAATTGCTGCTGCCATGGCTATATAAGTCCCAGCTTCAATGCGATCAGGAATAACCTGGTGGCTGGTCCCATGAAGTTTTTCCACACCTTCAATGGTAATAATGTCCGTACCAGCACCACGGATATGAGCACCCATATTGTTCAATAAGGTAGCAATATCAATAATTTCTGGTTCTCTTGCAGCATTCTCTATTATTGTTTTGCCTTCAGCTTTCGTGGCCGCAAGCATGGTGTTGATAGTCGCACCAACGCTGACAGTATCCATATAAATATGAGCACCATGCAATCTACCAGACTTGGTAGAAAGGTGCATGTTTTCTCCTTCAAAGGATATCTGAGCACCCATTGCTTCAAAAGCTTTCAAATGTAAATCAATTGGTCTTGGTCCTAGATCACAACCACCTGGTAAACCAACTGTGGCTTCTCCAAAACGTCCTAATAAACTACCATAAAAATAATAGGAAGCACGTAAACCATTTATTTTGCCATAAGGCATTGGGACTCTTTG
Organism: Streptococcus catagoni; assembly: GCF_011421425.1. Taxonomy (GTDB): domain Bacteria; phylum Bacillota; class Bacilli; order Lactobacillales; family Streptococcaceae; genus Streptococcus; species Streptococcus catagoni. Next base: position 608,442 of record NZ_WPCW01000001.1, read on the forward strand.
AACCTGTCTGGGATCAATTTTTAAAGAATCATTTGCGAATTCAACCTTTGCCCCCATAATTTTCATAATCTCAACCAAGCTGTCAACATCACTTATTGACGGAACTCCGTCTAAAGTAACAATATCATCAGCTAAAATGATTGCTGGAATAAGGGCAACCACACTATTTTTTGCTCCGGAGATAGTAACTTCCCCGGATAAAGGCTTTCCACCATTAATTATAATCTTTCGCATACTTCCTAATCTTTCTTATACTAGAATTCAACTTTTACATTTTATCATAATTTTAAAAGCAACACAAATGGCAGAAATACTGTTATTACCCCCTATAGGACACCTTTTCACTAGCTATATCAACTGATAAGCTCTAAAAAGATAGAAATTTTAATTTTTTATCTTTCAGAACATAAAAAAATAATGAACTTTCCTACTTATTCATTTTTAGCTTCCCTTCATTTTATAACCTATAAAGGTATTGGTGAATTCAGTGAATCCTCATAGCTTGTCTCCTGATAAAGAGTAACTAGAAAATTTTTACTTCTCAGCCTGCTCAGAAAATTTCGAGATCGTTGGATCAGAGCTTCAGCATGGAATTTTTAAAAGAAAGTTGTAAGTATTCCACCAACTAAGAAAAGGATCAAAAAAAGATTGAAGAAAGATTTTTCTTCAACCTAAAATAGAAAACTAAAATTTTCAGCCTTTAACTAAGAATATCTTTTAAGGCCTCAACCTTATCTAATCTTTCCCATGGTAAATCAATATCAGTTCTTCCCATATGACCATAGGCAGCAGTCTGCTTGTAAATTGGTCTCTTCAGATCTAACATTTTGATAATTCCAGCAGGTCTTAAATCAAATAATTGACGGACAGCAGCTTCAAGTCTAGCTTCAGAAATTTCAGACGTTCCAAAAGTATCAATTCTGACTGAAACAGGTTGAGCCACACCAATGGCATAAGCCAGTTGCACTTCTACCTTTTTGGCAAAGCCAGCAGCAACAATATTTTTTGCTATATAGCGTGCAGCATAAGAAGCCGAACGATCGACCTTTGTAGCATCCTTACCTGAGAAGGCACCACCACCGTGCCTTGAATAACCCCCGTAAGTATCTACAATAATTTTACGTCCTGTTAACCCTGAATCTCCCTGAGGACCACCAATCACGAAGCGCCCAGTCGGATTAATATAATAGTGGGTCTTTTCATCCAATAAGTTTTCTGGTATAACGGCTTTAATAACTTTTTCAATAAGGTCACAACGAATGTCTTCGTTAGTCACATCTGGATCATGCTGAGTAGAGATAACAACTGTATCTACACGAATCGGTTTATCATTCTCATCATATTCCACTGTCACTTGTGATTTAGCATCAGGACGCAAATAAGCAATCTCTTTTGATTTTCTCAAATCAGCCAATTTTTTAACTAATTTATGAGAAAGAGAGATTGGTAAAGGCATTAATTCTTCTGTTTCATCAATTGCAAAACCAAACATCAAGCCTTGGTCTCCAGCTCCTATAAGATTCAAATCATCCTTTTGACCTTGGCGGGCTTCTAGAGCCTGATTTACACCCTGTGCAATATCTGCTGATTGTTCAACTAATGATGGATGTACTCCTACTGAATCCGCAGAAAAGCCGTATTCTGCTTTGGTATAACCAATTTCTGCAATGGTATCACGAACCACTCGATTGATATCAACATAGGCAGTGGTTGAGATTTCACCAAAGACATGCACTGAGCCTGTATAAACAACTGTTTCGGCAGCGACATGGGCATCTGGGTCTTCCATAAGAATAGCATCTAAAATAGCATCAGAAATTTGATCGGCAATTTTATCCGGATGCCCTTCTGATACAGATTCAGACGTGAAAAGTTTACGTTCTGACATAAAAATGTCCCCCTTTTAGTATAGTCAGTTGGTTCACCGATCTCACTCAAGATCAGTCTTAATGATAATGATTTTACACACCTCATCTTGCCAAGTTAAAAAGTTACAAAGTTCAATCTTTCTTATTGATTTTTAGTTCTAGACTACATTGAGCTAAAAGATCAGAGCAAAATAGTCTATTTTTTATCAAGAAGAAGAAAGCTTTTCGGGACTCATTAACCTATTTATTATATCATTTTTTTAATTTATAGCTAGTTACTTTTTTAACCTGGACCAATTTACAAAAGGGTAATCAATCTTTTGACTTTCTTTTTTTCATTAATCCACTTGAAAACTCAAAAATTTCCTTTCATAAGTAAATTCAAGCTTGCTTTTATCTGTATTTAACCTTGAAATATTAAGCTAATATACTATACTAGAGATATGAAAACTACAGAAAAAATTTATCGGCTCTTAAGTGAAAATCAAGATTTCTTGACGGGAAGTTTCTTATCAGAAGAACTCAATCTGTCACGAACTTCCGTTTGGAAGGCCATTAAAACCTTAGAGACACAGGGACTACACTTTGAAAAATCAAAACAGCTGGGCTATCGTTTAATTGAAGGGGATTTACTGCTCCCAGACGAAATCAGCCGCAAAGTGAATATACCGGTGACCTTAAATGAAAAGAGTATCTCTACCCAGACTGACGCCAAACAAAATATGAAAAACAATCCTAAGTGTCCTCATCTTTACCTCGCAAATAGTCAAAAAGAGGCCAAGGGACGCTTGGATAGACCCTTTTATAGCAGTAAAACTGGCGGCATCTACATGTCCTTACATATCAAACCCAATCTCCCCTATGAAGAAATGGAACCTTATACTATGATGGTGGCCTCATGCCTTGTCAAGGCCATCTCAAGATTAACCGGCATCCAAACAGAGATTAAATGGGTAAATGATATCTACTTAGGAAATAAAAAGATAGCCGGGATCTTAACTGAAGCCATTACCTCAATGGAAACTGGTTTAATTACAGATGTTATCATTGGCATTGGCATCAATTTTCACATTAAGGATTTTCCCTTAGAACTTCAAGAAAAGGCGGGTTCTCTTTTCCAAGAGCAGCCAACTATTAGCAGAAACCAGTTAATCAGTGAAATATGGAAGCTGTTTTTTACCGTTCCTCTTAAAGATCTTTTAAAAATCTACAAAGAAAAATCACTCGTTTTAGACAAACAAGTGACCTTTATTGAAAATAATCAAAAAATAAGTGCCAAAGCTATCGACATCACTGATCAAGGATATTTGATCATAGAAAACGATAGGGGAGAAATTAAGACCTTACGAAGTGGCGAAATTAGTCTTTCTTCTTGGACGAGTTAGCGGCTTCACTTAGTTTTTTTGAAAACAAAGAAATAGCACGCGCTTTTTTCAAATCTCTAAAGAGCAAAAATCCCCAGAAACCAGCAAATAGGTATTCACCAGTTAGCAAAGTGTCGTTAAAAAAATAAGTTTCAAAAGCACAAATACATGCTATAAAAATAAATTGTCTAAATGTCATATCACTATTATAGCAATAAACAGAAAATTCTTCGAAGGATTTTCTGTTTTTCGCTAATCCTCAACTACTTTTAATTTTTCACTTAAAAAATCAAATCCTTGAGGCAACTGATTTTCAACTTTTTTTTCAGTTTCCTCAACTGTTTTTGTTTTCATTTGTTTAGCAAATTCACCACGAATTTGATTGAAATCAGATTTAGGGACAGCCAGTATATTAGGAGAAAAACCAGCCGCCTTACTCATGATATTTCCAAATATAGCATTCAAGTCCTGTCGATTCATGGCTTGTTCTGCATTAAAGGCTGCTTCAAATGCTAAGATAGCATTTTCACTATTTGCCAAGACAGGCTCTGACCCTAAAAGTAAGGCACGGTCTTGCGCAGAAATACTATCTAAAATTTCATTCCAGACCGTCTTTAAGGAATCAAGATACTGGCGAGATTGCTCACTGTCTTGGACAGTTTCTTCCATGATTTTAAAGATTTTTTGACGATCCACCTGATAGGTAAAAGTCTTTCGACTTATTACTTCATTCTTACTGATACTTTGTGGATTGCTATCACCTCTTGAAGTGATCTGAGAAATACTTTCCTTTAAAACCCGCAATTCTTCCTTCATTGCTAAGAGTTCATCCCTTAGACTTTGTGGATAAGCTTCTTCTGACAAGCTCTTTCCTTCTTGAGCTAGTTCAATTGTCATCATCTCCGTATAAATCCTAGGATGACTACCATTTTTAATTTCCGGAATATGCTTTGTCACAGTGGATATCATTTGGAAAATCTCATCTGTCCCAAGGGATAAAAGATTAAGAAATACTTCTGACTGATAACCGCTATCTCCCCCTGTTTTGGCAATTAAGAGATCTCTCAGATAGGCTAGTAAATCTGCAGCAAAACGATTCATACTTTTACCATTGTCAAAAATCGTCGCTAGGTTTGCCAGAGCTTCTTGGGTATCATGCTGGACAAGATGGCTGACATAGTCATCTAAGGCTCGAAAACCAATGGAGCCCGTTATTTCCTCTGCCACCTTTAAAGTAAGCTTATCTTCTGGTGACAAACTCAAGGCTTGGTCTAAGATGGATAAGGCATCACGCATACCACCTTCTGCCCGCCTAGCTATTAAGCCTAGAGCCTCTTCTTCAAAAGCAATAGCCTCCTTATTTAAAATCCCTGCTAGGTGTTTTTCAATTGCAGCTTGTTTGATGGCTTTAAATTCAAAGCGCTGTACCCTTGATAAAATAGTTGCTGGTATTTTATGGAGTTCAGTGGTTGCTAAGATGAAGACAACATTTTCTGTTGGTTCTTCCAAAGTCTTTAATAAAGCATTAAAAGCCCCAGTTGATAACATATGGACTTCATCGATGATGTAGACCTTATATGTTGCCCTACTAGGAGCATAGGTTGATTTATCCCTAATGTCTCGAATTTCATCAACACCGTTATTAGAAGCTGCATCAATTTCAATCACATCTTCCAGGCTGCCATTAGTAATATCCTGACAAATATCACATTCATTACAAGGCTCCCCATCAATTTGATGAGGACAATTCATGGCTTTTGCAAATATCTTGGCAGCACTTGTTTTTCCTGTTCCTCGAGGGCCAGAAAAGAGGTAGGCATGGCTAATTTTACCTGAAGCCACAGCCTGTTTTAAGGTTGTAGCAATAACATCCTGACCAACCATTTCATCAAATGTTTGACTGCGGTATTTTCGATAAAGTGCTTGATACATGACTATTCTACTCCAAACATTTCAAAATTAAAGGTTGTTTTTTCAACCAATAACGATACAAAGTCTTCCAAATTTTTCTGGTCAATATCATCATAGTCAGCTACTAAGCTAGAGTCTAAATCTAAAACACCAATTAATTTTCCATGCTTAAACATGGGTACTACGATTTCACTCATGGCCGCAGAGTCACAAGAGATATAATTGGCATGATTCTTAACATCATCAACAATGACTGTCTGTCCGCTTTGAGCAGATTGACCACAGACACCTTTACCCATAGCTATATGAACGCAAGATACCTTACCCTGGAAGGGACCAAGGATGAGCTCTTTTCCATTAAATAAATAAAAACCAGTAAAAACAGAATCCGGTAGAGTCGTTTTCAATAAGGCGCTTGCATTTGACAGGTTGGCTAGAGCATTATCTTCATTAGAAAACAAAGCCTTAGCTTGTGCTAGCATGAGATCGTAATTTTCTTTTTTTGTCCTTTTGTTCATGTTTCTTATTATACCACAAGAATAGATTTTCTTTAACCATCTTTCGTCTAAGTAAAGAGAAAAGGCCTAGGATTAGGGTAATCCTAGGCTTTATGGACTATCTATAGAAATAAATATTTTCATCCTTGAAAAAAGTTTAGCCTGTAAAGGAAATAAAAACTGACAAAAAGAATAACCAAGCCAAGAACCCAAGCTAGTTGAAAATACCATTTGCGTGTTTTATGATGGCAGAGCTTTGCTGCTAATAGAGCACCCACAGCACCATAGAAAAGTGTCGCTAACAAGAGGATTTTCTCAGGAATCCGCCACTGGTTCTTAATGGCCTTTCTTTTATCAATGGCATATAGCAAAAAGACAAGCACATTCCAAAGAAAGAGGCAAGTTAATAGGACAGGTAACATATTCTCTTTCCTTTAATCCTCGTTTTCGACTAAAATGCTGGCTATTTTAGTGTTGATCAAATCAATAGCTACAATATTACTAACACCTTCTGGCACAACGATATCAGCATAACGTTTACTAGGCTCAATGAACTGATGATACATAGGTTTGACAACTGTGGTATATTGTTCAATGATGCTATCTAAACTGCGACCACGTTCCATCATATCACGTTTGATTCTGCGAATAATACGAATATCATCATCTGTATCGACAAAGAGTTTAATATCCATTAGCTCTCTCAGACGTTCATCTTCTAAAACCAAAATTCCTTCCACTATGATCACGTCTTGAGGATCCTGACGAAAGGTCTTATCACTTCTGGTATGCATCGTATAATCATAAATAGGAATGTCAACTGGACGCCCATCTAACAATTCTTTTAATTGTTCAATCATAAAATCGGTATCAAAGGCCAAGGGATGATCATAGTTGGTTTTAACTCTCTCTTCAAAGCTAAGATGAGCCTGATCTTTATAATAAGAATCGTGTTCAATCATGGCAATCCGAGCATTGGGGAAACTATCTAAAATAGCTCTCGAAACGCTGGTTTTTCCTCCGCCAGAACCACCTGTGACACCAATTACTATGGGTTTTTTACGCATTTTCCACTCCAAATCTAAAAAGTCTTCCCTATATTTTAACAAAAATTAGAATAATAATCTAGGAAACTTATGGAAGAAAGTCTCCCCAAACTTAGTTTATCAGCTAAAAACATGCTATAATGAAAATAAGAAAGTAAAAGGACACAAAATGATTTCAGAATTTCCACATAAATGGCAAGAAAAACTAGCTCAGTTAAACTTTGCCAATTTAACACCAATCCAAGAACAAGCCTTCTCATTAATTACAAATAAAGAAAACGTCTTGGGGATAAGTCCAACAGGGACAGGAAAAACCTTGGCTTATCTTTTACCAAGCCTTCAAAAGATTGACAGCAAAAAAGCACAGCAGCTCCTAATTCTAGCTCCCAACACTGAACTGGCTGGTCAAATTTTTGAAGTAAGTAAGGAATGGGCTGAGCCAATTGACCTTCAAGCACAGCTTTTTATCTCAGGAACCAGTCAAAAGAGACAAATTGAAAGGCTAAAAAAAGGGCCACAGATCCTCATTGGTACCCCTGGCAGAGTTTATGAACTCATTAAGCAGAAAAAAATCAAAATGATGTCTGTTGACACCATTATCTTAGATGAGTTTGATGAACTTCTAAGTGATTCACAGTATGAATTTGTGCAAAAAATTTGTCACCATGTTCCACGCCAGCACCAAATGATCTATATGAGTGCCACCAATAAGGTTGATAAAAATGCCCTAGCTGAAAACACTAAAACCATTGATCTTTCCAATCAGACACTGCCTGCTATTGAGCATTATTATATTTCAGTTGATAAAAGAGAACGCATTGATTTATTGCGTAAGTTTTCTAATATTCCTGATTTTCGAGGCCTGGTTTTCTTCAATGCTCTTTCTGACTTAGGGGCTGCTGAAGAAAAGCTTAACTATTGCGGAGCTTCTGCTCTTTCTTTAGCTAGTGATGTTAATGCTAAGTTTAGAAAGACCATCCTAGAACGGTTTAAAGATCATCAAATAGCCTTACTACTTGGAACTGACTTAGTTGCCCGAGGTATTGACATAGATAACTTGGAATATGTTATTAATTTTGAAGTAGCTAGAGATAAAGAAAACTACATTCATCGCGCTGGTAGAACTGGCCGTATGGGGAAAAAGGGAGTCGTTATCACCTTTGTCAACCATCCTGAAGACATCAAAAAACTCAAAAAATTTGCCAAAGTTTCTGAACTGCAACTGCGTAATCAAGAATTACAGAAAAAATAGATCCTAATCAGATTTTAGATTGAAGTAAAAATCCACATTTGGAGACTTACTTCAATCTTTTATTTTTTTGACAAAAAACTCCCCAAGACACTGAAAATTCAGCCTTAGGGAGCTTATTTATTCTTATAATGTTGACTTGGCCTTATTGTTAGTGTCCCATGACCTGACTGACGGTTACACATTTATAACCCTGACTCTTAAGATAGTCTAGAACTGTTGGTAAGGCATTAACTGAGGTTTGGTGAATATCGTGCATAAGGATGATACCACCTGGTTGCAGCTGGCTTCTGATATTAGCCATAATAGCTTCAGTATTATGATTTTCCCAGTCTCTTGTATCCACTGTCCAAAGTACTTCTGTCAAGCCTGATATACGTCTGACATTATCATTGGTTGCCCCATATGGCGGCCTCAAATAAATAGGCACCTTACCACAGGCCTTAGCGATAGCGTCGTTAGTATTTCTAATTTGGAATCGAACTTGGTCCTCACTTAATTTTGTAAGATCTGGATGATCCCAAGAATGGTTGCCAATCTCATGGCCGGCACTGATGATTTTTTTAACAAGACTTTCATTACCAGAGATCTTTGAACCCATCATAAAGAAAGTAGCTTTGGCCTGATATTTATCTAAGAGGGACAATACCTGAGGTGTTGTATCTGGATTAGGACCATCATCAAAGGTTAAGGCGACAAGCTTTTCATTCTTTCTCTTAGCTTCTTCTTCCTTTTTCTTGCTTACAAAGAGATCATATTCTTGTTTAAGGTCGCCTTCTAACAACTTAGCATCAACCACATCAAACAGATCCTTATATGGAATTTTCAGTTTATCTTCTAAGACAAGCTTGTCTTCAGATAAATCAAAATAGTCAGATAATAATGAGCCTTCTTCAGTTAATTTTGAAGCTAAACTCTTATCAAAACTTTTCCCAGAAGAGTGTTTGCCAACTTCTTTAGCCAATTTGTCCATATGTCCTGAAACAAGATCTGACAGATTAAAGGGACTAAAATCTTCTTTTATATGATAATGACTGATGACCTTGTCGGAACTTTTGGCCAGCTTAAAAAGTTCATGCTTGTAAGTGATCTTATGAATCGTCACCAAGTTAACTCCCTTTAGCGGAGTCTTTTTGATCACCGGCCTGATAAAAATCTCTTCTTTATCTTTTACTTTTTCCTGATAAAGCGAAAGAGGTAAATTGTTGTTATAAAATTTTTTATTGTTTTTCAAGGGTGAGAAATAATAAAAACTTTGTTTATCAGACTTGATTTTTTTGAGAGATTTGATTTCAAAATCACCGTCTTTTTTCTTCATCTCTTGATTAATTGTAGATTGTAGTTGGTTATTTATTTGCCACTGATTAAATGCTAAAGCTGATAGGCCTAGCAAAAAAACAATCAGTAAACTGACTAGTGTATAATATATTTTTTTCACTGTATCCTCCTAACTGCAACATTATTGTAACATAATGAATTACAAAATCAAATGAAATGGTGAGAAAAAAGCATAAAATTTTGAAAAAATACATTATATTGTCTGAATATTGAAAACGATGTCAATAAAAAAAGATCTTTCTAAATCTTAGAAGGATCTCTTTTATATTTTAGTAAAAGCTGACTAGTTTATTCGATATCAAAGACAATTGATTTAAGGTTTGTCATAGCATCAATTGAATATTTCACACCTTGAACACCAGCTCCAGATTTCTTTGCACCTAAGAATGGGAAATTATCTGTACCACGTTGTGTCTTATTGTTGATGTGTACTGTTCCAACTTCTAGCTGCTCTGCAATTGCAAATGCCTTTGGAAAATTATTAGTAAAGACTGAAGCTTGCAGTCCATACTCAGAAGCATTTGAAATTTGGATAGCTTCTTCAACAGAATGGATTCTGATAAATGGTAGAACAGGGCCAAATGGTTCTTCCCAAGCTAATCGCATATCAGTTGTAACATTATCAAAAAGAAGAGGTGAGATCAAATTTCCTTGACGTTTATAATCAGCTGAAGCTTTGGCACCCTTATTCTGTGCATCTTTAACCAATTCTTCAACAAAATCAGCAGCCTTGGTATCAATCAAAGGTGTAATATCAGCATTGTCTGCTGGCATACCGACTGATAGTTTGTCTACTAAGCTACCTACATTTTCAATCAGTTGATCTGCTACACTGTCCATTACAAGAACACGTTTAACAGCTGTACAACGTTGACCAGAATAGCCAAAGGCACCAGCAACAATATTTTTTGCGGCCATGGCCAAATCAGCATCTTCAAGGACAATAGCTGAGTCTTTTCCACCAAGCTCAAGCATGATAGGACGTATACCAGCTAATTGACCAATTCTTTCGCCAACTGGTGTAGAGCCAGTAAAGTTGATGAAGTTTACTGCTTCATGCTCTACTATGTAATCTCCAATAACAGAGCCTCGTCCAGTAATGGTATTGAAGACACCTGCTGGAATACCAGCTTCAGCAAAAACTTCAGCTAAGAGTAATCCTGAAATAGAACCTTGTGTAGGTGGCTTAAGGGCTACTACATTTCCTGCAATGAGGGCTGGTGCAATTTTTGAACCAGCTAAATTGATAGGATAATTAAAAGGTGAAATGGCTAAAACCAATCCTACTGGCTCATGACGCACAATAGCAATTTTTTTCTTGCTGGCTGCTTCAAAGCTACCACCCTCAAGAACTTCACCTTCCATGCGGATACCTTCTTCAGCAGCATAGTTGATAATCTCCGCAGTACGAATCACTTCACTGACAGCTGCTTTATGTCCTTTTGCAACTTCTTTAGATAAAATTGCACCAATTTTTTCGACATCACGAACTAAGATGTCTGCTGCCTTGTGAAGATAAGCGGCACGTTCAACATAAGAAAGTTTACGCCATTCAGGATAGGCTTTCTTAGCAACTTCGTAGACAAAGTCTACTTCTTCTGTTGACATTGCTGGAACACTACCAAGCTCCTCGCCATCAGCGGGGGCATAGATTGTGATCTTGTTTTTGGAAAGTTTCCATTCCCCATTGACAAGATTTTTGTATTCTTTAGTCAAATTAATATCTCCTTTTTCAATATTAACTCTATTCTATCACTTTTTGTAGAGAATTCAAACTTCCGCTATAGCTGCCTAGAAGCGGCATTGCAAGTTTGAACATCAAAAAAAGGGTGATTAATCAACCCTTCTATATTAGTGTTTTGATAAATATTCTTTAGATAGTTCAAGAACTTCTTCAGCTGTTGAGCATTCTGTGAGAGCACGCTGTGCATATTCACGCATTTTAGCACTATCAAGTACCTTCATTAAGCTACGTGTCCGTAAAACAGAGGTTGCTGACATTGAGAACTCATCAAGACCCATACCAACTAATAGAGGTACAGCCTGTTGATCTCCAGCCATTTCACCACACATACCAGCCCATTTACCTTCAGCATGCGCTGCTTTAATAACATTATTGATCAAACGCAAGATTGATGGGTTATATGGTTGATAGAGGTAAGAAACTTGCTCGTTCATACGGTCAGCGGCCATTGTGTACTGGATAAGGTCATTTGTTCCAATAGAGAAGAAATCAACTTCCTTAGCAAATTGGTCAGCAAGCATAGCAGCTGCTGGGATTTCAATCATGATACCAACTTGAATCTCGTCAGAAACTGCCACACCTTCAGCAAGAAGATTTGCTTTTTCTTCATCAAAGACTGCTTTTGCTGCACGGAATTCTTTAAGAAGTGCTACCATTGGGAACATGATACGCAATTGCCCGTGAACAGAAGCACGTAAAAGAGCACGAATCTGTGTACGGAACATATCTTTTCCAGTTTCTGAAATAGAAATACGTAAAGCACGGAAACCAAGGAATGGATTCATTTCTTTTGGAAGATCGAAATAAGGAAGTTCCTTATCACCACCAATATCCATAGTACGAACGACAACAGGTTTACCATTCATTCCTTCAAGAACTGCCTTATAAGCTTCATACTGTTCATCTTCTGTTGGGAAATCTTGAGAGTCCATGTAAAGGAACTCTGTACGGTATAGACCTACTGCTTCGGCACCATTTTCATTGACACCTGCAACGTCTTTTGGAGTACCAATATTTGCTGCTAACTCAAAGTGTTGACCATCAGCTGTGACTGTTTTTGCATCCTTAAGGAGGGCCCATTCAGCTTTTTGTTTAGCATATGATGCACCAGCTTCTTTAGAAGCAAGAATTTGTTCTTCACTTGGATTAATGATGACTTCACCAGTAATACCGTTAACTGAAATAATGTCGCCATCTTTCACACGTTTTGTGATATCGTTTGTTCCTAAAACTGCAGCAATTTCTAAAGTTCTTGCCATGATTGCTGAGTGACTTGTACGTCCACCAATGTTAGTAACAAAAGCTTTTACAAAGCGTTTATCTAATTGAGCTGTATCTGAAGGTGTTAAGTCATGAGCAATAACGATAGATTCTTCATCAATTGCAGCTGGGTTAGGAAGTTTGACACCAAGAAGATGTGATAAGACACGTTTTGCCACATCACGAATGTCTGATGCACGCTCTTGCATGTATGGATTATCTTCCATACCTTCAAAGATCGTGATGAACATATCTGTTACTTCTTTAAGTCCACTTTCAGCATTGGTTTGTTTAGCACGAATCGTTTCTTTGATTTGACTGATCATCTCTGGATCAGAAAGAACCATTAAATGGGCATCAAATACCGATGCGGCCTCTTCGCCTAAGCTCTCTACTGCTTTCGCGCGGATAAGAGAAAGCTCGTCTTGTGAAGCTTGTAATGCAACATCAAGGCGAGCTTCTTCTGCATTTGTATCTTCGACTGTGATAGTGTCGAATGACAAATCCGGTTGAACCAATAGATATGCCTTAGCAACCGCAACACCGTCAGAAGCTGCAATTCCTTTAAGCATTTCTGTCATAATATTATGCCAATCCTTCTTTAGTCATAGTCTCTTCAATTGCTGCGATTGCATCATCAGCATCAGCACCTTCAGCTGTGATAGTAACGTCAGCACCTTGACCAACACCTAGGCTCATTACGCCCATAATTGATTTAAGGTTAACTGCTTTTCCTTTATAGTCAAGTGTAATATCAGAAGCAAATTTGCTTGCTGTTTGAACTAACAATGTAGCTGGACGTGCGTGAATTCCTGTTTCCGCAACAATGTGAAAATCTTTTGAAGCCATAGTATGGTTCTCCTTTGAATAGTTGTGTATATTTGAGTTACCAGATGATAACCCTTACACTAACAGATTATAGCATAATGGTTTTTGATTTTCAAGATTAAATCTTCAGCTAAGGAAAATACTTGAAATATTTTCTCATTTTTTCATTTACTATTAAATAGGATAAAATCTAGCTTCTACTGCCAAAAATCATCTTTTTATTTTCATAATTTTTGACTTTTTATCTTATTTTTTGACTTTTTTGATCTCCTTAATTCAAACTAAGTTAACCAAAATATCTAACCTAAATGAAAGCAAACTTTATTTTTATGAAAATTATCATAGATGTTTTCTTATACTGACCGACTTTGATCTTCATTTTACAGTTTGGCTTATAGCAAGCCTTCACACAATATATAGATGTCCTATTGTTCGGATACCCCAAAATATTGTGGTTTTTACAAATAAAAATCTTGCTTTTTATTTGTAAATTTTATATGCTAGTAGAGTATTTAATTCTCGGTATGAGAAATGTTAAGGAGAAACGATTATGATTACTGTCTATTCAAAAAATAACTGCATGCAATGCAAAATGACAAAAAAATTTTTAGAACAAAATGGCGCTAATTTTCAAGAGATCAATATTGATGAACATCCTGAAAAAATTGATTATGTTAAAAGTCTTGGATTTTCTGCTGCACCAGTTATTGAGAGTGACACTTTAGTATTTTCTGGTTTTCAACCTGCAAAATTAAAAGAACTTCTTTAATTAGATAAGGACATTTACTATGAGTTTAAAAGATATTGGGGAAATTTCTTATTTCCGCTTAAACAACGAAATTAACCGTCCTGTCGATGGGAAAATTCCTTTGCATAAAGATAAAGAGGCACTCAAAGCCTTCTTTAATGAAAATGTTATTCCTAACACCAAACAGTTTCCTTCCATCACTGAGAAAATTCACTATTTAATAGAAAACGATTACATCGAAGCTGGTTTTATTGCTAAATACTCTAGTCAGTTCATAGAAGACTTAGCCGCTACTATCAAGGCAGAAAACTTCCGCTTCAAATCTTTTATGGCTGCCTACAAATTTTATCAGCAGTATGCCCTAAAAACTAATGACGGAAACTACTACTTAGAGAGCCTTGAAGATCGCGTCATGTTCAATGCACTCTATTTTTCTGATGGAAATGAAGAGTTGGCTAAAGACCTAGCCATTGAAATGATTAACCAACGTTACCAACCAGCTACTCCTTCTTTCTTAAATGCTGGGCGTAGCCGCCGTGGTGAATTGGTCTCTTGTTTTCTTATCCAAGTCACCGATGATATGAATTCTATTGGACGATCTATCAATTCAGCTTTGCAATTATCACGAATCGGTGGGGGAGTTGGGATCACACTTTCTAACCTGCGTGAAGCTGGAGCGCCTATTAAAGGCTATGCAGGAGCTGCATCTGGTGTTGTTCCTGTTATGAAACTATTTGAAGACAGTTTTTCTTATTCTAACCAGTTAGGTCAACGTCAAGGAGCTGGAGTTGTTTACCTCAATATCTTCCATCCAGACGTTATCGCCTTCTTATCAACTAAAAAAGAAAATGCTGACGAAAAGGTTCGTGTTAAAACATTATCACTTGGCTTGACAGTTCCTGACAAGTTTTATGAATTGGCTAAGAATAATGAGGATATGTACTTATTCAGTCCTTACAGTGTTGAAAAAGAATACGGTATTCCTTTTAACTATATTGATATCACTGAGAAATATGATGAATTAGTAGCCAATCCTAAAATTGCTAAAACAAAAATTAAAGCCCGCGATTTAGAAACTGAAATTTCGAAATTACAGCAAGAATCTGGTTACCCATACATCATAAATATTGATACTGCAAACAAGACTAATCCTGTTGATGGTAAAATTATCATGAGTAACCTTTGTTCTGAGATCTTACAGGTTCAAAAACCAAGTGTCATTAATGATGCTCAAGAGTTTCTTGAAATGGGAACAGATATTTCATGTAATTTAGGCTCAACAAATATCTTGAATATGATGACGTCACCTGATTTTGGACGTTCTATCAAAGCTATGACACGGGCTCTAACTTATGTTACGGATTCTTCCCAAATCGAAGCGGTTCCTACCATTAAACATGGCAACCAAGAAGCCCATACCTTCGGTTTAGGAGCTATGGGGCTCCATTCTTACCTTGCTCAGCATCATATTGAATATGGTAGCCCAGAATCTGTTGAATTTACAGATATCTACTTTATGCTATTGAATTACTGGACCCTAGTAGAATCTAATAATATTGCTCGCGAACGTCAAACAACCTTTGTTGGCTTTGATAAATCAAAATATGCTGACGGAACTTATTTTGATAAGTATGTTAGTGGTCAGTTCACACCAAAATCTGATTTTGTTAAGGAACTTTTCAAAGATCATTTTATCCCTCAGGCAGCTGACTGGGAAGCCTTACGTCAGGCTGTTCAAAAAGATGGCCTCTATCACCAAAACCGTTTAGCAGTTGCTCCTAATGGATCTATCTCCTATATTAATGACTGCTCTGCTTCTATTCACCCAATAACACAAAGAATTGAAGAACGTCAAGAGAAGAAAATTGGTAAGATCTACTACCCTGCAAATGGTTTATCAACAGATACCATTCCTTATTATACTTCTGCTTATGATATGGATATGAGAAAGGTCATTGATGTCTATGCAGCTGCTACTGAACATGTGGATCAGGGCCTCTCTCTAACCCTGTTCTTAAGAAGTGAACTCCCTAAAGAAATTTATGAATGGAAGACTGAAAGCAAACAAACAACACGCGACCTTTCTATCCTTCGTAACTACGCTTATAACAAGGGTATCAAGTCAATCTATTATATCCGCACCTTTACAGATGATGGCGAAGAAGTTGGAGCTAACCAGTGTGAGAGTTGTGTGATTTGATTGGTTAAGAAGTAATGATGCTAAAGTGTCTATTGCTTCTACGGCAGTCGCCGTTTAGCTATCTGCCTAAACCACTCACTAACTAGGTAAGTTAAGTAGTATCGACTTAACTTACTTCGTGTCGTAATTCTTTAGTTAGTAATGTTGCTCAAGCATCTCTTCCTTCTTAGGAATGGGCTGCTTGGTCTTGATTTTTATCTGTTCTGACTTTTTGCAGTCTCATCAATATCCCTTAACTTATTATTCGAATTTCTTTGACACAAAATTTATTCATATCGTAAATAATTAGTAGCTTTACTCAAGATCAACTACTGTTTTATGATAGTATTTTATCCCTTATTACTCTTTAGGAGACTAAAAACCATGACAACATATTATGAAGCCATAAACTGGAACGAAATTGAAGACGTTATTGACAAATCAACCTGGGAAAAGTTGACGGAACAATTTTGGCTGGATACACGTATTCCTTTATCCAATGACTTAGATGACTGGCGAAAGTTACCAGCTGTCGAAAAAGATTTAGTTGGTAAGGTCTTTGGTGGTCTAACTCTTCTTGACACCATGCAATCTGAAACTGGTGTAGAAGCTATCCGTGCAGATGTTCGTACTCCTCATGAGGAAGCCGTTCTTAATAACATCCAATTCATGGAATCTGTTCATGCCAAATCTTACTCTTCCATTTTTTCAACTTTGAATACAAAAAAAGAAATTGAAGACATTTTTGAATGGACAAATAATAACGAATTCTTACAAAAGAAGGCTAAAATCATTAATGAGATTTATGCTAATGGCGATGCTTTACAAAAGAAAGTTGCTTCTACCTACTTAGAAACCTTCCTTTTCTACTCTGGCTTTTTCACACCCCTTTATTATTTGGGAAATAACAAATTGGCCAATGTTGCAGAGATCATCAAATTGATTATTCGTGATGAATCTGTTCATGGAACCTATATTGGTTACAAATTCCAACTCGGTTTCAATGAATTGTCGGAAGAAAAACAAGAGTCCTTTAGAGAATGGATGTATGATTTACTCTATCAACTTTATGAAAATGAAGAAAATTACACCAAAACTCTTTATGATCAAGTAGGATGGACCGAGGAGGTTATGACCTTCTTACGTTACAATGCCAATAAGGCACTGATGAACCTTGGTCAAGATCCACTTTTCCCTGATACTGCTAATGACGTTAACCCTATTGTTATGAACGGGATTTCTACTGGTACTTCTAACCATGACTTTTTCTCACAAGTAGGAAATGGTTACTTACTAGGTTCTGTGGAAGCTATGTCTGATGACGATTACAACTACGGGTTATAAGAGTGAGAAAAACCTAAAATGGTCCACTGGACCTTTTTAGTCTCACAAGTAGGAAATGGTTACTTACTAGGTTCTGTGGAAGCTATGTCTGATGATGATTACAACTACGGGTTATAAGAGTGAGAGCGGAATCAGTCCTCACCATAACAGTCAAAAGCTAGCCTTTCAGTTTTAAAAGACACCTTTTGGTGTTTTTTATTTTGTCTCTGACTTAGAAAATAACTTATCCTGTCTATCACTCTCTTCATCTGTTATAATAGTAGGTATGAATAAAAACTTGCATAAGCTTTTAAAATGGTTAATTCTTTTATTACTGACAGGCATAACTGCAGGTGTTGTTGCCAGCCTCCTCATAGAACTAATCCGTTCTATTCAGACCCTTAGTTTTGGCTATAATCCCGAAGCTTCTTTAAAACAAGATATTAGGGGAGTAGCAGCCTCCAGACGTTTTCTTTCCGTCTTACTTGCCGGTTTTGTCGCCGCATTTGGATGGCATCTAATGGCTAAAAAAATGCAGCCCCTACGGACAATAAAAGAAATTATCCACGACCAAAAATCCTTTAATTCTTTGACTCATTTTTACCATGGCCTTATCCAATTAATAACAGTCTCAATGGGTTCTCCACTTGGGCGAGAAGGTGCAGCTCGAGAAGTCGCCACTGCCCTCACAGGATTCTGGTTAAGATTCTGGAAAGTGGATAGAGAAGACAAGATTCTTTTACTGGCTTGTTCCTCAGGAGCTGCCCTGGGAGCTGTCTATAATGCCCCTTTAGCAAGCCTTATCTTCATTATCGAAAATATAGTTCGCAAATGGAATCGAAAAAATCTCACAGCAGCAATAATTGTCTCCTTTGTAGCTGTATGGACAGTGCGTTTCCTGTCTGGAAGAGAAGTTCAGTACCAACTACCTCAACTGAAATGGAATCAAGACCTCTTTCTCTGGGCAATCTTTGCAACAGTCCTAATCACTTGCATCATCCTAGCCTATCAAAAATTACTGACTTCAATCCCCCAAAGAAACCTTAAATCAAAAAAATTCTTCCTCTTTACCCTACTAGCATTCTCCCTTGTGGCCTGCCTCAGCATCTTTTACCCACATATTTTGGGAAATGGCAAAGCAGGATTAATTTATTATCTACATGACAAGTTTGACTTGTCATATGCCCTAGGCTTACTCTTAGCCAAAGGCTTTGCAGTTTACATTACCTTTTTTGCAGGGGCCTACGGTGGAAGGATTGCACCATCCATGATGATGGGTGGCGGACTGGCACTTCTTTTAGCAAGCTTTTGGAATAAGACTTTTCACAGCCAAATCCCCATCCAATTCGCTATCATTATAGGTGCAGCTATCTTCCTAGCAATAATCAATAAAATCCCCCTAGCAGCTACCTTATTTCTCATAGAAATAAGTGGTCAACCCCTGATCAATGCCTTACCAGTCGCCCTTGCAATGACTGTAGCCTACCTAACCCAAGCAATACTCTCTAAGCTCTTTAAAAAAGCTTCATCCTTACAAAGTAAAAAACAGAAAAGTTAAACTTCTCTGTTTTTTTGATTCTTATAAATGATGAGCTACTTCTTCTAGTAATTTGTCTATCTTACTTGCGTCAGACCCACCTGCCATAGCCATGTCAGGCTTACCACCGCCACGACCAGATACAAGTGGTGCAAGAACCTTGATCATATTTCCAGCATGAACAGCTTTAGTCTTACTTGCTACAAGAACATTAACCTTCTCACCAATTGCTGCTACCAAAACTAAGACATCTGAATAATCCTTTTGTTTCCACTGGTCAGCAAAGGTACGAAGAGCTCCAGCATCTGAAACTGAAACTTGGCTAGCAATATAAGTGATTCCATTAACTTCCTTAGCATCTTTGAAGATATCACCTGCTTGAGCAGCTGCAGCCTTTTCTTTTAGTTCCGCATTTTCTTTTTGTAAATCACGAACCTGTTCATTTAAAACCTGCACTTTTCCTGCCACCTGATCAAGCTGTGGTGATTTGATGCTTGCAGCAATATCTTTAAGAGCATCTTCTTGACGACGATAAGCTTCAAAGGCTTGCTTACCCGTAAGAGCAAGAATACGACGTGTACCTGACCCAATACCTTCTTCTTTAACAATCTTAAAGATGCCAATTTCTGATGAATTTGAAAGGTGAGTACCACCACAAAGTTCGACAGAATAATCACCAATGGTTACAAGACGAACCACCTTACCATACTTTTCACCAAAGAGAGCCATTGCCCCCATTGATTTAGCAGTTTCAATATCTGTTTCAATGGTTTTAATTGGGAGAGCATTCCAAATCTGTTGGTTGACTTCTTCTTCAATACGGCGCAATTCATCAGCACTGACAGCTTCAAAGTGGGTAAAGTCAAAACGTAAGAATTCTTCTTCATTGAGAGAACCAGCCTGTGTGGCATGCTCACCAATAACATTGTGAAGAGCGGCATGAAGTAAATGTGTCGCTGTATGGTTTTTCTCAACAGCAAAACGACGCTTATGATCAATTTCTAAAGTATAAACACTATCCAAGGATAGACTTGCCAAAACTTCTACAGTATGTAAGGATTGACCATTTGGTGCTTTTTGCACATCAATGACCTTAGCAACAACCCGACCCTTACTATCTTTAACGTAACCATGGTCAGCAACTTGACCACCCATTTCTGCATAAAAAGGCGTACGGTCAAAGACCAGCAAGGCCTGACCTTCCGAAACGACTTCACTACGTTCATTGTCCACAACAATAACAGACAACTTGGCATCTAAGGTTTCTTCATGGTAAGAGAATTCAGAAGGCTCTATGATTCCAGCTAAGGTTTCATTTTGCATACCCATAGAACCACCCTTGACAACAGCAGCACGCGCCCTATCTTGCTGCTCCTTCATAGCAGCTTTGAAACCTTCATGGTCAATTTTATAACCGGCATCTTCTGCCATTTCTTCTGTTAATTCCACAGGGAAACCATAGGTATCATATAGTTTAAAGATATCTTTACCTTCAAGAGTATCCTTGCCAGCTTCTTTTAATTGGTCTAAGATCTGATCAAGATGACCTGAACCTGCATCAATAGTTCTGGCAAAGGTTTCTTCTTCACGCTTTACAATTTTTTCAATAAAATCTTTTTTCTCTAAAATTTCTGAATAGTAGGACTCCATGATATGACCAACAACTGCCACCAATTTATAGAGGAAAGTTTCCTTGATGCCTAATTTACGACCATGCATAACAGCACGACGAAGCAAGCGACGAAGCACGTAACCACGGCCTTCATTTCCAGGAAGAGCACCATCACCAATGGCAAAAGAAAGTGCCCGTATATGGTCAGCAATGACTTTAAAGCTCATATTGTCACCATCAGGATCATAAGTTTTTCCTGATAGCTTTTCAACTTCGGCAATAATTGGCATGAAGAGGTCGGTTTCAAAGTTTGTTTTTGCCCCTTGCATAACAGCAACCAGACGTTCTAAACCGGCACCGGTATCAATATTTTTATTTGGTAATTCTTTATATTCAGATCTTGGAAGTTCTGGATCAGCATTAAATTGTGACAAAACAATATTCCAAATTTCAATATAACGATCATTTTCCAGATCTTCTTCTAATAAACGAATTCCAATATTTTCAGGATCAAATTCTTCACCACGGTCGAAGAATATTTCTGTATCAGGACCTGAAGGACCAGCACCAATCTCCCAGAAGTTTTCTTCTAGTGGAATGAGGTGACTTGGTTCTACTCCCATTTTAACCCAACGATTATAGGAATCATGATCATCTGGATAATAAGTCATGTAAAGTTTATCTTTAGGAAAATCAAACCATTCAGGACTTGTTAACAGTTCAAATCCCCATTCAATGGCTTCATCACGGAAATAATCACCAATAGAAAAGTTCCCTAGCATTTCAAACATAGTATGGTGACGAGCTGTCTTCCCAACATTTTCAATATCATTTGTTCGAATTGATTTTTGGGCATTGGTTATCCGTGGATTTTCTGGAATAACTGAACCATCAAAATATTTCTTCAGAGTCGCAACGCCGGAATTAATCCATAACAAGGTAGGATCATTTACTGGTACTAAGTTAGCAGAAGGCTCTACTGAGTGTCCTTTTGATTTCCAAAAATCCAACCACATTTGGCGAATTTGAGCAGATGTCATTTGTTTCATAATTAATAAGATGTAGGGATCGAAAATGCATTTCTAAAAGTCAAAAACCCTTACTTAGCTTTGTTCAATAAAAGCTTCCGTCAGATTTTACAGTTAAGAGTCTAGTCACAAAGAATCTTAAGACTGCACTTTGCTTTTCTATTTTCGATCTCAGTTCCTTTCTTTAAAGTGAATTCCACAGGTAAAAAAATAAAACAAGTCCAAATCACAGAGGGCGAAAACCGCGGTACCACCTCTATTCAATGAACTTGTCATTCTCTTTATTTTTTAAATTTTTAAGTTGAGTAGCATATAAGATCTGTTTTCCATGACTTGCAGCACCCGTCACTTTTCTAAATCAAACATTTGAAATTATAATTCTCAACTTGTTCATTATACAGTCTTTTTTCTTTCTGGTCAAACCAAAACTCTATTTATTACCTACTGAAGATTTAAGGGCGTCATTTGATTTTTTCTTGTCTGAAGCAAATTGAGATAAGATGTTTGCGAAGGCCTTGTCTTTGATCTTAACATTTGCTTTTTCTAGGGTATCAGAAATTACCTTGTTTTGGAATTTTGTATCCTTAGTCTTTTCTGCCAAGATAATTTCTTTCAGACGTTTCTTGTATTCTTTCCAATCTTCTTTTTTATCAGTTTTTTTGTTGAGGTTAACAATATAGAATTTCTTCTGATAAGTTGCACCGTCCATAACAGTAATAACTTCTGATTTGTCACCTTCTTTTAGCTTTGCAGCTTCCTTAATGACTTCTGATGGAAGATTGGTATCTGCTGAATCGAAAGTATAGTCAACTTTTTTATCTGTGGCAGTTGTTTTATCTTTAGCAATTTTTGCAAAATCTGCACCTTCAGCTTTTGTTTCTCCTAAAACTTTTTTAGCTGCTGCTTCATCATCTAAAACAATCACTTGGGCAGTCATTTTGGGAGTATAGTCTTTAAAGGCTTTTTTATAATTTTCGTCAGTTAATTCTTTTTTAGCTTTCTCTTTAACAGCATGTTCAACTAGCATTGTTGTTCGAATTTGCTTTTTATAAGAGTCAGTGGTCAAACCTGCTTGAGCTAAAGCCTCAGAAAATGATGAACCATATTGTTCTGCTGTTTTA
Organism: Streptococcus catagoni; assembly: GCF_011421425.1. Lineage (GTDB taxonomy): Bacteria > Bacillota > Bacilli > Lactobacillales > Streptococcaceae > Streptococcus > Streptococcus catagoni. The sequence goes on from NZ_WPCW01000001.1 coordinate 631,095, forward strand.
TTATAAGATTTCTCAACCTCTTTTTCTGAAACTTTTTTACCATATTCTGATTCAAATACGCGAGATAAAACGAGACTTAACATTGATTGTTGCGCAGCACTTGATGACTTGGCTTCATTATAAAAATCAGTAACTGTGATCGTGTCACCTTTCATCGTCACTACCTTTGTATTTTCATTAGTTGAGTGACATGCTGCAAGGGTTATAACTGATGCAAGGGTTACAAACCCTGTAACAATTTTTTTTGTATTTTTCATATAATTATGAACTCCTTTTCTCATTAACTAAGTCATTATATCATATTTTCTTAAACATTACTTAATCCGGTATGTCAATTGTCTCTTGGTTTTTCCGAATCATCAAAAGTCCGTCACTAAGTGGGATCAGACTTGAAGATAGACCTGGATTATTCAAGGTAGCATCAAAGAGTTTATGCAGACCTCGATAAATAGTCCTTTGTCCCCTTCTGACCTCTTCTAATGATTTTACAACATCGCCTCCTTGGAATACATCGTCCATAATAATGATTCCGCCTACTTCTAAACGTTTTAGGATTTCTGGTAAAAAAACAATATATTTAGACTTGGCAGAGTCTAAGAAGACAAAATCAAAACGCTGATCTAACCTTTTCAATAAATCAGCAGCATCTCCTTCAAGTAAGGTAATTTTGCCAGCTCTATCATATTTAGCAAAATTCTTTTTGGCTAGGTCTATCATTTCTGGATTTCTGTCAATAGTGATAATTTCAGCATTCGGAGCATTTTCAGCCAATAACAGTGTTGAAAAACCTATGGCTGTTCCAATTTCCAATATTCTTTTGGGAGCTAAGGCTTTAATTAAAACCCGAAAATAAGCCACAACTTCATGTTGAATAATGGGAATATTTTCATTTCTAGCAAAAGTCTCTAATTCAGCTAGATAACCTGAGTTTTGCTCCTGCTTACTTCGCATGTAAGCAAGTATTTCTTCTTTGACAACAGGACGACGCATGTTATGATTTGCATTTTTACTATAAGATTTAACCATAAGTCATATTATATAAAAAAACTCTAGGCATTGCTAGAGTTTCATTTTAAAAGATTTTAGCCTGGAGTAAAGGTTGAGACTTACTCTAAAAGCTATTTCTTCCCCAAAATGTCAGAAGCAATGATTCTTCACATCATTTTAAGCTTTAGTCAAACAAATCGTAAGATTGACTAAAATCATTGAAAATATAGTCACAGGCTGATAGATCCTGTAGAGGATAATCTGGATTAGCAAAGCCGATACAGGTCATCTGAGCAGTTTTGGCAGCTCGGCTACCGTTTTTTGTATCCTCAAAAACAATACAGTTCTTGGGATCTGCTCTTAATAATTCTGCTGCCTTCAAGAAAACATCTGGTTGAGGCTTTGAATGCTCCACTTCCTCACCACTAACAAGATGTTGAAAATAGTCAGAAATACCTAACTCTCTTAGATTACGTTCAATATCTGCCTTAGGAGAGGAAGAAGCTAGGGCTAGCTCATAGCCCTTTTCTTTCAAGTATTTGATTAAAGAGATAGCTCCTTTTACCGCCCTTACACCATCCCTAGCGATCATTTCTTCTCGTCTTTGATTCATCTCATTTATCAATTCTTCAATACTATCTTTTAAGCGACATTCTTCTTTCATGACTGTCCACATATAAGCAAAGGTTGTCCCCATAAACTGGTATTGATAGCTTTGATCGGTATCAATCCCTCTATCTAAAAGCATCTGTGTTTTACTGGATAAAAAGGTGTACTCTGAATCAACAATCACACCATCCATATCAAAAATGACATATTTTCCCATTTTTTACCCCAGTCTTTGCCCTTTGTTTTTTCTCCTTGATGACCTGTGTTACAGTTTTTGCAATCACTAAATGGTCTAAATCTTTTTAAGAGCAAATCCTCTTACTCTTTTCTACAGGTGAACACCTTTTTCTACAAGCTCTTCTAATTCCTTCAAGCGTTCTTCAAAGATATCAAAGGCTTGGTTCAAGTAATCTACCTTAGTCATATCTACACCTGCTTTTGCAATGACTTCTAGTGGATAGTCTGAGTTTCCTGCCTTCAGGTAATTCAAATAATGATCAATATCTTCTTGACTGCCATGAACAATCTTATTGGCTAAAAAGCTAGCTGCTGCAAAACCTGTAGCATATTGATAAACATAATAATTATAATAAAAATGCGGAATACGAGCCCATTCATACTGGATATAATGGTTATCTTCCTTAGCTAATCCATAATATTTTTCATTCAAGGAAGCATATAAGCTATTCAAAAATTCGCTAGTTAATACCTGACCATTCTGATCAGCTTGATGAATAGCATGTTCAAACTCAGCAAACTGTGTTTGACGGAAGATCGTTCCACGGAAACCATCCAGATAATTATTTAAAATAGCAAATCTTTCTTTTTCATCTTTCACCTCTTTTAATAAGGCTTCTGTTAAAATATTTTCATTTGTTGTTGAAGCTATTTCAGCTAAGAAAATACTGTAATCTCCATAAACATAAGGTTGGCTTTCACGAGTAAAGGTTGAATGAAGGCTATGGCCGGTTTCGTGCACAAGGGTATAGAGATTGTCAAGATTGTCTTGCCAGTTTAAGAGCATAAAGGCATTGGTATCATAAGATCCACCTGAGTAGGCACCTGATCTTTTTCCCTTATTAACATGAACATCAATCCAACGTTCACTAAAGGCACGGTGAACACGATCAGAATAATCCTTACCTAAAACAGACAAAACTTTTTCAGCCTTTTCAATAGCTTGATCATAAGTGATCTCTAAGTTAGCTTCTGATAAAGGAGTATAGATGTCATACATCTTTAATTGGTCTAAGCCTAGTATCTCTTTTCTTATTTTTAGATAACGCTGTAACAAAGGCAAATGCTTATTAACAGCCTCTAACAAAGTGTCATAAACAGACTCAGGTATAAAGTTAGCAGACATTGCTGCTTGTCTGGCAGACTCATACTTATGACTACGAGCCTGAAAATTTTGTACCTTCACATTTGTCTGCAAGGTTTTAGCATAAGTATGTTGGAATTGTTCATAAGTACTGTACATGGCTTGATAGGTAGATCTACGAACACTTCTGTCCTTAGACTCCATCAACTTAATAAAGTTGCCATGAGTGATTTCAACTTCTTTTCCGTCTTCATCTTTTACAGTTGGGAAGATCATATCAGCATTGTCTAAGATACTAAAAGTTTCTTCTGCCCCATTAAAGATTTCTTGTGCGCCTGCTAAGAGCTCTTCTTCTACCTGTGATAAGACATGTTCCTTGTTTTGAATCAACTTATCAAAGAAATGTTTATAAACTTGTAAGTCAGCTTGCTCTGATAAATATTCTTGGTATTTCTCCTGACTTAAAGCCATAAATTCTGGTTCATAAAAAGAGAAAACTTCACTAAATTTTGCATATAAAGCAGAGGCTTTTGATTGGAATTCTTGGTATTTTGAAAGGGTCGTATCCTGATCATTTTTCATTTGCGCATAGACATAAACTTTTTCGATGCGTCGTGATAATTCAAGATAAAAGTTAGTAATAGTGAGTAAACTTTCACTAGAGTCTAATAAGTGACCAGAGAAGGCTCTTGCTTTTTCCAGTTCTCCAAGTAAAGCTTCATGTTCTTGTTCCCAAGCAGTATCCGTTGCAAAAACCGTGCTTAAATCCCAAGTATATTTTTCTTCCAGATGATTCCTATTATCAGTCATATATTCCTCCTTAAAAACTATTCTTTCATATTTTAACATAAAAGTAGGGGGGATAAAGCGTTTGCACGTATTTATTTGATAAATTTCGGTAATATTTTTCAAAAGCTTGGTAATAGGGTTCTAAATCTTTTTGTATTTGACAAAATCCAATTTGAGATCTTACTGGTTTAACTTGGGGATAATAAGCATCCAATGACTTTTGCAAAATGTTTTCTCCCTTCAGATAAGCCAATTCTTGATAGTGCAACCATCTTTTTTCTTTCCTAAAGAGAGCCTTTTGAACCTTAAATACAAGATTTTGATCCATTTTTACTTCAAACTCTTTGCTTTTGATTTTCCTATAGGGCAGCCTAAAAAAAGACAACAAGTCACTATTTATGGCAGTAGATCTTGTTAGAAATACAACTTTTCCAAAAATATCTTCATGAATAAGGTACTTGAGCCTCACTAAATTTTTCTCTAAGTCCAATTCCCAAAGGTGAAAACCAAAGTCCTTTGTGAAATAAAGAAACTGTTTTTGAAGAGCAGTAAGTCGATTTTTGAGCCATAGTTTTTTACCTAGAAGCCACAAAACATGAAAACCATTAGCATAATAGGCCTGACTTCTGCTGCATAGCTTTTCTAAGGAAAGACTGGAACACTGAACCTCTAAAATCAGCTTTTGGTTGATACACAAATCTGCCACCTGATTAAGCTGGGCATCAAATTTTTCCAATTCTACAGTTCCTTCTTTGATCAAGCTTTGGTATAGTTTTGCCTTTAAAGAGAGGTGTTCATAAGATTCATTTTCCGAAAAATAGCAAGACTTTTTTAGCTGACGATGTGCAAAATGTGGACATTTTATTTTGCCGTTTTTTAATAAGACTTGACCAGCACAGGCTGGGCAGGTAAAGCTTTGTTTAACAGGAATACCTTCTAATAATGATACTAAATTCCCCTTTTCATCAAGTGCCCTGAGCATTATTTCTCCTTCTTCATAAGTCCTTACTTAACTATACGAAAAAAGACTCACTTCTTTTGCAAGTCTGAGAAAAAAATTTTTTTAATCTAAATAAGCCTTGATTTTATCTTTTTCAAGCTTAGTCAGTGGACGATAATCGCCTACTTTTAACTGGCTTAATTCAAATTCAGCAAAGGCAACACGCTTCAAATAAATAAGTTTCAAGCCATAAGTCAGAAACATCTTCTTAACCTGATGAAACTTTCCTTCTGAAATAGTCAGATAGGCTAGGGAAACATCCTCTCCTTCTTCTATTATTTCGAGTTGCGCAGGCTTACAGACATTTCCATCAGGAAATACCACTCCATTCATAAAGAATTCTACAGCATCTTGTCCCAAAAAACCATTTACTGCAAGATAATATTTTTTCTTAACATGATACTTAGGATGTAACATTCTAAAACCAAGTGGACCATTAGTTGTCATAAGAACTAGGCCTTCAGTATCTCGGTCTAAGCGACCAAGGGGATAAATCCCCTCTTTTTTATCATCTTCTCTCAGTAGATCTACTACTGTTTGGTGCTTAGAATCCGTCCGTGCTGTAACCGTTCCAGCAGGTTTGTTAAGCAGATAGTAGGCTTCAGGAAAAGCTCTTATCTGCTGACCTTCAACCAGAATCTCTTGAATACCAGAATCAACATTTTGTCGACCACTGGTGGCTATTCTGCCATCAATGGTAACTTGTCTCGCCTTGATCAGCTTTTTGACTTGATTTTTGGAACCTATCTTAGTATTTTCTAGCAATTTATCTAATCTCATAACTCTAGTTTAGCATAAATCCGAGTCAGACAAAAAAGACTTTTTCTGCCATGTCAAATCACTATTTCTCAGAGAAATCTTATGGTGAGCACAGCCATTGGCGAAAAAAGTGAGCCCCCAACCCTTTAGAAAAGTACAAGAAAGTGACAAAAAAAGATTTAAGAATTGAGCAGGTTCAAGTCTTAAATCTGAAGATCTTATTCTAATTCTGATGCTGCTTCTTTGTCTACAACAACCACAACATTATCATGTTTTTGAAGGATACTTGCTGGCAAGTCCTCTCTAATATCGCCACTAATCATTTCTTTGACAGCTTTTGCTTTTTCTTTACCAAAAGCTAGTAAGACAATCATTTTTGCCCCCATGATTGAAGCTATCCCCATGGAAATAGCTTGTTTAGGCACCTGATCAATGCTGTCAAAAAAGCGGCTATTAGCTTCAATTGTCGAAGCTTCTAAGTCTACCAGATGCGTTTTTGTAGCAAAGGAAGTCCCTGGCTCATTAAAGCCAATATGCCCATTTCTGCCAATTCCTAGAATTTGGAAATCAATAGGATGATCTTCAATAACCTGATCATAACGCTTAACTTCTTGATTCAAATCTTGCGCTAGACCATTTGGTAAGAAATTTTCTTTAAAGCTTTTATGATTAAATAGCTGAGCAGCCATAAAAGAATGATAGCTTTGTTCATGCTCAACTGGTAAGCCAACATATTCATCAAGATTAATTGTGGTAATTTCTGAAAAATCTAGTTGACTTTTGACCACTTCTTCATAGAAGCTTATAGGTGTACTTCCTGTTGCTAAACCTAAGGTTTTTGCCCCTTGAGCTAAACTTTCTTTTAAAAGTATGAAGGCAATTTTTCCACCTTCTGCTTGGTTTTCCACACGAATAATTTTCATATTAACCCCCTATTGGTATAGACCTCTTATGTTTTTATTATATGGTATATACCAATTTTTGTCAAGCCATTATCTCTTTTTTATAGTTTATTTTAATGACGCAAGACTTTGCAAGTGTTATAATGGTTAAGTTGATTTATTTGATAAGAATACCTAGAAGAGAAAAACAAAGGAAGTAAAGATGAATACCACTGATTTTGACTTTGATTTACCAGAAGAATTGATTGCCCAAACACCTTTGAAAAAAAGGGATAGTTCAAAACTTTTGATTATTGATCATAAAAAACAGAGCATGAAAGATAGCCATTTTGATCACATTATAGAAGAACTTAATCCTGGCGATGCCTTAGTGATGAACAACACCAGAGTTCTACCTGCCCGTTTACATGGGGAAAAACCTGACACCCATGGTCATGTTGAATTATTATTACTTAAAAATACCAAAAATGACCAGTGGGAAGTTTTAGCTAAACCAGCCAAAAGATTAAAAGTTGGGAGCAAGATTTCTTTTGGTGACGGACGACTTCAAGCTACCGTCATTGAAGAACTTGAACATGGAGGCAGAATTGTTGAATTTACTTATCAAGGCATCTTTTTAGAAGTCTTGGAAAGTCTAGGTGAGATGCCACTTCCGCCTTATATTCACGAAAAACTTGAGGATTCAGAGCGCTATCAAACCGTTTACGCTAAGGAAAATGGTTCTGCTGCTGCTCCGACAGCTGGTCTTCATTTTACAGAAGAACTCCTTGAAAAAATCAAGGCCAAAGGTGTTCACTTAGTCTACCTCACCTTACATGTCGGTCTTGGTACCTTTAGACCTGTTTCAGTTGAAAATGTTGATGAACATGACATGCATTCTGAATTTTATAGCTTATCTGAAGAATCAGCTCAAACCCTACGTCAGGTAAAGGCTTCAGGTGGTCATGTTATTGCTGTTGGAACAACCTCCATTAGAACCCTTGAAACGATCGGACAAAAATTTGAGGGTAAGATCGAAGCTGATTCTGGCTGGACCAATATTTTTATTAAACCAGGCTACCAATTCACTATCGTTGATGCTTTCTCAACAAATTTCCACCTTCCTAAATCAACCTTGGTCATGCTGGTTTCTGCATTTGCAGGCCGTGAATTTGTCTTAGAAGCCTACAAACATGCCGTTGAAGAACAGTATCGCTTCTTCAGCTTTGGCGATGCCATGTTTGTCAAATAAGTTCATTATAAATGAGCAAAGAAAAGCTCCCCTAAGAACTGATTTCTGATACGTACCCCTTTTACTGGACTAATCCAGTGGAAGGGGTTTTTGTATGAAATATAATTATAAGTTTAAATTAAATGCAGTAAAAATGTATCAATCAGGTCAGTGGATAGAGACTCCAGTTGGTATTGGACAAAAAAACTTTAGAAAAAGAATTGTGCAGTGGTCAAAAACTGCTGAAATACATGGTTTTGATTTTTTTAACATTCAAAATCATCTAAGGATCGTACAATTGAAGAAAGATATGAGTTAGTTGCACGTGTCTTGTCTGGAGAATCTCAAAAAAGTGTTGCAATTAACGCGGGTATTGATTCTGGACTATTGTCTAAATGGGTTCAAATATACAAAATAAAAGGGTATGAAGGATTGAACCTTAAAAGAGGTCGCCGAAGGAAAAAGGAACCGCCTATGAATAAAAAGGATAAGCCAGCTGATTTAACGCCTACAGAAAGAGAAGAGTTAATAATATTAAGAGCTGAAACAGCCTATTTAAAAACAGAAAATGGAGCAATAAAAAAATTAATCGCCTTGAGACACAAAAAGGAAGCTGCACTACTCAAGGCGAAAAAGCGGCAATTGTCAAGGAACTTAAAGAAAAAGGATATCACTTAAAATATCTTCTCAAAGCAGTAAACCTAGCCAAATCAACCTATTATTTCGAGATTGGCAAGATAGATGTTGTTGCTTTAAGAAACGAAGAGTTACTTAACGAAAACAAAAGTATTTTTGAGTCAAACAAATGTAGATATGGCGTTAGACGAGTTTATCAAGAACTGATTAATCGTGGATACAAAGTGAACCATAAGAGAGTTCAACGTCTCATGCATGAAGAAGGCTTATTAGGCAAACATCCGAAGGAAAAATACCACTCATATAAAGGTGAAGTCGGAAAAATTGCCGACAATATAATTACTAGAAACTTTAACACAACTGCACCTTTACAAAAATAGACAACAGATGTATCTCAGTTCAATTTTTTACGGGGAAGTGTTACATATCGCCAGTTTTAGATAGGAATACAAATGAAATCATATCATATGACTTATCCAGGAGTTCTAAGCTTGAACAGATAAGAAGAATGCTCAGTAGAGCTTTTAATAAATTCCCTTCAGTAGAAGGTCTTATATTTCATTCTGATCAAGGCTGGCAGTACCAACATCCTTATTTTAGAAATACATTACACAAACATGGTATTATCCAGTCTATGTCGCGGAAAGGTAACTGTTATGATAATTGTATAATGGAGACATTTTTTGGAAGGTTAAAAAGTGAGATGTATTATGGCTATGAGAAAGACTATTCTTCATTTGAAGAATTCTCAAGAGCTGTTGAGGAGTATATAGATTATTATAATAACAAAAGAATTCAGGCAAAAACAAAATGGATGTTATCCTGTACAATACAGGATAACATCCATGGGGGCCGCCTAGTTAATAAGTATGTGTCCAGGATTCTGGGTACATATCATTCTCAGCTTTTAGAGAGGGGTTAATTTTTAAAAAAAGAAAAAGATCAAAGAAAGGAGCCATATGGGAACTTTCTTCAATCTAATTTAATCAAGCTGTCGCTAGGACTTTATCATTTATTCTTTATTTTGATTGACACGGTGCCATTGATTGATTACATAGGTTAGAGCAACCAATTGGTTATAGCCTGTGGGACTGATTTCTGTAGTATCCTCACTTGTGCCTCCTAAATTAGCTGTGTATAAAGCAATAAGATATGGACTTTTCTCACATACAATGGCATCAACATTCAGAGCTTCTCGAACATAACCTGGCTTTTGATAAATGACCAAGTCTGGTAAATAGGTTTTATAATATTGATCAGGGAAGGATGCGCCAATATAATAAAGTATATCTTTATACTTTTTCTGATGTTTCCACAAATATTCTAAGACTTGGATATAGTAGTCACTTGTTGTCTTATTTCCTTGACGTTGAATAGTCTTAATAGAGGTTTTTGATTCCCCATATTTTTTTAGGTGTTTAAAGGCCTTGTCCATACCTCCTAGTCTATCTGCCAAGGCATAGGCCGGGGTGTTTTCAGAATAAACCAAGGAATACTCCTGCATTTCAGGGATGGTCATAGCTCCAGCAAATTGACCAACATAAGCCTTGTGTTCCATCTCATATTCATAAGTTGTATTGGTAATATCATATCTTTCATCCATTGAAAGCTTACCCTTAGACACTTGATCAACCACTAACATATTGAGAGGCAACTTATAGGTACTCCCTGCAGTCATTGGCTGGGTTTCATTCATCGAAAATGTCTTCCCAGACTCTAAGTCCTTATATGAAAAAGCAATCTGTGAATGATCAATACCATATTCATCTAGATAAGCCTTTACCGTATCAACCAAGGAAAGCTTGTCATAATCATAGTAAAGCCCCAAAGCATTCATTCGATCCCAATCGGCTTGCATAACAGCCTCCTTAGCTTGGGCTGATTTTTCTTTGGCCTTTACTTCCTTGCTACTGTCCTTAAGCTTATTCTTTTTCTTCTTAAGTTCCAGGCTTAGATAATTTCCTCGAGCAAATTTATTTTTTTCAAGAGCTGAGCTTGTCACGACAAAAATCAAAATACCCAAAAACCCAATACAAAGACTAATTAAAAACAACTCTTTTTTAATAGATTTTCTCTTCTTATCCACTCTAATTCTCCTATGATTATATTTTATATCAATTTAATAAAAAATCAAGTAAATATGTCCATAGTTTACAAAAATATGTCAATATTATTACAAAGCAGGGATTGAAGAGATACTAAAAAGAGCTAGACTCTTGTCTAACCCAAAAACTCCCATTTTTAATTTTAAATTATGCTTGTGCTTCTTTGTATAATTCAGCAACCTTGTTCCAGTTAATAATTTCAAAGAAAGCTTTAATGTAATTTGGACGTACATTACGGTAGTTCAAATAGTAAGCATGTTCCCAAACATCAAGTGCTAAGATTGGTTTTTTACCTTCTGAAATTGGAGTGTCCTGATTTGCAGTTGAGGTAATTTCAAGTTTACCGTCTTTGTTAACGACTAACCAAGCCCAACCTGAACCAAAACGTCCTACTGCAGCAGCTGTAAATTGCTCTTTGAACTTGTCAAATGAACCAAAGGCTTCATCAATTGCCTTGGCAACTTCTTCAGTGACTTCTGTTTTCTCAGGAGAAAGCAACTCCCAGAAAAGAGCATGGTTAAGGTGACCACCACCATTATTGATCAGTGCTTGACGAATATCAGATGGAATAGCATCAACATTAGCCAGTAGTTCTTCTAAGTTTTCACCAATTTCAGGATGTTTTTCAAGTGCTTCGTTGGCTTTTGCTACATATGTTGCATGATGCTTATCATGATGGAGAGTCATTGTTTCTTTGTCAAATTGTGGCTCTAAGGCATCATATGCATATGGGAGATCAGGTAAAATAATAGCCATGATTTTGTCCTCTTTTCCTCTTATTTATAATCTTATGGTAACGCATTTTGATAAAGCTTTCAACTATTTTGTTTATAGGAAAAGAAAGCTGATACTAAGTATTTTAGGTCAAGCTGAGAAGTTTAAGAATTGCTAAATCAAACAAATAAGATTTTTCATAAAGACCAGTTTTGATCTGGTAATCTGTTTCAATCAAAATTTTAAGGGCCTTTTCTAAAAAGTCAATAGTAAGAGTACGAGAGTCTTTTATGGCATACCTAACCTGATAAGGATTTATTTTTCTGCCTAGAAGATCTGAAAGAGACATGATTATAACCTGCTCATTTTTACCTTGCTGTGTTAAAATGGCAATTTGCAAAAACAAACGAAACTGCCCCAGCATGATAGCAATCAATTTTATCTCATCTTCACCCGTTAACCTCAGATCATGTACCAGTTCTCTGGCCTGATCGCTGTTTTTTTGAAGCACTAATCGTGTGAGTTCAAAAATATTATCTTGAAGGCTCTTTGGTATGGCTTCATCAATATCTGAAAGTCCTATAACTCCGCTTTTTTTGTAAGATTTTAAAAAAAGCAAATTTTTCATCATTTGACTAAAATCATCATTGGATTTTATCAGTAGCTTTTCAAAGACACCACTATCAAAGCTTAACTTTAGCTGATGACTATATTTTTGAAAATAAGTTGTCAACTCATTACTCTTTAAAGGATTAGCTTCTAAAATATGGCCATCTCTTTTTAACAGTTTAACCAGACGCCTTTTTCCATCCAGCTTACCTGGAGCAAATAAGATCAACCTTGTTGTATCTAGAGGATTTTCCAAATAAGTTTCCAAGGCCTTCAATTCAGTATCCTTTAAGAAATTTTTTTTCTGAGTTGTAATGTCTTGGAAATGATCAAAGATAACAATCTTGTAGTCAGCAAAAAAAGGTAGGCTTAGTAAGTCCATTTCTGCATCTTGATAATCAACCTCGGACAAGTCAAAATAGGAATAGGTCAAGTCATCCTTATCAAAGCCAATTTTTTTCATAAACTGCTCTTTAAGGTGACTAAATTGACCAATATCTTCTCCTGTTAGAACTGTCAAAAGTGGCAAATTGTCTTTTTCTATTTTATCAATCTTTTCTATAGCAATCATACCCTTATTATAACATCTTATTTATCAATTCGTCTCATATTCCTTTTTTATTGCTTCAATGACAGGTTTCTATCTGCCATTTTTTAATTCCTTTTAAGCGGATTGCCCCATTTTGGTCTGTACGGTAGGTGACAATCTTTCTTTTTTTGAAGCGTTCAATGGTCTCTTTATGAGGATGCTTGTAAATATTATCTTTCCCAGCAGATATTAAGCTAATACGAGGCTTAACATGGTCTATAAAGGATTCAGTAGAAGATCCTTTTGAACCATGATGAGCTGCCTTTAAAATATCAACTGCTAGCTTGGGATAACGTTCAATAAGGGCTTTTTCTCCTTCTTTTTCTAAATCACCTGTAAAAAGAAATCTTTGATTTAAAAGTTTCCCGTATAAGACAATGGAATCATTGTTTTTACCATCTCCTTTAAGCCAAGGATAAATCACCTTTAATTGACTTCCCATAATCGAAATGCTATCCCCTATACCAAGAACCTTAACTCTCACTCTTAACTTGGCCAATCGTTTGAGGAAGGCCTTATTGGTCAGGCTGCCAGAACTAATTAAAATCTGATCAACCTTAAAAGATTTAACCACCTCTTCCATATCTCCCACATGATCAGTATCTGTATGCGTAAAAAGTAATTGGTCTATCTGATCTATTCCTCTTGATTTTAAATAGGGAATAAGGGTCTTTTTAGCATTAGCGACGGTTTCTTTCTTTTGCCAATTTTCTCTACCTTGAAAGTGGTATTGACCCCCAACATCAATAAGGAGAGTCTTATTATAGATATCACGAATAAGGATACTATCACCTTGCCCTACGTCTACAACTGTCACCTCATTATAGAGGGGCATTTTTATAGAATAGAAGATCAGGCTCAAGATCAATAGCAGAGCTAACCTTGTTTTTTTCTGTTTAAAAGTGGCCTGTAAAATAGTCAGTGTCACTATTAGCAAGACAAATTGAAGAAGATTAGGACTACCGAAGATAAGCTGACTGGAGAAATTTTTTTCGACAAATACAATTATTTGTTCCAAAAAGATAAAGGCTGGATTAATAAAGCTTATCTTAACTAGTGGGGAAAGAATGAAGATAAGAGTTAAAACCGGCAGCATGAAAATATCAAATACCAGTGAAAAAAGAGTCGTTAAGATGATTGAAAGAGGGTTAAAACTGGCAAAGTAGAATATAAGAAATGGTAAAATCCCTACACTTAAGGTTAGTGTTTCAATGACTTTCTCCTTTAGCTTAGCTCTTTTATGACTCTTAAAATGACTTAGGATAAAGGCATAAGCATAAGAAAGAACCCCTCCAACTGTAAGTAAAAAATGAGCTTCTAGAAAAAACATCACTAAAAAACTAAAAGCAAAATTAGTCATACCCCTAATCCCAATATTGGAAAAATTCCTCTGCAATAAACTCCTGACAACTGAAACACTATAGCCGGTCAAAGCAGCATAAAAAAAGGAAAAAATGAATTCACAAATGGGAAAGTAGCTCTGCCCTATACCTATTTTTTTTAAAATATTTCGAAAACCATTGAGAAAGAATGATACCTGCATACCTGACAAAGCAAATAAATGGATGATCCCCAGATGGCTATAAGTTTCTGTCATAGAAGTAAAGGATTTATCTAAATAGCCAAATAGTAAACCTGTCATATAGTGAGACATGGGCTTAGGAAAAGCTTCTTGGCATAGGACAATAGCTTGCCGACGCCACTGAGACAAATAGTTCTGAAGCTGACTGACTTTGACAAGATCAAGCCTAGTGATTTTTTTAATATGTCCTATCCTATAAATTCCCTGATTTTTCAAATGTTCTTGGTAGTTAAAGCCCCCAAAGTTTCGTTCTTTATCAGCTTTTTTCAAGATGATATCAGCCTGAATTTGTAAAAAATCTTTATTTTTCTTGAAAAATTGATATTCTTTTTTGGACTTTAATTTATAAAATAGTAGAAACTTATCTCCCTCATTTTCTCCTTTAAAGGAGAGGTTATCACCATTAATAAAAATTGTATCTGGAATGAGTTTCACAACTTTAAGTTCAGTTCTTTGCTGATTAAAGGACTTTTCCTGAGACTCCTTAGTAAAGGTGAAATAAGCTATAAAGACAAGTAAAATGGCAAGTACCTTTAATAGATCTTTGAAGCTATGATTTTTAAATAGCTGAATAATCAAAAACAAATCTATTACATAAAGTAAAAGTGAAGGTTTATAAATACTAAAAAAACAAAGTATGAGTAAGTAGATCAGTTGAATGGGCGGAATAGCTATTATCTTAGTCCACACTGATATCATTTTTCAGTTTTTCCAAGGTTTTTTGTCCTATGCCAGATATCTTCAATAGGTCATCCAAAGACTTAAAGCCTCCCATTTTCTCTCTGCTTTCCAAGATTTCTTTTGCCCGCTTTTCACCTACCCCAGGAATTTTTGTCAGATCCTCCAAATCAGCTTTATTGAGATTAACTTTTTCTTTCTTTTCTTCTTTTAAGCCAGCTGCAGTTAAGGAACTAGGACTTTCAGGTCTATTTTCACCTTTTTTGGCCACATAAATAAGGGCTTCATCACTCAGCTTCTGGGCTAAATTCAAGGCATCTTTATCAGCTTCTTCCTTCAAGCCGCCGGCCAGCTTTATAAGATCAGTAACACGGCTACCTGCCTCTAGATGATAAACACCTTCCTGTTTAACCGCCCCCTTAAGATCAACGACTATTTCTTGTCCACTACCAACTTCTGAAGTTGATGAGCTTGTTTCAGCTTTACTGATGACTTGCTCTTCTTTTGCTAGATTTACCAGCTGTTCAGACTCTGCTTTTTTATCACTATATCCCCAAAAAATCAGATAAGCAACCAGTAAAAGACCTAATAATAAAAGAAGGGTTATGAGACGACTGCGACCCATCTTGTCAGTAATCAATTTTTTCAAATATACTAGTTTATCTTCCATAAAATCTACCTCACTAGTTTATTCGAAAAAAGTTTTCAAAAATAAAAAAATAAGTAGCAAAAATAGCCAATCGGTCATAAAGAAATTTATGGATTGATGATAAAAGGCAAAGCAGTTCCTCATTGAACCTCGTATCCAACACGGGGTTTCTTTATACAAAAAGACGATAGATTTAAATTTTTCTATCGTCTTTGATTTTATTATTATTAGATTCAGTTCAACATACTGTAATTTGACTATTTTTTACTCCTCTATTTTATAAGAAGGTTTAATATGAAGTTCCTCTTAAAATTTATTTATTAAGTAGTAGCTTATAATTCCCTGGATTTTGCGGATCTATAAGCACATTCAGATAATATCCAAAAGGACATATTTTCTTGAAGTTTTGTATCTGAATAGCTTCAGAGTTAAAGTAGTCTCCTTTATCATCTGCCAATTTAACATACTGAAGTCGATAAGGTAAGTGTCCATTAGTTGTATAAATTGCAGAATCTCCCTATCCAATAATACGAGTTTTATCATAACCCCCTGAGCATGACGTTTCTTGAATCGGTTCCGTTTTTCATGATAAAAATATAAGAAAGCAATACCAACCATCAAAATAATAACCCAATATTTGCAAACTTCAATTAAATTCAAATTTTTATAACAGAATATCAATTTGATTATAATCCATTATTTATTGCGAAATTCCTCAATATCTCTGCATCATTATTTTCCTTTTCTGGAAATATTGAAAAACAAAAGCTTACAGTTTTATCATCCTTGAAATGTTCAAACAATGATTTTCTTAAAAGCTTTGTTTTATCTGAATTAAATTCACTTCTTTTTTCCCCTTTGTATTTCTCTTTACATTTTTACAATATATCTTTCTCGGATCTTCCGCATCACTCAAGCTTAGAGAATTTACCATAGATATTTTTTCTGCTTCAGAAATATGTTCTGGAACACTGACAGGGATATAACGCCCTAAATAATCAGTAAACTGTTTTAAAATATCACCTAAATTTTCTGTATATTCTATTTCAAAGTATTCTCTCATAGTTTTTGGACCTATCAACAAGCTATGACTGTTTGCTTCGCAAATTAAGTCATTTGACAAATCATTCGATCTCATAAAATGTAATTTTACTAAGGCAAATTTATCAACTCTTAGCTCATTTCCAACAAATCTTTTCACTAAAATGATATACTCAATATCTTTGTAATTAAAAATAAAACTACATATTGTCCAATCAAGCCTTTCCATATCCTTTTTTAGTAGCTTTAAATTTTCTAGCATAGTTCTATCTCCTCAAGTTATATTCTCCATAAGTTTCAAAATATATATTATTATATCAAATATCCTCATACAATACAGAACTATAACAATAACTACTATAATCTCGTAAGCAAAGTATTTTTATTAAGCTTAGCTTTGCTTTTCCTCCTACATATAGCTTTCCATATATTTTTTATAGTTATTCACATTACTGGAAAATATGGTAGATTATAAAAATTAAAAACAGGAATAAAGTACTCACCCCCTAATTATTAAGGCTTTTGCTCTGTATCCCTATTATATTTCAAGCTCATTTTGTGTATGATAAACTATATGTCTTTTGTGCCATATTTTTACTCCTTTCGCTTTACAATTGCCTTAAGCACCTTGATTGTATCGTGATTAAAGTTTTTTGTTTTACACCTTGGGAGCAAAACGAACTTAAAGTCACAAAATAAAAATCCATCAATTGATGAATTTTTATTTACGATGTTTATCAGGATCCCACACAAAACTAGCAAGGTAGCTAAAAAGCATTGTTAATAGTAATATGATAATTAAAATGAGGCCCAAGGGCAGACGGTAGATGTAGGTTAGAGGATGACGTCTCTTGCCAGGCTGATAAATAGCCATTTCCTGGTCTAATTGTGTAAATGCAGCTTGGATGCGGCTAGCAACTTCTTCAATGCCTTCTTCATTCATTTTTTTGATATCAGAAATATCAATAGGCTGTCCAAAGTTCATATCCACGCGCTGTCCGCTAATCAATCCTTTTAAAGTCAAGGGGCCACAATAAACTGCAGGTTGAATTTTCACTTTAGCCATTTTAGCAATGACAGCAACCCCGCCTTTGACCTCTTGAGAATGACGGCTTCCACTAGGAAACATAACCAAAGACTTGTCTTTTTTCTTTAAAACACTTACAGGGTATCTGATCGCTTCTTGTCCAGGACGTTCACGGTCTATTGGAAAGGCACCACACATTTTAATCCACCAAGCAAATAAGCGGTTTTTAAAGAGTTCTTTCTTGGCCATAAAGATAAATTGTTTGGGTCTGGCAGCAAAGGCCATATAAACAGGATCCCAAAAGGTTCTATGGGGAGCAACCAAGATATAATTGTCTTCTGCAGACACTATCCTATCTTCATTGTGATAATGAGCATTCCCATTGACAACCCATAATAAGAAGACAACCAAGCCACGTAAATAAGAATAAAACACTTATTTCTCCTTTTTTTCGATATAAATACTTGCTCATTATATCATGAAAAGTCCTCTAGGGAAAGAGCTTGGCTCCTTAATAGACTAGCCTAGTTCTCAAAATGAGAAATTCTGTTATAATGTTCTTATGTCAAATACTATCTTAAAAACAGGCGAACGTATCGACCAATTATTCTCCAGCGATGTTAAAATTATCCAAAATAAAGAGGTTTTCTCTTATTCTATTGACTCTGTCCTCCTTTCTCGCTTTCCTAAAATGCCATCTAGGGGGCTAATTGTGGATATCTGTTCAGGTAATGGCGCAGTCGGCTTATTTGCCAGTACCAAAACCAAGGCTAAAATAATCGAAATCGAGCTCCAAGAAAGACTGGCTGATATGGCGCAACGTTCTATTTCTTTAAATGAATTAGATGATCAGGTAAGGATGTACTGTGATGATTTAAAAAATCTCCTGTCTTATGTGCCTAGATCAGGTGTAGACCTCATCCTATGCAATCCTCCATATTTTAAGTCAACAGAAACGTCTAAGAAAAATCTGTCTGAACATTACCTACTTGCTCGTCATGAAATCACAACTAATCTTGAAGAAATCTGTCAGATCAGTAGACAAGCCTTAAAGTCCAATGGACGTTTAGCCATGGTCCACAGACCAGATCGATTTGTGGAAATCTTAGAACTCTTGAAAAAATACGGCTTAGCACCTAAGCGGCTTCAATTTGTCTATCCTAAAATTGGCAAAGATGCCAATATGCTCTTGGTTGAAGCCATTAAAGACGGTTCCCTTGAAGGATTAAAAGTATTACCCCCATTGATTGTTCATCAGGAAAATGGTGACTATACAGACCATATTTTTGATATCTACTTTGGGCAAAATAAAGTTTAAAAGATTTCTTAAGCTTAAAGGAAATTCCTTTTCCTTTAAGACTTTTCTTGGTCTTACACCTTCTTTTTCTCATTAAGAAAGCACCTAAAAAATGACTAATAAAAAAGCCTATATGTATGTCCTAGAATGTGCTGATAAAACACTCTACACCGGATATACAACAGACCTTGATAAGCGTTTAAAAACGCATAATGCAGGAAAAGGGGCAAAATATACAAAAGCACGTTTGCCCGTAAAACTCCTTTACTCTGAAGAATTTCCTAGTAAAGAAGAAGCCATGAGTGCTGAGGCCTTATTCAAAAAAAGAAAAAACCGTGCACAGAAATTAGCCTACATTGAGCTTAATACCAACAAAAAACATTGAGAAATAACTCAATGTTTTTAATTATTATCCATTTTCTGAGGAAGACTTATTTCTTTAATAGGTAACTTCAAGATGTCAGACAGTATCAAAGGAACAACTTCCACAGTTACCTCAGAATACTGTAGGCCAAACCAACGGGACGGCGTTGCTGTAAAATGTTTAATACTAGCTTTTGTCTGCATGATAAAGCGCTCAAAACCATTGAGTTGACGTGCATTGGACACACGTTCTTCAATGATAACAAAGCGAAAGTCACCAACCTTACGGCCAGGAGAAATGGAATACTCTTGTTCTTGTTTTGGCAAGCGTCCACTTTCCATTAAATCTTGAACGATTGAGCGTAAATACCGTGGAACGGTTTGAGGCATTCTAAAGCCAAGGAAGAGTTCAACCTTAACCATGTAGTCGGTTCCCATCATGTCTACCTTATACTTGGCTGTATAGGGTTCATCTGTTACTTTAACATTGACAAACCAATAAACCTTAGCCCTTTTAGGCCTTTTGTCTAAGATAGAATAAAGGATCGACTTATCAATCATATTATCTTGTAAACGATTGGTTAAGTAAACAACATTGGTTTGATAGAGGTCAATAGCCTTGTCGTCTCTAAGAGCTTTGATTTGTTCTCTATAATCTAAAAGATTAAGAGATTTGACATACTTGAATACAATCCTTGTTCCACGATACCATATGAACATGACTGAGACAATTCCAAGTGCTAAAATAACAACAACATAACCACCATGTAAAAACTTAACTGCTGAGGCCCAGAAGAAGATAAATTCAATCAGGGCAAAAAAGGACATGATCAGATGAGCCAGGATCGAATGCATACCTTCTTTAATCAGATAATAATTCAACAAGATAGTCGTCATTAACATCGTAATGGTAATGGCTAAACCATAGGCTGCTTCCATATGTTCTGAATTTCTAAAATAAAGAACTGTACAGGAAGTGACCAAAAAGAGTACCCAATTAATCACAGGAATATAAAGTTGCCCTAGGTTAGCACCAGGATAGGTTACCCTAAAGAGTGGGAAAATCTTAAGGCGCATGGCCTCTGCTACTAAGGTAAATGAACCTGTAATAAGGGCTTGAGATGCAATAATAGCAGCAAGTGTAGCCAGAATAACGGTATAAACTCTAAGATTCTCAGGAATACTTGCAAAGAAAGGATTGAGATGTAAGCCACTGTTCTTATTGGCAAGAACCCAGGCTCCTTGACCACAGTAGGAGAGCACAATACAAACTTTAACGAAGGGCCAGCTCATATAAATGTTTCCCCGGCCAACATGCCCCAAGTCCGAATAAAGGGCTTCTGCACCAGTCGTTGCTAGGAAGATTGAACCTAAGATAAAGATACCCCTTTGGTTTTCTGGGCTAAACAAGAGACGAATGGCATAATAGGGATTGATGGCCTTGAAAATTTCAAGATGACCCATACTATTAAGTAAACCACTTAGACCAAGAAAGGAAAACCAAAGCATCATGACAGGTCCAAAAAGCTTTCCAATAAAGCCTGTTCCGAAACGTTGAATGCTAAATAAGGTCAGAAGAATGAGCAAAGTGGTGATGATAACATTGGTTTGATTCTGATAAATCTGACTAATACCAGGGACAGCCTTTAAGCCTTCAATGGCTGTTGTAACTGTTACTGCAGGCGTCAAAGCCCCATCTGATAGTAAAGTCGCTCCTCCTATCATAGCAGGAATCATTAACCATTTCGACATTTTCCGAACCAGCGTATAAAGTGAAAAAATACCACCTTCATGGTGATTATCTGCTTTTAAGGCTATCCAAACATACTTTATCGAAGTGATTAAAGTTAAGGTCCAAAAAATCAAAGAAACAGACCCTAAAATGAAAGTCTCAGAGATTTGTGAGAGACCACCTTGGTTCTCAACCAAGGACTGCATGGTGTAGAGCGGGCTCGTTCCAATATCTCCATAAACAATACCCAGCGCTATAATAAACCCCGCTTTTGTTGCTTTATCAAAAGACGAGTGATTGGCATTAGACATCCCAATCTTCCTCCTATAATTATTAAAAATACCAAAAATGGCTGACACCATTATAACAGATTAAACTTTAAAAAGAAAACAAGAAAAAGAATTGAATCAATTTTCAATTCTTTTCTACAATCTATTCACCTTTATGACGGATCACAAAGCCTGCGTCCTTATGGCCAGATTTCTTTTCCTTATTAAAAAATTCTTTAGCGTTTCGTTTTGCTTTACGTTTAAAATCATGGCTACCACCACGGTCTTCACGTTTATCCCCACGACGGTCTTCACGTTTTCCACGATAGCCTCCGCCACGACGATCACCTTCACGGCCACCACGACTGCGGTTATCACGACTACGGCCGCCTTTACCTTTTTTGTTACCGTGTCCTCCACCAACATACTTAAATGGAAGTGGTTTTTCACGCGCAATCTCAACTTCTGGTAAAGAAGCAGGGTCTTGAACAGTTAAACTTAGAATATATAAGGCCAACTCTTCTGGTGTAAATTCAGAAGCAAGTTGCACAGCATCACCTTTGAACTTATCAAAGTTTGAACGGATAGAATCATCTGCAAAATCACGCTCAATTTTCTTAAGAGCCACTTTTTTCTTAGCTTGGAAAGCTTCTTCTGCTGTTGCTGGCTTAAGAGGTTTCATTTGTTTCTTAGTGAGGGTTTCAATCATTGAAAGGTAACCCATTTCATTAGGAGAAACAAAGGTGATAGACTCTCCTGATTTACCAGCACGTCCTGTACGTCCGATACGGTGAACGTAGCTTTCTGGATCTTGTGTGATATCGTAGTTATAAACATGGGTCACGCCAGAAATATCTAAACCACGCGCTGCAACGTCTGTTGCAACTAAGATATCAATCTGATCACTCTTAAAATCGCGAATAACACGAAGACGTTTATTCTGATCTAAGTCTCCATGGATCCCTTCAGCTCGGTAACCACGTAACTTAAGCCCACGTGTAATTTCATCAACACGACGTTTCGTACGACCAAAAACAATAGAAAGTTCTGGTTGCATAACATCCATGAAGCGTGTCATGGTATCAAATTTTTCATGTTCTTTAACGCGAACGTAATATTGTTCAACATTCACATTTGTCAGTTCTTTATTTTTAATTTGGACATGTTCAGGATCTTTCATGAACTTAACACCAATCTGTTTAATTGGCGCTGGCATTGTCGCTGAAAATAAAAGGGTTTGACGTTGGGAAGGTACTTGACTAATGATTGCTTCAATATCTTCCAAAAATCCCATGTTAAGCATTTCATCTGCTTCATCAAGAATAAGGGTTTCAACCTGTTCTAATTTTAAAGCTTTGCGTTTAATTAAATCTAGTAAGCGTCCTGGCGTCCCAACAACAATATGGGCACCTGATTTTAAAGCTTTTATTTGTTTATCAATGCTTGATCCACCAAATACTGAGCGGACCTTTACACCCTTATCACGGCCAAAACGGAATAGTTCCTCTTGACTTTGAACAGCCAATTCACGTGTAGGTGCAATAACTAATGCTTGAATAATATTATCATTGGTACGGATCTTATTCAAGGTTGGAAGTCCAAAGGCTGCTGTTTTACCAGTACCAGTTTGTGCCTGTCCAATGACATCCTTACCCTCTAATGCTAATGGAATAGTCATTTCCTGAATAGGAGATGCTTTCTCAAATCCTGCTGTGACAACAGCAGATAGGATGTCTTCTGATAAGTTAAATTCTGTAAATTTCAAATGTTTCTCTTTTCTAAAAAAGCAGTGCGAAGCTGCCTTATAAGCCTTATAGTTCTGTCGTTAAATTAACAACTAGACTAGTGTAACATAAATTAAATTAAAAAGATAGGAATTATCTTATGAAAGGGTTTTTATATTAAGAGAGAAGATATAAATGATAAGATAAAACCTTTTCCCTCTAAAGAATAGGCCAAGCCAGGCCCCAAGTAAGTAGGAAGAATCAGCCCGTGAAGACAGTAAGCTTGCTAGTAACCTTACCTTAGTATCCTAGAGATCACTGTCAACGAAAAAACTAGTGGAATAATTTACTAGCGTTTTTATTGGGCTCTTAAGAAAGGATGATTCTCCATTTCAGCACTTTGACCTACCATAAGTCTGTCCTGCTGACTAACACTATTATTGATTTCATAGAGATTACCAGCTGGAATATAAATGAAGGCAGCTGCGCTATAGGCTTTTCCTTCTTCTTTTACAGGTGCACTTATGCTAGCATAAAAGAAGCTCTTAGCTGGGTTGTCAGTCTGATACAGACCTAATTCAGATACAGATCCTTCCTTGCTTGTGTATTTTATATTACCATTAGCAGTAATATCCATGGTTTCACCCAGGTCATTCTTCCATTTTCCAGCTAGACTTGAAAAATCACTCTGATATAAGGCAGTCAACTGAGGACTTGCTGACTCATTTGTAGACTCTTTATTTGCTCCTGCTTTTTCAGTGGCAGCGCTAGCTCCTGCTTCTTTTTGAGCTTGATCTTGATTTTTGCTGTTGGCATTTTGGGATAAATCTTGAGAAGGTTGGATACTGCTTTCTTTTGCTCTACTTTTTCTCTTAGAAGCTACAACTTTATCATCTGCCTTTGTTTTCTTCTGACTTTCTTTATCTGAAGAAGACTGCTTCAAAAACTCTGATTTCTCAGAATTCTGATGATGATGGTTATAAGAGTTAATAAAGAAAATAAGTGACGAAAGTGCTAATAATAGCAAGAGGGTAAGAGTAACTTTCTTTTTCATAATATGATCTCCTTTAATAATTACATTATTTATTATAACATTTTAAAACATAAACGCAATACTTTTGTTACATTTTTGTAATATAAAGTAATCAAAAAGACATTTATGACTCTATTAAAAAAAACTCATCCCTTAACTCTCTTGTTGTAAGGAATGAGCACATCTTCTTAAAAAATTACATTTTCTCTTCTAATTTAACGTGAGGGTATTTATCTGCAAACCAACGTAAGGCAAAATCGTTCTCAAAGAGAAAGACTGGTTGATCATGACGATCTTTGGCTAAGATATTTCGGCTTGAAGACATCTTTTGATCCAAGTCTTCTTGACTAATCCAACGAACCGTTTTTTTACCCATGGGCGTCATAACAACTTCTGCATTATATTCACCTTCCATGCGATGTTTAAAGACTTCAAACTGAAGCTGTCCTACAGCTCCCAGCATATATTCGCCTGTCTGATAGTTTTTATAAAGTTGGATGGCACCTTCTTGAACAAGCTGTTCAATTCCCTTATGGAATGACTTTTGTTTCATAACATTTTTGGCAGAAACCTTCATAAAAATTTCTGGGGTGAAGGTTGGTAGGGGTTCAAATTCAAACTTGTTTTTCCCAACTGTCAAGGTGTCACCCACCTGATAAGTTCCTGTATCATAAACACCAATAATATCACCTGCTACTGCATTTTGCACATTTTCACGTGATTCAGCCATAAACTGTGTGACATTTGATAATTTAGCAGATTTTCCTGTACGTGGGAGGTTAACCGATATTCCCTTTTCAAATTCTCCAGACACTATGCGGACAAAAGCGATACGATCACGATGGCGTGGATCCATGTTAGCCTGAATCTTAAAGACAAAGCCTGAAAAATCTTTTGCAAGAGGATCAATGATCTGATCCTCAGTTGTCTTATGTCCATGAGGCTCTGGGGCAAACTGTGAAAAGGTATCTAGGAAGGTCTGAACTCCAAAGTTGGTTAAGGCTGAACCAAAGAAAACAGGTGTCAGATTTCCCTCTAGAATAGCTTCTTCAGAGAAATCATTGCCAGCTTCTTCGAGCAGTTCAATATCTTCCAGTGCTTGCTCATAGAAAGGATTATTAGCAAAAAGCTGCTTGCCTTCTTCTAAATCTGCAAAACGTTGATCTCCCTTATAAAGTTCTAAACGTTTATTATGTAAATCAAATAAACCTTCAAAAGCCCTTCCCATACCAATTGGCCAGTTCATTGGATAGGAAGCTATTCCTAAAACGTTTTCTAATTCCTCTAGCAATTCCAAGGGCTCTCTACCATCTCGGTCAAGTTTGTTAATAAAGGTAAAGACTGGAATGTTACGATGTTTTACAACTTCAAATAATTTCTTGGTTTGTGCTTCAATACCCTTAGCTGAATCGACCACCATAACTGCAGCATCTACGGCCATTAGGGTCCGATAGGTATCTTCAGAAAAATCCTCATGCCCTGGAGTATCTAAAATATTGATACGTTTTCCAGCATAATCAAATTGCATAACTGATGAGGTTACTGAAATCCCCCTTTGCTTTTCAATATCCATCCAATCGGACTTAGCAAAGGTTCCTGTTTTTTTCCCTTTGACCGTACCAGCCTCACGAATTTCTCCACCAAAATACAGGAGCTGCTCAGTAATAGTTGTTTTACCAGCGTCAGGGTGACTAATAATAGCAAAGGTTCTTCTTTTTTTAATTTCTTCTTTAATAGACATAGTTTCTTCCTTGGTCATTTTGCACTTCATTCACAGTAGTTCTATTATAATTCTTTTTACATTGTTTTTCTCCATACAAAAAGAGCCAACTGACTCAGGTGCTCTTTTTATTATAGCTAATTTTGTAAGCTTTAGCAATCTTTGCTATTAGACAGGGCTGCACTTTCTTGGTTTTGATCCAGTGTCCATCTAAGAAGGATCATTTCAACAAAACGAATCAAAAGGACTATGGCAAAGGTCACCACTATGAAGTTAAAGACCAAGTTATGAGTGTGTAAAAGAGGAGTTTCTATAAGAAAACCATAATTCCCTTTTGTCAACAAATCAACCACAATCAAAAAGAGATTTAAAAAGGAAAATGCTTTTAAAGAAAAATCCATAGAAGACAGGCTGCTATCATAATATCTTAGTAAGTAAATCAAGGCATTGACCAAGAGAGCGTAGTGTCCAAGATAAAAAGCCATATTACTTGCATGTAAAAAAGGATAGGGATAAAGATCTGGTGAGAATAAAGCTAGTATTGGTCCAACCACACCTAACAACATAAAAAGCTGTTTTAACCTCATTTTATCTGGTAGGAGAAAAATTACCAGCATAGCAATGCGACAGTGGTATAAGGGTAGGGACTCCTGTAAAGGAAAACCTCTTAGAAAATACCATCCATATAAAGTCACCAATTGTGAAAATTGAAGAAATAGGAAAAATCGCCTATAAGAGGGAGATTTGTAGTAGTTAAGAGTTAAAAGTATCAAAATTGGCGCTAACATTATAAATAAAAAATAAAAGAAGGGAGGGACAAAGGGTAGTCCACTTTCTTTGAGCGCAAAAAAATCCATAAATAGTTGAGTCATCATTTTTTAATTATACCCTAACCCATATCAGTAGACAAGATCTAAGGTGAAAAAATCACAATAACAACTATTCATGGATGGTATTAATGCTGGTCACCAGTCAATAAGTTCACAATATGGTCCAAATTCATGGAATTACTTCCCTTTAAGAGAATTTGATCTTCTGGTTTAAGGATACTCTGCAAGTAAGCACCCATCTCTGCCATTTGATCAACCTCTTGATCCTTCTTAAAGAAGGCAACCTTACCAGCTGGATAGATTTGTCCTGCTAGTTGTGATAGTTCTTCAATATCCTGACCATAAAAAATGGCATGGTCAATCAGTTGAGGATCCAAGTTTGCCAGTAAGTCTGAATGAAGAGAAACGGAACTTTCTCCTAATTCTTTCATATCGGCAAGTAAGACAAGTTTTTTCCCAGCTTCATTTAAAGGAATATCAGAGAAAGTTTCCAAAATCAGACGAGTGGCTGTAGGATTGGCATTGTAAACATCTGAAAGAATATCTGCGCCATTCTTAGCCTTTTTCCACTCTGTACGGTTCTTACTGAGTTTGACATTTTCTAAGGCTTCAATGATATCTTCATCAGCTACGGCTAATAGTTTACCAACATAGGCAGCAACCATGGCATTTGTAGCATTGTATTTGCCAGACAGGGGCAAGGTCACTGGACCCTCTAGTATATTTGTTGTGAAGGTCAAAGACGTCTTTTCTTCTTGAATAGAATTGACAAATATCTCCTGATTTTCTCCAAAACGAATCACCATTTGATTCTCTGGTAGATAAGGATCAATGATGGGATCACCCGGAGCAATTAAGATACCATGTGAATCCATACCATCAACAATCTGTATCTTGCCTTGGGCTATTTTTTCTCTGGAACCAAAGAATTCTAAATGAGCTTCCCCTACTAATGTTAATACGGCAATATGAGGACGGGCAATCTCTGACAGCAAGTGAATGTCTCCCATATGATCTTGTCCCATTTCTAGGACAATTTTCTCAGTATCATCAGGCATATGTAAGACTGTATAAGGTAGGCCAATTTCATTGTTGTAATTGCCTTGCGTTTTGTAGGTCTTGTAGGTGGTTGCAAGCACTGCTTCTATCATGTCCTTTGTACTTGTCTTACCATTTGAACCAGTCACTGCGATGACATCAATACGCATTTTTTCAATATAGTAGTGGGCTAATTTTTGAAATGCAAGTAAGCAGTCGTCAACTAAGATATAGGGATGACCACTGATTTCCTTCTCAGAAAAGGTAGCTACTGCACCATTTTCAAAAGCAGTCTCAATAAAATCATGACCATCTCTAGCCCCTTTGAGGGGTAAAAAAAGATCGCCTTTTTCTATTTTGCGGCTATCAAATTCGATCTGTTTCAGAGGAACGTCGTCGAATTCTGAGATTGAATTCTGTGCCTCCACTACTTTTGCGACTTCATACAAAGATAATTTCATTTCTTTTTCCTTCTTAACTCAGTAGTTCATGTACTTTCTACCTATTATAACACAATTTTAAACTTAAGAACGCTCATTTGCAAGCCCTCCTTTTTGTGTTATAATTTTCCCGAGTTAAGGGCCTATACCGTTAATTCTAAACAGAGTGGACGAGATGACATCAGCTAAGAAAGCTCTAAACATAGTAATTCATTGCATCTACTGTTATTTACCTAACCGTTCCCTGCAAATTCAAAGGAGCAAAAATGACAACTTTTTTCAAGCATCCGAAATTAACAGTACAAAGACTGGTAACATTGGCCATGTTGATTGCCTTAACAAACATTATCAGTAAATTGTCAATCCCAGTCATACCACAACAACTGGTTATCAGTTTTACTTTTATTACTAATAGTGTCATTGGCATGATTGCTGGACCTTTTTGGGGATTTATTTCACTTGGACTTATAGATATTGTGGACAATCTCTCAAGCGGCTCAGGTAACTTTATTATCTGGTGGACAGTAATGGAAGCCATTCAAGGATTTTTCTACGGCTTTTTCTTCTATAATCATCCTCTTTCTATTTCTAATAAGAAGGATTGGCTGCACCTTAGCCTGGCAACTATCGTCATAATGACTATTGGAACCTTTACCATTACACCACTCTTGATTCAAATATACTATGGTGTACCTTTCTGGACTCAATTTATAGCTGGACGCTGGTTGAAAGTTTTTGAAATACCACTGAGGATCATTGTAAGCATGTTAGTCTTCCCCCCTTTACAAAAAATTCCAGAATTAAAAAAATTAACCAAACTTAAATAAAAAAGGTAGAGTGTCAATTCCACTCTGCCTTCTTTGTTTATATTTAAATAAGATGTTCTTCTCGTTTTTCAAACATTTTCATGCCCAAATTAGCTAGTTCTTCAATCAGTTCTGAGTAACTTAGACCCATATTTTCCCAAAGTAGGGGAAACATTGACCACTGCGTGAAGCCAGGAATGGTGTTTAATTCATTCAAATAGATCTGACCATCTGCTGTTAGGAAAAAGTCACATCGAGATAGGCCACAACCACCCAGAGCCTTAAAAGCCTTTTCAGCATAGGTACGCATTTTTGTGACCAGTTGAGGATCAATCTCAGCTGGGATAGCCATCTTTATTTTGTTATCAATATATTTTGCCTGATAGTCATAAAAGGCAACTTCTTTGACAACTTCCCCTGGCAGTGTTGATCTAATCTGGCCATTACCCAATAAACCAATCTCAATTTCTCTGGCATTGACACCTTGTTCAATAAGGATACGGCTATCATACTTGAGAGCAAGTTCTATGGCTGCGCGTAGTTCTTCTTCTGACTCTGCTTTTGAAATACCAACAGAAGAGCCCATATTTGCTGGCTTAACAAAGATAGGATAGGACAAAGTTTCCTTACTTTCTTTGATACAAGTTTCTAAATCATCTCCTTCAATGAAGACAGTATAGGCTACCTGAGGCACTCCTGCAGATTCTAGGACACGTTTTGTCGTGATTTTATCCATAGCAAGACTTGAAGTAAGTATGTTTGTTCCCACATAAGGCATTCTTAAAATTTCTAAGAAACCTTGGATAGAACCGTCTTCTCCCATTGGACCATGAAGGACTGGAAAAACAATGGCTCCCTCATCATAAATATCACTTGGCTTTATTTGAGAAGCCTCATTAAGGCTCTTATTAGTCATCAACTTTTCACTGATATCTGGCTTTTGACTAAACTCTTGTGTCTTATAGAAATCACCTTTTTGTGATATAAAATAAGTTTTTACAAAAAACTTACTATAGTCTACAGCTCTCATGACACTCTCAGCAGAAAGGACTGATACTTCTCTCTCCGCTGATCGGCCACCATATAGTAATACTAGTGTTTGTTTAGTCATTTCTTTTTCCTATCTGAATTGAATTTCTATTAATTATAACAAAAATAAGAATACTTTTCAAAAACTCTTCTTTTCTGACCTTAGAGCTCTGTTCTATTTTCAATGGCTCTAAGAAGAGTGACTTCATCAGCATATTCAATGTCTGAACCGACAGCAAGGCCTCTGGCCAAACGAGTGACCTTGATTCCAGCAGGTTTTAGTACTCTGGAAATATACATGGAGGTTGCTTCGCCATCTGCTGTAGCATTGGTCGCAATAATGACTTCACTAATTTCACTGTCCATCAACCTGGTAATTAAGCTTTTTAAGTTAATATCATCTGGGCCAACTCCATTCATTGGAGAAATCAAGCCATGGAGAACATGGTAATAGCCATGATACTCCTGGATTTTTTCCATGGCAGAGACATCCTTGGCATCTTCAACCACAAGGATCTGGCTCTTGTCCCTAGTCTGATCTTTACAGATGGAGCAGGGATCTTCATCGGTTAGATTACCACATATGGAACAATAGCTTAGTTCCCTTTTGGCTGCTAATAAATTTTTAGCAAAATCATTGACATCCTCATCAGTCATACCTATTGTGTAAAAGGCTAAGCGCGTTGCTGTTTTAAGGCCGATTCCAGGTAGCTTGGAATAACTCTCAATTAATTTAGCTATTGGGGTGGGATATAACACACATTTCTCCTTTTGTTAATTGGCTTTTGATGACATATACAGATTAATGATATCTCGAGCCATATACTGATGTGATTTTGATAGTGCATCACTAGCATGGGGATACATAATGGCAACCGCTATTTGAGGGTCACTACTTGGGCCATAGGCAACAAGGTTCAAATTAAAAGTCGCCACGGTTTGACCATTTTTATCCTTGGCATAGGTTTCTGCCGTACCTGTTTTGGCACTGATTTCAATAGGTGAGCCTGCTAGGCCTTTACCTGTTGCATAGGGACTTGAGCTATTAACCACCTGGTAAAAACCGTTTTGGATGATGGCTAGCTCTTCGTCTTTTATATTGACCTTATTTAAGACTTTAGGCTTAATGGCCTTCTCTTCTTTACCTAAGGCATTGCTTCCATCGTTTTTATAGATACTATCCACAATGCGAGGTGCCACACGTTTTCCATTGTTAGCAACTGTTGAAGCATACTGAGCTAGTTGCAGTGTTGTATAGTTATCAAACTGACCAAAGGCTTCTGTGATAACATTTGAGACTGTAAAGTCCTTGGTTAAAAAACCAGTTGACTCTCCTGGCAGATCAATTCCCGTTGCTGCCCCCAAACCAAATTCAGCATAGGCTGCCCTTAATTTCTCCATGGTCTTCTTCATGCCATCAGTCATCAAGGACATGCCGACATGATAGTCTTGTCCCATCATCTTCAGGGCAACCTGCACCATGTAAGTATTAGAAGAATACTCTAGGGCTTGGGTAGCTGTGATGTTTTGTTGACCAGCCGTAAACCAAGAATTAATAGGTTTGGAATTGCCAAACTGGATTGGTTGGTCTGTCAGTACCTGATTTCCTGAAATGACACCAGCTTGCCAGCCTGCAGCTAGGGTTCCACCCTTGACTACTGACCCTGGGGTAAAGACATTTGTCAGGGTTCCCAAGGCATTTTTTTCCAGATTTCCCGTGTCACTGTCTCTTGATAGGCCAGACAAAGCAAGGATAGCTCCAGTCTTAGGATTCATAGCTACAGCATAAACCCCTTCCGAATAATTAGCCTTTCCTTGTGAGAGTTCTGATTGGAAGTAATCTTTTATAATTTTATCTACACCTTTTTGAAAATCACTGGATATGGTCAGCTTGAGGTTATTTCCTCTGTCACCTTTATGAGTGATCTTATCAGAGATGATTTTGCCATTTTTATTGGTTTTAATTTCTCTGATTTCGTGTTTTCCTTGGAGTTCTTTTTCATATTCTTTCTCCAAATAAGAGGTTCCAACGCGATCATCTAAAGAGTAACCTTTTTTAATAAAGTTTGCAGCTTCTTCTTGGGGCAGACCAGCTTCTCTACTAGAAACCTTTCCAATAATAGAAGACAAACTAGGATCTTCCATTTTCCTGTCCCAATCTGAGTCCACAGAAATACCTGGTAATTTTGATTTATTGGCAGTTAAGTAAGCAATTTCTTTGTCTGTAAGGGGTTCTGTCCTTAAATTGACAGTATTGAAGGTTGCTGCCGCATTCATTTGGTTAAAGATTGAAATGACTTTCTCTTCTTCTTTTGAATACTTGATATCACTGTCTTTGACAGCATTTACAACATGTTTGTAGGCCTTAGATTCTGGTAAATTATTGCCATAGGAATCAAAACGCTCCTTTTTAGGAAGAGACTTGACAACCTTGGCATAGGTTTCTGGTTCAGCCAGAAAATAATCTTTTTTAGCTCGGTTACTTGGCTTTGCACTTGAGTAGGTCACGTAATGTTCTAATTTTTGAGCTAACTTTTTAATATCCTTTGCTCTATCTTTGGGACTTCTGGTATAGGAAACCACGTCCTTAATATCATTAGAGACTAGTAGCTTTCCTCTTTGATCAAAGATCATACCTCTGGGATTAGAACTTTTGATCTTATAAATGGTTGAAGACTTTAGCTTGGCATCATAAAAAGCCTTATCTTTTATTTGCATTTGCGCTAGACGCAAGATGAGGGTAATAAATAAAAGGACGATAATGAAAAAAAGAAAAAGTATCCGATGTGGGATGTTTGCTTGTTTCTTATTAATGAAATGAGTTTCTTTTTTGTCTTTGATTTTTCATACCTCCCTTAATAAAACTACGCTTATTATTTTAACATAAAATATAAAAAGAAGACTGAGAAATAAGTCCTCAGTCTCATTATTTTTTCCCTTAAACACTTTCTTTGGGATGGTAAAAAGCTTTGAAGTAGAAGAAGCTTACAAAGACTGCTCCTCCAACTATATTTCCGGCATAAACCACAGAAAAGTTGGCAATAAAGTCAAACCATGTAGCAGCATTTTCAAAAATAGCCGCAGGTATAATAAAGGCATTTGCCACACTATGCTGGAAACCAGCTGCAACAAAGGTCATTACTGGGAACCAGATTCCCCAAATTTTGCCACTAGCTTCAGTTGCCCCATAATTTAACCAAAGAGCCAAGCCAACAAACCAGTTACAACCAATACCCGAAACAAAGGCCTGTAGAGGACTAGCTGCAAGCTTAGCATGCGCTACCTCAATCACTTCTTTTTTAAAAATACCAGTAGAAGTCAAACCTAAAAAATGACCAAAAACATAGGCAACAAAGAGAGCACCTATAATATTAAATAAAGTGATAATCAACCAATTTTTAACCAGGTCAGACAGTTTAACTTTTTTAGCAAAAAAACTTGCTGAAACAGCCATCATATTACCAGTGATTAATTCTCCACCAGCCATTAAGATAATAATTAAACCTATAGGAAAGGCACAGGCTCCTAAAATACTTGAGAAAGCTCCAAAGCTTGCCATGGCACTGGCTGCCACCCTAACATAGAGCAAATAACCTAGGCTGATCATTGCGCCACCAATAAAACCTAAGATAGCTTTTGCAGGCATTGATTTTTTAATTTTATGTTGGCCAATAAGG
The DNA here is from genome assembly GCF_011421425.1 of Streptococcus catagoni. GTDB lineage: Bacteria > Bacillota > Bacilli > Lactobacillales > Streptococcaceae > Streptococcus > Streptococcus catagoni. The sequence goes on from NZ_WPCW01000001.1 coordinate 664,260, forward strand.
ATTGTTTCTTGTAAAATGTTTTCTGGACTTTTCATACCTTCTCCTAATGTCAAATTAATCACAAATGTAGCTATAGTATATCAATTTTTCAATAAAAAACAAGCCCTTCCACCGGAAGAACTCCTTTTTATGACCTTCCAAAACTTAGGTCAAATCTCTTTATTGAAGTATTCCATAGGGTCAAGGCCAGGTAAAAATCTACCATTCCATGAGCTAAGGTCCCAAAACCGACAAGACCTAAGATTGACCAGATATAGGCCATTTCGGTCGATGCGGTGTGAGTCATCAGTAAAACCACTAAAAATTCTGCCAGAGCATGAATCATATTAATACCGATGGCAAATGGCAGAGCTGTCAAAGGGCTTTTTAATTTTTCTTTATGATTCCTGATATATAGAGCAGCAACTATAGCAAATCCTAGATGAGAAAGTGCCCTCATTACAATAACAATAGGAAATCCTGCTAGGAAGAATCCTAAGGCCGTTCCTAGAGATACGAAAATCGCAATAGGCAGAGAAATAAAAGTTGCTAGAAATACCGGCACATGACTGGCCAAGGTAAAGGAAGCTGGTCCAATAATAATCTTTATAGGCATAACCAAGGGAATTACGATACCAAATGCAATAAGAATTGAGGCATATGCAATGGTTTGAGTTAGTCTTTTTGTCATTCTATCTCCTTTCCAAAATATTATAAACAAACACCTTACAGCTGTCAAGACATCTGTAAGGTGTTTGTTTAATTATTGATATAAGATTCCAGCCTGATTCAGTTCAGCTTTGATAGCTTCAAAGGCTTTCAAACTGGGACAGGAAATAAGATGACTATGCAGACCTTCTGTTAATGAAGATAATAATTCAGCCTTATAGGTATTGACCTTGACCATAAAATCTTCAATATCATCTTTTGTTTTAATATTTAAAGGGGCAGTAATCATTCCATATATGGGGTGCTCCACTTCAACTGTGGAAATAATACCACCATGGGAAACAATAATATTGAGCTCTTCTTGAGTATCTGAAGGACGATGCTGACAAACAATACGGGCACTATAATTATTTTTATAGAGGGCGTCTTTCATCAGATAGCCCTTAGGTGTTGAAACAATGGCCTTTTGAGATGCCCTAAGTAGGGCAATATCTCCTACAATAACCTGCCTACTCACTCCTAAGTCCTTAGCTAATTGACTAGCTGAAATCGTCTCAGTAGCAGTTTCTAGCATACCTACAATTTTCTCTCTACGTTCTTTTGCCTTCATTACATCCCCTTCCACTTAAAATAGTCTAACTTTATCATACCATATTTTAAAGGGAATCAGACATAAAAAACCAAGGCAAGGCTTGCTTTGCCAAAAGAAGATCAACTGATAAAGATTCTTGTCCTCTTATTATTAAGGTATTAGTCCTGTTTTCAAATAGGATATAAACTGAGGAGAGTAGAAGGAACTCCTTTATTTATATGGGTTATTTATATGGGGGGAAGTTAAACTATTATGCTCTATTTAAAGCTATCTTCAAGACCAGTAAATTGACATTGGCATGCTCCTTCAAAGCCATTAGTATAGGCTTTTTGTTAACTTCATCGTCCTAATAAATTGTACCGTTATAAGCTTTGTCTTCCCTATCAACCGTACTACCTTATTGAGGTCAAATGAAAACAAGCTTTTATCATTTTCAAATTTTTCCAAATAAGCCTGTCAGAAAATTTCAGAATTAGCTTTAAAGCAGAGCTTATAAGAGCATAAAAAAAGCCTGAAGAAAACATTTCTTCAAGCTAAAAAACCAAGGCAAGCTTGGTTTTTCTAATTATTATTTGCCAAGATAGTACTCAGCAGTAATGTTTAATTTGTCATCCAATTCAAAAACAAGTGGTGGGAAATTTGGAATTTCAACATTCATGATCTCATCATCAGATAAACCTTTAATGTGTTTTACAATGGCACGAATAGAGTTTCCATGTGCTCCGACAAAGACATTTTTACCTTCTAATAGAGCTGGTGCAATTGATTCTTCCCAGAAAGGTAGGGCACGTTCAAGAGTGATTTTTAAGTTTTCAGCATCTGGAATCAAGGCTGGGTCCACGTCAGCATAACGACGGTCTGTGTGTGCTGAGTATTGGTCATCCTTTGGCATAGCTGGTGGTAAAACATCATAAGAACGACGCCAGATGTGGACTTGTTCATCACCAAATTCTTCAGCTGCTTCAGCTTTATTTTTACCAGTTAAGGCACCATAGTGACGCTCATTTAAACGCCATGACTTTTCTACAGGTAACCATAGTTGGTCAGAGTATTCTAGAGCTAAGTTTGTTGTTTTGATAGCACGTGTTAAAACTGATGTAAAGGCTTTATCAAACGTAATACCAGCTTCCTTGATTAATTTACCAGCATCAATAGCTTGTTGTGTTCCTTTTTCTGAAAGATCAACATCAGCCCAACCAGTGAAAAGGTTAGCTTTATTCCATTCTGACTCACCGTGGCGAGCAAAGACTAATTTTACCATTAGATCATATCTCCTTTTATTTTAGGTTATTACCTAGTTCTTTTCTATTTTACAAAAAATAGGCTAAAAAAGCTAGCCTCTGAGGCTTATTTTTGAAAATGTCATGCTATTATCATGAAAACAAAAGGTTCGGAAATCAAGGCTCTATCTTTCTAAAATGTCAAAAATTCTTGCCTTCAACTAAATCTAGTGATAGAATGGAAAAAATTTAGCAAATTTAGGAGGAACATATAGTCTCTACTTCTACTCAAATTGCAGGTTTTGACTTTTATAATTGCCTTATGAACGGCGCAGGAGTTTATTGTATGACTAAGGAAGAATTGTCAAGGTAATCCCGAACCCCGCTACACTCCAACTAGCTTGGGATCCATTAATTCCATGGGTCTGCCTAACTTGGGCTATGACTATTACTTAGAATTTCTCTTGGCTTTAGAAAAAGATAGTCAGAGTAAGAACCATATCTTATCTGTGGTTGGCCTTTCTCCTGCCGATACTCATCAGATTTTAAAAGCCGTTGAAGCTTCAGACTACAAGGGTTTAGTGGAACTGAACCTTTCTTGTCCAAATGTTCCAGGTAAACCACAAATTACTTATGATTTCCGAATGACAGAAGATCTCTTAAATGATATTTTTTCATATTATAGTAAGCCTTTGGGGATCAAACTGCCTCCTTATTTTGACATGGTTCACTTTGATTAGGTAGCCAAGATATTTAACCAGATGCCTCTAGCCTTTATTAATTGTGTCAATTCTATTGGTAATGGCTTGGTAATTGATGATGAAAAAGTTGTCATTAAGCCTAAGAACGGCTTTGGCGGCATTGATGGTGATTATATTGAGCCTACTGCCTTAGCCAATGTCCATGCATTCTATAAACGTTTAAGACCAGATATCCAAATTATCGGTACTGGTGGTGTCAAAAAAGGACGTGATGCCTTTGAACATATCCTATGCGGTGCTTCCATGGTTCAGATTGGAACTGCCCTGCAAGAAGAAGGTCCTGAAATTTTCACACGTGTGACCCAAGAGTTAAAAGATATCATGGCTCAAAAAGGCTATGAGACCATTGAAGATTTTCGTGGCAAACTAAGCTATTTATAAAATCAAAAAGAGATTACTTTCAAAAGTAATCCCTTTTTTCTTTTTCAGCTGGGCTGCAGTCCTGATCATCTTTAAAATGAGTATCTTCTGCTGCAGCATGGCTATTTTTCTTTTTTATTTTAGGCAAGAAAATATCCGATATCTTAATAAAAAGGATAATCTTGATTACTGAAAACACGGCTAAGCCAATAATAACTAATTTTAACATCCTATTACTTCCTATCTCCAAGGCTTAATAATAGTATAACCGCTTTCAAACTAGCAATCAAGATCTTTTTTAGTTAAAGGTTAATAAGCGTAAGCCATTTAGGATAACCAAAATGGTGGAGCCTTCGTGTCCAACAACTCCCAGTGGTAGATTCACAACTTGGAAGACATTGGCCAATATCAAGAGGGTAATAACTGTCAGAGCGAAAATGATATTTTCTTTAACAATTACTTTCATTTTCTTTGATAAACGAATAGACATAGGAATACGAGTTAGATCGTCCATTATAACGCTGTCTGCGCTTTCCATAGCAATATCGGTTCCAGATCCAATAGCGTAGGAGATATCAGCCTGAGCAAGTGCTGGAGCATCATTAATGCCGTCACCCACCATTGCTACAAAACCATACTCTTCTTGCAAGGCCTTGATCTTACTAACCTTGTCCTGAGGCATGCAGTTGGCAACAACTTGGTCAATTCCCAGTTTCTTTGCCACATATTGTGCTGTTTTTTCTTGATCTCCTGTTAGCATAACTGTCTTAATGCCCAGCTCATGCATCATCTGAATGGCCTTTAGAGCATCTTCTTTGATATCATCTAAGAGGGCAAAATAAGCCATTAGCTTCTGATTCCGACTGACAAATATCAAGGTTTTTCCTTGTTCTTCAAGTTTATTAATATCTTCTTCATATTGATCCAGTTCACTGACTGTTTCTAAGATAAAGGATTTTTTCCCAATGCGCCAGTCACTGCCTTCAAAGCTAATCAGGAAGCCCTTCCCTGATATTTCCTCACTTTTTTCAAGCTTAAGACGTTCACTTTCTTTTGTAAATTCTATGATAGCTTTTGAAATAGGGTGACTAGATGCTTCTTCAGCTGTTTTTACTAGACTATTGACCAAATCTTTGTCTTGAACATAGTAAGAATCCACAACAGAAGGCTTGCCTTGTGTTAGGGTACCGGTTTTATCCATTACCACTGCTTTGATATTTGCCATGTTATCAACGATATCGCCACCTTTGATCACTAGTCCTTTTCGGGCAGAACGACTAATGGCTGATAGGGATGCTGGAGTTGATGAAGCAATTAGAGCACAAGGTGAAGCAACTGTTAAGAGTATCATCCCTCTATAGGATGCATCTAACCAGGTCCAACCTAGGATGAAATGGCAGAAAAGTATAAAGCTTGGCACTAGAATGAGGACAAATTTAACATACTTATCTTCTAAATTTTCAATAAAAGTGGCTGTTTTACTTTTTTGACTTTGGGCTGATTCAACCAGACTTACAATCTTTGCAAATAGTGTGTCCTCGTTTTCAACACTAACTTCCATAACTATGCTTTGGCCTTGATTGATGGTACCGCCAATAAGCTGTGCTCCTTTTTTCTTATCAACGGTGATAGGTTCTCCAGTAACCATTGATTCATCCACTTCAGTAAAATCACTTTTCAATTCCCCATCAATAGGAATGGATTCTCCTTTTCTCACCTGAAGTAAGTCGCCAACCTTTAAATTTTTAGTTTCAATTTCGTGAATACTACCAGCTTCATCTAGCTTTCTAGCCATATCAGGAGTGAGGTTCATCAAAGCTGAGATGGCGTTCTTGCTCTTTTCCATTGCTAGCTCTTCTAGGGTACTAGAAAGAGAAAAAATAAAGATCAATAGAGCACCCTCTAGCCAGTAACCAATAATCCCTGCACCAATGGCTGCTAGAATCATTAAAATGTCAACAGACAAGTGTTTATCGACAAATAAGTCAGTGATCCCATTTTTTGCTGATTGGTAACCACCAATAAGGAAAGCTGCAATAAAAAGCCAAGATGCAACTTCCGGGTTTCTACTGAGAAGTGGTAAACCTATTAAAATAAGTAGTAAGCAGCAGGCTGTTTCTAAAATATGAATATGTTCTTTAAGCCAAGTCATTCTTTATCCCCCAAATTTAGAATCATTCTAAATCTTTAACTTTTCTTAATTATAATAATTCTAAATAAAAAAGTCAAGTATTTAGAATAATTCTAAATAAAAACTATCTACCCTTTTTTGCCCCTTTTTTGCCCCCTAAACACAAAAAAAGCCTATCACACAGGCTAGGAAGCTTGATATGATAGGCTTTTATTATATGAATTATTTAACGGCGTCTTTAAGTGCTTTACCAGCTTTGAATGCTGGAACTTTTGATGCTGCAATTTTGATTTCTTCACCAGTTTGTGGGTTACGACCTTTGCGGGCAGCACGTTCACGAACTTCAAAGTTACCAAAACCGATTAATTGAACTTTTTCACCTTTTGAAAGGAAACCTTCGATTGCAGAGAATACAGCGTCAACTGCTGCTGCTGAATCTTTTTTAGTAAGTTCAGTTGCTTCTGCAACTTTTGCGATTAAATCTTGTTTGTTAGCCATTTAACAAATCCTCCAATTAATTAATAAGCAATATGCTTTGACAGTTACAATAATAACTAAAAAATGCTGATAGGTCAAGTAATTAACGTCATTTTAGCTTATTTCTTGTAAATTTCAAAGCTAATTTGGTCATTAACCAGGTCAATCTTTTTAGCACTTAGGTAAATACCCGCATTATTTTCAATTTTTCTCAAATTTATAATGATAGAAGACTGCTTAGGTTGGACCTCTACAAAGCTTGGTAGCTGGTAACTTGATTTTAAATACTGCAGAACTTCTGATTCAGGTAAGGGGAGTGTACCAGCTGAAAATGAACTTACCTGTAATTGGATGCTCCCATCTTTCAGACCAATGGGTTGAAAATAGATATAAAGAGGAACTTCATAGCCCAACAATTGATACTTGCCCTCAAAGATAATTGAGGAAGACGAGCTATACAATTTGTAGGATATCTTTTCTGACTGATAATCCTTTAAAAAACTAGCAACCGTTTTATTTAATTGACTGCGATTTGTGACAAAGGTTCCAACTTTAACATCTTTTTCCTGGTAATTACTGATGTGTTTAGAATCCGGTTCTCTAACCTGGACAAGACGACTGGCGATAACTGCCACAAAGGCAAGATTGAAAGCTAATAGGAATAAAAAAGCCCACTTCCACCACTTAATTTTTAATTGTTTTTTCATATTTTTTGATTCTCTCCATAAGGGCATCTGACATAATGCGATAACCAATATTATTAGGATGGAAATGGTCATCTTTAAACAATAGGTCATTGACTACACTTGTTTTATCAGCTTCTGATTGGACAAGAGCATTTTTTCCATCAATTCCTTTATACAATTGATCATTTATGGAAACAAAGTAAACCCCTTGATAATCTGAAATAACATCTTTTGTAGCCCGGTTCCATCGATCAACGACCTCCTGCATCTCAGTCATTTCTGGAAAATTGAGGTAAAAGGGATTATAGATACCTAGCACAAAAATAGATAGCTTTTTATTTTCTTTTTTTGCCAGATCCAAAATTTTTCTCAGCCTTTTTTGATAGGCTTTGGCTGGCATTTTAAAACTAGCACTTTCTAAGTGGGCAAAATTTTCTCGTATAACTGCCATGACGTCATTTCCACCTACAGTTAAGGTCATAATTTTGGCCTTTTTAAGATCTGTCTGGAGTTGCTCATCCTCAGTCATTCGAGAGTAAATTTGTTGACTGGTATTACCTGACACGCCATAATTTTGGTAATCGACCTTGACAGCTAGGTCCTCTTCCATATCACTGGCCAGTAAAGGAACAAAGCCTCCCTGACTGGTAGAATCGCCGACCCCTTCGGTCAAAGAATCACCAATGGCAATATAATTCCACTTTGCTTTTTCTTGAAGGATGTAATCTGCTTTTTTGACCTGAGCAGTCCTTTGAGGGATAATCACCTGTAAAACAAGTGCTGACAATAGGAAGACCCCTAGAAAAAAAGCAAAGCCTTCAAACCATTTTCTTTTATTCATATCTAATCATAACCGCAAATGCGCCTTCACCAGTGTGGGTTTGAATGATAGAACCAGTTTCCATCATAGAGATTGCTCCTGTATAGATCTGACTGATCTTTTCTTTTAATTGATTAGCCAAACTCTTATCCCCAGCATAAGAAATGGTTAATTCCTTAATGGGTAAGTCGGCAGTCTCTTTCATATAATTATCAATCCACTTGATAAAGGTTTTATTGCCTCTTCCTTTTGCGACAGGTTTGAGCTCAGAATCCTTTAATTCCATTAACAGTCTGATATTCAATAAACTGGTAATGGCTCCTGTTACACGGCCGATTCGTCCCCCTTTAACCAGATTTTCTAGGGTTGATACTCCAATATAAAGCTTGGTTTTACTTTTAACTTCTGCAATTTTTGCAAGGATGTCTTCAAGTGGAGCATTATCTTGAGCCATTTTAGCAGCTTCAACGACTTGAAATTTCATGGCTTGATCTGTGAAGCCCGAGTCTAAAACATGAACCTTTGCTCCTGCAATTTCTGCACCCTGCCTAGAAGCTTCAATCGTTCCTGATAGAGCTGGTGTCAAATGGATTGCAATAATATCCCTTGCCCCCTCCTTGACTAGCTTTTCATAGTAGTCAGCAAATAAACCAACAGGAGGTTGACTGGTTTTTGGCAGTTCTTTGCTGGATTTCATTAGTTTTAAAAATTGACCTTCTTCTTTCAAGTCCTTATCTGAATATAACTTACCATCTACCATTACTGAAAGTGGTACAACAGTAATATCATATTTTTCAATCAATTCTGGTTCAATTGTAATTGATGAATCTGTAACAACTTTTATCATTCTCATTTTATTTTTTCCATTCTTGGCATGTATTATTTCACCTTATTTTAGCATTGATTCTTAAATAAATCAAAATATGAGAAAATAAAATGAGGCAAAGCTTCTAAGCTCATCTCATTTCTTATCTTTATTTTCTTATGATAGCAATTCTCTGGCCTGTGTTCTAGCTGTTTCAGAAACATCTTTGCCAGCAATCATTTTGGCAATTTCTTCAATGCGTTCTTCATAGCTCAACAAGGTCACTCTTGAAACAGTGCTTTCTTCTTTGCTTTCTTTTGAGATGTAGAACTGGTAATCTGCTGCTGCGATTACCTGTGGTAAATGCGAGATGGCTAGAACTTGACCATTTTGTCCAATTTTATGGATCTTTTGTGCAATGGCTTGGGCTACGCGTCCAGATACACCGGTATCAACCTCATCAAAGACGATACTGGTCTTATCCTCTTTTTGGGAGATGGCCGACTTAATGGCTAGCATGAGCCGTGAAAGCTCTCCACCTGAGGCAACCTTGACCAGGGGTTTAAAGCCCTCGCCAGGGTTGGTTAGTATGTAGAATTCAACAGCTTCATTGCCTTGGCGGCTAAATTTAGATTTTGTGAATTTAACCTGAAAATCAGCCTTTTCCATATAAAGATCATTTAATTCTTTTTTGATATCTTTTTCTAGCTCCGTAGCTAATTGGTGACGCTTTTGACTAAGCAAGCTTGCTGCTGCAACCAGAGCCTTCTCAAGTTTTTTTAAGGCCAGTTCACTTTCAGCACTGCCTTGATCATCACCAACTAATAATTGGTATTCTTTTTCAATATTGTCGTAATAATCTAGTAGCTCGTCTACATTTCCACCGTATTTTCGTGTCAGGCTATTGATCAGATCCAGCCTCATTTCGATTTCTTGTAGCCTGCCAGCATTGAAATCCAGAGCATCAATCGTATCAGCTAATTCTTTGCTAAGATCTTCTAAAATATAATAGGCTTCGCTGGCACTAGAAGATAGGACCTTGTACTTAGGATCAAATTCTTCAATAGATAAGAGGTCATTCATGGCAGACCTAATATTTGATAGACTTGAAAAATCGTCATTGTCCAGCATGTTAAAGGCATTGGTCAATGTATCTGCAATATTTTTATGGTTTAAGAGCCTATCTCGTTCTTGATTTAAGAGAGCATCTTCTCCTCGTTTTAAATGGACAGATTCAATTTCTGCTATTTGGAAAGACAGCATTTCTATTCTTTCCTTATGTTCGCGTTCATTTCTTAGTTTATCACTAACCTTTTTACGAAGCTCCTTATAGTCTTCAAAGATCCTTTGATACTCTGCCTTTACCTTTTTAAAATCACTGTCCCCAAAGGAGTCTAAAATAGCCTGATGATGGGGAGCGCGCATCAACTCTTCTTGGTCGTGTTGACCATGGATATCCACCAGGTGTTGACCAACTTGTTTGAGTGTCGTCACATTGACCATTTGGCCATTAATGCGGCAAACACTTCTACCATTGGCAAAAATATCCCTACGAAGAATAAGGTCATCCTCTGTTTCTATGCCATTGTCCTCTAAAAGCTTTTTCAAGGCACTGTTCTTTCCTAAGGAAAACAAGCCTTCAATTTCTGCCTTATTTGCGCCATGTCTAATAACCTCAACGCTTGATCTGGCTCCTAACATCAGATTCATGGCATCAATGATAATTGATTTTCCAGCTCCTGTTTCACCTGTTAAAACAGTCATACCATTTTCAAAATTGAGGGAAATTTCTTCAATTATGGCAAAATTTTTAATGGAAATTTCTAGTAACATTTTCAGTCCTATCCTTATTTTGTCTTGGCCTGCATCCAAGTTTTGACTTCTTGTCGAATGTAATCAGCATCTCTTTCTGTTTTAGCAATTAACAAGATGCTATCATCATCTGCAATAATGCTAAACAATCTTTCTGAAAAGTCTGTCACAAGATAGCGCTTGATAAGCATGGCATTGCCTGGAATCACCTTTAAATAGATGTGTCTTCTTAGATCATCAATCTTGTCTGACATATCTAAAATAGTGCTTCTGATAGATGCTGGTCTTTGAATAATCTTTTTCCCACTATCCTGAGAAAGGCCATAGATATAGCGACCAGAACCAGATGGGATTTTAACAATTCCAATTTCATTCATATCTCTAGATATGGTTGCCTGAGTTAGTTCTAAGCCTTGCTCTTTTAACAAAGCTAGCAAGTCATGCTGAGTTTCAATATCATGTGATAGAACAATTTTTTTAATTAAATCTAAACGTTCACTCTTCTTCATTTTTATTAAATTCCTTATGAGCTTTGTCTACTACGTCTTTGATAATGTTCTTATCAAAATCCTCAATAGCTGACGTCTTTTTTAAATGAGCTAAAAATTCAATATTACCATGTCCACCTTGGATTGGAGAAAAATCAAGCCCTTCAATAGTAAATCCGAATTCTTGAGAGAAACTTGTGACATTTTCTAAAACTTTTTGATGAATAGCCTTGTCCTTAACAATTCCGTTTTTTCCAATCTGGGCACGACCGGCCTCAAACTGAGGTTTGATTAGAGCCACTACAGAACTTTCTGACTTTAGAATACCGTAAAGTGCTGGTAGAATCAGTTTTAAAGAAATAAAGGAAACATCAATGCTTGCAAACTCAGCTAGTCCATGAGTAAAGTCTTCTGGGATTGCGTATCTAAAATTATATTGCTCCATGCTTACCACGCGCTGATCCTGCCTTAGTTTCCAGACCAGTTGGTTGGTACCGACATCAACTGCATAAACCAGTTTTGCCTCTGCTTGTAACATAAGATCAGTAAAGCCACCTGTGGAGGCTCCAATGTCTACTGTTGTTAAGTCTTTAACACTTATTTTAAAAACATCAAGAGCCTTTTCCAGCTTCAATCCTCCACGGCTAACAAACTTTAGCTTTTCACCCTTACGTTTTAATTCAGTAGCAGCATCAATCTTTTCACCAGGCTTATCATAGCGTTGACCATTAATCACTGATAGTACTAAGCCTGCCATGACAGCACGTTTGGCCTGTTCTCTGGTATCAAATAGTCCCTGTTTATAGGCTAAAACATCTACTCTTTCCTTAGCCATTTAGTCCTAACCTTTCTATGATTGCAATGATATTCACGGGATTGAAGTCCGTCATTTCTTTGATCTCTAACAAGATAGCAATGCTCTGATCAAGGTCTTCTTGTAGGATGTCATGAGATTTTTCAAGCCCTAGAAGACTAGGATAAGTTCCCTTTTGAGAATCCAAATCCTTGTTTGGGGTCTTTCCTATTTCTTCAAAGTTGGCTATCAGATCTAAGATATCATCACGAACTTGAAAAGCGTGGCCAATGCGATTGCCTGCCTCTTCCAACTTCTTTAAAATAGCTTCAGAAACACCAGCTACCAGCCCTGCAGCTATAAAGGGAAAGGCCAGTAATTTACCTGTTTTATGGGAGTGGATAGCCTGTAAATCTGGCAAATCTACTGTTCTTCCTTCAGCATCCATATCAAGCATTTGACCAGCCACCATTCCGTAGGTTCCAGCTGATTCTGAGAGAGCTTGAATGATCTTAACCTTTATCTCAGCTTCTAGTTGGCTGCTAGCCACTAGTCCAAAAGGATCTAAAAAGAGGCTATCTCCTGCCAAGATGGCTGTGGCTTCATCAAACTTTTTGTGGTTGGTCAGCTGACCACGTCTATAATCATCATTGTCCATGGCTGGTAAGTCATCATGAACCAGACTTCCTGTATGGATCATTTCGACCGCAGCTGCTAATTGGTAATGGGATTTTTCTAAGTCCAGACCAAAAGCCTCAATCATTTCCAATAATAACAAAGGACGCAATCTTTTCCCACCAGCCTGAATAGAATATAAGATAGCTTGGACTAGATGGTCCGAAATGGAACTCTTTTCTTTATAAAATTGCTCCAGTGTTTGGTTGATTTTTCTTAACTTTTCCATCAAGCGTCGATTTCCACTTCTGTTCCATCTTCTTGCATGACTTTAACCAACGTTTTTTCTGCATTTTGTAAGGTTTTTTGCAGTTCTTTGGAGAGAATCATTCCCTTTTGGAATTCACTAATAGCTTCTTCCAAGGGAACATCGCCATTTTCTAACTTATTAACTATGATTTCTAAATCTTGTAAATTTTCTTCAAATGTTTTTTTGGTTGACATGATTTACCTCTACTTCTAATTGACCATCTCGCATTCTAATAGCTAAGTGATCACCTTTTTTTATTTCTTTGACAGATGCAAGAACCTTGTCATCTTTATTTACCAGTGCATAGCCACGCGCAATAATACGCTTAGTATCTAAGGATAAGAGGGCATCTTGAGCCTTTTCGAAACGAGCCAGCTTACTATCTAATTGTTTTTTGATATCAGATGACAATAAGTGACGGATTATTTTTAAATGATCTTTGTGTCTATCTATTGTGGCTGTAAGATTAGTGGACTCTAAACGATGCTGCAAGTGGATTTGCTCTGCCTTATTCTGGACAATCCTATCTTTCATTTCAGTGATCAAGCTAGTGTTTAGACGATCAATCTTTTGCAGATAGGCATCATAGAGCCTCTGAGGCTGACGAAAAATAACAGACTGAGATAGCTTGGTAAGCTGCTCAGCTTTATGCTTCAGTAATCTTAAATTAGCCTGAAAGGCCCGGTTTTCACGTTCATTAATCCAAGATATAATATCTGATTTGGTAACAGGTGTGGCCAGCTCAGCTGCAGCTGTAGGTGTAGCCGCTCTTTTGTCAGCTACAAAATCGGCCAAAGTGACATCTGTTTCATGGCCAACACTGGAAATGATTGGTAAAGCCGATTCAAAAATGGCCTGAACCACTATTTCTTCATTGAAAGACCATAAATCTTCGATAGATCCTCCGCCACGTCCCACAATCAGCAAATCAAGATCATCTCTGGTATTTGCCTTAGCAATGTTTGCAACAATTTCTTGTGCAGAGCCCTCTCCTTGAACCTTGGTAGGAAATAAGAGAATCTCAACACCAGGGAAACGACGGGATATGGTGGTAATAATATCACGAATGACAGCACCACTAGGACTGGTTACAACACCGACTTTTTGAACAAATTGAGGTAGGCTTTGTTTATGACGATCATCAAAATAACCTTGTTCAGCAAGATTCTTCTTAAGTTGTTCAAACTGTAGGGCTAGAGCACCCACGCCATCAGGCTCAGCCTTTTCAATAATAATAGAATAAGAACCAGAAGGCTCATAGATCTGTACCCGACCAATGACATTAACTTTCATGCCTTCTTCTAGGTCAAAGCCCAATTTCTTGTAGGTGCCAGCCCACATAGTCGCCTGAATAACAGCTCCTTCGTCCTTGAGAGAGAAATATTGATGAGTGGGTCTTTTACGAAAATTCGAAACCTGACCAGTTAGGTAGACCCTTTCCAAATAAGGATCACGATCAAACTTCAATTTCAAATATTTTGTTAGCTTAGTAACGCTTAAATAGTCTGACATCAGGCTTCCTTTCTTTTTAGTTAGAGTAGCTTGACTCCTTGCATAATAATGCAATTATACCATTTTTCTTTATAAAAAAGTGCCTAGAAAACGCAAAAATAGGTCTAAAAGAAAGGCCTTAGCCCCCTATAGCCTAAAAAAGGTCAGCACCAGATGGTTCCAACCTTTCTTTTCTTATTTTTACTTCTGACTGAATTTTTGCATCCATTTTGGAATTTCTTCAGAAATGGTACTTGGTAAGACCACATAATGGTCAGCTGAGAGTTCATCTGCAATAAGTGAGTGTAAACAGACTGCTGCCGCAACCCTATCTAAAAGAGAACTTTTAGGGAACTGAACAGCAAAGGCAGCAATCATCCCTGCCAAGGTGTCTCCCATCCCTCCTGTGGACTGGTAGGGGCCTCCCTTTTGTAATTGATAAACAAAATCACCTTGTAGAATACTGGTCTGATGGCTCTTTGCTACCAGAATCGTCTGCTCTGAAAACTGCTCCTTGAGAATAGCTTGATTATTGTCTAAAGTCTGCTGCTCAATTGTTAGTCGGGACAAGTTTTCCCATTCTTTCTGGTGAGGTGTCAGGATAAGTGCTCTTTTCTTTGATAGTAAGCTAGGACCTTTTTTAGCCAAGATTCTTAAGGCAGAGCCATCAATTAAGAGTAACTTCTTGGGGTCTATCTGATCTATAAGAAAGTCAAATATTTCTTCAGACCTGTCAGTTTCATTCAAACCTGGTCCTATTAAAACTAAGTCTGATTTTTCAATGTTTTCTTCTAAAAGAGCTCTATCATCCACATCAAAGGCCATTGCCTCTGGCAGTCTACTATGTAGGGCTGAAATATTATCCTTATCTGTAGCAACCGTCACTAGGCCAGCTCCGCTATTGACACAGGCCAAGGCAGACAAAAGAATGGCTCCTCCAAAGGGGTAGAGCCCTCCAATCAAGAGTAGGCGACCGAAATCGCCCTTATGACTTTCTTTGGGTCTAGGGATAATAACTTTTTTTAGATCTCTTTCATCAATTATCATTTGCTCACACTTCTTAAGGCTGCTTGGTAAGTTTGTTCTAGAAGCATTGTGATTGTCATTGGGCCAACTCCTCCTGGCACGGGTGTGATCAGACTGGCCACCTGTGAGACTTGTTCAAAATGAACATCCCCCAGAAGTTTCCCATTGTCATCACGATTCATCCCAACATCTATGACAATAGCGCCATCTTTGACAAAATCTTTGGTCACAAAATTACCCTGACCAATGGCAACAATTAAAATGTCTGCCTGTTTTGTGATTTCTGAAAGGTGGCGAGTTCTAGAATGTGTTAGGGTGACCGTTGCATTTTTATCCAGTAGTAGCTGGGCCATGGGCTTGCCAACAATGTTTGAACGGCCAATAATGACAGCTTGCTTGCCTTCTAAATCAATCTTGTACTCTCTAAACATCTCCATGATCCCTGCCGGTGTACAAGGTACCATCAAGGGGCGGCCTGACCAGAGGTGACCTGTGTTCATAGGATGAAAGCCATCCACATCTTTATGGGGATCAATGGCTAATATAATCTTTTTATCATTGATATGATTTGGTAAGGGGAGTTGCACTAAGATCCCATGAATGGAATCATCATTATTGTACTCTTGAATAATATTGATTAATTCTTCCTGGCTGGTTGATTCTGAAAGCCTGAGGGTCACACTTTTAAATCCAGCCGCTAGGGCGAACTTTTCCTTGTTTCTAACGTAAACCTGACTGGCAGGATTATCACCAACTAAGATAACAGCCAAGCCTGGGACAATCCTAGATTGGGCTTTTAATTCCGCAACTTTATCTGCTAATTTGGCCTGCATCTTATGAGCAAGTGCCCTACCATCTATTATTTGTGCCATGAATACCTTCCCCTACATTATTTTTTATATTATAGCAAATTATGGCAGAAAAAGGTTCATCCATCTTTTCCTTCTTTAATCTCCTATGCCTTCAAAAATAAACAGCACCCCAAAAGTTAGAGGATTTTTATCCTACTTAGGAGGTGCCGTTCACAAACAAATTTTATTATTTCTTAATAGAGTAAATCATAAATTTCCATTGCAATGAGGTCAATGCTATCAAATGAATATGATTCACGAGCTTCAACATCACGTAATGTAAAGACTGGACCACTTTCTGGATCATTTGAAAAAGCTACCTCGGCAACGACAACACCGTCTCGTTCAAAATTTCTTTTTAAGTTGCCTCCGTCAGTCACCATCAATTCAAGACGGTTAATGATTCTCACTAAATGTGATTCCATTTCTATTCTCCTATTCGTTTATTGTCCTTATCATTTTAACATAAAATTGCCTAAACCTACACAAAAATAGGCAAGTTTCTATTAATTTTCCATTTTCCTTTCATTATAAGGGGGTTTAAGAAGACCTTATCACTCTCACTAGACAAGTGCTAATATTTATACTTTTTACTTGCTTTTCATTATCATGGTGCTATAATATGAGTATAAAGTTTGACCATTTTTGACTAAATGACTTGACTTTATATAGAACCTGTGGAGGTAGCTTATGCTTTGTCAAAATTGTAAATTAAATGAAGCTTCCATTCATCTTTATACCAATGTGAATGGTCAGCAAAGACAGATCGATCTTTGTCAAAATTGTTATCAAATCATGAAAACAGATTCCAACAACCCTATCCTAAGAGGATTAAATAAAAAAGACAATCAAGATTCTATGAATCCATTCGATGATTTCTTTGGTGATTTAAATAACTTTAGAGCCTTTGGCCAATTACCAAATACCCCTCCAACCCAAAGCGGAGGTAATGGTGGAAACAGAGGAGGTAATAATAATGGCGCTGCAATTCGTCCAAATCAGACCAATCAAAATGAGCAAAAAGGTTTGCTGGGAGAATTTGGTATCAACGTCACTGAAATAGCCCGAAAAGGGGGTATTGATCCTGTTATCGGTAGAGACGATGAAATCAAGCGGGTCATTGAAATTTTAAACCGTCGCACAAAAAATAATCCCGTCTTAATTGGTGAACCCGGTGTAGGGAAAACAGCTGTGGTTGAAGGTTTAGCCCAAAAAATTGTTGATGGCAGCGTACCACACAAGCTGCAGAATAAACAGGTTGTCCGACTGGATGTTGTCAGCCTCGTTCAAGGTACTGGCATCCGTGGTCAATTTGAAGAACGCATGCAAAAACTGATGGAAGAAATTAGAAATAGACAAGATGTGATTCTATTTATTGATGAAATCCATGAAATTGTAGGTGCTGGTAATGCTGGGGATGGCAATATGGATGCTGGTAATATCCTAAAGCCTGCTTTGGCTCGTGGTGAACTGCAACTAGTAGGTGCCACAACCTTAAATGAATATCGCGTTATTGAAAAAGATGCTGCCCTCGAACGACGCATGCAACCTGTCAAGGTTGATGAGCCATCGGTTGAGGAAACCATTACTATATTAAAAGGTATTCAAAACAAATATGAAGATTACCACCATGTCAAATATAGTCAAGATGCTATTGAAGCAGCAGCAAATCTGTCCCACCGTTATATTCAGGATCGTTTTTTACCTGATAAGGCCATTGATTTATTAGATGAAGCCGGCTCGAAGATGAATCTAACACTTAATTTCATAGATCCAAAAGAAATTGATCACCGACTAGTAGAAGCTGAAAACCTAAAAACTCAAGCTACACGTGATGAAGACTATGAACGAGCTGCTTACTTCCGAGACCAAATAGCCAAATATAAAGAACTCCAAAAACAAAAGGTCAACGAAGAAGATATTCCTATTATCACAGAGAAGACCATCGAAGCTATCGTTGAACAAAAGACCAACATTCCAGTAGGTGATTTAAAGGAAAAAGAACAATCACAATTGATTAATCTAGCTGATGATCTAAAGGCTCATGTTATTGGGCAAGATGATGCAGTTGATAAGATTGCCAAGGCCATCCGTAGAAACCGCGTAGGTCTGGGAGCTCCTAACCGTCCAATAGGCTCCTTCCTCTTTGTCGGACCGACAGGGGTCGGAAAAACAGAGCTTTCAAGACAATTAGCCATTGAACTCTTTGGTTCATCTGAAAATATGATTCGTTTTGATATGTCTGAGTATATGGAAAAACATGCAGTCTCAAAACTCGTAGGTTCACCTCCAGGTTACGTCGGTTATGAAGAAGCTGGCCAATTAACTGAAAAAGTTCGCCGAAATCCTTATTCTTTAATCCTCCTAGATGAGGTCGAAAAGGCACACCCAGATGTCATGCATATGTTCCTACAAGTACTTGACGATGGGCGCCTAACAGACGGACAAGGCCGTACAGTTAGTTTCAAGGACACAATCATTATCATGACTTCAAATGCAGGGACAGGCAAATCAGAAGCCTCAGTCGGCTTTGGAGCTGCCCGTGAAGGCCGTTCTAACTCTGTTCTTGGCCAACTCAGCAACTACTTCAGCCCTGAATTTATCAACCGTTTTGATGGCATTATTGAATTCAAGTCCCTAAGCAAGGATAATCTCTTACATATTGTTGATTTAATGCTTGATAATGTGAATGAGCGCCTAGCTAATAATGATATTCATTTGAAAGTCACACAAAAAGTTAAAGAAAAACTTGTTGATCTAGGTTATGATCCTAAAATGGGGGCTCGCCCACTTCGCCGTACTATTCAAGAGTACATAGAGGACACCATCACTGACTTTTACTTGGAAAATCCTAGCGAAAAAGAGCTTAAAGCAGTCATGACAAGTAAGGGGAAGATTATTATTAAAAGTTCAAAAAACGAGCCAGTAAAAGAACAAAATGAGAAATAAAGAAGGGAGTGAGGATTGTTGACAGTCTTCACTTTCTTTATTTTACAGAATTCTTACACTTATGATTTTTACAATAATTCAAAAATTAATTAAGATTTATTTGAAAAAATTTAGTATAATAGGTAGAAAGGGGAAAATTTTATGTCTGTTCCAATTTTCGGTGAAAAAGAAATAGGTAAAGATTACCAATCACGCTATGGGGTGTACGCAATTATTCCCAACCATGAAAAGAATAAAGTCATTTTGGTCCAAGCTCCAAATGGTGCCTGGTTTTTACCAGGAGGAGAAATAGAGGCCAATGAGAACCACCTCAGCGCACTTGAAAGAGAATTAAAAGAAGAGCTTGGCTTTTCAGCTGAACTTGGCTACTACTATGGTCAGGCTGATGAATATTTTTATTCTCGCCATCGTGATACTTATTTTTATAATCCTGCCTATTTATACGAGGTAAAAAGCTTTGAGGTTATTGGTAAACCGCTAGAAGACTTTAATAATCTAGCCTGGTTTCCACTTGAGCAAGCTATCAAAAAATTAAAAAGAGGTAGCCACCAATGGGGTATTAAAAAGTGGCAGGAAAAACACCACTAAGGACTGTAAGTCTATAATTAAATGTCAGTTTAAAGTCATAGAAAGTGCGGAGGTAAGTATATGCGCTTAATTAATACGACAAGTAGTCATCCTGAACTCGTTCAAAATCAACTACGTAATACGGATGCTCAGTTGGTTGAAGTTTATTCAGCTGGTAATACTGATGTTATCTTTACTAAAGCACCTAGTCATTATGAGCTTTTGATTTCTAACAAATACCGTGCTATTAAAGAAGTGGAACTTGAAGTCATCAGAGAATTCTTTTTAAAAAGGAAAATTAGCCAGGCTGATATCATCCCAGAAAAGTCTCGGACTATTCACACTAATAATCTGATTGAACTCTCTTTCCCCTTAAAAACAAAGAAATCCACTTAAAGTATAGCTTAAAAAGCCATGAAAGACCTTCATGGTGTTTACAATAGATAAAAAGTGATGAATCTCTTGTTCATCACTTTTTATACTATTATTTTTCAAATCCTTGGATTAGAACTTCAGGGAAATTTTCTTCAATAACTTTTGCACTGGCATCACAAATGAAGGCACCATAAGAACGCATTCTTGTAGTTGGGTCAATGCGACGAGATCTTTCACACACTTCACCCTGAGCACGTTCAACTGTGAAGGCTACTCCTTCAAAGCTTAAAGCATCTGCTGGAGCTTCTGACAAGTCAAGGATTGACAATTGAGAAACAATCATCAGCAAGGCAATATCGCTATCTAGAGCACTTAGAAGAGTTTTCACTTCTGGACTAGCATAGATGCTTAGATGAGCTTCTAAGGATTTACCAATGATTTTTTCATTACGAGCTTCTTCTAAGGCTTTTTGTGCCTGAGTTCGTAAGGTCATGAAGGCTTCCCAGGCTTCCATGATCTGATCTTGTCCTTCAAAATGCTCTGCTAATGGCAGGTCTGTTAATTGAACAAAGTCCTCTTCTTCAAACTCTAGGTAAGACCAGATTTCTTCAGTGGTATGAGGAAGAATTGGTGTGAGAAGTTTGGTAATTTTAACAAGGATGTCATAAAAGACTGTTTGCATGCGGCGACGAGCTAAACTATCTGCTGCTTCAATGTAAACAACATCTTTTGCAAAATCCAAGTAAAAGGCTGATAAATCAAGGGTAATAAAATTAACAACTGCCTTATAGATTGCCATAAAATCATAAGATTCATAGGCATCATGGAAAACTTGCACTAATTTATTAAACTTAATGGTCATGTATTTATCAACAGGAGCTAGATTTTCAAAAGAAATGCTATCAGTATTTGGGTTGAAATCAGATGTGTTAGCAATCAGGAATCTCAAGGTGTTTCTGATTTTACGGTAGGTTTCTGAGACTTGTCCTAGGATATCCATAGACACACGAACATCATTATCAGTATCCACTGATGTTACCCATAGACGTAAAATTTCAGCACCATATTGCTTAGTAACATCACTAGGTAAAATGGTATTACCCTTTGATTTAGACATCTTTTCGCCCTTGCCATCTAAGACAAAACCTTGAGATAAAACACTCTTATAAGGAGCATGTCCATTTACAGCAACTGAGATAATCAAGGATGAATTGAACCAGCCACGATATTGGTCAGATCCTTCTAAGTAGAGGTCAGCTGGATAAGATAGCTCTTCACGGGCATTCAAAACACCATTCCAAGAAGATCCTGAATCAAACCAGACATCCATAATATCTGTTTCTTTGGTGAATTCTCCATTTGGTGAACCAGGATGTGTGAAGCCTTCTGGCAAGAGTTCTTTGGCTTCTTTTTTCCACCAGATGATAGATCCTTCTTTTTCAAATAAGTTAGCAACATGATCTGTTACTTCTTTTGATAGGATAGCTGTTCCATCTTCGGCATAAAAAATTGGTAGTGGAACTCCCCAGGTCCGTTGACGGGAAATGACCCAGTCACCACGATCACGGATCATGTTGTAAAGTCGAGTCTTACCCCAACTTGGATGGAAGGTTGTTTTTTCAATTTCATCCAAGATGTCTTGACGAAAATCTGATACAGAAGCAAACCACTGAGGTACTGCACGCCAGATAATTGGCTTCTTAGTGCGCCAGTCAAAAGGATAAGAGTGATTAATCACTTCACTAGCAAGTAATAAATCTCCTAATTTTTCTTTGACAATTGGAGTAACCTTATCATAAAATTGACCGTGGAAATCAGGACCAGCATTTTCCATCATAAGACCGCGTTCATCCACAGTAACAGCAACTTCAAGTTTGTATTTGCTACCAACATTGTAGTCGTCTTCACCAAAACCAGGCGCTGTATGGACAATTCCTGTACCAGAATCAAGTGTGACATGATCTCCTAAGATCACTAATTCGTCCACAGCTTCATCCCATGGGTGTTCAGTGACAATATACTCTAACTCTTTACCTTTGTAGCTGCCTAAAACTTCGAATTCTGGCCATCCAAATTTAGAAGCCAGTGAATCCAAGAGCCCTTCTGCAAGGACATACTTACGCTCACTTCCTAGGGGTTTAACTAAGGCGTAGTCCATATCTGGTCCTACTGTTAAACCACGAGAAGCTGTTACTGTAAATGGTGTTGTTGTCCAAACAACGATGTAGCTATCAGTATCAAGGATTCCCTTACCATCTTTAACCTTATTAGCATAGTAGAGTGAGGTAGAATCAATATCATGGTATTCAATTTCTGCTTCTGCAAGTGCTGACTCAGATGACCATGACCAATAAACTGGTTTTGCTCCGCGATAAATATAGCCTTTTTCAGCCATTGCACCAAAGACACGAATTTGATTAGCTTCGTATTCAGGTTTCAAAGTGATATAGGGATTTTCCCAATCAGCTGAGATTCCCAGACGTTTGAAGTCACTACGTTGTTTGTCAACCTGTTCCAAAGCATAGTCACGACACATTTCTAGGTAGTCCGCAAGATCAATTTCCTTACGCTTAACGCCTTTTTTAGCTAAAACTTGCTCAATTGGTAGGCCGTGTGTATCCCATCCAGGTACGTAGGGTGCTCGGTAACCTGACATTGATTTTGCTCTTACAATGATATCTTTTGAGATTTTATTTAAGGAATGCCCAAGGTGAATATTACCATTGGCATAGGGAGGGCCATCATGAAGGAAGAAGCTTGGTTTTCCTTCATTTAATTCTTGACGCTTTTGATAAAGTTGTGCTTGATCCCAAGCTTCTTGCCATACAGGTTCTTTATTTGGGAGTCCTGCACGCATAGGAAATGCTGTTTTCCCCAGATTGAGTGTGTCTTTTAATTTCATAAATCTAAACTCCTTAGTTTTAGCTTATCCGAAAGTTGCAAATATAAAAAAAGCTCCGTCTCCAGAAAGGACGAAAGCTCGTGGTACCACCTTAGTTTAGAATAATAAGCAAGTTATTATTCCCTCGTTGCTCGTAAGGTGAGCCTACCTCCTAGCTTACTGATTTCAGCTAGAATGATTGAAAATGATAATTGTTAAATAAGGGATTATAGGACTCTCATCATCTCCTACTTGCTGTCAATATTAGTTAACAATCTTGTTTTTCTTAATCTTTAATATTCAATTTGAAAGTTTGTGTTTCGTTGAGGTTGATCTCTGCTTCCCCATTGTCCTTCTTATCTTCCAACTGATAAGCTTCTAATTCTTTATTGCTTTCTTCAACACGACGTTGCAATTCTTCCATTTCTTCTGGACTAAATTGACGTGTTGCATCAAAAGAAGAGCTATCATTAGTTTCAGGTATATCTTCATCTAAAACTTCTTTGACAACTTCTTTAAAAGCAGCATCTGAGTTTTGAAGGTAAACAGCTGTTGGCTGTAACAATTCATCCCATTCAGGTGAATTTGATAAGGTCAACTGAGACTCAATAGATGCAATGAGACGTTGATGGAAAACACGTGTTTGGCGTTTTAATTCTTCTGTTTCAACTGCGACACGTTTAGCCTCATCAGTTGCATCACGAAGCATTTGATTAGCCTTTGCCTTTGATTCATCAAGTAAGTGTTGGGCATCATAGTTAGCCTTACTTACTAAGTTTGTAGCTTCAGCATTGGCAGAAGCCTTAACTTTCTCAGCAGTTTCTTGTGCAAGAATAACAGACTGACTGAGTGATTCTTTCATTTCATCAAAATAAGAGAGTTTTTCTTCAAGATTTCTGATCATAGCTTCTTGTTCACGATTCTTTTTAACCAAAGCTTCATAATCGTCAACAACTATATCAAGAAACTCATTAACTTCTTCTTCACTGTATCCACGTAATTTTGTTTTAAATGTTTTATCTTTAATTTCAAGTGCTGTAAGTGCCATTATTTCTCCTTATTTATGTATGGTTGTACTAAGTGATAATTTATGCTTGCCATTTTTACTGTAGCCATTATCTTTTAAGAGTTTAAATCTTCCAAAGCCACGAACACTTATTAAATCACCTACTGATAGTATATCAGATGATCTGATCCCTGTCCGATAATTAACTTTAACTTTTTCAGATTGGATCAATTTCATTGACTGGCTTCTTGAAAGTTTCAGTACACTAGCTAACAATCTGTCAACCCTTAAGCTAGAAACGGTAATATCAATGGTTTCTTCATCCTTTACCGGCTTAATCATCTGATCAAGGCTTACTTCTTTTAGACTGACGCTTGTTCTAGCAATTTTAGTAATATTCCCTAAAAAATAACTTAAATGTTTGCGGTTAATAAAAATCTGAGCGTAACCATCTTCAATGAGTATATCTCCAAGCAAAGATCTTTTAATGCCAAGTTCATTGATTAAGGTTCCTAAAATTTGTCCATGACTTATCTGATTAAATTTAGCATTATACTTTATTTCAATTAAAGCAATGTCAAAATCATCTTCATTTAGTTCATAGTAGTCTGGGGCAATAATGACCCGTCCATATTCTGTTCCATAAAGATCAGTGGAGGCGTAACATTTGTTGCCTGAAGCCGAAACTAATATTTTAAGTATTTCAATCTGTCTTGGATTTAAAAATTCAGTAACTTGAATAAGATAGGTGTTTTCAACCCTAATAATGAAATCACTCATCTTTTCGATAAATGAGAATTCATCTGGATGAAAATGTTGAAAGATCTCTTTATTAGCTGTCATCCTACAAATAATCTCAATAAGAAGTCACTTAATAAGTTTAAGCCAATCATAACTACAAATATCGTAAAGTCAATACCTGCAAACTGTAAGGGTAACTTTTGAAATGGTTTTAAAACGGGTTCAACCAACTGACTGATTAACCGCCCCACCCAGGTATCATAGGCACCTGGAAACCAAGAAAACAAGGCATAAGCTAATAGTAAATAGGAATATACTTTGATAATGTTTAATAGTAGAACTAATATGAAAAGCATAGGTTACCGTCTCTTCATATCAAAGTCAAAACCAAATTCTTGATTACTGTTCGGAACAGTCATTTCTTCAATATCAACAGATACATTTGATGGCGTCAATAAGTACATTGATGAGCCAACCTTTTGTAGTTTACCATATAGAACCTTGCTAGCTCCATCAATAAAATCGATACATCTTCTTGCCTGTGCATCAAGCATGAATTGGAAATCAATCAAGACACACTCATTTTCAATCAATAAGTCCACAATTTCCTGTGCATCTTCATATTTTTTAGGATACTTCAAAGCAATTGTGGTCTGACCTTGTTGAGTTGTGTATTGAAATTGATCACGACGAGTGGTAGAAGTTCTTTCTTCTTGCACTGCTTTTCTTTCCAAATGGTCAACCGACTTATTTCTTTGTTGCCCTTGGTAGTTGGGAACATGATGTTCTTGGCTACTACTTGGTCTTTTTTGTCCAAGGGGTCTATTGATTTGCTGCGATTGATTTGGTTTATCTACTTGCTGTGGTTTTTGAGCTCTCTCTGGTTGAGGAGAACTTTTCTCTTCTTCCACTTCACTGACCTCATCAGTATCAAAATAAGAAACCATCTTATTTATTGTATCTTTAAATGCCATCGTTTTCTCCATTTACTTAAAGAAAGAAGTTCCAATTCGAACAAAGGTGGATCCATGTTGAATAGCAATTTCAAAGTCACTACTCATTCCCATACTTAATTCGGTAAATGGCATGTTCTTTCTATTTTTCTCTTGCAAAGATTTTCTAAGCTGATTTGTTTTTTCAAATAATTCAGCTAGTGATTGAGGACTTGCTTTTAGTGGTGCCATAGTCATTAATCCGATAAGTTCAATCTTATCACACTGAGCAATCTCCTCTAAAGCATCATCCACTTCATCAACTGAAAAACCATGTTTACTTTCTTCTCCAGATAGATTCACCTCCAAAAAACATTTGACTTTTTTGTCAGCCCTCTTTTGAATTTCACGAGCTAGTTTAACAGAATCTAAGGCGTGGAAGTAGTCAATAAGATTAATAATATCTTTAACTTTCCGCCTTTGAAGATTACCAATAAAATGCCAAGTTATATCATTTTCTTGGAGATCATGATATTTGGTCAAGAATTTATCAACGCGATTTTCAGCTAAATCTTTTAGCCCTAAACGAACAATCTCTCGGGTCAGCTGACTATCTACATGTTTGGTCACAGCAACAACACGAACAGAGTCTTCACTTCTATTTGCTTTTGCAGCTGCTAGCTTTACCTTTTGGAAAATCTTATCTTTATTTTTTTGTAAATCCATTAGTTCCTATTAACGGTTTTTAAAGAATGGTGGTGTTTCTAACTCATCGTCAGCATCATCATTTGCTGAAAAAGTTGACATGTTTAATTGGCTATCCAATTGGTTTTCTTTAGGTTTTTCAATGTTGTCACGTCTCAAATCCCAATTTCCAAAGGCTGAACCTTGGTTTTGGTTAAGATTTTGTTTTGAAGCTCTAGAGTGTGATTTTGGCATCTCACGAGTTTCTGACATATCAAAATCAAATTTTGAAGGACGTTCAAAGTTTGGTTGTGAAGTACTTTGAGACTGTTCACTAGCATATTGTGCACCTGCTTGTTGTGCACTGGCTTGGTTGAAAGTTCTTGCTTGTGAACGAAAACCTGATACTTGCTCTGTCTTGTCTTGACGAACTCCAGTAGCAACAACTGTTACACGGATTTCATCGTTCATAGTATCATCAATTGAAGTACCCAACCAGATATTCACGCCATTACCAGCTGCTTGACCTACGATTTCAGAAGCTTCTTCAGCCTCAGTTAGTGTCATATCAAGACCACCTGTAACGTTAACGATAACATCTTCTGCACCATCAATAGTTGTTTCCAACAATGGTGAGTAAATGGCTTTCCTAGAAGCTTCAACAATACGTTCTTCACCAGTACCAATACCGATACCCATAAGTGCATTGCCCTTGTTTGCCATAACTGTTTTAACATCGGCAAAGTCAAGGTTGATGAGTCCTGGGCTAGTGATTAGGTCTGTAATCCCTTGAACACCTTGGCGTAAGACATTGTCTGCTTCGCTTAATGCTTCAAGTAGAGGTGTTTTCTTATCAACAATTTCAAGCAAGTTATTGTTTGAAATAATTAACAAGGTATCAACTTGTTCACGTAGCTCTTGGATACCTTCAACTGCGAAATTCCCACGTTTATTTCCTTCAAAACCAAAGGGACGTGTAACAACAGCTACAGTCAAGGCTCCTAAACTTTTAGCTATACGAGCAATGACAGGTGCCGCTCCTGTACCAGATCCGCCACCCATTCCAGCAGTGATAAAGACCATATCAGAACCTGTTAGAGCTTCTGTTAGAACTTCTTCACTTTCTTCAGCAGCTTTGCGACCAACTTCTGGTTGACCTCCAGCACCTAGACCACGAGTTAATTTAGGGCCAAGTTGAATGACTGTTTCTGCTTTAGATGAACTTAGGGCTTGGATATCTGTGTTTGCAGCGATAAATTCTACGCCTGAAACGCCTTCTTCGATCATGCGGTTAATGGCATTACCGCCACCACCACCAACTCCGATTACCTTAATAAGTGCACCCTGTACAGATGCTGTATCAAATGAAAATGCCATTTTTATTCCTCACTTTATTACTATCTTTAATCAAACATGCTTCCAAAAATACCACGAACGCGATCACCAATCTTTTGTTTTGGTTCAGCTGGCTCTTTTTGTCCATATTCTGTAGGTGCCGCTTGGTTGTTGTAATTGGAATGATTTTCCGGGCTAGAATGTGTTTCACGGAAATTTGAAGTATAGCTTTGCTGACCAGAAAAATCAACTGGCTTGCGTCTCAAAAGTTCTTCACCAAAAACAGCATTTTGTGCTAGAACATCAACCTCAGACATCTTACCAACATATTCAACTAAGCTAATCACATTCGCAAACATTGGGTTTCTAATTCCTACTTGGTTAGGAACATGTAGCTTAACATTGGTACCAAAAATTTCTTGGGCCATCTCAACAACACCAGGCATGATTGCACCACCACCAATAAGGACGATGCCACCAGGTAAATCTAGAAGACGACCACGTTCCAAATCTTGTTTAACACGATCTAAAATATGACGGATACGAGCAGAAATGATCTCTGATAAATAACGTTCTGTCACTTCAACTGGCTCATCACTTCCGACTACATCAACATTTACAGTCTCAGTCACGCTAGCTTCTTCTATATTGGCTTGCCCAAAATTAAATTTCAAGGCTTCGGCAATAGACATAGAGGTTTTCAAAACTTTTGAGATATCTTTGGTGATGTATTCACCACCTTCAGTATAAATGTTGGTATATTGAAGTTCTTGAGCTCTCATTGAAGCAACTGTAGTTTGTCCACCACCTAAGTCGATGACAGTTGCACCAAACTCTCTTTCGCCTTCATTTAATACTGATTTAGCCATGGCTAGTGGTAAAATAATAATGTTGTCCACTTTAATGCCAGCACGTTCAACTGTTTTACGAAGATTATGTAGAATAGTACTTGGACCAGTATAGATTAATCCACGCATTTCTAATCTAATTCCCATCATCCCACGTGGATCACGAATGCCTTGGAAACCATCAACAATAAATTCCTCTGGAACTAAAGAAATCACTTCACGCTCTGGGGTAATACTTTTTGTCAATGCTGATTTAACAACGCTATCAACATCTTCATCCTTGATTTCTTTTGACTCACTTGGTACAGGAATCATGCCTTGTGTAGGTTCAATTTGAAGAAGGTTTGCAGGTAAGCCAACATTGATTTTCTCAATGGTCATACCAGCCTTTTCTTCTGCTTGTTCAATAGCACTTTTAATTGCGGCTGCAGCTGCTTCTATATCAATAATTATTCCATCTTTTACGCCTGTACTAGGGACATTACTAACGCCAATAACATTCATTTCGCCTGAAATAAATTCTGCGACTAATACTTTTATTGAGCTAGTTCCTATATCCAAACCAGTAAAAAAGCCATTTCTAGCCATTCACTTGACCTCACTATCTTTCCAAACTTTTACTATTCTAAATACTGTCAAAAACAGAATTATTCAGTGAATATTATATCATAAAAAATCGTAAAATGTTATTATTTTACGATTTTTGTTATATAAACTTAATCTTTTTTGTCAATTTAATTTTCTCTATAAATAGCGATTTTTTAACCTATTTTTTAAGCTAAGAAAACCTTATTTATAGTCGATCAATCACTTTTTACTGATTATGTTGACCTTGTCCCAGAGTTTGACCAGCAGGAGCAGGCTGCTCTGTTGGATTTGCCGACTGAGCAGGGGTTTGAGCAGAGCTTGCTTGATTTTGAACTACTTCTTCTGTATTGGTTGCAGCTGCATTAGGATTAGCACTTTCTTGCTCAGTTTGATCCTCTTTTTTCTTCTCCTCTTTTTTAACAGGCTGTGCCTCAATTTCTGGGGTGGTTGAATAGATACCGACTTCCATATCCACAATAGACTTCCCTTCAAGTTGCTTCTTAATCTTTTGATAATAAGGCAACTTTTCTTCAATCTGGGACTGTGGAACACGAATGCTATTACCATCATGGAGTTCAATCATTAGCAAATCGCTTGTTGAAGCAGACTTGGTTGAAGAAACCGACTTGATGTTTTTTACTAAGGCATCTGGTAATTTGGTTAGTGATCTGACCAAATTCTGAACATCTTTTTCATTTTCTAAATTGATAATCAAATATGACTTTGGCAATTCCGCCTTCTTAACGATTGTTACTCGTCGCCCATTTTCAAGGATGGGCTGGAAGCCATCTTTAACCTGAGCATAGGCTATAATTTGAAATTCCTTAACATCAAATTGAAAACGATTAGGTAGGCTATAATGAATATTTACCTGCTTTATCCAGGGATTATTTGATTCAATGGCCTTTTCATAACGACTTTTAGAAAATAAAAGAGTGAAGAAATAGTCTGATTCTTTAATAGTGCTTTGATCAATCAACTGGGCCAAGCTTGTGTGGTCATTACCTTTTGAAGAATAAACCTTACTTTTACTGTAGGGTGTTAAGACAAAGATTGATAGAGTAAGTACGAGGACACTAACTACTAAGACAGGTAGGGCCTTGATAAAAGCTTTGTGTCTCTTGGTTTTTTCTTTTTTGACCTTAACTACTTTTAGAAGCTTTTCCTCCTGAGGACTTTCTTCTTCCTGGGCTGTCTGATCACTATCCTTGTCACTGTCACTATCCTTATCAACTTCATCCTTTTGGGACTGCAGTTCACTTCTTTTTTCAATCAGTAATTTTTCTTTTAGTTTTTTTTCTTCTTCCTCTTTGGCTTTTTTCTTTTCCAGAAACTCGATATTACGTTTCTGCCATTCCGTCAATACTATGGGTTTGTTGTCTTTTTCAGTTTCATTATTCTTATTTTTTGTCATTTATCCGCCCTTAATTTCTGAGTCAATATCAGTTCGTAATAAATCATAAAATAAATCAGGAGTTTTAACTTCTTTTGATTCAGTCATTGCTTTAATAAATGAGGACTTGTTTTCAAATAGGTAGTTGATTTCAGATAGCAGTTTCTCATAATTGAAATCAGCTTCTCTGATTTGTCTAGCATAATGATGCTGCTCAAAATAATCAGCATTTTCCAACTGATCTCCACGACTGGCATCCTTTCCAAGGGGAACAATCACATGGAGTTTTTTCATTGCCAAGAGTTCAAAAATGGTATTTGAGCCTCCTCTTGTGACAACTAAATCAGCCATATCCATAAGAGCTTGGTATTGATCTGTCACGTAATCAACACGGTACAGATTTTTCTCCAAGCAGTTCAGGCTAGAATCACCACTAATATTGATAATATTAAACGTGTCTCTTAAGGACTGATTGTCACTGACAAAATCATTAAAAACCTTGGCACCAGCTGAACCACCAATAAATAAAATGGTTTTAAATTCAGGATTAAAGTGTTCCTTGATTTGATTAATTTGTGCAATAGTGTTAGAACTAAGCTGTTTCTCATCAACTTTGGTGACAGCTCCCACATGCTTCATAAGAGCTGGCTGTTCTTTCTGATTAAAAGTGGTATACATTGTAGTCGCAAACTTTGAAGCAATCTTATTGGCAAGTCCCATGCTTAAATCAGACTCATGGACAAAAACAGGAAGGCCAAGTAGTTTAGCAGCTATTACCGGTGGAACTGAAACAAAACCGCCCTTTGAAAATAAGACCTTTGGACGAATTTTAAGAATCAGAACCAAAGATTGCAAGAGCCCTATTCCAACCTTAAAAATGTCTATAAGATTTTGCCAGGAAAAATAGCGTCTTAATTTACCTGTTTGAATA
This sequence comes from Streptococcus catagoni, assembly GCF_011421425.1. GTDB lineage: Bacteria > Bacillota > Bacilli > Lactobacillales > Streptococcaceae > Streptococcus > Streptococcus catagoni. The sequence continues at coordinate 695,376 of NZ_WPCW01000001.1, forward strand.
CTGTGAAAAGAGACATCTAACTGTGATTTTTGGATTTCCTGAAATTCGATGCCCTTTTTATCACCTACATAATGCACTTCCCAACCGTCTTTTATAAAGAGCGGTATTAAAATCAGATTTAAAGTTATATGACCAACAGTCCCACCACCTGTAAAAAGAATTCGCTTAGTCATCAAGTTCTCCTTTTAAGTCTTGGAACGTCCTTAAAAATTCATCGCCACGTACTTCAAAGCTCTTGTACATGTCCCAGCTGGCATTTGCTGGACTCAATAAAATAGTATCTCCAGCTTCTGCGATAGAGTAAGCAATCCTTGTAGCCTCTGCAATATCATTAGCAGAAAGAAAAGAGACGTCAGCCTTCTTAGCTGCTCTTTTCATGCGTTCTGCGGATTGTCCCAAAATAACCATTTTTTTCAAGCCAATAAGATCTGGAACCAGTTCATCAAATTCATTGCCCCTATCTAAACCACCAGCTATAAGAATCACCTTATTCTTTTCAAATCCTGATAGAGCCTTTTGACAGGCCAGAATGTTAGTTGATTTACTGTCATTAAAAAATGTAATGCCATTAATTTTTCCAGCATTTTGCAAGCGATGTTTAACACCACCAAAGGCACTGAGGCTCTCTGCAATCAGACTATCTTCCACACCAGAAAGTTTAGCCACGATAATAGTAGCCAGTGCGTTTTCAATATTGTGGCTACCAGGAATACCGATCTGCTTTGCTTCCATGATATAGTGACCATTAAAATAGAGTTTGCCTTCTGATAGATAGGCACCATCTACTTCTTTTTCTCTTGAAAAATAAAGGACACGCGCCTTTGTCTTTAGAGCCAGTTCTGATGAAATTTCCTGATCAGCATTTAAAATTAAAAAATCAGCTTCTGTCATCTGCTTTTGGATATTCCATTTGGCCTGAACATAAGCTTCAAAGCTACCATGGTAATCAAGGTGGGTCGGCATTAGATTTGTAATAAGGGCAATATGTGGTTGGAATTCTCTGACACCCATCAATTGAAAGGATGATAACTCCATAACCAATTTATCATTCGCCTTTGCTTTCATCACCACATCAGAGGCTGGAAAGCCAATATTACCAGAAAGAAGGGCAGACTGACCCGCATGATTTAAGACATCAGCAATCATTGTAGTGGTTGTTGTCTTTCCATTTGAACCAGTAATGGCAATAATTGGAGCCTCTGAAACCAAGTAAGCCAGCTCTACTTCTGTTAAAATAGGCAATTTCTTTTCAATAGCTTTTTTAACCATTGGGTTACTATAGGGGATACCTGGGTTTTTAATAAGATATTGAAAGTCTTCATCTAATAATTCTAGAGGATGGCTGCCACAGATAACTTTGATGCCTTCTTCAAGTAAAGCTTGGGCAGCAGGGTTCTCCTCAAAGGTTTTACCGTCATTGACCGTCACAATAGCTCCAAGTCTCGCTAATAATTTCGCTGCCGCTTCACCTGATTTTGCTAAACCAAGGATTAAAACTTTTTTGTTTTTAAATGTCGCAATTTCTTTCATAAAGACCACTCTATCTATTCTAATTCCCTACTATTTTACCCTTAATTGCCTGCTTTTTCAAGATTTTATACATTTTGATGGCTTTTTGCTTACTGTCTTTTATTTCTTCTTTTGAAAAATAAACCTAAGAAATAAGCCTGGTTCCCCTGAACCAAGCTTATCATTAAACTATTATTTTTTAGGCATCCTGATAATATCTTTTAAGGCAAAATAAGCTAAAGAAATCATTGCAAGCCCAAGGAAAAATTCAGGTGGTGTGTTCATAATTCTGACAATACTCATTCCAGCCAGAACCATCAAAAGTGCCACCAGGGCCACCAACCCAATCATGCTAAGGGTGTTTTTAACGCTTGCCGGTGCCATAAAAAGATAATATGAAATAATAAGTATAGCAACAATTAAATAAAACAATACTATTCATCCTTTCTGGAAAGCACCTTTTTTCTCAACGCAAAAGGACTTTTAAAAAGGAATAACTTCTTAAAAATCCTTTTTGATTAAGAAAGCTTTTTTACACTTTATTCAGCTGATTTTTTCTTCTTATTAGCTTTATCACGAGCAGCCTTGTTCAAGATTTGTTTACGTAGACGGATAGATTCAGGTGTTACTTCCATGTACTCATCATCTGCTAAGAATTCTAAAGACTCTTCAAGTGTTAAAATACGTGGTGTTTTGATAACAGAAGTTTGGTCTTTGTTTGCTGAACGAACGTTGGTCATTTGTTTTGCAGTAGTGATGTTAACACCAAGGTCATTATCACGGGCATTTTCACCGACGATCATACCTTCATAAACCTCAGTACCTGGGTTTACAAAGATTGTTCCACGCTCTTCAATACGCATGATTGAGTATGTTGTAGCTTTACCTTGATCGATTGACACAAGAGCACCACGGTGACGTCCGCCGATTTCTCCACCAACAAGTGGTAGATATTGGTCGAAGGTATGGTTCATGATACCATATCCACGAGTCATTGAAAGGAATTCAGTGGAATATCCAATAAGTCCACGTGCAGGAATCAAGAAGATCAGGCGAGTTTGGCCATTACCAACCATTTGCATGTCTAACATGTCACCTTTACGTTCTGAAAGGGATTGGATGATAGCACCTTGGTATTCTTCAGGTGTATCAATTTGAACACGTTCAAATGGTTCACATTTGACACCATCAATTTCTTTAACGATAACCTCTGGACGTGACACTTGTAATTCATAACCTTCACGACGCATTGTTTCAATAAGGATGGACAAGTGCAACTCTCCACGACCTGAAACTGTCCATTTGTCTGGTGAATCAGTTGGGTCAACACGAAGTGAAACATCTGTTTGCAGCTCAGCTAAAAGACGTTCTTCAATCTTACGAGAAGTTACCCATTTACCTTCGCGACCTGCAAATGGTGAATTATTAACCAAGAAAGTCATTTGAAGGGTTGGCTCATCAATACGAAGAATTGGTAGTGGTTCAATAGCATCTGTCGGAGTGATTGTTTCTCCAACAAAGATATCTTCCATACCAGAAACAGCAATTAAATCACCTGCTTTTGCTTCTTGGATTTCTCTTCTTTCAAGTCCAAAGAAACCAAATAATTTAGTGACACGGAAGTTTTTGGTTGTTCCATCTAGTTTTGAAAGGGTAACACTGTCCCCAACTTTAACTGTTCCACGAAAGACACGACCAATACCAATACGACCAACGAAGTCATTATAGTCTAGTAGTGACACTTGAAATTGCAAAGGTTCTTCTGAATTATCAACTGGAGCTGGGATATGGTCAACGATGGTATCAAAAATAGGCACCATTGTGTGTTCTTGGTCAGCTGGATCGTCTGATAAAGAAGAGGTTCCGTTGATAGCTGATGCATAGACAACTGGGAAATCTAATTGTTCATCGTCAGCTCCTAGTTCAATAAAGAGTTCTAAAACTTCATCAACGACTTCTGCTGGGCGTGCCGATGGTTTATCAATTTTATTAACAACAACAATAGGAATAAGATTTTGTTCCAAAGCCTTTTTCAAAACAAAACGTGTTTGAGGCATGGTTCCTTCGTAGGCATCAACGACTAGCACAACACCATCAACCATTTTCATGATACGTTCAACTTCACCACCGAAGTCCACATGTCCAGGAGTGTCCATGATATTGATACGCGTATCATTGTATGCAACTGCCGTATTTTTAGCAAGGATAGTGATACCACGTTCTTTTTCAATATCGTTTGAATCCATCGCTCGTTCTTGAAGTTCTTTACGTTCATCAAGTGTATGTGATTGTTTTAAAAGTTCATCAACAAGTGTTGTTTTTCCGTGGTCAACGTGAGCGATGATGGCAACGTTACGGATATCTTTTCTAAATTGTGTCATTATTTCCTCTTGTAAGCTAATTATTTTTAACTAAACAAGTATAACAAACCACATTCGAAATGTCACGCATTTTTAGGAGACATCCCAAAATAAACGTTTTCAGAAACTGATCTTTAGCCCCTGACATACTTGCCTAAAGAAAAAAGAAACCAGCTTTTAACAAGTGATTTCTTTTGGTTTTTTAGCTACTATTTTGTTTTACCATCCCAAAAATCAAAGCCATCTCTCAAAAGATAAATGTCATTAAAACCAGCTTTTTTTAATTTTTTGACAGCACCGGGAGCAAAGCGTGTTTTTCCATTTTCATAAAGAAGAATTGCTTTATCCCTACGTAGAGAACTCATAGATGCTTCAAACTGCTGGTAGGGAAAATTTCTAGCCCCGAGAATATGTTTTTGGTGAAAGGCTGCTGGTTCTCTTAGATCAATAATCTGACTCTGAGGCATCATTTCTTTAAAGGTCTGATTATCAATTTGCTTTGCCATTTTCTTAAATGACAGGTATTTCCAAATATAATAAAGGATAAAAGCAATCAGTAAAATCCAACCAAGGATTGTTAAAGGTGACATATTATTCTCCTACTCCATTAATAAATTGTCTTGCCAAGCTAGCTGCACCTATTATGCCGGCATCATTTCCCAGTTGAGCGATTTTTATTTTTGTTGAATTTCGAACCTGAGGAAAGGTGAAGGTCATAAAGTATTTTTCAACACGTGAACGTAAGAATTCACCAGCTGCTGAAACCCCACCACCAATAACAAGGGAGTCTGGATTGAGAATGTTTGAAATATTAGCAGCAGCTAGACCTAAATAGAAGGAAACTTTCTCAACCACTGAATCTGCAAAGCTATCACCACTTTCTGCGGCTAAGAATATGTCCTTACTGCTTACGCTATCACCGTTATCAATGGCTGCTTTAATCTTAGAAACACCTTCATAGCTTTCTGCTAGAAGACGAGCTACTTTGACAACTCCTGTTGCTGAAGCCACTGTTTCTAGACAGCCCTGACTTCCACAGGTGCAAAGAAAGCCATTTTTAGGTTCAACAATCATGTGACCAATTTCGCCACCAGCACCTGCAACACCATGAATCAAGTTCCCGTCAGCGATGATACCACCACCAACTCCTGTTCCAAGTGTCATGAAAACAACATCTGGATTATTGTTCCCTGCACCAATCCAACCTTCGCCAAGCGCAGCCACATTGGCATCATTATCAATAGCAACTGGAATTCCAATTTCTTTTTCAATTAAAGAGCCGACTTCCTGGGTTCCTTTCCAGTTTAAATTAAAGGCTCCGGTAACCGTATTTGTGATGCGATTGACAGCTCCAGGAGAGCCCATACCGATCCCAACAAAATCCCTTTTCTCTAGACCGTAAAGTTGCAGACGATGTTTGATGGAAGCAATAATATCAGGTACGATGTGCTTACCCTCATCCAAGATGTTGGTATCTATAGCCCACTTTTCCTGTATTTCCCCTTCTAAAGTTAAGATGGCAAATTTAACAGTTGTACCACCCAGATCAATCCCCAATAATTTTTGAGTCATCCCTATGTCCTTCTTTTTCCAATTCTAGTCTATGTTCACGCCGTAAAATCAATTCTGCTTTCATATAATCAGTCTTTTCGATCAAACCATTATCATAGAGTTTTTCCAGTTCAATCTTCATTACCTCAATATCATAGAGGCGTTTGCCGATATAGATATAAATTCCAAAATTTTTTAACAACTGTTGCACATCATATAAGCTTTTCATACTTCCTGTATTTTAGCAAAAAAGCGACCTGATTTCAAGATAATTGTGCAATCGCTTTCTGAAAAAATAAAACTAAAAAAGCCTGGACGAAACCAGACTTTTTGCCTATTCAACTTCAGAAGCTGTGCCTAATTCGGCATTAATCATCCATATGGTTTTTTCAGTCTCTGTTTTGGCTGAAGTAAAGATGTCATTAGTTGGGTCATCTCCTTCTTCGGCAGTAACATCCAAGCCAACTTGGTAGAGCTGATCTAAGTAAGTATAAATCTCTTCCAAGCGTTTCAAATGTTCTTTCATTTTTTTATCAAAGGAACCAGGCTTTTCTTCCAAGTTAGAATGTTGATCAAATTCCTTTAAGGTAGAATAAGGAGCACCTCCAATTGTTATCAGTCTTTCACTCATAACATCTAAATCAGCATTCAAGCCGTCCATTAATTCATCCATTTTTGGATGAAGTGTAAAGAAACCAGGACCTCTCATATACCAATGTATTTGATGAACAATTGAAGCAGCTTTTGAGAGATCTGCAACAACTTGATTTAAGACAGCCTTTGTCTTTTTATATTTTGATTTATCAGATGTAGAAAGGGTATTTAAAATAGACTTCTGCAATTTAGTGATATCATCTTTAGCCATAATGTTTTACTCCTTTTCTCTAAAAATGGTTAAAACGTTAGAGGAATAAGGCTTTAAGCCTAAAACCACTTTCCTCTTACTAAACAAATTGTATCTCTATTAAAAAAAGTTTTCAATTATTTACTATGTTTTTCGAATAAAAAGATATGACTACTTTACTTATTTTTTTCCTAGGTGCTTCTCTTGGGTCTTTTATTGGCTTGGTTTGGAATAGATTCCCAGAAAAATCCATTGTTTTGCCAGCAAGTCATTGTGATCACTGTCTCAGACCCTTACGAATCCGAGATTTGATTCCCCTATTATCTCAGCTGGCAAATGCTTTTCGTTGTCCTTTTTGTCGGCAGAAAATTAGCCTTATCTATTTTGGGATTGAGCTTATTTGTGCTTGTATCACCTTATTAGCCTATCATCATTATTTAACTGGAACACAGCTTTTCCTACTGATGTTTTCACTCCTACTTAGTCTTTATGATTTAGACAGTCAATCATATCCTATCTTTTTGTGGTTTCTACTCAGTCTTCCCATGCTCTTTTTTTATCCCATTCACCTATCTACTCTTATCTTAGTCCTCTGTTCAGTTCTTTGTCATTGCTATCCATTGGGTATTGGTAGTGGGGACTTTTTATATTTTGCCACCTTATCCCTTGTTCTAAAAACAGAACAACTCCTATGGCTGATGCAAGTCAGCAGCCTCTTGGGAATACTATTTTGCCTGCTTTTTAAATGCAGAAAAATTCCCTTTTTGCCCTTTCTTAGCCTGACTTTTTTGGGACTTAGCCTCTATGAAAAACTAGCTGGCTTTTAGAGCTTTCTGTCAAAAAAAGATCAAGCTGACCACGGTAAAAATTGAATACGACCATTAGATACTAGCCTAGAGACTTTTCTTCCTTTAAAAATAAAAAAAGACTTGGTTCTCTATAAAACAGAGCCAAATCTATAAGAAACTTGCCTAAGAGTAAAAAGCTATTACCTTAAGTAATTATTTTCCATCATCCCTGCTTGGAGTTGGTACATTTTGTAATAGCTTCCCTCTTCTGCCAAGAGCTGCTCATGAGTTCCACTTTCCACAATTTTTCCCTTATCCAAAACATAGATACAATTTGCATCCTGTATGGTTGAGAGACGATGTGCAACAGCAATGGTTGTTCTGCCTTTTCTCATCTTTGCTAGAGAATTCTGAACAATCTGTTCAGTAGCAGAATCAATATTTGCAGTAGCTTCATCCAATATTAAAATCTTTGGCTGACTAGCAACTGTTCTAGCAAAAGCCAGAAGCTGTCTTTGCCCTGTTGAAAAGCTAGAGCCTCTCTCACTGACCTTGGCATCATATTTTTGAGCAAGCATTTCAATAAATTGGTCAGCGTCCACAAATTTTGCTGCCTCTTGAATATCTTGATCACTGATATCTTGATACATCCTGATATTAGAGGCAATGGTTCCATGGTATAAGAAAGGATCCTGTAGAACCAGGCCAATAGCTTGACGCAATTCTTTTTGAGAGTACTTTCTGATATCAATATCGTCTAATAAAACCTGTCCTTTTTGAAATTCATAAAAGCGCATCAAAACATTAATGATGGAGGACTTCCCCGAACCAGTTGAACCGACAAAGGCAATGGTCTCTCCTTTGTTAACTTTAAATGAAATATCATCCAGTATTTGATGCTTGCCATCATATGAAAAAGAAACATTCTTAAATTCTATCTTACCTTGACTGATCTGGATATCTACATTTTCTTGTTGAGGCTCATAGCCTTTTTCATCAATCAGTCTAAAGACTCTTCCTGCTGAAACCATTGAAGTCTGTAGTGTTGAAAAATTTTGGGTCACTTCAATTAAAGGATCAAAGAGACGGTTAACATACTGAATAAAAGCATACATCAAACCAGCAGTAAGTCCACTGTTTATCCCCTTAAAACCAAAATAGGTCATCAATAAAGCATAGGCTAAAAGTTTAAGTAAAGACATGGCTGGTCTTAAGAAAATACTATCTAAGGCTACTGATTTATTGGTGTAACGAACATAGTCCCCATTGATTTCTTCAAATTCTTTCTTTAGCCTCTCTTCTTGCCCAAAAGCCTGGATAATTATGATACCTTCAATACTCTCAGCCAGTTTTGAGTTAATATCACTGAGTAGGCTACGTGTTTTTGCTATAACCTCTACTGATTTCTTACGATACAGATTCACTAAAATAAAGATAAATGGTAAAAATAATGCGACCAGTCCAGTTAGCTTAGCATCAAGCATTAGCATTGTATAAAGGGTTACTGTAAAAATAAAGATTGCTGAAATAAAACTGGATAAGAGCCCTGAAAACATGTCACTAATAGCTTCTGTGTCATTGGTTATTCTGGATACTATTGCTCCGCCAGGAGTCTTATCAAAGTAAGACATTCCTTGCTTTTGCATATTCTCAAAGGCATCATAACGGATATCTCTGACAATGCTATAAGAGACCCTTGCAAAGAACAAATTTCCCAAATATTGGATAATACTTTGTAAAACATATAAGCCATAGTAGGCTATTAAAATAAGTGCTGCTGTTTGATTAACATTTGTCAAATAATGATCAATAAAATAGGAAGCAACTAAGGGAATAAAACTCTTAACAACTGTTGTCAAAAGTAATAAAGCTAAGGCTAAAAAGGTTAACCATTTATAGGGTTTTAGATAAGACATCAAACGCTTGAAAACTTGCCATTGGCTATTTTTATACATTTCCTTCAACCTCCATTTCCATTTGCTGTGAAATATAGGTCTTAGCATACCAACCACCGGCTTGGATAAGGTCTTCATGTCGACCTTTCTCAATAATCTTGCCATTTTCCAAAACTAGGATGAAATCAGCATGAACCACTGCACTCAAACGATGCGCCGTTATTATAGTCGTTTTATCTTGACGGGTTTCTTTGAGATTTTCAATAATGGCATGTTCGGTTTTTGCATCAACAGCTGAAAGGGAGTCGTCCAAAACTAGGATATCAGGATTTAAAATCATAGCCCTACTCATGGCAATACGTTGTTTTTGCCCACCAGAAAGGGAAACTCCTTTTTCACCGATGACGGTATCAAAGCCTTCTGGCATGTCCAATATATCTTGGTAAACCTGAGAAAGTTTGGTTGCTTCTTCTACCTGCTCTAAAGATAAATTGGGATTGCCAAATCGAACATTTTCTAAAATAGACGTTGCAAAGAGAAACTGATCCTGAGGGACATAGCCAATTAATTTTCTGAGATCTTCAAAACGATAGCTTTTTAAATCATGTCCATTCAGGGTAATGGTTCCGTCTTTAACATCGTATTCTCTTAGAAGCAATTTAATTAATGTGGTTTTCCCAGATCCTGTTTGTCCGACCAAACCTAGGGTTTGTCCTTTTTCTAAGTGAAAATAGATATCAGAAAGACTGATATTATCCTCATATCGGAAGGATTTTATGGCATAATCCAAGGGTCCATTCTCAACATTTTGAACCGGATTTTTGGGATTTTCAATATCTACTTTTTCATTTAGAAGCTTACTTATGCGCTCATAGGAAACTGATCCTCTTTGAATCACGTTAAATAGGAAGCCAACAGCCATTAAGGGCCAGACCAACATGTCTAAATAGGTAACAAAGGTCACAAGATTTCCTATAGTAACATTGTTGACCTTAATCATAAACGCCCCTACCAGTAGGGTTAAAACATAGGAAGAACCTATAAACAAGAGAACCAATGGATCAAACATCACGTCATAGGTCATTGTTTTTAGATTTTTTTGGAAGGTTCTTTGATTGGTCTCTTGGAAAGAAGCTAACTCTTTATGTTGGTAACCAAAAGATTTGGTCACCTTAATGCCTGAAACACTCTCTTGGACTTTATTGTTTAAGTCTGAGAAGGCCGCTTGGGATTGTCCAAAAGCCTGGTGGGTTTTTCTGCCTAAACGGCTGGTTGCATAAGCCATCAATGGCAAGGGAAGCACTGCAATTAGAGTCATTTGCCAGGAAATGGTGAAAAACATGGTTAGCAAGGTGACAATAGCTGTAATAGAAGCATCTACCGCAGACATCACACCACCACCAGCCAGACGTGTCAGAGAATTGATATCATTGGTCGTATGTGCCATTAAATCACCAGTTCGAAAGCGTTGGTAAAATGAGGGAGACATTTTTGTAAAATGGTCAAAGAGTCGAAAACGCATGATTCTTCCTAATCGATAGGAGGTTCCAAAGATACAAATGCGCCAAACATATCTTAAAAAGTACATGGCAAGAGCTGCTAGAACTAACCAAAATAGTTTGATAAGGAGTTGAGCTTTACTAAGATGTCCACTGGTAATGCCATCAATAACCATCCCCATTATTTTGGGTGGTATCAAATTCAAGAGGGCAACCAAGCTTAAAGAAAAAATACCTAGTAAGTATGGTCTTTTTTCCTGCCTGAAAAACCACCATAAGTTTCTTATAATTGTCATATTTTTCCTTTCCTATTTAATATTCTAATTTTGTAATCTTCTTATTCTAACAAAAATTCTCCCCAAAGGAGAGAATTTAGTGTCTTTTCAATATCTTTTTCACAAGAAAAAGGTAAGCAGAGTAGGCCAGTACTGCTCCCAAAGAATTGGTCCAAAGATCATCGATTTCAAAAACACGGTTGGCATCAATTAAGATATCTAAAAGAAGCTGAGTGACTTCAATGAAGGCACTGATAGAAAGTCCTAAATAAAAGCTTTTTTTATAGCCATGCCATTTGTCTGTTAGTAAATGAATCAAGCTAACCAAAGGAAACAGCAAGAAGATATTTAGGAGATTCTGGCAAAATATCCAAGTCATTGCATAGACTGAGTGAACCTCTTTTAATCCGACCAGTGAATTAAAGGGGACAAGTAGTAAACGTAGACGCCCTACAAATAATATATTTGGAGTCTCAACTCCCTTAAAAAAATGTGGACTGGGCGAAAAACACATGATCACAATGGCCAGTAGATATAAGACGGCCAGCAATTTTACAGCAATCAGTTGCCTTTTAGATAGGAATGCGGGATTAGTACACTTAAACATTACTTAGCCCGGTCCGATGCCGCTTTTTCCTTTTGGCGGTCTTTCTTCATAGTATTAGATCGCAATTGGCCACAGGCTGCATCAATATCTGTACCGTGTTCTTGACGGACAACACAGTTTACCCCATTTTTCTTCAAGACATCGTAAAAAGCATCAACACGCACCTTAGGACTACGGCTATACTGGTCATGTTCAGAAACAGGATTGTAAGGAATCAAATTAACATAGGACAATTTGCGGATATTTTTAGTTAGATCAGCCAGTTCCTGGGCTTGTTCTACGCCATCATTAACCTCATTTAACATGATGTATTCAAAGGTTACGCGACGGTTAGTGGTTTCGATATAGTATTCGATAGCAGCAAATAATTTTTCAAGCGGAAAAGATCTGTTTATCCGCATAATGCTTGATCGCAGTTCATTATTTGGAGCATGGAGGGAAACAGCTAGGTTGACCTGAACTCCTTCATTGGCAAATTCTCTTATTTTATGAGCCAAGCCAGAAGTTGAAACGGTGATATGACGGGCTCCTATAGCCAGTCCATTGTCGTCATTGATTGTCCGTAGAAATTTCATCACATTTTGATAGTTATCAAAGGGTTCGCCGATCCCCATAACCACAACATGGCTAACGCGTTCATCTTTTTGACGTTCATCAAAATACTTTTGAACAAGCATAATCTGCGCTGTGATTTCACCATTATTAAGATCACGCTGCTTTTTAATTAGTCCACTAGCACAGAAGGTACAGCCAATATTACAGCCCACCTGAGTTGTTACACAAACAGAATGTCCGTAATGTTGACGCATGAGTACCGTCTCAATGAGCATTCCATCTGGCAGTTCAAAGAGGTATTTGACTGTCCCATCAACAGATTCTTGAACAACTCTTTGCTTTAAAGGATTGACACAAAAATGGCTATCTAAGAGATTGATAAAGTCTTTGGGAATATTTGACATCTCCTCAAAGGTCTGCACACGCTTTTTATATAACCAGTCCCAAATTTGAGTTGCCCTAAATTTTTTCTGACCGTTTTCAATTGCCCACTGGATAAGTTCATCTCGCGTTAGGCTGTAAATGGATGGTTTCATGGATTAGAATCCTTCTTTCTGATAATAAAGTGATCATTTTTAGCTTTGCTCACTTGTTCCTTACTAGCTCTATTTTTCTTTGGCCGTGATTTGCTTGTATTTTGACGTTTTTTACTGGTAAAATGATTGTTTTCTGGGTTTTTATCACTTTGTTTTGATTTAGCATTTGGCCTTTTTTTCTGCGTCTGCTTAGCTTGCGACTTTCTTTTGTCGGAAGCTTGATGGCTTTTCTTTCGTCTACCTACTTTTTCTATTTCAAACTTAATCTCTTTAGGATTTTCATTTTCCAAAACAAAATAGGCACAGCCGAAATTACAGAATTCTTTGATATAGTCATCTAAACGAGAAATACGATTTGACTTTTTGATGTCATTAGCATCCTTGTAAAAGCCCTTTAAGCGTAATTGTTCATTGCCCCAATCTCCCACAATATAATCATATTTCAGTAAAATCTCGGTAAAACGTTGGCCAAAGGCAGTGGCATTAAAGGCATCTTTATCATTTTCTAATAGGGTGAACTCAATCTGGTCACTTTTGACATGATTATCAAAATGAACAAATTCTGGGCCAGGAAACTTATTATAGTTATACATTTCTGGTGAAATTTCTTTTTTCATCGGACTCCTTTCATTTCATTATTTCAATGTTTTTAAGATATAGTCTTCAACAAGTTCTCTGAGTAAATCTGGAAATAAGAGGGTCACTTTCTTATTTTTAATACTTGGAAAATAAGAGGCAAAATAGTATTGATCAACTAGCACCAAGCTTACTTTTTCCGATTTACCCATAACTTTATTATTATACACTATTTTTTCATTTTTGTATGTAAAACCACTGCTACAAATTCGTCCAAATCGTTTTCCTCTAAACCCCATTCCTCTGATTTCCTGTTTCTCAAGGAGGCTTGCCTGGCTGAAAATGTCCTGACAGATTTCTTCAAGTTCTGCCTGTGTCACTTCTAATCTGGCAAGACGCATTTGGTGGGGAAGGCTGCTCTGCAATTGTCTAGCATCCACAATTTTTCCAAATGGTTGAACAAGGAGACCAGAATTGATGATGGAAAGGTCTGCACTGGCATAGTCTTTCATAGCATCCATAAGGAGCTCAAGTGATTCTTCTTGGTTTAGGGATTGGTCTAAAGTCACGATCTGATGCTGGCTCAGCTTCTTTTGTCCCTCTAGTATCAGATTATCAACAAAAGTCTGATCATAAGCCTTGCTTGGCATATGAGATGTTTCATGAGCAATGATTTTCATCTCTTTTAACTTGTGGTCTTCCAAACGGATAGTTATCTCCCCGACATAGTGCCCATATTTGCCTGCTGCTGCTAAATAGGTTCCATTCAAAGAGGCACCTTCTTCAAAGACATGGTGGGTATGAGAACCAATGATCAAGTCTAGACCATCTATCTCTTCGGTAATTTTTTCATCTAGGCGAATTCCTAAGTGGCTTAACAAAATCTTGACATCAGCCTGGGCTACTTGGGGTATCTGCATGTCTCTTTTTAAAACTTCTATGGGGTCATCAATTTGCCAACCATTGGGGATATAGGTCTTATAATAAGGAAAAGTATAAGCCAGAAAGGCAATTTTCGTTCCCTCCTTAGTCATGTAGATATCATAAGGCTTTGCCCAGCTAGGACAAGCCCCTTGGTCATAAAAGTTACCTATGACTAGCTTAAAGTCTGCTTCTTTATAGACTTGATTGAGATCTTCTTTCCTTAGACCAATCCCTTCATTGTTTCCTATGGTGGCATAATCTATGCCTAATTGATTCATTAAAAGAATATTGGCCTGTCCCTTAGTCACATCTGATAGGGGATGACTGCGGTCAATATTATCTCCAAGATCTACTTTAATGACTTCAGACTGACTTTGAGAGAATTGTGAAAAGAACCGTTCTATTTTTGGAAAGGCTTCAAAATGAGAATGCAAGTCATTAAGATGGAGTAAGCTTATTTCTTCTATCATTGAATCCCCTTCCAGTCATTTGACATATGCTTATTAACTTCTTGGTCAGCAGTCCCATTATATCATTTTATAAGGCTGAATTCCCTCTTTGCAATTCCAAATTAAATTAGCTCTTCAAGGATTGCAAAATAATAGAAGTGAGTAAACAAGCTCCTATAAACATAAGTTTTTTAGCCTACTTTAAATACTAAGCTTGAAAGCACATAAAAAAGGCTGAAGCCAACTTGCTTCAACCTTCTCTTAAAGTTTACCAATTGTATTTATCAACATTATCCTTTGTAACAAGGTAGATAGGTGAAACGGTTTCCTTTTTAACTTTCTTACCTTGATAGTAGTCTATTGCTGCCTGGATAGAAATTTCTCCCATTTTTGCTGGTTGTTGGGCAATGGTTGCTGTGATTGTTCCATTTTTAATAGCAGTATGGGCATCTGGTTGACCATCAATACCAACAATAAGAACATCCTTAAGTCCAGCAGATTTAACAGCTTGGGCTGCTCCTAAAGCCATTTCATCATTTTGAGCAAAGATAACTTGAACGTCTTTATGTCCTTGAATCATATTTTGTGCTGTATTCAAAGCTTTTGCACGATCAAAATTAGCAGATTGGCTTGATAAAATTGTTAGTTTTTCTTTAGCAACCTTATTAAATCCATTTCCGCGATCAACTGTTGCAGATGCACCAGGTACGCCTGAAAGTTCAAAAGTTTTTGCCTTTTTACCTGCTTTTTCAAGAGCAAAGTCTGCTGCCATCTTACCAGCTTCAACATTGTCTGATGCTACGGTGGTTAGAACATCGCCACCCTCACTACCACGATCAATTAAAATGACTGGAATATCTGCAGAATTAGCAGCTTTTATAGATGTAACAATGGCTTTTGAATCCACAGGATTGATAAGAATAGCATCAACTTTTTGGCTGATGAAATTTTGAATATCATCTGCCTGACGAGCAGCGTCATCTTGGGCGTCAGCAAGCTTTAAGCTGACTTTTTTGTCTTTGGCAAAGCTGTCTATCCCATCTTTCATAGCAACAAAATAAGGATTATTAGTGGTCGAAATAGAAACCCCTAATTTCAAATCTTTGGCTGCTTTTTTACTGACTTCTTTTGAAGAAGAAGTTCCTGAATTGCCTAAGCCCGTTTTTCCACAAGCACCTAGAATCATCACCATTGTCATCACTAAGGCCATAAAGCCAAGCCTTCTTAAATTCTTCATTTTAACACTCCTTATGTTATGAATTTTTTATGTTTTAAAAACCTTAAAACCAATTATGTTTTTTCTACTTTCAAGCGATCTAGCAAGACAGCTATTAGGATAACAATACCCTTGACCACCTGTTGCCAAAAGGCTGAAACACCAATAATATTTAAACCATTATTAAGGACACCAATTATGAGAGCCCCAATAAGTGTTCCAAGTATGCGACCTTTCCCTCCTGAAAGGGAGGTTCCTCCTAAGACAACTGCTGCTATAGCGTCCATCTCATAGGCACTACCAGCTGTGGGTTGCGCTGAACTCAGACGTGATGTGATAATTAAACCTGATACAGCAGCCATCATCCCTGAAATAGTATAAATGATAATCTTAACTTTATTTAATTTAACACCTGCGATATAAGCAGCCTTTTCATTGCCACCTAGAGCATAAACAGTTTTCCCAAAGGCTGTCTTATGTAGTAAGACATAGAGTATAAGAAAGGTAATAAACATTAAAATAACTGGGAAGGGAATACCTAAAATGTAGCCTTGCCCTAAAAATTGAAAGAGAAAGCTATCTGATAATCCCTTGGTTATAGGATTCCCATTTGAATAAACCAGGGTTGCTCCCCGAAAAATCGTCATAGTTGCTAGGGTAACAATGAATGGTGCTAGTTTTCCATAAGAAATGAAAAGCCCGTTCAACATTCCCAAGATACCACCTAATAGCACTGCTAGTAAAATGGCCAGACCAACCGGCATACCACTTGCAATCATACCAGCAGTTAGAGCACTAGATAGAGCCAAAATAGATCCCACAGATAGGTCAATTCCACCGGTCAAAATGACAAAGGTCATTCCAAAGGCTATAAAGCCATTAGCTGTTACTTGTAATAATAAATTTAACAAGTTGTTTGTTGTTAAAAAGTTAGGATTGATTAGTGTTATAACAATCATTAACCCTACTAAAGCCACCAGAGTGGTTAACTCCGATATGTATTTCATCACTTTTTTCACCTTACTTACCTCCTGTAGCCAAATGCATAATACTTTCCTGACTAGCTTGGTGCCGCTCTAACTGCCCTGCAATTTTCCCTTCGTGCATGACAATAATACGATCACTCACTCCCAATACTTCTGGTAGGTCAGAAGAAACCATAATAATAGGAACACCACGATCAGCTAATTCATTCATTAATTGATAGATTTCACGTTTAGCACCAACATCTACTCCTCTGGTTGGTTCATCTAAGATCAATACCTTGGGTGCAATGCCAATCCATTTAGCCAGAACAACTTTTTGTTGGTTACCTCCAGAAAGATTGCCAACAGGTAGATTAGGTTTTGCACTTTTTATTCTTAGGCGATCAATCAATTGATTCACAAAGATCGTGCTGGTTTTTTCATCGTAAATCCATTTTTTAACGAAATCATTAACACTCGGCAGGGTCATATTATCCTTGACTGAAGAATCTAGAATAAGCCCCTCGTCTTTTCGGTCTTCTGTTAAAAAGCCAACCCCTTGTTTAATAGCCTCCGCTGGATTTGATAGTTTGATTTCTTTTCCATCAATTTTAATCTGACCAGATAGCTTGCGGTCTAAGCCAAAAATGGCACGCATGACCTCTGTTCGGCCAGCTCCCATTAGACCAGAAAATCCTAAAATTTCACCCTTTCTAACCTGGAAGGAAATATCTGTGAAGCCTTCTCCACTAAGATTTTCAACCTCAAAGGCAATGGGGCCAATTTCTGAGGCTTTTTCAGGATAAAAATCTTTTAGTTCTCTACCAACCATCATTTTGACCAGTTCATGAGGATTGGTAGAACTGGTTTCTCTGGTATCTACCACAATGCCATCACGCATAACTGTTACCAGATCCGTAATTCTAAAAATTTCTTCCATACGATGTGAGATATAAATAATTCCCACACCTTCACTCTTTAAGGAAGCAATAACACGAAAGAGATTTTCAGTTTCTCTGTCTGTCAAGGCAGCCGTAGGCTCATCCATAATAAGAAGGGAAACCTTAGACAACAAGCTTTTTGCAATCTCGATCATCTGTTGCTGACCAACGGATAGGTGCCCAATGGTCTGATTAAGTGGTATGGAAACACCAAGACGTTTAAAGGCTTGCTCAGCCTTTTTCACCATGGCTTTTTGATCAAGTAAACCAAAGCGATTTTTGATTTCTCTACCCAGAAAAAGATTTTCTAGGACAGTCATTTCAGACCAGGTATTCATTTCTTGGTGAATGAAACTGATCCCAAATTCTTCTGCCTTCTGAGGATTGGAAAAGGTCATTTCCTTTCCATCTATGTAGATCTTTCCTGAAGTGGCCGGAAATAAACCTGTCAAAATGTTCATTAAGGTTGATTTCCCAGCACCATTTTCTCCCATTAAGGCATGGATTTGACCGGACTCAATAAGCAGGTCTATCTTTTCTAAAACCTTATTTTTCCCAAAAGATTTGGAAATATCTCTCATGTCAATTTTCATGATCAAAAGACCTTTCTAAATGATTACTCCTGATTGCAATATCACATTGGAATAGGGTGTGTTTTCTCCTGTTCTAATAACTGCCTTAACGTTCTTGTTAAGCTCCTTTAATTCTTCATGGCTCAGATACTCTACTTGCACATGACTATCCAGCTTAGCTAAAAGTTGCTCTAACTGTTGAGGATTCTTACTTTTAATTTCCTCAGCTAAGATAACTTTTTCCACAAGGATATTTTCCAAATAAATATCAACAACTTCTTGAAAACTTGGGCTACCAGCTTTTAAAGCTAAATCAATCTTTGGAGTTGTAGCTGGGACAGGTAGTCCTAGGTCACCAATACAGACTTGATCAGTATGTCCTAAGTCGTCAGCTAGTTTAGCTAGATTACTATTCAAAATTCCAGTTTTCTTCATAATGTTCGTTTTCCTTCATTTCTTTCAGACTAGGCATCCCACCTTGGGCACCAAATTTTTGAACGGATAAATGTGAAGCCAGAGTCGCAAATTTTAGGGCCTTATCAATGGACGCTTCTTTAGCTAGGGCTAAAGCCAAGGCACCATTAAAGGTATCACCTGCTCCTGTTGTATCAACCACCTTTGCTTTTATGGCCGCAATAGTCTTAATTTCTCTTCCATCACAGTAGACCGAGCCCTTACTGCCTAAGGTGACAATGATTTTGTTGGGATAGGTCTTTAGGACCTCTTCAAGACTTTGATCTGGGAATAAGTCCTGACACTCATGTTCATTTGGTGTAAAATAATCCACCAAGGCGATCATTTCATGATCTGTATCTCTAGCAGGGGCTGGATTATAGAGTAATTTGATTTTCTTGTCTTTACAATACTCAGCAATTATTTTGTTGGCTTCATGGGGAATTTCATTTTGAAGAATGACTAAATCAGCCTGACTAATAAGCTCCCACTGGCTATCCCACTTTTCAGGATGAACCTCGCTGTTGGCACCAGGACAGTAAATAATGCGGTTATCATGATTATGAAGGGTTATCTGTGCAATGCCAGAAGATAATGGTACCGTTCCCACAAATTCTGTTTCAACCTTATTTGCCCTTAAATTATCTTTCAATAAAGAACCAAATGCATCTTCTCCTACAGTTCCTAACATAGATATCTGATCACCATCAGCAGATAAGCGACCGAGGGCAACGGCTTGATTAGCCCCTTTTCCTCCAGGAACCATGGAAAATTTATCCCCAAAAACAGTTTCACCTTCTTGGGCAATGCGGCTGGTTTCCATGACTAAATCCATTGAGATACTTCCAATAACAATAATTTTACTCATCTTTCCTCCTTATGGTTTCACGTTCAACATAGTGAACAGGTAATTTAATCCTTTTTTCTTCAATTGGCAAGTGATTAGCAATCTTATAGACTAATTCTGCAGCGTGGTGTCCCATCTGATAGGATGATTGGTGAATGGTGGACAGGGAAGGATAGATAAACTGACTCATCAAAATGTCATCATAACCAATAACTTGAACTTCTTCAGGGATTTTTCGCCCTCTTGCATGTAATTCATGAATATAGGCTATAGCATGAATGTCAGAAGGCGCTATAATACTGTCAATGTTTTGATAGAAGGCTAAATTTCTTTGAGCTTCAGCCTGTATGAGGTCAAAGTCAAAACTGTCACTATCAACTACTCTAAGTGTGACTTTCTCCTCTTTCAGATAGTTTAAACTGGCTTTGTAACGTTCTTTGATATTTGTCGCCATGTCCAGTGGGCCTTTGATGAGTAAGACTTCTTTTGCTCCTGCACGACAAATGATTTGCGCCGCTAGTTGACCTCCGTATTTATTATCTGAATAGACACCATACTTTGTTTCTTGATTGACACGATCCACCACCACTATTGGAATTTGTATTTCAGGATGCCTCTTGGTAAAATCGTGAGTCGTGATAATACCAGCAGCATTGCTTTGCAGCAATACCTTTAGGTATTCTTCCTCAAGTACTTCACTATCACCAATATTTCCTAGCATCACACTATAGCCCTTTTCTTTCAGGTAAATTTCTACCCCTCTAGCTAGTCTGGGGAAAAAGGGATTAGATATGTCAGGTAAAAGCAAGCCGACTAGTTGACTTTTCTTGGTTTTAAGAGACTGTGCAATAACATTTGGGCTATAATTTAAATTTTTGATAGCTTCTTTTATCTTTAAACGTGCAGCCTCTGAAACATATCCATTTTGAGAAATATAACGTGATACAGTTGATTTTGAAAGACCAGCTTGATCAGCAACTTCTTTAATAGTAGCCATTAAATATGTCCTCACTTCTAAATATGGAATCGGTCTCACAGTTATTGTAAACGTTTTCTTCTATCTTGTCAAGCTGCTAGAAGAGACTTTTTCTTATAAAAAAGAAAAAAGGCCTATCTTTAAAGAACCTTTCTTCCTTGTGGATTAAACAAGGAATACTTGCTAAGCTCTAAAAGATAAGCCATTTTTTTCTGCGCTGTCTAGTCTAAGTATTTTCCCTTTACTTTTAAAGCCTGACAGACCTCTTTTAAATTATCAACCGTTAAGACATTACAATCTTGCAAGTTTTTTTGACTAATCATTTTTAAATCAAGGGCCAGTTTAGCAGCCTTATTAGCTGTTTCGATCAGGCCAAAACAATCTTGGTAGTCGATTCCTGTTGATAAGACACCGTGTTTTGCCCAAACCACCAAGCGGTGCTCTCTGAGTTCTCTGGCTGTGTCCAGTCCTATTTGTCTGGTTCCGGGAACTTCCCATGGAAGAACAGCAATACCATCTGGAAATACCACTATGGATTCTGTTAAAACAGACCATAAATCTAGAGTCAGACTTTGACTAGTGACCTCATTAAGTAAGGAATAAAGCACTAAGTTAGTGGCATGATTGTGAACAACCACTCGGTGCTGCTCATTGACAGACAGTCTAGCCGAATGTGCCAGAATATGCATAAAAATTTCGCTGGTTGGGTTTTTACCGGAATTAAATCCTGCTAAGACCTGATAGCCCTTTTGGGTTAAGCGTATAATTCCAGAATCCACAGCTGCTTGGTTTTTCAACTGTCTAAAATGACTCCAAGAAGCGGAAATGAGCAAGTATTGATTTTGCATATTACCAGGAATTGGCATGAGTTCTACTTCCGGAGATTGTGGATAAAGCTTAAAGTCAGTATCTGCCAAATCTTCTTTTAGACTTGCGATTTCCTCTTCTCTTAGTCGATAGCTTACATTGCCACCATTATATTCATCCCAGCCTTGTTGCCACATATCATAAGTAATCTCAATAAGACCTTGAATGTAAGTTGGATAATTCATCTTTTCTCCTTTTTAACTGATACTCTTAAAAGCTGCCTTTCGCCTTGCAAAAGACTTTCTTCAATTAAACATTAGTAACTAATGAACGGTTTAACCTATTTCTTGAATAGCCTGATTGTATTTATTACGATCTTTTAGTAGCCAGATGTAGAGACCTAACCATAAAACAAATAGCAAGATAGAGAGTAAATCGCCCTTAAAAATAGTAGCAAGTAAATAACGAATATCTGGACCTTCAAAAGTTGACCAAGAAATCATTCCTTTTATCCCTTTATCTAGTGTTCCTGTTTCACGCGCCAATCGTGTCATGTATGGAGTGAAATAAGTGGCCCCGTATAAAAATAGAGGCGTTGAGATTAAACCGTGAATAATCATTCTTAAAACATTCCCATTGGTAAGCAGCAAGGCTCCAACTACAAAGGACAAATTAATAATGCCTGCAAAAGGAAGCACACTATTATGTGGCAAGGTAACTGCCCCAATAAGTAAGAATGGAATAGTAAAGATAACAGCCACCCAAAGCTCATTTCGCCCTCCTAGGATTGGCCAGTCCAGACCAATATAAACCTCTCTATCTTCGAAACGTTCACGCATAAATTCAGATACGGCCTCAGAAATTGGAGAAAGGGCTTGAGAGAATAGCTTAGACACCATAGGAAAAAGTGTTAAGGCAGTAGCTGCTTGAACTGCTAAGGTAAAAGCATACTTGACCCCATTTCCGGAAGATAAACCGAGTATAAAGCCAATAATAGCACCCATTACGGAGTTTTCACCAAAAACACCAATTTTATCTTTGAGGGTATCAGCATCAAATTGTTTATTTAGCAAGGGAACTTTCTTCAGTAATTCATCAATTGGATGCAGTAGGACAGCAATTAAACAAATAAAATGAGGTACTGTAACCCCTGGAATTCCAGTTAGTCGCTCCACTTCTGGTGCAAAGACATCTCCTAGTTTTAATTCTAAAACAATAACAATAGCTGCAGCAAGGAAGCCAAAGAGAACATTATTGGTAAAATAAGTCACAATCACTGCTGTGAAGATTTTATTCCAAATATTCCACAAATCCACATTTAAAGTTTTGGTCTGATTGGTCACTAACAGTAAGAAATTGATCCCCAATTGCAAAGGGAACATGAGAAAGGCATAAGGCCATGCCCAACTGATAGAAGCTGCCCCAGGCCATCCAATATCAACAGCTGGCAAAGAAATTCCAGTATGAGTGGTCAAGTCATTAGCTGCAGCACCCATACTAGTCATGATAAAGTTCACCAGTATGCCCATCCCTGTAAAGGCAACCCCCAAAGTTAAGGCTGCTGAGAAAGCATCCCTAAATTTCATTTTCATCAATAAGCCCACAATGAGCATCAAGAAAGGTACAAAAACAGCTGCTCCTAAATCTAATATGTACTGAATAACCGTCTTTAAGATATCCATAATCCTCTCCTTTTAACCCTTGATAAAATCAAGAATCTTATCCAGTTCTTGTTTTTGTCCCATACCTGTTAAAAAGGCGACACCATTAAAAACAGGAATGCCATAATCCTTTTTAGGTTTGACAATTGAGATGTATGCATCTGCTCCTTTAATATGATGATCCAATGATTTCATATCTACTGCTTCAATCTCACAGGGATGACCTTGTTCTTTTAACAAACGACTAACCTTTGATGCCACTGTTTGAGAAGTGGCAACGCCTGACCCACAAGCGACAATAATTTTTTTCATTTTAAATCCTCCTGATTTTTTTGATCCGCAAATAATTGATAAACAGCCATCTGGTCTTTTGTACTTTCTAGAGCTTGAATAAATGATTGATCCGAAAAGAGTGCCATTAGTTCAGACAATAGGCTCGTTTGTTCTTCCGGCTGTGAAATGCCTAAAACCATGACATAGTGGACATCCAGCAGCTCATCATCAGTTCCCATTTGAATAAAGGAAACTGGTCTTTCTAGACGATTGATAAAAATAAAAGGTTTTTTGACATGCTGGGCATAAGTATGAGGAATAGCAACTGCTATATTTTCAAGCTGTAAACCAGTTGGATATTCCTTTTCTCTAGAAACAATGGCCTCCTTAAAACTTTCTAAGACATAGTCTTTTTCAAGTAAATACTCTGAAAGACTAGCTAATAACTCTGATTGGTTCTGGGCATTGACATGAAGATTAATCAAATCTTTACCCACTAACCTTGGAATAATAGGACTCATATGGTCTCCTTTTTAATAATAAACTTCTTTAAATAAGGCTTCTTTAAAGCTATGGCTATCAGTTGCTGCCCACAGATCATCAATGTAAGCCTTACTATCTATTTTGGAATAGATACTTATTAATGCCTCCCGATACCATGCTACTTCTAAACTTTCAATGGCAATCAACATGATCACTTTGACATAGTGCATGTCCCACTTGATTGGCTTATCAAGAGTCATCATAATAAGCTGAGATTTACTCACCGTTTCAGGATTCGCATGGGGTAGGGCAATACCCGTATAAACACTAGTAGCACCTAAGTGCTCACGCTTAAAAATTGATTTTTGATAGGCTGGATTGTCTTGATTTTCGGAAGCTGATAAAGAAATGATATAATCTAAGCATTCTTTTTTAGACTTAAATGATTTCTTTAGAAAAATGCCATCACCTATCAGATGCTTAATGACGGATTCAATATAGGTCTTATGATCAGCTAGCTGGGTCAATAATTGGGTATTCCCTTGTGAAAAATTAGAATAGTAACGCTGAATCTGTTGCAGTTGTTGTGGCGTGATAATACTATTGACAAATATAAAAGGTAGTCCCATATCCGAAATATCCACAGAACTAATAATCAAGTCTTGATCGGTTAGAGCTAATCTGGCTAAATCTTCTTTATCTACAGCTTGAATACACTCGCTCAAGGGAATAACTTTTCGTAACTGTGCCATAATCAATTCTGAAGTGGCTAAATGATGGGGACAAATCACATAAATCTTCAAGGGCTTTAGTTTCCTTTGAATAGCTACTTCAAAATGAATGGTTAAAAAAGAAATTTCCGTAGCATTTAAATTGACCTGATAAGAGTTTGACAATTCTTTTGTGGCCAGCCAAACCAAGTGATATAAGACACTGTACTGGGTCTTAATGACTTCCGTCATCTGATTAGAAATCATCACCCGATGCTTTAAACGAAAGAGCATGGGTTGGATATGTACCAGCAACATCTTTTTTAGATGGTCATCATCGCTTAAATCCACACTAGTCAACCGGCTGACTTCAGTGATTAAGAAATGAACCTGTTCAATTAAATCTGGTTCAAAATGAGAATCATTTTTTATGTAACCAACGGCTAACAAGGCTGATAGGGTGGCTGAGATTTCTGTTTGGGGCAGACTTTCAGGAGATAGCTGATACAGATTGGCTAAAAACTCTGTTGCTAAAAATGAAACTTCATAACTTTGAAGGTTTTCAGTAGCCAAATCCTCAACCTGATTGAGTAACTTGCCTTGTTTAAACCTGAGAAAAGCTATGGTGGCATCAAGAATAAAATAGCATTTATAAACATCACTAATCTCGAAATAATACTGCTGGGTGTAATGGGTCAGAGTTGATACGATATTGTGCAAATCATCGGCTAAGAAAAAACGTTCTAATATAGGTAAAGACAGTTCTTCCTGGTCCTTCAAAATGCGATCACTGATAGCCTGTCTTAAAAAGGTTCGAATATTGGACTCCTTACCCTTTAGACAAACCTTTCCTTCCGACCTATCTAAGACGATATCAAAAGGTTTAGCAGAATCTGCCAACTTTTCCAAGTCACGTTTAACCGAAGCTTCACTGACGAAATATTCCAAGGCAAAATCAAACAGTTGAATATTACCTGAACCGAACCCTAATTCTCGAATCACTTCTAGTTCGCGGTAATCCGTTGACATCCTATAATCTGCTTCGCTATGATAATCAGCACTGTGCAGAAATTGAGTGATTTTTTGTCGTTCATTATCAGAAATGACTAGAATCATTCCCAAGTGAGGCTTACGCTCAACAGCAACTTCAAAATTCGCTAAAAACTGATTTAGATGGTCAATATCCTTATAGATAGTTTTGGTAGACACAGAAAAGAGCTGTGCATAATCATTTGCTGTTCTATAATCCGTCTGACTCAGTAAATCCCTTAATAAAGTCTTTTGCCTACTATTCATGACATCTCCTAGCTTTGTAACCCCTTACAATAGTTAGTATAGCTTTTTTTAAAAAACATAAAAGTCAAAAAACTTCCAAAATAATCTGGAAGTCTTGATATCTCTTTAGAAAAAGGTTAGTTTGCTTATTTTTGAAGATAGGCAATAGCCTCTTGCACTGTCTTAACAGGAACAATCTTCATTTTTGTTTTGAGTTTTTTAGCAGCTTCTTTTGCTTCTTGATAGTTACTAAGAGCCTTTGGATTGGACTTTTTGACTTTTTTGTCTACTGGATTATTAGGAACAAAGAAGATCTCTGCACCAGCTTCAGCCGCAGCTACCACCTTTAGTCCAGCTCCGCCAATCTCTCCAACCTTACCATCTTGGGCAATAGTTCCTGTCCCAGCTATCTTGCGGCCTTTTCTTAGATCCTCCTTATTAATCTGATCTAAGATATCTAGGGTAAACATAAGACCAGCACTTGGTCCGCCAACACCTTCTGTACTAAATTCTATCTTCTGGTCGGTATGAACCTTGGTATGATCCGTTAGGCCTATTCCAATACCATTTTTACCATTTGTCAGCTTAATAATTTTACCAGTTTTAGTCTTTTCTTTGCCATCTGAAATAAATTGAACCTGGACTTTGTCTCCTAGCTTTAAGCTAGATACATATTTAACCAGATCAGCCGAACTTTTAAAGTTCTTGCCATTGACACTGGTCACAGTGTCAGCGATATTAAGAACCCCTCTAAAACTTGAGTTCTTATTAACATTTAAAACATAAACTCCCAGATAATCTAAGGAAACTTCTTTTCCAGCCAATTTCAAGGCCTGATAGATAGCTCCATTTTGAGAGGTCTCCATATAAAACCTGTTGATACGTAGATAATCCGCATCGCTATAGCCACCTGTGGTCGCTTCGGCAGAGGAAATCTCTGTAAAGGGTGTCATCCAAGCATAGAGTAACTGGGCTAGGGAGGCCCGACTTAGGCTCACAGCAACAAAGTTATAGGAACCCTTTGCCTTGTCTTCTTTATTGTTTACCTTAAGAACCGAACGAATATCGTAGGCTCCGCCTGGCATTTCAATGTAGTATGGCAGTGGAAAAAAGAGTGCCATGAGGATAGCAATGGTTAGGAGGATACTGATTATCCACCATTTTAATTTTTTAATAGTCTTCATTTATACGCTCCAATTGGTCAACTACTGATTGTGGGACTAAATCATCTATGGGTGAGTTAAAATGAATTAACTCCTTTATACGGCTAGAACTAAGGGGCCGAAAGACATTTCTAGCTATAAAATAGATGGTTTCAAGCTGTTCTTCTAAGCGATTGTTGAAATATTCCAGGTTTGACTCATATTCAAAATCTGTGGGATTTCTTAGACCACGAACCATGTGGGTGACACCAAGTTCTTTTGCCACGTCTACTGCCAACCTATCTTGGGCAGAGATTACTGTCACGTTAGGATAGTTTTTCAGAGCCTCTTTAAGAATTCTGATCCTTATCTCCAAATCAAAGAATCCCTTTTTTTCAGAATTACAAAAAACGCCAATATAAAGCTGATCAAAAAGCTTACTGGCACGGTCTATGATATCCACGTGCCCATTTGTGACAGGGTCAAAAGAGCCTGGATACAGTCCAATTTTATCTGACATACACAGTTACCTTACTAATTCCATAAATTTTTTCTTTCCAAATACCAAGACAGGCAATCTCTTCTGGCAAGTGAACTTTCTTATCTGTTTCACAAACAAGCATCACTTCGGGGCCAAGTAGGCCTTTTGCGTCAAGAGCCTCAACAGTGGCCACAATTTCTTCTTGAGCATAGGGCGGATCTAAAAAGACCAAATCAAAAGTTTGATCCAGAAGCTCAATTGCTCTTTTAGCTTCCATTTTCAAGAGCTGAAAACGCTGTTCTGCCTTTGTCATCCTGATATTTTCTTGGATAATAGCTTGCGCTCCACGGTCTCTTTCGACCAGGACAGCTTGGCTCATTCCTCTAGAAACAGCTTCAATAGAGAGCCCTCCTGAGCCTGCAAATAAATCTAAAACCCGACCCCCATCAAAGTAAGGGCCAATCATATTGAACATGGCTCCTCGAACCTTGTCCGAAGTAGGCCTGGTTGTTTTTCCCTGGAGGGTCTTTAAGGGCCTCCCACCAAATTCACCTGATACAATTCTCATAATTTTTATTATAACAGAATTATAAGACTATCCAAGCTTTTACACCGCTATTTTAGAATTTTTCTCCTAAAACAAGGCAAAGTTCTAAAGAGAATCTGCTCTGACCTGAAGACTACTAATTGAGCCGTTCAAAAGCAAGCATTCCCTATCTTTGAACTAAAGCACTTTATTGACAGTACTTTAATAAAGTAAGCAAAAAGACCAGGTAGTCATTTACCTGGTCTTTTTGAAGAAAAAGTCTTTTTTGATACCTTCCTTAGGTGCTGTCGGACAGGTTAAACAGTCAGGGAAGTGACTGTTTAAGAAAACCAAAGAATTCCATACCTAACTTTCGAGCCTAAGGTCTGGCAAGTTCCAGGTGTCTAGAATGCCTATATTAAAGACATTCTAGACACTTTCAGAACGGCGAAGATATTGTTAATCGGCTCGCGGTTGCTCGTAGAAATAGGAAATCCATTGATAGCCTGCAAAGCTTCTGAGCTTATTGGTCTAGGTAAATAGGGTTTGTCTACAGTCTGAGACTAGGTAGATGACTGCCTGTTTTTTCAAAAAGAATAAGGAAAGGTGTGACTTATTGTGCTTTTTCTTAATTTTTTTCTGTAGTAGGGCTTATCTTCGTAAGCTCTGAAACCTTGACATTGACACTGACAATATAGCTTTCTAAGTCAGCATCATAAGTTTCTTTTCCCAATTTTTCATCAATCTGATGTTCTAAGCTAACCAGTTCAGTTTCTAGTGCCTTAACCTTATCAAGATCTTCTGTCTTAAAGATCTTGTCTTTTACCTTGAGCCGAGCAGCCTTAGAAGCTTCTTGAGCCTTATAGGCATCCTCTTTAAGGCTTGCGGATTTTTGAAGATTTGCGGCCAGAAGGTCGAGTTGTTGACTAAGCTCTGTCACCTTTTCTTGCGACAAGTCGGCACTCTTTAATTGAGAACTGATCTCTGTAATTTGTTTATTATAGTCACTGATAACTGTTTTGCTTAAAGCCTTGGTATGATCCTCACCAACCTTTTTGGCATTGGCTAAGGAATGATCAAAAGTAGAAACATCCATAGCAGTACCAAGAATTTGAAGCTCAACCACATAAGGAGGATTTTTAGGGTTAACCGAACCTTTGATGTCAAATCTCCAGTAGCGTCCTAGAGCATCATCAAGTTTACCTTCAATAATAGCTCCTGCTTCATTAACAGAGGCAACTGTACGCCATTGACTATCATCATTTGAAATGGCTTCTTGTTCTTCCTTCGTTTTACTGCTTAAATCTACAGAAGAATCCTTTAAAACTTGTAAACTGGCTGAAGCCACATTATAATCTTTTGCAGAATAACGATTTTTTAAGACTTCGGCATTATAGAGTCGCCAGTAGTTAGCATTAACAAGTTTGCCTAAATCTAAAACAAAATGACTTTGTGGGTTCCAATCAAAATAGTAAGTTGAACGATCATCATCAATTGCTCGAGTCACCATTTCTTTATTTCCATATAGAACATCAGCCCCTTTTGCTAGGTTGGTGCGCATGCTTGGTCCATTACCAATAACAGCAGTCATTTTATGTATGAGTTCTTTACTAGCATTGTAAACCTTGATCTGACGAGTACTATCCTTATCAGTTTTAATGACCTTATCTTGAGATTCACTTAAAGTGTCATCCACTTGCTCAACTGTAAATTTATCATAAGAAACCACAAATTGATCATAAGTATAGTCAGCAGCAATAAGCTTTTGACCAGCCAATTCTTTCTGCTTGAACTCTTCAAATTCTTGACTGTCCTTGATTAAAGTTGCTGCCTTAGTAACTGTCCCTAGAACATATTCTTTAAAGATGTCATGGTCTTTCCCATCTGCTGCCAGCTTTACATTCTTACTTGCATATTCCTTTGGGTAGTAGCCCACTGGTTTTTGCCCTGAAAAAGCCTTATCTGCGTCAGATTTGGCACCATTTTGAGAAACTGTGGTAAGAATCTGAGTTAGCAAAGCTTCTTCGCCAAGCAAATCCATACGATTCTTAGAAATATCAAAAGACTTCAAAGCTGTCAAATGTGGCACATCTAATTGTGTCAAACTTTCTAGCTGACTATCTTTGAGCTTTAAACTTTCAAGTGAGGTCATGCCACTCAAGTCAAGCTGGCCTGATTTCAAAATACTTTTGGGCAAGTCCTTTGAACTAAGGGCTTTTAACTGGGTCAAACCCTGCAATTTAAGCTTTCCCAACTGCTTCAATTGGCTTAAGCCAGACAAGTCTTTGATGGCAGGATCATTGAGGATTAAGGTTCCATCATATAAAGCCAAGTCTCCCCGAAATTTCCCCACCTGTTCTTTAACAGCTTTCAACAAAGCAGGATCTTTAAAATCCTTTTCATTTATCTCATTATAAGCTTTGTCAGAGATCATCAGATCTTTCAAAGCCTTAGAAACCTTATATTCAGACTTCACAACCTTGTCAGTAGGATGTTCTATTCCTGGATTACTATCCAAAGATTTTGGTTGGTGAGCAACCCCATCCCGGTCAATGGCATAGGAGAAAATACCAGCCTTCACCCCACCTGTTTTAGGTTGCCATTTAGCATAACGCTCTGCACGCGTTCCTTCAATACGACTACCCTTATCTGGATCAGCAGGATCATAATCATTGATATCATGCCAAATGTTACCCTGACCAGCATTTTCTTCGTAGAAGGTAAAGCCAATCATATACTGGCTAGGGGAAATATAATTTTTAAATTCTTCCCAATCAGAATCTAATTCTCGTTCTCCCTGCATACCATAAAACTGCCTTAAAACCAGGTCTGTTGACGGAGCAACCTCTTGGAAAAGAGGATTCCTAGAAGGTTTAAGAGTTGTATCCATGATAAGCAATTTACTCTTATCTGTACCTGACTTTCCTATAAGCTTGGCTATTTCTTTGTAGACAACTAAAGCACGCTGAGCTTCTGGGCTGCCGGCATTATAGTCATGAGGTTCAATATCAATATCTAAGCCATCAACGCCTCTATCATAGACATATGTTTTCACAATATCTTGTGCTAAGAGACGATTTCCTTCTTCTGTATCACTATATTTATCAGCTTGATCTTTTGAAATACCAGCCTTTCCAACGAGAAAGTTAAAGCCTATAGTCTGAATAACAGCTGTTCCCTGCTTATGCAATTTAGGAATATAAGCGTTTTTCAAATCAGACCAAAATGGACTATTATCAGCTGTTTCATTATGGAAGACAAATACCATATCAACTTCTTTAGGAATGTCCTTCATGGTATTTTCAGGATGATGCTGTTTCCCGTCCTTACCAGTAGAAGAACTGTCATGCCAGGTACGGAAATAACCAGCATAGAGAGGACCTTTTTCTCCCCTTCTGATCTGCTCGACAAGGTGACTACCCTCCTGTGCTTTCTCTTCAGCAAAGACAATGTCTGGCTGCCAGTTACTAAAGCTTAATTGAGGGCTTGATTGAAGAGCAACTGCAATTAAGACCCCTGCACACACGCCGCCTAAGGCTCGTTTTACAACTAAACGCTTATCCATCACAATCTCCTTGGATTTTTAAGATATTATCTATGAAGAACTTTTTGTAAGCGCATTCATAAATAATTCGCCTTAAGTATAGCAGCAAAGATGTTTTTTGAAAAGAAACAAACTATAGGTTTTATAACACATATTTAATATTTTAAAGCTATATAAGACTAAAAATAAAGACCTGGGCTAAGAAACAGAGCCCCTGATTTGGAGATCAAAATAGCCTTGCAGTCAAGTTAGCAACAGAAAACTGTCAAGAAAGACAAAAAAAGAAAGGCAGATGTTAAGACCTTTCTTATCTATAAAATATTCTCAAATGTCTTGCAAACTTCTAATGGCCAGACTGAGGTTTGAACTTCACCAATATGTTTTTTTACGTAAGAGGAACATGGCCATCCATGATTGGCCAATCCCACCACCAATAGTAATAGGGAACTTTCCATCTAATAAAGACTGGTGCCAATCAAATTCTAGTCGCTCATAGGGCGATCTGACGTTTCAAGGCCTCCTGATCTACCTGAATTCCCATAGAAGATAATTCAAAGGCAGAGGCTAGTTGGTCATTCCAAACTAGGATATCCCCATTTAAACCACGATAGCCCTGACTTGTTTCACTTGTCCAGTCATCATAGTCAGGCGCTCTGCCATCATGAGTTTTACCATCTGCTAGATCACCGCCAATCCCAATCAAGAACACTGCTCCATGCTCCTTAGTAATAGCATTTTCTCCTTCTTTGGGGCTAAGATCGGGATATAATTTAACCAAATCTTCTGTATGGATAAAGGTGACCTTCTTAGGCAAGACAGCTTCAATGTCATAATACGCTTCTACTGCTAATTCTGTTAGTCGGATTACCTTATAGATAGTTTCCACTTTCCTAACTTATATAAAATATTAGAACCATTATACACCTATTCTGAAAAAAGATAAGAAAAGCTTTAAAATCAGGGAATTTCCTAAGTTCTTAATTGAACATTGGAAGTAGGTCTTATTAGAGATAAGAAAAAAGCCTTGGATAAAATCCAAAGCTCTTTTGATTAGTCACTGATAATTTGTGTTCCAGCGTCTGCTGAAAGAACATTATCAATGTTTTCAAGGGAAGTGATGATAGCTTTAGCATTTGGTTTGTTTTCAACAAAGGCAATAGCTGCTTCTACCTTAGGTAACATGCTTCCTGGTGCAAATTGGTTTTGGCCAATGTATTCTTTCATTTGAGATACAGTAACTTTTTCCAGTTTTTCTTGGTCTGGTTTGTTATAGTTAACAAAAACATTGTCAACACCAGTTAATACGATGAAAAGATCAGCATCAACAAGTTCTGAAAGGGTCTGGCTGGCAAAATCTTTGTCAATAACAGCTTCAACACCTGTAATTTCTTTAGTAGTAGGATCTTCAACCACAGGGACACCGCCGCCACCAGCGCTGACCACAACAACACCAGAATCAACTAGGCTTCTGATAACATTTGCTTCTTTGATACCAACAGGTTTTGGAGAAGGCACAACTTTACGCCATCCACGTCCTGCATCTTCTTTGAAGCTTGCTCCAGTTTCTTCCATTTGTTTTTTGGCCTCTTCTTCTGATAAGAAAGGTCCAATTGGTTTAGTTGGGTTTGTGAAAGCTTGGTCATCTTTATCAACAATAACTTGAGTCACAACTGCTGCCACTTCTTTTTCAATACCTTGAGCTTTTAATTCATTATCAAGGGCATTGACAAGCCAAAAACCAATACTTCCTTCAGTCATAGCCACACAAGTGTCTAAAGGCATTGCAGGATTTTTTTCTGAATCAGCTGCTGCTTGTTGTAAGAGTAAATTTCCAACCTGTGGTCCATTACCATGTGTTACGATAACTTCGTTACCATCTTTGATCAATTTTACAAGTGATTTAGATGTTGAGACTAAAGCTTCTTGTTGTGCTTTAGCTGATGCATCTGTAGAAAGAATAGCATTTCCTCCAAGGGCAACTACTATTTTTTGTTTTGACATATATCATTCTCCTTTTTTATCGCGTTAGTCGATAGATGGCCTCAGCATAGATATCCATTGCCTTATAAGCATCTTCTAAAACGATATTTTCATTTTCTTGATGTTCTGTTTGTACTGAATCTGGGAAAAGAGCTCCAAATGCCACACAGTTTGGCATTGTTCTTGCAAAGGTTGCTCCTCCAGAAGACATTGCTGGTCTTTGATCACCGGTTTTTTCACGGTAAACGTCCATCAATGTTGTCACCAACTCACTTTCAAGTGGGACATACAAAGGTGCTAAGTAGTCGAATTCTTTATAAGTTAATCCGTATTCCTTAGCTTTTGTGCTGAGTTCTTCAACTAATTTTTCTTTGTCGGCTAAAACTGGAATCCTAATATCTAGACGAATTTCAGTTAAGTCCTTGGTCATTGTTAGGCCGGCAACATTGAAACTTAAGATTCCTGAAGGTTCATCTTCAACTGGTCCAAAAATATTTAATGCTTTGCCATCTTCATCAATGACATTTGCTAGGAAATCAATGGTAGGGTCGTCAAAACATGTATTGAGTGCTTTTGCTAAACGTATCAAGGCATTGATCCCATGAGGGGCATCCTTGGCATGTTGAGCAAGACCATAAACAGTGATTTCATTATCTTTTAAAACATATTCAAAATCATTTTTTTCCAATTCTTTTTGAATATCTTCTAAATACTCACCTTGATAAGAAGCTCTGGCTGGAACGACATTATAGGCATTACCAACTTCGAGATTGAGCTTATCAGAACCTTTACCAACCAATTTGGCTTGTAATAACCCTTTTTCAGCATAAATAAGAGGAAAACTAGAATCTGGAGCGAAGCCATAAGTTGCTGTTTCTTCAACTTCATTATAACGATTCATACAACGCCATAATGTTTCTTCATCAGTCCCAAAAATGAAACGAATTTTTTTCTTAAATGTGACCCCAGCGTCAATCAAAGATTTGACTGCGTATAAGGCCATCATTGAAGGTCCTTTGTCATCTTGTGTACCACGTCCATATAAACGACCGTCTTTTTCCACACATTCAAAAGGATCTGTGTTCCAAAGGTTGCGATCACCTTCTGGGACAACATCTAAGTGACAAAGAATTGCTAGTACTTCTTTTTGATCTCCATAATCAGCATAACCATAATACCCTTTTGGATCTATATAAGTTTTAAATCCTAAACTTTCACAAATTCCAAGGGTTTTTTCTAAAACATTTTGAATAGCTTGTCCAAAAGGAGTACCATTTTCTCCCTCATTTAAAACTGAAGGATAAGAAACAATAGTTTTAATTGCTTCTACACAAGCTTCTTGATTTTGGCTTGTTATAAATTTTTCCATTTTCTTTCACCTCTAAACTAAAAACTAAGAGTTTAAATGAAGAATGTAGCAAGAAGTAATATTGCCAAGCTAATAACCATTACCATGACGATAAATTTAGCTACAAATTTCCACCATGTCGCAATATCAACTTTACCTAGAGCTAAAGCTCCCATAACGATTGCTGAAGTTGGTGAAATGATATTAAGAACTCCAGAGGCAGATTGGAAGGCTGTAATAACCAAGTGTGCAGGAACATTTGAGAAATGTCCCAAAGGTGCCATGATACCCATAGTTGCTCCAGCTAAACCTGAAGTTGATGGGATTAAGAATGACATTGGTAAGTAGAATAGGTAAGTTAAGAAAATAAAGACTTGTGATGAAAGACCTGAAAGTCCATGTTCCCCCCAGTTAAGGATGGTAGCTGTAATCATACCATTGTTCATGATAACTTGGATACCACGAGCAACCGCACAGATGATCGCAACCCCAAGTAGGTCAGCAGCACCTGCTAGGAATGATGAAATAAAGTCTTCTTCAGACATTCTGTAGACCATAGCTGCCAAAATACCCATCATAATAAAGAGCATTGTAATTTCTGGGAAATACCATTCTCCAAAAGGTATAGCTGTTTTACCAAAGACTGTACCAATCACAGGAAGTCCTGTGATCCATTTATTTAGTGCAGTGAAGAGCGTGATATTAAAGCGTTCCCATGGAACCAAACTCAAAATCATGATCAAAAATGTAATAACAAAAATCCAAAGTACTTTCGCTTGACGTTTTGTCATGTCTGAACCTTGATTTTCAAGTTTGAAATATTCACGGTGCTCATCTATCTTATCTGCTACTAATGATTTGCTTGGATCTTTTTCAACCTTAACAGCATAGCTATGAACATACCAGATTGCAAGGGCAACCAATACAAACCATTGAATCACACGCCAGATAATTCCATCTGCGATACTAACATTAGCTGCATCGGCAGCAACACCAGTTGCAAATGGGTTAATGGTTGAGGCCAGACAGCCAATCTGAGAACCAATCAATATAATTGAAACAGCAACAAGGGTATCAAAACCAACAGCAATCATAACAGGAATAAGGAGTGGATAGAAAGCCATTGTTTCTTCACCCATACCATAAGTTGTTCCACCAAGAGCAAAAATAGGAATCAAGATTGCAATAAGCATCTTTTCCCTACCTTTGTTCTTCTTAACAACTGAGGCAATCCCTTGGTCCAAGGCACCAGTCTTATTGACAACACCTAAGAAGCCACCAACCATTAAGATGAAGAATGAGACTTGGATAGCCCCATCAGTACCTTTAGCACCAAGCATCCCACGTACAGGAGCCATGAAAACATCATAAATCCCTTGTGGATTTGATTTTACAGCATGATAGGTACCGGAAATAACCGTTCCATCTTTTGTAGTATCATATGCTCCAGCAGGGATAAACCATGTCAATATTGCCATGATAGCAATAATGATAAAGAGTACTGTGTAGGAGGAAGGGAGTTTAAAACCCCGTTTTTTTTGTTCTTCCATTATATTTACCTCTGTAATTAAAATATAAAAAATCGTTCTGGTTCTGGTGATTGTTGCCAGCTCCAGAACGATCTTTAATAGTAGTTAAAGTTTCGTATTTAAATTATACTTTTGGAACGAATAGATTTCCTAAAGTTGCTGCCATAACTGCTTTGATGGTATGCATGCGGTTTTCAGCTTGATCAAAGTGACGAGCATATTTACTACGGAAGACTTCATCAGTAACTTCCATTTCTTTCACACCAAATTTTTCAGCAACATCTTTACCATATACTGTATTAGTATCGTGGAATGCTGGCAAGCAGTGTAAGAAGATTAGGTTGTCATTGTTAGCTTTTTTGATCAAGTCCATATTAACTTGATATGGTTGAAGCAATTCAACACGTTCTTTGAATTTGTCTTCTTCACCCATTGATACCCAAACGTCTGTATAGAAGACATCTGCGCCTTTAACAGCTTCATCTGCATCGTCAGTGATAAGGATATGAGCACCAGATTCTTTAGCAAATCCTTCAGCCATTTTCACAATATTTTCATCAGGGAAAAGTTCTTTTGGTGAGAAGATATGAACATTAACACCCATCAATGTACCAGCTACAAGAAGTGAGTTAGCAACGTTGTTACGGCCATCACCACAGTATACCAATGTAATGCCTTCAAGCTTACCAAAGTTTTCTTTAACAGTAAGGTAATCTGCAAGCATTTGTGTTGGATGCCATTCGTCAGTCAAACCATTCCAAACTGGAACACCTGAGTGTTCTGCAAGTTCTTCAACCATACGTTGACTGAATCCACGGAATTCAATTCCGTCAAACATGCGACCTAAAACTTTTGCAGTATCTTCAGTTGATTCTTTTTTACCAAGTTGGATATCATTTGCACCAAGATATTCAGGATGAGCTCCCAAATCAATTGCAGCTGTTGTAAATGCTGCACGAGTCCGTGTAGAAGTTTTTTCAAACAAGAGGGCAATGTTTTTACCTTCTAAATAGTGATGAGGAATACCGCGTTTTTTCAAATCTTTTAAGTGAGCTGAAAAATCGATAAGGTATTCAAATTCAGCGCGTGTGAAATCTTTTTCTGCTAGGAAACTACGTCCTTGGAATACTTGAGTCATTTATTATCTCCTTCGAGTTCTTATTTTGTTTTTTTATTGTAATGTATAGATAATAGGCTACAAATGCCCCTAATGCTGCAGACAAAGTCCAAAATAGCATTACTTTTCCCCTATCATTTTTTCCAATGATTGACAAGGTTCACCATCTTCTTCGTAAACCTCTCCTATCGGTTGATAACCAATACTTTCATAAAAAGTTTTGGCACTTAGTTCACTATGGATAATTATTTTGTAGTAGCCCTCACTTTCTGCATAATTTTCTAAGGCAGCGATGACTTGTGCGCCATATCCTTGACCCCGATATTCTCTTAAGGTGGCTACTCTACTTATTCTGGCTTCAGTATCAGTTTCGGGAAGGAAGCGCCCGGTTGAAACTGGCAAGTCACCATCATAAATGACAGAATAGAGTGTTCCTTTTTCATCATTCGTGTCAAATTCTTCAGCCATAACAATATTTCTTTCCAGTACAAAGACTGAATAACGAATAAATAGGCTGGCTGCTCTCTGAAAAGGTTGAGTCCCTACAAGTAATTTTACCATAAACTATTAGATATCTTCACGTTCAAATGGCATTGACATACAACGAGGTCCACCACGACCGCGAACTAATTCACTTCCATGGATTTTAACCAAACGTAATCCTTTAGATTCAAGGATAGCATTGGTAATTGTGTTACGGTTGTAAACAACTACGACACCTGGTGCGATAGTCAATGTATTTGAGCCATCATTCCATTGTTCACGTCCAGCAGCAACGATATTGTCACCACCACAACGAATCAATTCAACTTTTTCCACTCCAAGGTTTTCAGCTAGCAATTCTGCCAAGTCACCTTTTTCTTCATGGATTTTAAGAGCATCATTTTCGTAAGTTACAGAGTAAACACGAAGGTCGCCTTCAATTTCTGGGTGAATAGTGAATTTATCGTAGTCAACCATTGTAAATACAGTATCTAAGTGCATGAATTTACGGTTGTTAGCAAATTCGAAAGCCAATACTTTCTTGAAGCCAATGTTTTGTTTAAAGATGTTAACCAATAATTTTTCAATTGATGCAGCATCTGTACGTTGTGAAATACCTACAGCAAGTACATCTTTTGAAAGAACAAGTTCATCTCCACCTTCGATACGAGTGTTTTCGCTACGGTCATAAACCATAGGAACTTTTCCACCACCGTAAATTGGGTGATGTGTGAAAATGTACTTACCATATAATGTTTCACGGTTACGTGTTTCAGAGAACATGTGGTTAAGAGAAACACCTTCACCAATAGTCGCAAATGGATCACGAGTGAAATAAAGGTTAGGCATTGGGTCAATAGCAAATGGGTAATCAGATTCAACAAGATCAGTCAAGCCTTTAGCTTCAGCAGAAATTTCAGGAAGTTCTGCTTTTTGAATACCAGCCATAGTTTTGTCAATCAATTCTTGATTGTCTTTAATTCCCATTAAGAACTCACGAATAGCTACTTTTGTAGCACGTCCTCTGATATTAGCTTCTGAGATGTATTCGTCAATGAATTGTTCACGAACTTCATCATTAATTAATGATTCAGCAGCCAATTTTTCCAAGTAAAGAACTTCTACTCCTTCATTTCTCAACGCTTCTGCAAAAGCATCATGTTCTTTCTGAGCATCTTCTAGGAAAGGAATATCATCAAATAATAATCTTTCCAAGTAGTCTGGCATGAGGTTTTCAATTTCCTTACCAGGTCTGTGTAGCAATACTTTTTTGAGTTTGCCAATTTCAGAATAAACATGAATTGGTGATTGAGCAGTCATAAGAATTACCTCTTTCTAATTATAAGTACTGTGAATTCACGCGTCAAGGTTTTTTCAACCTTGCTTATAGTCATAGTTTACCTTTTCACTTAGAGAAAAAAAGGATATTTTTCACCACACAATTGTGTAATCGTTTACACTTTTATAGAGAAATTTTTATAAATATAAATCTGTATCCGTTTTCTTGTTGTATTTTTACATTTGAGCTAAAAAATTAATACTTATAAATTTTAAAATTCTTACACAAAAAGCAAAAAATCTTATCCTTTTTTGCTTTTTTCTAAATAGTATATTGTAAAAAGTAATTTCTGTCCAAGAAAGTCAGGTATTTCCCCTTTGAAGCCAGTTTCTTTTCTCTTTTTAAGACCTTCAAAACATGGCTAACAGTTTCTCTTGTGGTCCCACTCATATTAGCAATTTCTAAGGTTGTTAGTTGAAAAGGTAGACTATCATTTTCATCACCCATTTCAACTAGGAGTAAGGCTAGGGACTGGGTCACTCGAGCACTAGCGCTGGAAGTGATTAGGTTACGAGCCCTTAATTCATGCATTTCTAATAAGCGTGATAACTTACTGAATAAATGCAACATTTGTTTAGTATTTCCTAATGAATACTTTTCAAACAAATCAGTTGGTAAATAATAATAGCAGACATCGGTCATAGCAACGACAGAAAAATGATAGTAATCATCTGTGAATAAACCGCCATAAGGAAAAATGGTTCCATGACGAATAAAATCCGTATAAATGAATGTACCTGACTGATCTGTCTGTTCAATTTTAAAATAGCCTGAGGTGACTAAAAAAAGTTTATCACGTTTATCGCCCTCAAAAAAAAGAATATGGCCTTTTTGTACTTTACGACTTTCCATTTGACCAACGATCTTATCAAACTCTTCTATTGATAAATATTTGAAATCGTCTAGTTTCCTAAGGTATTGATAATCTTCTCTTTTAATCAAATTAAGCCTCCTTAATGAAATCTACACTTTATTTTACCATATTTCCACCTTTTTTGTAAGCGGTTATGGAAAAACTTTACAGCCCTATAGCTTTCTGATATACTCGAATAAATGTACAAGATTTATAGAAGGATGATTAAAGATGAACAAGAAAGAGACACGACATCAATTGATTAGGTCTTTAATTTCTGAGACCACCGTTCATACACAACAAGAATTACAAACCTTACTTCAAAGAAATGGTATTCACATCACTCAAGCCACACTTTCAAGGGACATGAAAGAGTTAAACCTTGTTAAAGTATCTAATGGCGAATCAACCCATTATGAAACACTAGCCATTTCACAGACCCGCTGGGAGCATCGCCTCAGGTTTTATATGGAAGATGCCCTTGTTATGCTACGGGTTGTCCAAAACCAAGTCGTTTTAAAAACCTTGCCTGGCTTGGCTCAGTCCTTTGGTTCCATTTTAGATGCCATGCAAATCCCAGAAATCGTTGCTACGGTCTGTGGTGATGATACCTGCTTGGTCATCTGTGAAGACAATGACTCGGCTAAAGCCTGTTATGAAACCTTAAGCCAGTACACCCCACCATTTTTCTTTAGTAATAAATAATAAAAGAGACTAGACTGAACTGCCTTCCACTTGGATTTTCTTGCCAAATAGGGGCGGTTCTTTTTCCTAGTCTCCTTTTAGTTTTGGAGAAAGACTTAGAGGTCAATCTGCCTATTTTCCTTACTTAAAATATACTTTTCTGTCTTGGCCCTTAGCTGCTCCTTGGCATGTTTTTCAATGAAATCTAGAGCTGCTTGCAAGCTGCTCTCCTTACTGTTATCAAGTAACTCAATAATCAAGAAGGCATTTTTAGTCTCTGGTCTGATCATGGTACGCTCGCCATCACGCCAATTGAGGCAACGGCAAACCGCACCCAGATCATCCTTATAGCACAATTCATTGGCCAAGGTAGGGCTATTTTTGTCATCACCGATTAGATAAAAGTCATCATTTCCATCTGTCAGGGTTAAGCGCAGATCACCGACAAAGCTATCCAAATCCTCAGCCCCTACTGGCAAGGCAAAGCGGAGACTTGCTGCATTGTAAATGTCCACAAGTGGGTTGATTGAAGGAATCTCGTACCCACTAGAAACCCGTTTTAAGAGAGCTTCTATACTGGAACGGGCTCCTTTTTTACTTTTGAATTTCTGGTAAGCCTTACGATAGGTTTGAATAACCTCATTATCACTAAAATTGTCCTCAGGCAAATGGTCTGCAACAAAGGAATGGCTGTCTTTTAGAAGCTTCTGGATTTCCTCTGATGATTCTGCTTGATTCTGGTAATCTTTAAGAAGAATCACTCCTAATTTAGCCTGGGGAAATAGATCCCAAAAACTTTGACTAGCAATAAATTTTGTCATTCTTGACCTCCTCTATCAAAAGACTCTATTGGGGTCTTTTAAAATATTCTTTTTCTTCTAAATAGGTGATTAATTGAGGACTCATCCTTCTTGGCCCTCTGACAGCTTGCACATTTTTTTCTTTCATGACTTCAAAAGGAATCTGCCAGTCATCATAATGCTCTAATAGGCGTAGCCGCATTAGTTTATGAATATTAGCCTTTTTTCGATAACCTTGATTGTCAATATCTGATTCCAGAACTAAGCAAGCATACCTAATAGCCCTTGTTGGGGCTGTAATATAAATAAAGAGGTAGTCTCCCTTTTTGATACTGGCTTTTTGTGTCCATAAAATAGTATCCTTAGCAGCAAATTCTGCATCAATATCATAATACTTAAGGTTAGCAGGAATAAGCCAATAATCAGGACCTTCTAATCGGGATAGTCCCGATGGACTGACCAATGCTCTGCTATTTTGAAAAAGAAGCCAGAGCTCATCATCAGTCAAGCTATCATCCAAGGTCACTGAAACCCAAGATTTTTTTGACATATGATAGGAAGGATAGATGCCCTTTTTCTCTAATAATCTAGGGAGATCCTTACTTTTGACTTTGACATTAACAATCTCAAATTCCTGATCTTTGTGCTCTGCTGGCAAGCCTTCTAATTTTTCACCCTTGAGTGGAAAGATAAGAGCATACCACTTCCCACAAACCCGATAAGATAAATAATCCGGCTGCTGCTCAAAAGGATGGTCTAAGGGATCATTGAAGTGCTCTTTCAGGAGCTTACTAAGCCGATTCATCTGGCTAGATCTAAAGGGAAGAAGGTCAAAACAAGCCTCTGCTATTTTTTCTAGAACCGCCTGATAGGCAGCTTGTACCTTATTAGCAAAGGCATTGCGACTGTCTTCAAGATTGATTAAAAGGTATTCTTCTTCTAAATCAAGATCAAAAACGCTGGCCTCTATCTGCCCATGCTTAGAGATGCTAAGATCAACCCTGAAATCATCAGCCATGATACATTCACTGTAGTTATAGGTTCCTTTGGAATCTACCTTAAAACCAAAATCTTTTAAGCTGTCCCATTTGACCTGTCTTTGTTTAAATACATCTGATAGGATGGTCATTATTCAATACTTCTCTTCTTTATTTTAATCATCATGCTCTCTCTTGACAAAACTTCTCATAATGAAAATGCAGATTATAGCCACCATACCTGTTACAATCAGTACCCATATCCAGATACTGTCTACCTTTGCAAAGGGTAATTTAACATTCATACCATAGAAGCTGGTCACCGTTGCCAGCATAGACAAACCAATGGATACGATGGTTAAGGTGGTTACATTATCATTTAAGTTATTACTAAGGACATTATTATAAGAGGACGCCAATTGTTCGAGAATTCTTGCATGGAGAGTACACATATTAGA
The DNA here is from genome assembly GCF_011421425.1 of Streptococcus catagoni. GTDB lineage: Bacteria > Bacillota > Bacilli > Lactobacillales > Streptococcaceae > Streptococcus > Streptococcus catagoni. The sequence continues at coordinate 738,184 of NZ_WPCW01000001.1, forward strand.
TAGCTGTTTGACTTCAATGATGGTGTCTCGCAATTGTTCTTTTTCTTCCTCATCACTAGACCTGTGACTTGGCAAGTCTTTTATATCTGCCAAGACATCACTGTTTTGCTCAGCCCCCATTAAGATGTGGACAGAGCCACTTTGTAAATTGGCTAGTTCCTTTAAATTTTCTTTATTGGGACGTTTTCTCAGATCTACTATCAACTCTTCTCTTTTTTGACTGATGTCCTCCATCAATTGAAAATAATCTTTGGTAAAAAGGGTCAATAATTGATATAAAATATGTCTAGCAGTCTTGTCAAGATCAAGGGAGTCTAGGACTTCTTCTAAAAGTCCTTCTGTCCTATTATTAGTTAGTATAAATAGTATATCATCAGCTAAGACAAAAGTCATAGGGGTAACCTTTAGTAGCTTGTCTTTTTGTAAGTGTTTGGAATCTAGGTCTAAAAGTTGAAAAACAAGAGTTAGAACTCCCCTTCTCTCCTCCACAAAAGAAGTTTCATTCTGATCAGATGCATATGCCATAATTTCTTGATCAAGGACTGTTCCCATGATTTTGTCCTTATCTTGAAGCCTGTCTAAATTATAGATTTGTAGCGGACCCAGCCTTTTTCCCTGAATATCTTTTTCTCCCATGAATCCATTTCTCCTCTGTGATAATATCTTAAGGATATTATTAGTTAATTTTAGGATTTAAACAAGTATTTAGCGTTTTCAAGAAGGATCCTAGAACTTTTATCTTCTCCCAAAATAGCTAGGAACTGCCATATATAAAAAAGCACTAGAAAACTGTACCAAGCCCAATTCTTAGACCTCCTGTCTAACTTTTAGCTTGCAGTTCAAACTAAGGCTTTTTTCTCTTTTTATTTTTTGCCCCAAGATCGGTAGAGTTCTTCAATAATTTTGGTTGTTAAGAGGGTGATCTCAGGTTTCATGATTGGACTTGTTATCTCACCTTCCAGAATCATCTGGCTGACATGATAGGCCTCCGAGTCAAAGTCACTCTCCATGGGAGCTTCAAGTAGTTTTCGACTCCCATCTTCTTCCTTACTCAGCGTTGCCATAGTGGTCTTCCAGAAAGAGGGAATCTCTAGCGTTCCTTTGGTTCCATAGATGCACATTTTATGGTCTAATTTCAATTTTGTTGTTAAAAAGATATCTGCAATGACACCATTTTTCAATTGTAAGATGATTTTAGACTGGCTGTCGCTTTGATCCTTAGGAAAGTTTGCCAAGCCACCAGCCTTCTCAATGGGAGAATCAAAGATGTACTGAAGATAGGAAAGGGCGTAAGGAGCCATGAAATGAACGGTTCCACCACCAGCAGACAGATCTCTGAACCAGGAAATATGATCAATATTGGGATAGGAGGTGACGGAGGAAACGGACACAATCTCTCCTAATTCACCAGAGGCAATGGTTTCCTTGATCAATCTAGTCATAGGAATAAAGACCGACTTTTGAGCTTCCATTAGGAAAAGGTCACGACGGTAGGCTAAATCAAAGAGTTCCCGTGCTTCGGCATAGGTTAGAGTAAAGGGCTTTTCGATCAGAACATGCTTTCCAGCTAAGAGGGACTTCTTGGCACAATTGTAGTGATCTTTATTGATTGTGGGCACATAGATGACATCAATGTCCTTATCTGTCAACATGGTTGTGAGACTACCATAGGCTCTTGGGATCTGATAGGTTTCAGCAAAGGCTTGGGCAGACTCGTAAGAGCGACTAGAAATAGCCACAACTTCACCATTTCCAGCTAAGCGTACCCCCTCAATAAACCTAGGTGCTACCTGAGCAGTAGACACCACACCGTACCTGACCTTTGCCATAAAAAACTCCCTTCCTCATCATCTCATCTTTATCCTATTATAACATCACAGGCTAAAAAATTCAGAAATGAGCTGTAAGATCAGCCTTAATCTCCCCCTATCTGCTCTGCCATTCCCTAAGGAGAAAAAGGACAAGAAAGTCATGTTTTTCCTTTCAGCAAGTCATAAATAGCGACTCCTTTTTATTAGTCTGTTATAATAAATGAAAAGATTCTAATCAAAAAATATGACTACCCCCTTAATTTAAAGTGCTTTTTACACATTTATAATCAGTCTAAGACCATAAAAAGAGTGACCTTCTTCTAGGTGATTCTTCACTTTGATGTCATTTGTCAATTTTCCTTCATTAATATAAGTGTTGGTTCGCTCATCAATTTTGCTAAAAAGGAGATTAATAGCTTTAAGCTTGTATCATTACATTTTAAAAACTCTATTTAATGAAGACAGCTAAAAATGACATTTACTTCTATTTGATTTCACTCTGTTCAAAGGAGGTGACATAAGATCTCATATTAATTTGTTCTACTTACCTGTCAACTCATTGCTAACAAGAACCTTTTAGCCACCCTCTTGCAGGGAGTTTTGACTTGTCAACTGTAAGATAGTGCCAAGAGGCCTGACTATAATTGTGTTTAAATCCAGCAATTTTCACTCTACTACAGCTCAGCTGTTTTAATATACCCCTAGAAACATCTGCCATCAGCTCAGTGACTAATAATTATTTGACAATTCAAATAATATTATCCTACAAACTTTTTTTAGACTTGAGCAGAGCTCTTATGATTCTGAGAGTAAGCTCTAATAGTCACATTTCTCATAATATCTCAATTCCCCTCACCTTTTAGTTGCAATATCTAATAATTGACAAGCATTTTTAAATAGCTTAAGACTACAATCAGAGTATGTCTCTTCATTTTTGTGACCGCTACCTTACCCACAACTCAAGTACCAATCTTAATAACAATTTTCAGAAAATTTTTTATTTTTATAGCGCTGAAAAAACTTATGCTTTGAAAGCAATTTCACAATTTTCGAAATTGTCAATGCCCATTTTAAATTATTTATTGTACTTTTATTTAAATTTTGATTTCATTTGTTGTAATGCCTTTACTTTCCTCTTGTATAGCGCTACAATTTAGTTGTTAAATCGGTTTACTAGCTAAAATAAAGGAGTATTTTTATGGCTAAAAAGAAGTTTCCCTCTCATTATTTCTTCTATTCTACTTTACTTTTGAGCACTTTTATACTATCTCATAGCCGAGAGGTTTTTGCGGAGGAGACACCTCCTTCACAGATTCCCTCAGTACAAACAGAAGTCGCATAAACTGTGAAAGACTCTCCAACTATGGAAAGTTCAAACTCAACGTTACCAACCGACCAGACTGACCTAGCAGCAGCAAGTCCTAAACCTGCTGACAATGATCGTCTGGACACACTTCAAGAGGATACCTCTTCATAAACTTCCACTTCTCCTTCTCTTAACCCCAATGAAGAACAGGAAAATAATTCATTGACAAAAGAAAACTCTAAGATGACACCTAATGATAAAAATCCAATGAAAGAAGAGAATAATCTGGTTACAAATGGTGATTTCTCACTTGTTAAAACTCCTGGAAATTCTCCATGGACAAATAGCAGAGCTGCCGACTCTTGGAATGTTTATATTGACAAAAACCAAACCAAAAATCCTACTCCCACTATTGAAGTCAGAACCGATGGTAAGCTTTGTATAGACAATAGTCAAGATTTTCGTGGAGCAGTCACACAAAAGGTCAAGATTGACCCTAATCAAAAGTACGAAATCAGCTTTGACATTGAAACCCTTGATAAGTCCGGTCAGGCCTTCTTACGTATCTTAGAAGAAGATCCAAAAACAAGCCCTACCTCCAAACACATGTGGTTATCCCCAATGACCAGTGGAACAAGCAGCATGCACCAGCTTAGAAAGTTCTACAATCCTAGATTAGCTGCTCAAGAAGTAACTCTCGAGCTCTACTATGAACTGGGCAAGGGCAAGGTTATTTTTGATAACATCCACATGACTGCTGTAGGTCCCAAAGACCCCGACTACTCTACTCCTGTAGCTCACAAATTAGAAGATCAGATCACTATTCCCCTCACCAAAAAATATGTCTTTACCATGACGCAATATCATTACAACTTGGAAGACCCTAATTATGGAAGCATTGACAAAGGCATCTTCACACCTAAACAAATTGGTTCGACCAAAGTTATTGTCAAAGATGCTGCAAACAATACCATCAAAGAAATTCCTCTAACTATCCTTGAAGCTAGTAACGATAAATGGTCTCCTTTACTTGAGCAATGGGTCAAAGAAACAGTCGGAAACCAAACCTATAAGCCTGATTCTAAAAACATGCAAAAGCTCTTCAATTCTCTTGAAAACAAGACAAAAACGGCTGTGGAAAGCTATAATCATGAGCCTAACAGACAATTTCTTTGGGATGATTTAAAAAATTTTAAAAAGTCTGCCCAGCTAACCTCATCTTATCGCCGCTTAGAAGACATTGCCAAGCAGATTACCAATCCCCACTCTTCTTTTTATCATAATGAAAAAGCTGTCATTCTTGTAAAAGATGGCATAGAATGGCTTCACCACAACTTCTATAATCCAGAAAAAGATATTGAAGAATATGCCAACTGGTGGGATTACGAGATTGGTGTTCCACGCGCACTCTGTGGAAGCCTAGCCTTACTACGGGATTATTATACTGACCAGGAAATATTAAACTACACGAATGCTATTGAACACTTTGTTCCTGACAGTAACTATTTCAGAAAAACTCTGATAAATCCCTTTCCAGCTCTAGGCGGCAATCTAGTAGATATGGGACGGGTTAAAATCCTTTCTGCTCTTCTAAGAAAAGATGATAAACTCATGGAAAAAACGATCACTTCTCTTAACCAGCTCTTTCAAACAGTTACAAGCGGAAATGGTTTTTATAAAGATGGTTCTTATATCGACCACACTAACCTTGCTTATACCGGAGCTTATGGCAGTGTTTTAATTGATGGAATCAGCCAACTCCTACCTATTATCCAAAAAACAGCTTATGCCATTTCTTCAGATAAAGTAGATTTAATCTATTCTTGGGTTGATCACTCTTTTCTACCTTTAATCATTAAAGGTCAACTGGTGGACATGTCCCGTGGACGGTCAATCAGTCGAGAAAACATGACTTCACAGGCTGCTGCTATAGAAGTTTTTAGAGGACTGCTTCGTCTGTCCAACATGTCAAATGATAGCCGAAACTTAGAACTAAAAGCAAAAATTAAAAGTCTACTAAAAAGCGACTCTACCTATAATATTTACCAAGGCTGTTCAACCTACAAGGATATGGCTGACATAGAAAGTCTCCTAGCCGATACTAGTATTGCAGAAGTCGCACCTAAGACCTATCTGGCAAGCTTTAATGATATGGATAAGCTAGTTTACTTTAATGCCACCCATGACTTCGGCTTTGCCCTTTCCATGCATTCTGACAGAACACAAAATTATGAAGCCATGAATGATGAAAATACCCGAGGTTGGTATACAGGTGATGGCATGTTCTACCTGTACAACAATGATCTCAAGCATTATAATGAAAACTATTGGCCTACGGTCAATCCTTACAAACTTCCTGGAACAACTGAAAATGATAGTTTAAGAGAAGACGCGACGCAAGAATTATGTAAAAAATACCGTAATTCTAAAGAAGATGATAAAGTTAAAACTGGTCAGGTTACAAATACTTCAGACTTTGTCGGCTCTGTAAAACTGTCAGAAGAATTTGCTGCAGCTGCTATGACTTTTTCAAACTGGGATCGAAGCCTATCAGCTAAAAAGAGTTGGTCCATTTTTGATGATAAAATTGTTTTTCTTGGAACAGACGTTCAAAATTCCTCACAGACTGCAAACACAATCACTACAATAGAACAACGACGAATTGATCCGAACAATCCCTACACTCTTTATATCAATGGACAAAAGGTTGACTTAAGTAATGATCAACCCCAGCACTTCATTAATGTAAAAAGTATCTTCCTAGAATCAGAAAATAAGGCTAACAATATTGCCTATCTTTTCTTTAAGGAGGAGACCCTTGATATCCAAAAACAAGTACAAAGTGGAAGCTGGTATGACATTAATAAAACCGCTAGCAATAAGAACACTGTCAGCAACGGCTTTATTACAATCTCAAAAACACATACCACTGACAATAGAGACTATGCCTATATGCTCATTCCAAATAAGGATAGAGAAGCCTTTGATCAGCTCAGCCAGAATAATAGCATTCAATTGATCGAGAACAGTAAAGATATGCAGGTTAGCTATGATCAGGTTCATAAGATTTGGAGTATCATCAAATATGACAATCTTGAAAGAAAAGTTTCTGACCAGTTCACAGTTAAAGACCCTGGACTTTATATGATAGAAGAAAACCAAGATCACTATAGGACTGTTTATTATCAACCTAGTAGAAAAGAAAATGGGCAAGAACTCACCAATCAAATAACTGTTTAAGCCCGAACCCTATAAAAATCCTGACTTAAGCCATATAAAAAAGTCGCTAGATTATTAGCGACTCAGAAAGTAGACAAAGTGATGATTAAAAGAAATCATCACTTTTTATTTGCTTATTTCTCCTAGAAATCCTATCACAGGTAAAGAGATAGGCAAACAAAGAGAGTCAAGGACTTTTTTGAGCTGACTTTGAATCCTACTATGTTACAAATTTACAAAGTTGACTCTTTCCATTCAATCTCACAGTCAAAGATTTTTTGTTTTTCGCCCTGTCTAGCTCCTTCAATTTCATTGATTAATATTTCGGCTGCTTCCCTGCCTTCGTGGTAAGCCGGCTGAACAATCGTGGTCACGGTCGGTGAGGAAAAATTTGTCCATTCCAGGTTATCAAAGCCAACCAAGCCTATTTGGGGCATATCCAGCTCTAATTTTTTCATCACGCTAAAGACCATATGAAGAGCCCAGCAATTAGGGACAAAAACCAAGGTATTCTTTTTTCTGTTAATATTCTTCTTTAAGAATTCTTCTATGTTTTCCCTATCAGATTCATCTTGTTTGATGATCAGCTTCTTATAGGCGTAATCCTTTTCTGCCAAAGCATCTATAAAACCAGAGGCACGCTCAATACGTGTACTTAGAAGACTGGTATCTGCTGTAATCATGACAAAATCCCTATAGCCTCTTTCAATACAGCCCTGAACCATATCATAGACAGCATCATAGTTGTTTGTCTTAACCCAATTTGTCTTATGCTCGTAGAGTTGGCTATCAAAAAACACCATGTGCTTTTCTTTTTCCTTGATAATCCTTGAATATTTTCTAAAATTGGATGTTGGTTGAATAATAAAGCCATCTACCCCTAAATTTAGCATATTTTCAATATAGTGGTCTTCATTTTGTGAATCATAATTACTATTACCAATAATGACTTGATAATTCTTTTCCTTGGTAACAGTCTCAATACCTTTAACTATTTGATTTGAAAAAGCATTGGTAATATCACCAATTAAAACACCAATCAGATTAGTTCTCTTAGAATTCATGCTACGAGCTATAGCACTAGGCTTATAGCCTGTTTCTTCGATGACTTTTTCAATCCGTTGCCTTGTTTCCTTGGACATCTTTTCAAATTTATGATTGAGATAAAAGGATACCGTTGTCTTTGATGTTTGTGATAATTGGGCAATATCTGTAATCGTTACTTTCTTTGCCAAGATAAAATTCCCTTCCTATATCTACTTAAACCATTTTACTTACCCTTAGTATACCATAACTAAGACAGGCAGAAGTTCGTAAAGTCTTATCTTACTTAACTTTTTAAACGATAAAACTGATTTTCCTTGTAGTCGTAAACAACCACCTTACCTCGAAATTTAATCTGATCAATACAATATAATTTATCCCCTTTTAAAATATCTTTTGCTAGGATTCCTACTAAATAATGATACGCTTCTCCTCTTAATTCCCAGGCAAAACCATCAGTTACTAGCTTATTAGAGCCCGTCTGAATGAGTGGCATTGTCTTGACCTGGCAATCTTTATCAACAAGCAAAGTATAATCAAATAAAGAATCTTTAAAGGACCTTTCTTTAACTATTTTCTTGCTGGAACCCAATTGATTGTACTTTTTCGAGATAATGGTAGCAACTTCAGAAAAAGGGACTTCACTGATTAATCGAAGATCATTAATCCTTTGTTTCTCTACTCTAACCTTATCATCCAAGATAAATTGGGTTTGCAGCTGATGTTCCCCCTTACAAGTAAGGTCATCACAGATCAGTGTGATAGCTTCTGGTAAAGTAAGCACCATTCTTTGATGGCGAAAATTGATTCCTTCACTGATCTGCGTAGAATAAGAGCCTTCTATCAAAGAAATATCTGCCTCTTGCTTAAAATTAAGGGAATCAACCTTAGGGTACCTTTCATACTGCCAAGAATCCTTGATCTCTTCAAGAGCAAAGTCCCTTAGAAAGCAGGTCGAATGACTCTTAGAACTTTTTAGGAGATAACGGTAGTTTTCCTCCTTGTAGGTATAGCGCCCTGGATCTATAAAGATAGGCTCTCCCTTGTCATACAAACAAATACTATTTTGATCACTGTGACTATGGGCACTGCCCAGAGAACCACATTTAAAAAAGAGGAACCTTCGGTCATCATGGCAGCAGACATGTCCACTTGAGTCAAAATGGTAACTTTCCTTTTCAATCCTATTTACTGGCAAAGATTCAAAAATCTCTGAACCTTTTTTCCCAAAATACATTAGGGATTCGATGTCTAGATTTTTAAAAGACTTGGCCTTTAAAGAGCTTGACCTGAAATAGATGGCAGATAGGGTCAGGATATCTCTGGTATCACTGACATCACTATCACCTAAAGCAATCTGACAATGGTCTGGACCTGTCATCAAAGAGATATAAGCAGCCATTTTTTTCAAAGTGTCTTCTAGGAGTTCTCTATATTCTGGTGCAAAAATAGCAAGTTCTAACAAGGCCTTATAGACCTGCACATGATACATGATGGATTGTTCATACTGCGTTCCGTCTTCAAGGATCTGAAGCCTTAGTTGTTGGATCAGCTCTGCCTGGGCAAAGGCTTTGATTTCAGGAAAATCCAACTTGTCTTCATAGTAATAAAAAGTAGCCAGCATAGCTGTTGTTTGTAAAATTCCCCAGTTACTGAGGCTATATTTATCTAAATAATTTTGATAGAGAAACAGGAATTGTCTCCTTATAGCAGCAAGGATTTTATCTTCTTCCTCAACTGTGATAGCCTTAAAATGCCTTAAATAAAGCAAGATCTTTAACCAGGTAAAAGTTCTGATCCCGGTGTCCAAAGTCCTAGAATATAATGAATTCACTTCAAGGACAGGGTGCTTATCAATCCAATCATTTATAAAATACTTGATTTTCGCTAAATACTTGCTATCTTTTTCCAGCAGATAAAGCACTAAAAACTTAAAAAGATAAGTTTGACGATTGAGCATAAAGTTCCATTCAGGATCGTCTGTAGCTTGCTTGTCCCAGTCCAACTTGTCTAAATGATGAGGAATAAAGCTAGGTTCCATATCCCAATTGTCATTGAAAACAAAGGTATGTTCCATCATCATATCAACTGTCTCTTTTAGCTTTAAATAGGTTTCTTTTTCATTTTTAAGAATATAGTCCCTGCAAAAATCATCATCAAAATGGACAAAAAATTCCCTTATTCTTTCTTCTCTTATTTTTCCCATGCTGCCTCTAAACTCTTCTTTCTTAAGCTTAAAAAGGATCAACCTTTAGGTCAATCCTTTTTTCATTCTCATTAAGCAAGGATACCTAACCAACTGCCAATAATACCAATAACAACTGTTAAAACAACTAATTGATAAGTTGACCATTTTCTCTTTTTGATCAAGTAAAACATGAGTAAGGTATATAAAACAGGTAAGAGTCCTGGTGTTATCTTATCAAGCATACCTTGGACTGTTACAATTTTTTGGGATGCATTTGTCACCTTGTCTGGTGCAAAAGTATAGGGGATAGTCAATTTCACCTGAGTTGCTGTCAAGCTTGAAATGACTGTTACCCCAATGATATTAGCAGCACGAGAGATAACTGTCATTTGTTCACTTAGTTTATCAATAAAGCTTGTTCCTAATTTGTAGCCATACAGACCAGTCGCTAGCTTAATTCCTGTTAGAATAATGTTCATAGCAAGGAAGAATAAGATAGGACCAAGAACCAGACCATCTGAAGCTAGAGATGCAGCTATGGTTGAAAATAAAGGCGCCAAACAGAATTGTGATAGGGAATCTCCGATACCTGCCAAAGGTCCCATGAGAGCCATTTTAAAACCACGTATTTCTTCTTCTGGACGATCATTGTCCAACATAGCTAAATGAAGACTGGTCACAAAAGGTAGGAAATGCGGATTGGTATTATAAAACTCAACATTTTCTTCCAGAGCTGTGCTTAAAGCTTTCTTGTCATCACCATAATATTTTTTAAGGGCTGGATAGATGACATTGGCATATCCTAAACCTTGGTAATTACTATAGTTAAAGCCATTTTGCAAATAAAAGGCACGTAGAGCAGTTTTTGTATAGTCACTCTTTACTAATTTATTAGATCCAGTCATCGCGGTCATCTCCTTCAGTTTTAGTCTCAGCTTCTACTTTGGCTGGCTTCCTAAACATATCAATCAAAGCAAATATGGTTGCAATTAGAGCCACACCAATGGTTGGGATACCAGCTACTGAAGAGCTTGATACCGCAGTCAACAAACCATCACCATTGGCAGTTGGTGTTAATACTGGAAGTCCGAAATAAACTGCCAAAACATAACCTAAAATAATGTAGGGAATCAATTCTTTCTTGGCCATTACTGATAAAATCATGGCAAAACCGATTGCTGGCAACATTTTACCAGCCAGAGTGAGACCATTTAATAAAACCGGTGGAATCATTGCAAATAAGTTGGTTAGAGTTTCCATTGAGAGGGCACCCACTAGACCTAAAAGAAAACCAACAAGAGCAAAGGCCCAGATTGTTCCATTAGCTGCCATTTTAAATTTCCTTATATCGCCATTTTTCAAGGCTTTCTTGGCAGTTTCTGGTGCACCGGCAAAGGCTGTATAGGTTGCTGTTTGTAAAAATTGAATACCGACTGCAATTGGTGTTGATAGAGCTAGAGCAGCTTCAGGTGTGATCTTGTCTTTTGCTGCTACAGTTGTGATGGCCATCAAAGTACCAAATATCCCAGGTCCGATAGGATTAGGAGGAACAGTGCCGCCAGCACCCACACCAAATCCCATGTAGGCTAACTCTGAGATTGCCCCGACCGCAAGAGCTGTTGAGATATCTCCCAAAATGACCCCTACCCCTAAGGATAGGACGATACATCTATTGGTGTATAAGCCCAATAACATACCACTGAAACAAAAAGCTGTCCACAAGCCTATTAAAATAGCTTGAATTAAACTGATAGTCATAAATTTCTCCTTGTCATAATGAGATTAGATTTTTTCTAAAATATTTACCTGAGCTGCTCCGTCGTTTCCGCTAGGAGTTGTTTTCGTATTAAAGGTCACCTGATACTTCTGATTCATGATTCTCAAGGCTTCTTTATCTTCTTTTCCTAAAAAAATGGACCGTGTGATCTGTTCCTTACCACTGGCATTATGAATATTACCAATATTAATTTCTTTAATGGGCACACCACCCTCAATCAGCTTGAGCGCATCTTCTAAATCTTTGATAATCAGAAATATAGTCTGAGCGGGGCTTGCCTTATGAATAACATCAATGACCTTTTGGATACTGAAAAATCGCAGAGCAATAGAGTCAGGGACAACTGTTTTCATTAGAGTTTGTTGAATCTTGTCTGTTGAAACAGCATCATTTGCAACAATTACAGTGTTACAACTTAGCGTTTTAACCCATAATTGACCCTGTCCATGGATCAAACGCTCATCTACCCTTGTCATTACAATATTTGGTTCAGTCATATTTTTTCTCCTTTGTAATCTTGACTAATTTCTACCAGTAGGGATTCCAATCCTTGTAAAACCTGATCAGTGCTTCCAGATAATAATAGTCTCCCCAAATATTACCCTCATCAACACCCTTACCAGAATGCCATGAATAAACACCGTGTAATAATAATGGACGTCCTGGACTAATTGTTTTATTGGCATAATGCTCAATCAAACTACGCAGCATGGCATGCATAGCGTATTTATAAGTCTCTTTGTCCTCATCAACCTCTGGCAAATTTTTCAACATTTCATGTATGCCACAAACTGCCGTAGCTGTTGCTGAAGTATCCCTAGGTTGACCAGAGCCATCACCAAATATCAAATCCCAATAAGAAACATTGTCCTCTGGCAAACGGTTTAATAAATAATTGGTCACTCCTTTAAAGAGATTGACCTGATCCTTATCCTTCATTTTTCGATAGCTGAGCGCTACTCCGTAGATACCCCAAGCCTGACCTCGAGCCCAGGAAGAATCGTCACTATAGCCCTGCCGTGTAACACCTTTTAAAGGAAGTCCTGTTTCAGGATCAAAATAGTAGGTGTGGAAGGAAGAAGAATCATCTCTGATAACAGTATTGGCAGAAGCATAGAAATGACTTTCAGCTATGTCTTTGTATTTTTCATCGCCAGTTTCTTCATAGGCAAAGAAAAGAAGCTGAATATTTAAGAGACAGTCAATAATGAGGCGATAATCTTCTTTTTTCCCTAATTCACCCCAAGCTTGGATAAATCCTCCCTTTTCTTGGTAACGTTCAATCAATTTATCAGCTGCCTTAAGGGCAGCTTCTCTAGCTACTTCATCACCATTAATGCGGTATTCAGCCATACATGATGGTGTGTATAAGAAGCCTAAGTCATGATGATCCAGTTCGACTCTTTGATTGACACGTTGCAAAAAAGACAAGACATTCTGATGGGCTATTTTTTTAATCGCTTCATCTTTATGGTATTCATAGGCCAACCAAAGACAACCTGTCCAAAAGCCATTTGTCCATTCTGTATTGTCCATTTTTTCATAGATATTGTCATAAGTTGCAGGTCTTGGAAAAGCTTCTCCAAAGTAGTCCATATTAAGCTCAAGCTGCTTGATAGCTTCTTTAATAGCCCCTTCAACTTCTTCTTTTGTCAGTAAGTCAACCTTAGTAAATCTTTCCTTATCTTTCAGCGTCTCTATAGCAATTTTCTTTATAGTAGCCAAATCAGATCCCTCCTTGGAAAAGCTCATCATCTTCTAAGGAACAATTGGAAAAATCACTTATGCCCTGATGAGAAGCTTCTAATATCTGTTCCACCAATTGGCTGATGTCAATCACGGTCTCTCTTGAGAAGATTGCTTCTATTAGCATTGCCAAGTTCAAGCCCGATAAGACTTTAATCTTTTTATCAGTATGTTCTACTGATAAAGTTGAAGAGACATTAAAGGGTGTTCCTCCTAATAAGTCCGTTAAAATTAAGATATCCTTATGGTCTGCTATTTCTGTTTCCAGTGCTAATTTAATGTCTTTCGTTGACATATCAGACAAAAAATTTATCCCAACAAGATCTTCTTGTTTTCCTGCAATGAGTTCCAAAGAACTAATGATCCCTTCTGAAAATTTCCCATGTGCAACAACAATAACTTTTAACATAAATCCTCCTTTTTGAGTTTACCGGTTTACTTAATAAGTTGATTATAGCGCTTTCAAAATCATCTGTCAATCTCTTTTTCAAAATTTATAGCAGAAGTATTTTTTCTGAGTTGATAAAAAATTTTAGCTGATCAGATTAATAGTCTGGCTCTGTAAACTTTATTTTTGCTGATATATTATAGTAAGAAAGGTAAAAATTGGTCTAAAAAAGACAAAATAAGCCACGAGGGAAATTCTTGACAAAACCGGTTTACTTTGCTACTATTCATGTAAACAGGTTTATTGCCTGAGATTTTGGAGGATCTTACATGAATGACACATTTTTAAAAGACCAATTTTCTCTACAAGGGAAAGTTGCGCTAATTACTGGAGCTTCCTATGGTATTGGATTTTCCATTGCCACTGCTCTTGCCCAAGCTGGTGCTACTATTGTCTTCAATGATATTCAAGAGGATTTGATTGAAGAAGGTCTAGCAGCCTATAAAAAACTCAACATTGAAGCTCATGGCTATCTTTGCGATGTTAGAGACGAAGAAGCCATCATTCAGATGGTTGAAAAAATCACTCAAGAAGTCGGTGTGATTGATATCCTAGTTAACAATGCAGGAATCATCAAACGAACACCAATGCTTGAGATGAAAGCTAGTGATTTCCGTCAAGTTATCGATATTGATTTAAATGCACCCTTTATTGTTTCTAAGGCAGTCCTTCCAGGAATGATCGAAAAAGGGCATGGAAAAATCATTAATATTTGTTCCATGATGAGCGAACTTGGACGTGAAACTGTTGCTGCCTATGCTGCTGCCAAAGGCGGCTTAAAAATGTTAACCAAGAACATTGCCTCAGAATTTGGCTCTGCTAATATTCAATGTAATGGTATTGGACCAGGTTACATTGCCACACCGCAAACAGCTCCCCTTCGCGAAAAACAAGCAGATGGAACACCACATCCCTTTGATCAATTTATCATTTCAAAAACACCTGCAGCAAGATGGGGAAATCCAGAAGACTTAGGAGCACCAGCCGTCTTTTTAGCAAGTGATGCTTCCAATTTCATCAATGGACATATCCTCTATGTAGACGGAGGAATCTTAGCTTATATCGGAAAACAACCCAACTAGAAAGGATAATTGATAAATGAAAATTGCATTAATTAATGAAAATAGCCAAGCTTCTAAAAATAGCATAATCTATAAAGAATTAGAAGCTGTCGCTAAGAAAAAAGACTATGACTGCTTTAACTATGGGATGTATGGTAAGGGAAAAGAAAGCCAACTAACCTATGTCCAAAACGGCTTACTAGCTGCTATCTTGTTGAACAGTGGCGCAGCTGACTTTGTTGTCACTGGGTGTGGTACTGGGGTTGGTGCAATGCTTGCCTGCAATAGCTTTCCTGGTGTAACCTGTGGCTTTGCTGCAGATCCTGTGGATGCTTACTTATTTTCTCAAGTAAATGGGGGCAACGCCATCTCACTTCCTTTTGCAAAAGGATTTGGCTGGGGTGGAGAACTAAATCTTCGCTACATGTTTGAACGTCTCTTTGAAGAAGAAAAAGGTGGCGGCTATCCTAAAGAACGCGCCATCCCTGAACAAAGAAATGCTAGAATTCTGGACCAAATAAAGTCTATCACCTATAAAGACCTCTTAAGCATCCTAAAAGAAGTGGATCAGGATTTCTTAAAAGAAACCATCTCAGGGGAGCATTTCAAAGAATACTTCTTCTCCAACTGTAAAAATGAGCAAATAGCAGACTATCTTAAGACTGTCATAGCTTAAGTCTACAGGATAGAAAGGCCTTCTTATTATGACTCACATTCTTTTTTTCGGCGAACCTCTTATCAGAATTAGTCCACAAGATTTCAACCACTTCTCCAATGCCTGCCCCAGTAAGCTCTTTTATGGTGGCTCTGAGGTAAATATCGCCCGTAGCTTACAAGGATTTGGTTTAAATACTAAATTGGTAACTGCACTACCAGATACAAGGTTGGGGGACAGCTTTATCCAATTTCTGTATGAGAATCATATCAACTGTGATCATATCCAGCGAAAAGGTGAGCGTATTGGACTCTACTTCCTTGAAAATGCTTTTGGCCCTCGGCAAGGTGAAGTCATCTATGACCGCTCAAATAGTAGCCTACATGATTTCAATCCTGAGCAGTTAGACTTCAGTCATATTTTTAAGGATGTTAGTTTATTCCACTTTAGTGGCATCACCCTTTCTTTAGGGCAATCCATCCAAGAGATTATTCTTATCTTTTTGAAAGAGGCTAAGAAAAGAGGCATTACAATCTCCTTTGACCTCAATTTTCGCAGTCACTTAATCTCTCCTAAAAAAGCTAAAGAATTGTTTTCTCAGTTTGCAGGCTTTGCTGATATTTGCTTTGGGATTGAACCTCTGATGATTGATTCTCAGGACTATGACTTTTTCAAGCGTGAAGAAGCCGATGATGAAGCTATTAAAAACAGGATGTTAAGCCTTATTGAAACTTTTCATCTCAAGGCCATTTACCATACCAGTCGGGGACAAGATCAGCTAGGAAGAAACAGCTATCAAGCCTATCTTGCTACCGAGACAAAGGATTTTTCCATTTCAAAACAAGTGACCAGCCCTATTTTAGAAAGAGTTGGTAGTGGTGATGCCTTTGTAGCAGGCGCTATCTACCAAATGATGGCAAAGTCTGATCCCAAAAGTATTCTCGACTTTGCGGTAGCCAACGCCATATTAAAGTGCACCCTAGAAGGTGACAATATGTTTGAATCTCCTGAACAAGTTGAAAAGATACTTAACCATACCAATGACATCATCCGATAAGAAGGTTTGTTATGACAAAATCAGAAATTTTACTAAGTTTACTGCAAAAAAAGATTGTCCCTGTTATCCGAGGTGACAATAAAGAAGAAGCTATTAGAGCCTCTAAAGCCTGTATAGAAGGCGGTATTAGCTGCATTGAAGTTGCTTACACCAATAAAGACGCCAGTCTCATTATCGAAAGCTTAACTATGCAATACCAAGCCAGTCAGAAAGCCTTGATTGGGGCAGGTACGGTCTTAGATGCCGAAACCGCTCGGCTAGCCATTATGGCAGGAGCACAATTTATAGTATCTCCAGCCTTCAATCCCCATACTGCAATTATCTGTAACCGCTATGCTATTCCCTACTTGCCAGGTTGTATGACCATTACAGAAATAACCAAGGCCCTAGAATATGGCTGTGAATTGGTCAAGATCTTCCCTGGCGGCACAGTGGGTAGCTCCTTTATAAAAGCACTAAGAAGTCCTCTTCCCCAGGTTAGGGTCATGATAACCGGCGGAGTAAACCTAGACAATGCCCAAGACTGGTTTAAAACCGGTGCTTCTGCCATAGGTATTGGCGGAGAATTTAACCAGCTGGCAAAAGAAGGCAAGTTTGATCAAATCACAGAAATGGCCAAAAAGTATACACAGCTCCTTAATCTCTAAGGTTAAACTGGCTGGCCACTGGGATCTTTCAAAATGAAAAGTTCTTGACAACTGGTGACTGCTTCGATTCAAGTAGTCAGCTCCACCATAAGGCTTATGTTTTCCTCAAAAAAGGGCGACTAAAACACACAGCAAATTGCAAAGAATTGGGTACAGAATTCCCATACAGAGTAAATTTTTCAAAATTGTAATATAAAAAATAGCGTGAAATCAAGGTTTTGTGAACAAAGATTTCATGCTATTTTATTACTTTAGAATTTTTTGCAGTCCCTTTTACTTTAAAATCCAATAAAGGCACCCCTATGAGGTGCGACCATTAGCTAATGCACAATTAAAAGCACAGCGTGATTTCAATCCACGCACCCCTATGAGGTGCGACAGAAAGTTATTACCAACCACGCATAAACCGTTTGATTTCAATCCACGCACCCCTATGAGGTGCGACTACTGGTGTGGCAGGCATAAGACTATCGCTGACAATTTCAATCCACGCACCCCTATGAGGTGCGACTCACTGACAGACATGCTGAATTAGATTACTGGATATTTCAATCCACGCACCCCTATGAGGTGCGACTAACCGCTAGTCGATGTGACTGAGCTAACTCTTGATTTCAATCCACGCACCCCTATGAGGTGCGACCGATGTTGATATACTTGATTTGTTCCTTAAAGAATTTCAATCCACGCACCCCTATGAGGTGCGACTGCATCCGACACAAAAACCAATTGCTTTGATGCAGATTTCAATCCACGCACCCCTATGAGGTGCGACTTCAGCGAACTATTGGCGCAAGCGAAGACGACATATTTCAATCCACGCACCCCTATGAGGTGCGACTTGCTGCACTTAATTAGATTATTATTAAAAAACAACATATTTCAATCCACGCACCCCTATGAGGTGCGACGACAAAACCACGTACAAAATTTATTTGAGACAAAAATTTCAATCCACGCACCCCTATGAGGTGCGACGTAAACTGATCCGTCGCCATCCTTGGCCTTCATGAATTTCAATCCACGCACCCCTATGAGGTGCGACTAAATCAAAAGATCAGCAAATCGAAGGACTGATATTTCAATCCACGCACCCCTATGAGGTGCGACGATCTAACTGGTCTTAAAGGTGGTGGAAAAAATATTTCAATCCACGCACCCCTATGAGGTGCGACTGTTCCAGCATGGTGGAACACGCCAATCCCTTATATTTCAATCCACGCACCCCTATGAGGTGCGACGCGGATGAATTATTCAGTTTTGGAGATGTAGCAAATATTTCAATCCACGCACCCCTATGAGGTGCGACTATACCACCTACAAAATCTTTAACACCATTAAATATTTCAATCCACGCACCCCTATGAGGTGCGACTCTCTGGGGTTGTCAACTCGTTTGTCGACATGTGATTTCAATCCACGCACCCCTATGAGGTGCGACTGCGCCAAGTAGCACAGTTTATAGAGTTTTTAGAAGCTTTCACTGATACTTTTGACAGCGTTTGTGGCCTCTTTTCTCTAAAAATAGGTATTTTTTTGCGCGAGCAAGCCCTTATTTACTGTGTAAGTAAGGTTCGCATGCCACTCTCCTTATAACAATAAAACACCCATATCCGGGTCATAAGACTCCGAACGTCCTAACTTTTCCACACGGCGCTGCCAATTTTTCCCCAGCAAATAAAAACGAATACTATCTGTCTCAATATCAATGATTTGCGTCAGACCATGTTTCATTTCCACAAATTCAGCCGGTGACAAAGAACATTCAAAAACAGAATTCTGAACACGTTGACCAAAATTCACACATAATTTAGCCACCTGACGAAGCCGCCTTCTACCAGAACTAGTCTCTGTATTCACATCATAAGTGACCAAAACCATCATCAGATCTACCTCCTAAATCATGAACGGGGGATAGCTATCTAAATCACCACGAATAGCTTTGGCTAATAGCTGAGCTTGAATATAAGGTAATAACATCAACTTCACTTTTTCCTTGGTGAAAGGATGTTCAACCTCCCTATGCTTGCGCTTTTGCCATAAGTCAATAAAGATAGCTCTGCCTTTGTCTGTTAATAAAATGCTACCGTTTTCTTTGACTTCAAAATGCTTCTTGGTCAACTGCCCCTTATTGATCATTGAGAAAACAAAACGGTCAACAATGTAAGATCTAAATTCTTCTACTAAATCCAAAGCCAGACTAGCACGACCTGGTCTATCTGTGTGGAAGAAACCCACATAACTATCTAAACCAACCGATTCTAGAGCAGACTGACATTCAAAGGTCAATAAACTATATCCAAAAGATAGTAAGGCATTGACACAATCCATTGGCGGTCTCTTACTTCTTCCTTGGAAGTAAAAAGTCTTCTTATCCGTCAATACTAAATCATTAAAAATTCGAAAATACTGATTAGCTGCCTGACCTTCAATTCCTCTTAGAGAGTCTTTATTATCAGCCAGTTGAACCATTTCTAAAGCCCAGACTAACTCACTATTAACTTCTTCAAAGAGTTGACTATCAATTTGGGAACGATGATCACGTTTAAAGCGCAATAAATATTTCCTAGAATTTGAAATTTTAGCAAGAATAAACCGCTTTGCATAGTCCAAAGAGCACTCTTGATCTGACAATCGATAATGTTCCCTACGCAACAAAACGTTCCCATTAGCTGCCCCCACATAACGACCACAAAAACGCCCCTGAGGTGTATGGAAAGAAAGATTAATCTG
Source organism: Streptococcus catagoni (assembly GCF_011421425.1). GTDB lineage: Bacteria > Bacillota > Bacilli > Lactobacillales > Streptococcaceae > Streptococcus > Streptococcus catagoni. Next base: position 757,876 of record NZ_WPCW01000001.1, read on the forward strand.
ATTTTCTGTGCACAATTTGACTAAGGCAGGAGAAACTCCAAGATAAGAAAAGCAGACAATCCCATCAATGATTCTAAAAGGAAATCGTGACCGAACCTCACCATCTTGCTTGATGACGATATTGTCACCATCTTTAGTCACATAAAAATTATCTTGAGTCAAGTAAAGAGTGTTTAATAATTTTTTCATAGAGTATCCTCATGGCTAATAGCTTCCGCTATATAGTTAGCAATGCTTGGGGTCTTTTTACTAAGGCGAGGCTTGCAGATATCAACCAAAGAGCAGAGCCTACAATTCTTGAAATATTCGGCTGTAGGCAGTCTCTTTTCATTGTAAATCATATGCATTTGAGTAGATAGATGCTCAACTTCTTGTCGCAAATCATCTGTTATAGGAACACTTATCTTCTTATTGACACTATGGTAATAGAGACATCCCTCACTAATATGGCAACCTAGAGTTTCTTCTAAACAAATCGTTTGGGCTATTAATTGAACAATATCACGTGTGTCCTTCTTAGGCTTTCCACGCTTGTACTCAACTACTTTAGGAAGCCATTTACCTCGCTTCCCTTTGAGAGAAACACCTGCCTCATCTTTATAAAACTCAACCACATCCATAATGCCATATAGTCCAAGTCTTGCTGAAGAGATATGCATGGCTCGTGAGACTAAGAAATCTTTTCGCTTTTCTTTGATATAAGGATCATCCGCTTTTGTATGTAAAATCTGGCCATGAGCTGTTGCTTCATTATCAAGCCATTGCTGCTCTACATGAATCAGCGCCCACTGTCGCTTACAAAATTGAAAATGCTGAATCCCAGATAACATGAGATAATCATCTTCTGCATAGACCATATCAGATTCCTTCTAGGATTTCAACCTCTAACCCTTTAGCTTGATACACTGCCAATTGTTCTTGATCTAAGTGAATATCATAATCTTCATAAGTATTTTTATCTTGCTTAGTCTTATCAGCCATCAGTAAATCATAAACACGTGCACTTGAAACATTGCCGAGCTTACTTGAGTGGGTAAACCAGAATACCTGACGAACACGCATTGAACCTTCAGGACGTGCAGATGACGCATCATTTTCAAATAGACTGATAAGAGCTTCTTTGATTAAGGCTGCATCTGCAGCACTAAAGCCTGTCTTTTCAGCAAAGTGTGCATTAATAGAACCTTTAATCACATAGATCCCATAATCCACAAAGTGTTTGGTTCCCATGGTATCAGAAGAACGACTTTTATCAGTTTTTGCCTCCATACCATTGGTACTGCGTGTAATTTGAAGACTTGAAATAACAATAGGCTCTAAAGATTTAGCCATACTAATTGACACCGGACCACGAACTCCAATTGATTTCTTTAAATAAGTGAAAACTTGTCCAAAGCTACGAACATCAAACCATAATTCATTTGCTTTTTTCTCAATGTCTTCGTCCTTATCATTTTTTGTAAATTGAGCAGAAAAACGTTTTTCAAGAGAACGATAATCATCCTCAATACGTTCATTGGCTTGAACAAAGATAGATTGTCCCATATCTTGGAGACGATTACGGATTTTACGTTTGATCGAAACATCACTCATCAAACCATAGCCCTTAGCATCTGTACGAGGCATATTGCCATTTAATGGGTCACCATTTGCATTTGCTTCACGTACTTCAACTGTTACCATAAAATCAATTTTGTGTTCTAACATAAGCTATTCCTCACCTTCATTTGTTAATGTTTCTTGTTTTGTGTAATAGAATTTTTTCTCAGCGTAATAACCAAACATAAAGCGATAATCCAAAGGTTTTTCTATGGATTCTGTTTCCAACAGCGGGGTCAGAAGTTGCATAATCTCTTCTTTTTCTTTGTTTAGCTTACTCCAAGAACCCCTGCTATTGAGTTTCAAGGTTTCTTCATAAGGTTTGATTTTATTTTCTAACAGCATCATAAGTTTGGTTGGTTGCCCAGTATAAGCTGTCCAGTAGCGCTCAGCATTGGTTATACGACCACTGTCACTATTGTCTAACTTATACCGTAAGGTTTCAATCAACTCAAATATAGCTAACAATCGCCCAAAAAGATAAGAACGATTTTGATTAGTATGGTCTAGCATTGGTGACAATTCCTCCCCATTTTGTTTATGTAAAATACCAAGACTCACTTGCTGTACTTGGTACCAGTGTTTAGAATATTTTTGACGTTGCTTAATGTTTTCTTCAAGTTTTTTGACAATTGAAAATGGTACCGGCTTGCCGTCAATCAAGTTAGTCACTAATTTTTGAAATTGATCACTCTTAAAATGATCATTGTCTAATTCCAAAAAACGATCACGATCAACACCATAAGCTGCTAGAATAATCTGTATCAAACTCGGTGTATAATCAGCGTAAGACCCATCCTTACGTCGCCGTTCCCAAGAATAACGACCTTCCCACACTCCCAGATTTTCTAACAAACTGGAAGCCTGTAAATCTCTAAAATATTTTAAAGAAATTCGGCCATTACTCGTTTTATTCATAATAGCGACATAATAATTTGAGGAATCAGAAAATTGTTTCTCTCCCCGGATGAATGATGTTCCAATCTCTTTATTGGTTTGAGAAACGGTGAATTCTGCTTGCTTATCTTCATCATTGTCATAATTAAAGAGACTGTTTATAGGATTCGTAACTGTTAGCTGACTCTCATTAGTTAAATCATCACTAAACCAATTGATTAACTGTTGCTCACCACCAAGCCAAGTATGGGTATTTTCATTTTCCAAAAAATATTTGGCCATCAGATGGATTTTTTCTGAAGTTTGATTACCCACAGTGAAGACGTCGTCCCGCTCCTTAAAGCGACCTTTATAGGCCTCATTATTATTACTAACAGAAATTAACTTAGAGTTTCCAAGTAAACCACGGTGTTTAGTTGCCAACACTTCTTTTCGACCGCTAATATTACATAAAATCAAATTCTCTTGATAAGATTCGACATAAGCAATATAGGCCTGATGGAGTTCTGTAAAGTTTGTAACTGAAACCATTCTATATCCAATATAATCAACTATTGAAAATTCTAAAAAACATGCTGATAAATCCAATGTTCTTGGTTTTTTGGCTTCTAAGTCATAGGTCAATAGCAGCCCATCTCGGAGGTAAGGCTCACTCATTAAGGAGTTGATAACTTTTCCTGAAAAATCTGCTTGTAAAATAGCCTCTTGAATTAGCTTTAAATAATCTTTAACCTGGCCTTCTGGACAAGCCTTCACCCAATTATCCAACTGCTTGTGATAAGTATCATACTGCACTTGATTAACCTCAGATACAAAATAAGAAAACTTATCAACGAGTGGATGTGGAGCAGGATTTTTGCCCGATCTTGCTACAGAATCCAGTGTAACAGGGAAAACAAGAACCTCCTTGTCCCCTAAAAATTCTGCTGATATGAATTCTCCAGATTTATCCAGCTTTACTCTGATAACATTTTTACCATTAGACTTTAAGCTTGTATGATAAATCGGTAATAAAACTGGGCCACTTTTTTGAGGATTATCGACATAATTTTCTTTTTCTGCTGCCTCATAGGCTTTTAATAAGGATGTAAAGAAATCCATCACTTACCTCCTCTCTCAGCATTTTCATCAGTTTGATAAATGGCAAATTCTTCATCTACTGATTTAACCTGGCCTAGTGTTTTAAAGGCATAACTGGATAAGGTATTCATAATCTCACAATCTTTTTGCTCCTTAAAATGAATACACCCATTTTCCATAACGGTATGTGTAAAATAGGATTTCAGGGACTCAGATTTATCTTTTGGATACTTAAAGGAATGAAACATAATGCCAAAATCAATGGTTTGATCAGCATAAGCAACCTCAGCTTGCTCATAGTCTTCTTGACTAATGGCATCAACTAATCCTAGACACTCTCTGGTTCCCAAAAAGACATCTCTACGACCCCCTTTACGAATAGAACGCTCCATAATAGCTTCATGCTTATTTGGATTCCGGTCATGCATTAAGTCTGGTCTATCCTCATTCCAAGTAAAATGACACTTAATAAGGTATTCAACATCGCTGAGATAGGACACATAACTTAAGTCAGCTTTATAATTCGCTAACAAAGCTCTAACACCGTGCAATTCTGTCTGAATCTGCTTACAAACTTTAACCTCCGTGACGATATTAGTAATGGTTGGTTTGAAATAAATAGCATCAACAATGCCTTGTAGAGCTTGGCGAGTCGGAACCGAGTAAGAACTACGTTCTCCACCTCCCTTAGTTGCCGGGTTGCTAAATAGAGCCAGATCTCCTCTCACTCTAATATAAAAATTGCGAGATCGAAACACCTTCTTGCTCCTTTCTGTTGGTTAGGTTACTCATTTTAAACTGTTTTTTCCAATTCTAAAAAAGGGCCCTCTATTTTTAGAATTATTTTTTCTCAGAAATCACTTTTATCAAATTAGCCAAAGCGATTAAAATCGCTGGCACTTGAATGATAATTGTCTCAAGAAAATGAAAAACATCTTCGGTCAACAAGTAGCCTCCTTCTAATTAAAATGATAACTTAATTATAACACTTCTTCTGCTTTTGTGCAACCGGTTACATATTACTATGTAAAACTAACTAGAAAAATTATTTTTCTATCTTGAATTTCATCATCTAATTATGATAAAATTCAAGATAGATCATAGAATAATCTATGCGGATTGAAATTAGTTTGTTTTTTATAGAAAGCGGGTTTTGTTACTCTAGAAAATGAGTAAACTATCTGCTTCTTTTTTTATGCCCATCTTATCATCATAAAATTCCTGTGGTAAAATCCAAATTCGCCCGTCTAGGTAAGATTTAGCTTGTTTTAAGAATACCGAATTCTCTCTAGCATTAACAGTATAAAGCTGTAAGGCTTTCATTTTTTCTTTAATGTAGCTGTAGTCTTCAAAAGTAGGGTACGAATGATCCGCTAAAAAGTTCTCAAAGTCTTCCAATATTTCGATTGAATCCCCGTAGGGAACAAAAACACCAATACTGTCATCTTTGATTAAATCAATCTTCTGACCAGCTGTTTTGAATGATTGGCGAAGCATCCCTTTTAATTGAAGTCTTGCAAACTGATTATGACTTAAGTAATCATAAGCCGTCTGATTATGCCCAAGCGGATAATCCATAGCTTTACTATTATTCTCATAATAGCGTTTGAAGAACTCATCATTTAATACTGAGACGTCAATTGGTGACGGCTGATGATGCAAAATAGTCTCAGTAACATCTTTCTTGTTCTTAATTTCTGTTAATCTAGAAATATTTTCCTCCTCATTCTTAATATTAACAAGAGTCACTTGCCCCAAATGTCGTTTCCCTTCACGATTACAGCGCCCACTGGCTTGAACAATGGAATCTATCCCAGCATAGGACCTGACAACTTGGGCAAAATCCACATCAACACCCGCTTCAATTAATTGTGTGCTGACACAAATCAAGGGAACTTCTTCTTGGAGCAGCTCCTTAATCTCAGCTATGGTATCTAGACGATGTTGCGGACACATATTGGTAGATAATTGATAAAGAGGACGTTCTGTTTGCTCACTTAACAATTGATATAAGCGATAAACAGCTGGTTTTGTATTTAGTATCACCAAGACAGATTCTTCTTGCTCTAAAACATATTCTGCTACTTCTGACAAGCTTGCTTTGCTACTATCTTCTTTTAGCTTTTTAAGTTCTGTCCGTTCAAAAACAAGTCTCTCTTCTTTTGTTAGAGCAACAATGTCTGCCTGCTCTGCCATTTCCCCGCCATAAACCAATTGATGCTCCAAACTATCATAATCGTAAGCTGGTTGAGTGGCCGTACATAATATAATAGTGCAATTCATGACATAGCTCATAAAATTCATCATCAAATTAAAGAGACTTGTCACCTCAATAGGAAGGGATTGAACTTCATCAAGAACTATGACACTGTTAGCCAAATTGGAAAAGCGTCTGATATTGGCTGATTTGGTTTTAAATAAGCTTTGGAAAAATTGAACCATAGTGGTTAAAACAACTGGACTATCCCAACTATCAAGCAAGTATTCCTGCATAGCTTGATCGCGCGTTTCAGCATCAATCTCCTTAACTGCCTTTTCTTTGACAACATTGGAATGGTGCTCCAAGACACCATTCTCGCCAATAATACTTTTGATATCTTTAGCATTTTGTTCCAAAACAGATAGAAAGGCCGTAATATAGTAAAAACGCTTTTTATGTTGATGAGCCATCTGTTGAACGGCATAGCGAAGACTTGCTTTGGTTTTTCCAGCACCTGTTGGCAAGTTCAAACGATAAATACCTGGAGAATCACTTTGACCACGTTCTTTAACTCTCTCAGCAATCGTGGTTCTGACACGATTCAAGTCATTGCTGGGTTTTCCAAATTTTTGATAAAGTTCCTCCACTGATTGAAGATAACTAACACGACGCCCTTGATTTTCGTCTTCATTAGAAGGTAGGATAACTGCTTCATAGGCATTGACCGTATCCAGGATATCTGCATTTTTCAAAAATGATAAATAGAGACGAACAAAAACTCCAAGATAAAAATCTTTTTCCGTATCATCTTTGTAGGGTAATTTAACTAAAGCCTTTTTAAAATTATCATAAGATCTAGCAATTAAATCTTCTAAGTGATCATAACCATAGGTTGGCAGTTGTGATTCTAAATCAGTCGCAAAAGGTTGAATCGTCTTTTCAAATTCCGCTTTTTCACAAAACTTTGTAATCCTCTCCATCAAGCGATTAAACTGCGAGCGACTTGCCTCTTTATCATATAAGTCGTACATGCCATGGTGAGCTGAAATTACGTAAGCAATGACTTCTGAAAAAGCTTGACAATCTTGTCTCGAAATCCCTTGAGGAATTAAACACTGTTGAATCTTCAGCAATAGATAATAAGCTCCTGCCGATGAATGGTCTACCTGACGCTTTGGATTATTTAAGAGTTTATCTTGAAAATCTGGATGAGCCTTTCCTAAATCATGAAATAAACCCATCAAAAAAAGAACATCCCCTTGTTGTATTTTTGCCGAACAATTTCTAGCATCAATAGCTACATTAAAGAGATGGTCTTCTAAAGACTGCTTCTTTTCGAGTTTTGCATCATAGTGTCCAATAATCATAGTGTCACCTTCTTAATTCCAAATTGTAGATAAGTCTATAAGGAATTATTTCATTTTAGTTTTTATATCTTTATTATAATAAAAAAATCACAATTTGTAACCGCTTTATTTATTTTTCCCAATTTGTCATAATAAGTTAGACAGAAAAAGTCATTTATGATAGGCTCAGATAAACACCACATTTGTCTGAAAGGAACTACCATAAATGACCTATACTCATCTTACCACAAATGAACTTGTTATGATAGAGGCATATTTTGAAGAAGGAGTTTCTGTTCTTAAAATAGCTCAGTCTCTTAAACGAAGTCGGCAAACAATCCATAAAGTGGTGACATTTCTAAAAGAGGGCAATTCTGCTAGTGATTATTATCACTGTTATAAGTCCAATAAAGCTCGGTGTGGGCGTCGGAGGGTCTCACTTTCTAAAGATGAAAAGGGGTTTATCCAAGATTATTTGAAACAAGATTGGAGTCTTGATGTCATCAAAGGAACCTTTCCTGATCGTATTACCTGCTCTATGAGAACCTTATATCGTTTAGTCAATCGTGGTGTTTTCTCTGTTGAAGCAATGCCTTGGAAAGGTAAACGTAAACCTAATGGGCATTCTGAAAAACGAGGAAAGCAATCCTTTCGACGAACCATTCGTGAACGCTCTCATTCTTACCCTGAATTTGAGTCTGAATTTGGACATCTAGAAGGTGATCCCATTGTTGGTAGACATCATAAAAGTGCTGTTATCACCCTAGTTGAGCGACTCTCAAAAGCTATCATCACACTAAAAACAAATGGAAGAAAAGCTAATGATATTGAATACTCTATCCACCAATGGATGTCCCAATTTCCAAAACATATTTTCAAATCCATTACGTTTGATTGTGGTAAAGAATTTTCTAACTGGAAATCTATTTCAAATGATTATGACATTGACATTTTCTTTGCGGATCCTGGCTGTCCAGGTCAACGAGGACTAAACGAACACTCCAACGGACTACTGCGTAGACATGGTTTACCAAAGCAAATGGATTTTTCTGATTTGAGTCAACAAGTCTTAACTTCAATAGTAAATAAGAGAAATCTAATTCCTAGAAAATCGCTAGGTTATCAAACACCTTATCATGTTTTTCTGAGTCAAATGAAACTGTCTAACTTAATTTGACAAATTGGGAAACATAATCATTATAGTCATAACAAAAATAAAATGCAATATTTTTATTACTTAAATCACATAAATTAGTTAATCATGTTATAATCGTAGTAATAAAAATAATCAAAATTCTCAAAAAACTTTAAAGGAGATTTTATTATGGCTGGCTTAATTAATGACAATTTTAAAGAAGAAATTTTGACAGAACTTTCTTGGATGATGTCGGCTCTTGATGACATTAGTTTCAAATATAAAATTGAGACCTATGAGCTAATTTTAATTAAATATCGAGTGCAACCAGAGGAGGAACAGGTAATCAGTAAATTCATAGCCATGAATAATAGAACTATCCAAACTTTTACTATCCAAGAAATTCAAAATTGGATGTCCAATGAATTTCTTGCAACATTCCAAAAAGATTGGACCATATCAGATGACCTTGTTCAGAAACTCATTGATTTAAAATCCAAGCAACTTAAAATTGATTAAAACAAAAAAACTTGAACAAATTTTAGTTCAAGTCTTTTTCATGCCCAAATGCTTATGATAAACTTTGGCATTCTTTTATTGACCCTATTTTCTATTTCAAAAAGAAAATAAGTCAGTAAAAACTGCCTCTTCTACTTTGTCGGGTAATGAGTTGCGGTTTTACTGCTAGATTTATCCATCCCGTCTTTAAAACGGTCCTACGGGAAACAACTGTTAGTAGTTCCCTTTTGTTTTATTTTAAAATAAGCTTTAAAATTGTCAACAGAATGACGATTTTTAACTAATCACTTTTATTAATTACAAATAAAATTTTGAACTGAATAAATAGAATCTCACATTTGCTTGATGGTTACTTTATTCTTATCTCCTTTTGTTGAAAATCACCAAAGGGAAATACGTGATTCATAAGAATTTCATATAATAGTTTTATGATAATATAATATGTAAAGAATGAAGTAATCATGAAAAATCAACCTATTTTATATCACGCTCAGTCGACATTTACACTAGATACTTACTTAGAGATGAATCGCGTTTTTACCAAAGTTAGACTCAGAAAAATTAAACTTTGGTATTATGGATTTTTAGCACTAATCATTATCCAATTTATTATTTCCAGGAAAATGGAAGATTTAATTTTTTTAGTAGTCATGGGTATAGCATTTCCATTATTCTTTAAATTTCTCATTTCATTTAAAGCAAAAAGATACTATAATCAATCTAAAATATTTCAAAATAAAGTTGTTGATTACTCCTTTTTTGAAGACTCTGTTGAAATCAAACAAGATAACGGTGAAATGATATATAACTATACTGATATCTATCGTCTTATCATAACAAAAAGTAATTTATATCTTTCTGTAAATGGTAACCAAGCCTTGATTATAGAGGACCAAGCCAACAATCTGGAATTGGTTAATTTCCTTAAAGATAAAAGTAACTTATTCAATGCCCAAAAAGATAAAATTATTGAGTGCTAACGTTTTTAAAATAAAGAAATCATCTATCCAAAATATATATGACAAAAAGTCCTAACACCTAGATTTTAAATCTGATGTAAGGACTTTTTCATATTTTCTACTATATATAAATCAAAAAAACCGACGCCGTTACAGTTAAATCAGTTAAAATCAGTTCAGTACGACAAAGAGTCTTATCCACAAACTTAATAGTTAAAGGATAAGACTCTTTTATATATAAAACCTATAAAATGATGACTTGACTAATTCAATGAACGACTTTTCAATACAATACAGAGGCTCGAAGATAGGACTGATGGTCCATCAAGAGCCTCTAAAGCCGTAGTGAAAGTTGTTCATAATTATTAAATCTTCAAAATTCCATCTGAGACAAGGCAGCCCGACGCAGACAGTACTGATGGTACTGCAAGGAGGGCTAACGCCGTATCAGATGAATTTTAAGATTTAACAAGTTTTTGCATTTCAGCAATACGCTCACTCGTTGCATCAAACTTCGCCTGGTAATCCGCCTGCTTGTCGCGTTCTTTTTGGACGACTTCTGCTTTGGCGTTGGCGACGAAGCGTTCGTTGCCAAGTTTTTTGCCGACCATGTCTAGTTCTTTTTGCCATTTGGCTAATTCTTTGTCTAGACGAGCTAGTTCTTCTTCGACGTTGAGCAAATCTGCTAGTGGCAAGTAGATTTCTGCCCCTGTGATGATGCTTGTCATGGCCAACTCTGGTGCTTCCATGTCAGATGAAATAACTAATTTCTCTGGATTTGTAAAGCGGTTGATGTAATTGGTGTTGTCCGTGAAGAAGTTTTCTAATTCTTTGTCAGAAGTTTTAATCATGATTGTGATGGCCTTGCTTGGTGCAACGTTCACTTCTGCACGCGCATTCCGAACCGCACGGATCAAGTCTTTAAGGCTTTCCACGCCATTGTGCGCAGCTTGATTCTCAAAAACCGGATTAACGACTGGATAGGCCGCCGTTACGATTGAGCCCTGTGCGATTTGTCCGAAAATTTCTTCCGTCACAAATGGCATGATTGGGTGAAGGAGACGTAAGATTTTGTCCAATGTATAAAGAAGGACAGAACGGGTCATCACTTTTTCGGCTTCATTTTCGGAATAGAGCACTTCCTTAGTCAATTCGACATACCAGTTGGCGAACTCTTCCCAAATGAAATTGTACAAGATGTGGCCTGCAACACCGAATTCGAACTTGTCAAAGTTCTCCGTAACTTTGACGATAGTCTCATTAAGGTTGTGAAGAATCCATCTATCAGTCACATTCCCCGCTTCAGACTTAGCAATTTTAGCCACATTGCTCTCAGCTACTTCTAATGTCAAGCCTTTGTTGTTCATGAGGATATAACGGGAAATGTTCCAAATCTTGTTAATGAAGTTCCAGCTGGCATCCATTTTTTCATAAGAGAAACGCACGTCTTGTCCTGGAGCAGAGCCGTTTGATAGGAACCAACGTAAGCTATCTGCACCATATTTTTCAATAACGTCCATTGGGTCAATACCATTACCCAATGATTTAGACATTTTACGTCCTTCTTCGTCACGGATTAGACCGTGGATAAGAACGTTTTGGAATGGGCGTTGGTCAGTGAATTCCAATGATTGGAAAATCATGCGTGATACCCAGAAGAAAATGATGTCATAACCAGTAACTAATGTTGATGTTGGGAAGTAACGTTTGAAGTCTTCAGCCTCTGTATCAGGCCAACCCATAGTTGAAAATGGCCATAAAGCAGATGAGAACCAGGTATCAAGAACGTCTTCATCTTGTTTCCAACCATCACCTTCTGGTGCTTCTTCTCCTACATAGATGTCACCCTCAGCATTGTACCAAGCTGGGATTTGGTGCCCCCACCATAATTGGCGTGAGATAACCCAGTCATGGACATTTTCCATCCAAGACATGAAGGTATCATTGAAACGTAGTGGGTAAAATTCTACTTTGTCTTCTGTTTCTTGGTTAGCAATGGCATTTTTTGCCAATTGGTCCATCTTCACAAACCATTGGGTTGATAAACGTGGCTCAACTACGGCACCTGAACGTTCAGAATGACCTACTGAGTGAACACGTTCTTCAATTTTAACTAGAGCTCCAAGTTGTCTTAATTTCTCAACAGTTGCTTTTCGGGCATCAAAACGATCCATACCAGCAAATTCGCCTGCAAGCTCATTCATTGTTCCGTCATCATTCATAACATTAACTTGTGGTAAGTTATGGCGTTGACCAACTAGGAAGTCGTTAGGATCGTGGGCCGGTGTTACTTTAACAACCCCTGTTCCAAATTCAGGATCAGCATGCTCATCGCCAACGATTGGGATAGGCTTATTCACGATTGGTAAAATAACGTTTTTGCCAATCAAATCTTTGTAACGAGGATCTTCTGGGTTGACAGCTACAGCCACATCCCCAAACATGGTTTCTGGGCGGGTAGTTGCCACTTCTAATGCGCGCGAGCCATCTTCCAACATATAAGTCATGTGGTAGAAAGCGCCTTGAACGTCTTTATGGATAACTTCGATGTCGGACAAAGCTGTGCGGGCAGCCGGATCCCAGTTAATGATGAACTCACCACGGTAAATCCAACCTTTTTTGTAGAGGTCAACAAAGACCTTGCGAACGGCTTTTGAAAGACCTTCGTCTAGGGTGAAACGTTCGCGGGAATAATCAACTGAGATTCCCATCTTGCCCCATTGTTCCTTGATAGTAGAGGCATACTCATCTTTCCAGTCCCAAACTTTTTCCAAGAATTTTTCGCGGCCAAGATCGTAGCGAGAAATGCCTTGCTCGCGCAGACGTTCTTCTACTTTAGCCTGAGTCGCAATCCCCGCATGGTCCATCCCTGGTAACCAAAGAGTATCAAAGCCTTGCATGCGTTTTTGACGGATGATGATATCTTGAAGTGTTGTATCCCACGCATGTCCAAGGTGAAGTTTACCAGTTACATTTGGTGGTGGGATAACGATTGAGTAAGGTTTAGCTTTTTTGTCGCCTGAAGGCTTAAAAACATCTTGGTCAAGCCAAGTTTGGTAACGCCCAGCTTCAACTTCAGCTGGATTGTATTTTGGTGATAGTTCTTTCATTGGTGTTCCTCAATTTCTATTAATCTTTGATAAATGTCTTCTGCTATCTCTTTAGCTGACAAATGGGTGTTGTTAATCTTATGATAATGTTTAAGTTTCTTGGGAGCCTCTTTAGGATTAAAGAGGGCAAAGTCCATGGTCTTTAAAATATCATCTTCAGACCACTTTAGATCTCGCTTCAATGGCTTATGCTTAAGACGGTTCTCTGTTTTATTTCGGCGAAGTCTTTCTCTTAAGTCAGTCTCTAGCTCAACAAAACAAATTTCTCTACCATAGCGATGAAAAATAGCCTGTACCTGTTCTAAGAGACAGACATCATCTGGCGAATTAAAATCAATGACAACTGTAAAAATCATTCCCTGTCCTGTCTTTGCAAAACTTTCAAAGAAATCAAAGCGGATCTTCTGAATTAATTCAGTCGCATCTGCTGACCAAGGCATAAATTTAAGAACAAAATCAATACTTTCATGATTGTGAAAAAGTGTCATATCAGTTAGCTTTTCCAGTTCTTGACCAATGGTCATCTTCCCAGAAGCCTGAGCACCTATAATAACAAGATTCATTTTTTGCTCTCCCATTCAGAGCGTAAGAGGCCGTATCTGAGATCATCTGTCCGTCTTCCCAGAGGATCTTTACGATCGCGGATCCTGCCTTCTAAGCTAAAACCTAATTTCTCCGCAACCCGTTGGCTTTGCTTATTATAAGAAAAACAGCCAACTTCAATTTTATGCAAATGAAGCTCTGTAAAGCCATATTCTATAAGAGCTCTGGCTGCCTCAAGCATATAAGCCTGTCCCCAGAAATCAGGATGGAGCAGGTAACCAATCTCATAGACATCATCTGCACGCTTGTGATTAAAGTCAATAGAGCCGATAATCTTATTGTCATCTTTTAAAGCAATACCATAGCCAGAAGGCAGTCCTTCCTTCTCCAGATTAGCTGGGTAGATAGTCTGCAAATAGTTGATTTCCTCTTCTACAGTTGGGACGGGAGGAAAGCCCGCCTGATAGGTGACTTGACCTAGGCTAGCAAAGGCAAAGATATCCTCAGCATCAGATAAGGTCCGCTGTCTAAGAATCAGCCTGTCTGTTTCTAGTGTCGGCAAGAGATTATTATCATATTTTCCTACTATTTTCATCATAGGCTAGTCTCCTAACTATTGGGATTTACTCTTTAATGACCTTGGCTGGTCAGTAAGAAGGGCTATTTTCACTACAAAGGCTGCTGCTAAAAGACTTTGTGGATAAGGAAAAGCTTAGTTAAATCATAGAAAAATCCCCATCTAGCTTAGCTAGACAGGGACGAATTGATTGCTTAATCCGCGGTACCACCACTGTTTCAGATTACTGAACGAATCTGCGACTTTATCTCTTTACTTGTAAGCCTCAGCAACAACTTTTGACATTTGTACGGATTTCTCAATACCACCGCTTTCTGTAACAAACAAACTCAAAAGACCTCTGATTGCTAATAGTTTAACAGATTTCAAGACTTTAAGCAACGAGAAATGACCTAGTTTTTAAAACTAACACCATTTTCTTTCAATTTCTTAACTGTTGCTGGGCCAATCCCTTTTAAGCTAAGAATATCTTCTTCAGCAACTGTTTGAAAATCTTCTGAGCTTTTAATACCACTATTATATAATGTCTCAACCAGATTAGCACGAATCCCTTCAAGAGCTGGAAGTGCTGAGAAGTCCTCTAAAGTAAGAGGAGCTTTTTCATTTTCCGTAGACGAAATAACTCCTGTAAACTCTTTTTTGAGATCTTCATAGGTGCTACTTGCCACTTTTTCTGCAGTTTGAACTGCTGCCTTACCAGACTCAATCACAGTTTCGACAGTTTGCTCAACATTCGATAGAACTGTTTTTAGCAAGCCTTGGCGTTTTAACTTTCTTTTATATGCTTTTTTATTATTTTTTCCTTTTGCCATATGACTGTCCTCAATTTCTTCAATAATTTTTTGTAGATAATAGCTGATCTGGTAAGTCGTGGAAGGCCTTACCCTGTCGATAGTTATCGAATTTACCAAGCATAAACTGATAAGCGTCTAGCTTACTCTCGTAACGAATAAAAGCATCCTTGGCTCTTTGATCACCATTTTCTTCAGCTATCCTTTGACTGGTTGTCATAGCAACTTGGTTAACTTGAATCTGGGTCTGGACCCATTCTTCAAAATCTTTTAGAAATTCTTCTTCGTAAGACATGCTTCCTACCTTCCTATTTATCTCATAGATTATAACATATGTGGGCTTTTTCTGCCATTCCCCTAGACAATATGCTAGAAAAAGTTAAGAGTCTGTGTTATAATATCTAGGTTGCATAGGAAGCTATGTATTTTAGGAGGAAAGAATGAAGCACGAACATATAGGCGTTTTAATTAAGATGGCCAGTCTAGAATTTGACCGCAAGGCTAGTAGTATCTTATCAGCAGATAAGATAACACCAAGTCAATTCAAGGTTCTAAAGTATCTTTGCCTCCAGCCAGAAGGAAGTGTGCGGCAGATTGATTTAGAAAATTTTTTTGGCATGACCAACCCAACTGTCACAGGTATCTTACAGAATTTAGAAAAAAAAGACCTGATCAGCAGAGAAAATCACCCCACTGATAAAAGGTCTAAACTGATCTTTTTAACAGATAAGGCGGACTCAGCAAAGCAACAAATTCTAGCAACCAGCCAGGAAATCGAAAAAAGCTTTACAGCTAAATTAAGCTCAGAAGAAATTCAAACCCTCAGACCCTTGCTTCTAAAATTACTAAAAGAACCCAAAGTAAGAACAAAATAAAAAAAGGAGGTATGCATGCAAGTTAACAAACTACAAACAGAAAAAATATCAAAATTACTCTTTGCTATGGCTATGCCAGCTATTACAGCAAACCTGGTCAGTTCACTCTATAATATTATTGACCAAATCTATATCGGCCATGGGATTGGTTATCTTGGTAACGCCGCTACCAGTGTCGCATTCCCCTTGACCATCATCTGCTTGGCCTTTGGTCTAACCTTTGGCCTAGGCGGAGCTTCTAATTTCAACTTATCACTGGGCAGAGGTCAGGTTGATCGGGCTAGCAAATTTGTTGGCAATGCCATTAGCCTATCTCTTTCAGTTGGACTTTTGATTGGGATCCTAGTCATTATCTTTATTAAACCCTTACTACTTTTATTTGGGGCAACTGATGCCACCATGACCCTGGCTCAGGATTTTACAGCCATGACTGCCTTTGGCATTCCTTTTTTACTCTTCACTATGAGTGTTAATCCTCTTGTCAGAGCAGACGGTAGCCCAACCTATTCTATGATGGCTATTATCTTCGGAGCTATTTTAAACACGATCCTGGTACCCATTTTTTTATTTTATTTACACTGGGGAATCAAAGGGGCTGGCCTAGCCACCCTAATCAGCCAAATCTGCTCTGCTATTTACATGGGCCTTTATTTTAGAAAATTTAAATCCGTCCAACTTAAGGCCAATGATTTTAAAATTCGTAAAGAGATTGTCTTAGACATTTTGTCTGTTGGATCTTCTTCCTTTATTTTTCAAGCTTCTATGCTGATCATACAAATTGTGACCAACAATATGCTGCGTAAATTTGGAGCACAGTCTGTCTATGGCAGTGATATTGCTATTGCAGTGGCTGGCATTGTAATGAAAATTAATTCCCTTTTTATTGCAGTCATTATCGGCTTGGTACAAGGAGCACAACCAATTCTGGGCTATAACTACGGAGCTAAAAATTTAGCACGAGTTAAAGAAACAACCCAATTGATGTTAAAAACAGCCATTATCATCTCGCTTGTCGCCTTTACTTCGTTTGAACTTCTAACCAGACCTTTCCTTGAGCTCTTTGGTACAGGTTCTAAGCTTTATTTTCAATTTGGAATGAAATACGTCCGCGTTTTCTTATTCTTTGTATTTTTAAATGGTGTCCAAATTTCGGCAACAACCTTTTTCCAATCCATTGGAAAATCTGGAATCGGAGCCTTCTTATCTTTGACCAAGCAAATTATCTTCCTACTGCCCCTACTCTTTATCCTACCTCATTTTATGGGAGTAGAAGGGGTCATGTTTGCTGCTCCTATCTCTGATTTGATCGCCTTTGTTTCAGCACTTTACTTTTTAAAACGTGAATTCAAACGCATGCCTCACGATCTAAGGGCTGATGGCCTATAAAAATGAAAAAGAAAAGACAAACTCCTTTTAGGTCAGCTTGTCTTTTTTATATTATTTCACTTTACAGGGACTTGATCCCTTATTTTCTACTTTCTTGTCAGTTTTAGCTTTTGCCCTACATTTAAGGCATGAATACGTTCTGGATTAATCACGTCTTCTAGGAGGTCTTTGGGATTCTCATTAAAGGTGTTCCAAGTGGGTGCATCACTGGAACCCCAATGGATACAAAGAAGATCTGCCTTTGGATAAGCATTAGCTTCCTTGATAGCTCCCTCATAGGTGATATGCCAGTTATTGTCAGAAAAATCAAAGAGGATCATGTCAGGATTTGGCATGTCTAAATGTTCCTTTAAAAGCTGACTATCACTTGGTAACCAAATGGTTCCGTCAACTGTCTCAATCCAGAAACCCAGGTACTCTTCTTCTCTCCATTGACGGTAATTGTACTTGCTCATCTCATTTTGCCAGTTGTGACGCGTCGGCGTTGTTGTAATCTTGATATTCTTAACCATAAAACTGGCACCCACAGCATGTTCTTTGGTAGCAAAGCCTCTTTCAAGCAACATAGGCTGGCGCATGAAAGGAAGCTGTGTTTTCTTTGATATGAGCTAAGGTTTCAAAGCTGAGATGGTCATTATCTACATGTGAAATCAAAAGGCTGTCAACCTTAGGTATGCTTTTAGAGTCAAGGGGCATGTCAATCAGTAAAGGCATATCAAAACTATCCAAAATAGGATCAATTAAAAGAATTGTACCGTAACTATTTATTAAGATCGAAGCATTTCCCAACCAGTAAACCTCTGTCCCTTCAATAGGGTCAAAAGCGCTGAGCGGAATATTGACTGTCTTTTCTGGCATTGCTTGCCCTTTTGGACTAAAAGCTACTGACATTATTCCTTTACCTCCTAATAATGAGCATGTTTATTGGCATAAAAGAGTGAAAACATGGAAATGACTAATAAGAATAAGAAAAAGCTAAGGGCTGGGTAATAAGACTTGGTAAAGTCAAAGATGTAACCAATAATAGAAAAGGCAATGGCTGCTCCAAAATTGGTAGCAAAATTGATCAAGGGATAAGCCTTACCATAATTTTGAAAACCAAAGATATGGCGGGTAACCAGAGGAATAGAAACTGCTATAACACCAAAGCTTGAACCAAAAAGAAAAGCAGCTAGTAAGAGAAGAGCTGGATTCTTACTAATAAGTAGCAGGAAGATAGCCACTAGGACTGTAATAATCAGTGCACAAGAGGCTTTAATAGCACCAATTTTATCACTGAGGTAACCAACAGCCAACTTAGAAAGGATATTTCCTATCATCGCCATAGACAATAAACCAGCCCCAGTCGTAACACTCAAGCCAATGCTGTCAGCAAAACCTGGGAAATGTTGAGTCATACTTGAGATAAAACTACAAGAGACCGCAAAGATGATAACAGCAAGAAAACTAATGCTAAAGTTAAAGGGTTTGATATCATCACTCTCTAGTCCTTTTTCTTCCTTATGACCATAGGCTTTCAAACCTTCTTTTTCAGGATCAATTTTAAAGGGATATAAAATGGCTGGCAGGCAAAAGAGAAAAATAAAGAAAGCTTGCAGCCAATAACCCATCCGCCAACCATGTGACAGAATAAACTTTGCAAAGATCGGTGACATCAAGGCACCTGTAATGCCGCTAAAACTAAAAGCAATACTAGTAGCCAAGCCGTTTTTTTCAACAAACCAATAGTTGATAATGAGAGTTAGAGTCATGATTGAAAACATACCAACACTAAAACCTCTGATCACCGCTAAAAGGTAAAACTGCCACAGATGACTAGACATTCCCATCAGTCCAGTTGATAAGATTCCTATAACCACGGAAATAGTCAGCAATAACTTAAAGTTAAGCTCCTTTAAAAAATTAGTGACAAATAGGCCAGCAATGGCATTAACCAGTGAAAATATAGTCATATTGAATGCAAAGGATCCTCGTAAGATTCCTAGATCCTGCGATACGACACTATAGAAAACTCCTGACGTATTAATAGAAATCCCAATGGAAGCCGCTGCTAAGCCACAGAGCACCATGAGGACTCGCCAAGATTTATGTTGTTGTTTCATTTTTTTCTCCTAAACTTTTATAAAGATCTTTTAAAATCATCTGATCCTAAAAAGACTATTCTAACTTTACCACAGCTGTGCGCTTTGTACAACGACAGAGACTCAAAATGTCATTCTATTTCAAAAGTACCTTCTCTCAGGATCAAAACTGAAATAAGATTTCCTAAGAAAGACTATTTTTTCAAAGATGAAAAAAAGTCTTGCACAGCAAAGAATCTTATAGTATTATAGAAAGGTAGCCGCTATAGTTAAATGGTATAATAAAGCAATGGTAATGCTTCGTTCCGAGTTCGATTCTCGGTGGTGGCATCGAATAAGACAAAGCCTTTAGAACATTTATTTCTAAGGGCTTTTTTCTGCGGTTTTCAAAGGATAAGAAGCGTCTTGACAGAAAATGTAAAGTAGACTATACTTTTTATAAAGACTGAGGTTTTTACAACTTACTTAGGAGGTATAGGATGTTAAAAATTGACCACTTGTCTAAAAGCTATGGTAAGAAGACCATCTTAAAAGACAACTCGTTCTCAATTAATTCAGGAAGTATTTGTGGTTTCGTGGGTAAAAATGGAGCTGGGAAAACAACATTTTTTCACTCCCTATTAAACTTCGTCACTTATCAAGGAAGCATCACACTAGATGATCAAGCCATCACTAAGAAAACCTACTCCAAAATAGGTTATCTGCCTGAAGAGCGAAGTCTCATGCCTAAACTAACCATATTTGATCAAGTCAAATATCTGGCTAGCCTTAAAGGAATGTCTTCAAAGGAAATCAGTGAAAAACTTCCCTTTTGGATGGAAAAACTTGATGTTAAAGGAAAGATAGGAGATAAAATCAAAAGTCTTTCAAAAGGAAATCAACAAAAGGTGCAACTGATTATCACGCTCATTCATGAACCAGATTTAATCATCCTAGATGAACCTTTCTCCGGTTTAGACCCAGTCAATACAGGACTGCTCAAGGAAATTATTCTTGCTGAAAAGGCACGGGGTGCCACTATTATCTTTTCTGATCATGTCATGACCAATGTGGAAGAATTGTGTGACCAACTGATCATGATTGACGATGGAAAGATTGTTTTAGACGGATCCATTCAAGAAATCAGAGATTCCTTTGGCAAGACTAGACTCTATCTATCATCTGAAGTTGCTGAATCCACCCTGCAAAGTCTGGAGCAAGTGACATCTTACCATAAGACCAATCAGGGCAAATGGAAACTTATCTTGGAAGATCAATCAGCTGGCCCAGCAATCTTCAAAAGAGTAAGTGATGGTCACTACATTGAAACTTTTGATCAACAAGCCCCATCAATTGATGAAATCTTTAAATTAATGTCAGGAGCAAGTTCATGAAAGAAATTCTAATTGTTACAAAAGAAACCTATCTCAGACAAGTTAAATCCTGGTCTTTCTTTCTGATGATTATATCACCTTTTATCTTTATTGGTTTTTCCTTAGGTATAGGTTATATCAGCGGAAGTTCTGCAGCAAAGACTGACAAGATCGCTATTATTGCAGAAGATCCATCAGTGAAAGAAGCTTTTAAAACCATTCCTGACACTAGCTTTGCTTACAAAAACGCTGAGGCAGCAAAAAAAGCCCTAGAAAAAGAGAAGATTTCAGGCTTTTTGGCTATTAGTGAAAAAGATGGTTCTATCATTGCAAACTACCATAGTAAAGAAGAGATGTCAGACCGTCAGAAGGGACAGTTCCAACAGGTACTTCTTCCTCTTCAGAATCAGTTAAATCTCAAAAAAGCTCAGTTAAGTCCTAGTCAAATAAAAGACCTAGCTAAGAAGCCCCAATTAATTAGCCAAAAAGAAAATAAATTCAATTACAATAAGATCAGTAAATACATTTCATTCTTTGGACTGACATTTATCATGTACTTTATCATCATGATTTACGCCTCTCAGACTGTGCAAGAAATTGCTTCTGAAAAGGGAACAAAAATTATGGAAGTCATTTTTTCCAGTATCCCTGCTGAAAAATACTTTTATGGCCGTATCCTAGGTATCTTATCTGTTATTCTGACCCATGTTGGAATCTATATCCTAGGTGCCTATCTTATCTTCCAAGTCGCTAACCAAATAGAAAATTCACGGAAGATGCTTGAAGGTATAAAACCAATTCTATCAAGCACCTTGAAACATTTAGACTGGTCCATGATCTTTTTTGCAATTTTTGGAGTTCTTATCTATGTTGTCTTGGCAGCCTTATGCGGCTCTCTTGTTACCAGAGCAGAGCAAGCAGGACAGGCAGCACAACCTCCTATATATCTCATCATTGTTGCCTTCTTTGGCGCCCTTACCTTTGGCCAAGGAGGTACAGATGCACTAGTTCTAAAAATTGGTTCTTACCTACCCTTTATTTCTACCTTCTTTATGCCTATCCGTCTGATAAATGGCTACGCTTCACAGGCCGAAAGCATCCTTTCTTTAGGGGTTCTAGTCTTGTCTACCCTGGCATTAACCATTTATATTGGTAAGGCCTATTCTGGTTTAATACTTCAAACTGATGACATTGGCTTTTACAAGTCCTTGAAAAAAGGCTTGAGCCACAAATAAAAAAAGATTGAAGAAAAAGTTCTCGTCTTTACTTTTTTGATACTTTTCTTAGGTGGTGGGGAAAATAGGTTAAACAGTCAGGGGAGTGACTGTTTAAGGAAACGGAGAAATTCTATGCCTAAGCTTTGAGCCCTAGGGCTCAAAGCTTCCCTGTAGCTGAAAATTAAAGAATTTTTCAGCTACTAACACCACGGCGAAAACTATCTTTGGAGACTCACTTCGTTCGCACTTCTCTTTGCCTGTCATAAGATTTCTTTGAGAAATAATCAACTAAAAAAGTGATGATCAAGAGAAATCATCACTTCATCTATATTCTAAGAGGCTTACGCATTTAGCCTCTTTTTCTTTGTCGTCTAAGAAAGACAAAAACAAGGGGTAAAACAGATACAAAGATAATGGCTAGCATGATCATTTCAAAATGTCTTTGAACAAAGGGGATACTGCCAAAGAAGTAGCCTGCAAGAAGACCAACCACAACCCAGGCCAGACCACCAATAATATTATAGGTTAAGAATTTCTTTCGATCCATCTTTCCAATCCCAGAGATAAAGGGGATGAAGGTTCTGACAATAGGAATAAATCTTCCTAAAGAAATAGCAATATTGCCATACTTACTAAAAAAAGTCTCTGTTTCTCTGATATGTTGATCCTTGATAAACTTACCTAAAAATGGAAACTTCCGTAAAGAAAGTCCATACTTGCGCCCTAAGCTATAGTTGACATAATCACCTAAAATAGCTGCCACTGCTAAGAGCATAAGAAAAGGGATGGGATTATAAAGACTTTTAGCAATAAAGGCTCCGGTCATAAACAAAAGAGAATCTCCCGGTAGGAATGGAAAGAAAACCAGTCCGGTTTCAATAAAAATAATTAAAAATATAATAGCAAAAGCAAAAAGCCCATACTGAGTCAAAATCATGTTAATAAAATGTGTAAACATAAAAAAATCCCTTTTCTCTCTTGTGGTCAAATCAACTATCTTCGGTTTTTATCATTAAAGCGCCAGCCTCACTAAGTAAACACCTTCAGCCTTAAAACTGGCTTAAGCTAGCAGTTTTTCTTCTCTATATTTGCTACTCTAGATCAGTAAAATATAAGCTGTAATCATAAACACGCTGATTAGAATGGTTAGTGAATTAATGTTTGCTGGGGTTGGACTGTGACTTCCCAATTCCCGTGCAAAGATTGGAGTTAATACGGCAATGGGGGCCATTAGACAAATGCTTAGCATCTCTTTAATGGTTAGATCAATGGGCAAAAGGTAGACCAAAACAATAAGTAGACCGTTTCCAAGAACCCTAATAGTCAAAAGTTCAGACAATTCTTTGAAAGCAGCTCGGCTTAATTGAAAATCAACCATATTACCTAAAACAAACATGGCCAGAAATGGATTAGCATCAGCCGCAATTTTAGCTATAGATAGAAGAGGTAATGGTATTTTAAGTTTGAGCAAAGACAGGCTAAAGCAAATTAAATAGGTGCAAAAAGGAACTGAAGATAAGAGTTTTTTGAGAACATCTCTTGGTCTCATCCTATGTCCTAGCTGACTAGCTGCATTTGCTACTACATAATTCCCTCCAAAAACCATCAAGGCATTTCCTGTGTCAAAGAGAATGACATAGATAAGATAGCTTGCTGGAAAAAAACTTTGAACAAAGGGAAAGGCAAAATTACCAACATTATAGCCTGCTAGCTGAACAGTCTCTTGAGCTTTTTGCACAGCTGATTTCTTATGTCCCCTATAAAAACCTAAAGCTAACATGAGAAAATTCCCAAGCAAGGCTAGAGACACAGGGATTAATAAAAAGAGACTTATTTTTAAATCTTTAGCAGAAATCAACAAAGCAGCTGGCAAGGTCAGATTCATTACAATTTTCGAGAGAGCTCTCCCCTCACTTGCCCCAACAAGTCCTTTCAGCTTAAAAATATAACCTAAAACAACTGCTAGAACAAAAGCACCTGCCTTTACTAAAATATCAAGCACAGTAACCTCCTTATAAACTCTATCTAGTATATCACAATTTTCTCAATAAGCATCTTGATTAAAAAAGCCATTAGTATGCTTTCAGTCTTTCTGTTTTCAGAACTATTTGAATATAAATCATAGCCTAATGACAGCTTACAAAAAAAGCCCTCAATAGGGCTTGAAATTAGCTATAGCAAAAGAATGATCCCAGATTTTCTTAGCTTCAAAGATCTTAGGATCGAGGCTAAACTTTTACTTTTTCTCCTCATTAAAGAGTAGGTCAGCTATATATTCTACAGGCATCTCCTCCCCTGTAAAGAGTTTAAAGGCTTCTGCTCCTTGATATAACATCATGCCAAGTCCATTAATGGCTTTTTTGGCACCATGTTCTTTGGCAAATTTCAATAATTTTGTTTCTGCTGGGCTATAAACCACATCAAAAACAATCAGGTCTGGTCTAATGACTTCTGGATCTGTAATTAAGCTTTGATCTTCCAAAGGCTTCATACCAACCCCAGTGGCATCAATAAAAATACTAGACTCTGCAATTGATTTTTTAAAGGCTTCTTGGTCCGCAAGATCAGATAGACTAGCCTTGGTACTTGTTTTACTAGTGATTTTCTCAACTGTTTTTTCTGCATTGGCATAGAAGTCATCTTTTTGGTTAAAGATGCGCACTTCCTTAGCGCCATCCAAGCCCAGCTGTACAGCTATGGCCGTCCCTGCACCGCCAGCACCTGCTAGAGTAATGATTTGATCTTTAATATCAACACCTTCTTCTGCAAGAGCTCTTACAGCTCCTGTACCGTCAGTTATGTGACCAACCAGGTGTCCCTTACCATCTTTATTAACAACCGTATTAACAGCACCTACAAGTTTGGCTGCTGGTGAAATTTCATCAAGGTAGGGAATAATGGTCTGCTTGTTTGGCATTGATACATTTGAACCTCGAATCCCTAAGGAACGAATGCCCTGAACTGCATCTGCTAATTCTTCATTACCCACCTCAAAGGCAAGATAGGCATAGTCTAGGCCAAGCTTTGCAAAGGATTCATTATGCATCTTTGGAGAAAGGCTATGGCGTATAGGCGTTGCAATCAATGAAATAAGTAAAGTGTGTCCTGATAAACGTTCTGACATAAAAATACTCCTTTTTTACTGGATACCAACAATTGTGTTCTCTGACGAGAAGACCTTTTTATAACGGAAAAAGGTTATGGTTAAGACAAAAGAACCTAGAATAGCTAGAATTGCTACCAGATAAAAGACTGATTGGATACCTCCTTCGGCTAGGATACCTGTGATATAAGGTGTTCCCATTACAGATAAGGAGGTAGATAGGGAATAATAGCTGGTCACAAGGCCTTTTCTTTGTGGGAAAAAGTCCAATAGGATGGTAAGACCCAGCTGCCATATCCCACCTGCCGCAAAAAATCCAATACAGAAAGTCGCAAAGACCAAAGTACAGATATTAGGAACAAAGAGCATAATCAATAGAGCCAAGGCCGACATGCTGGTACAAAAGGTCATAAAAGCAAGGATGTTGACACCTTTTTTAATAATGATAGACGTTACAAAGACAGATATGAAAGAAAAGATACTGTAGAGACTGACAAACATGAGACTATCTGTCTTAGCAATACCCACAACTTCTTCTGCAAAAGTAGGTATCCAAATAATAAAGATATTAAACAAGGAAACAGAAACCAGTGAAAAAATAAGTAGACAGATACCTTCAATAGAAAAACGAGACTGAGGGCAAGGAAGTTCAGCTTCAGCTAGCTGCTCTGTTGAAGGTTTGTTCTTTTCTTTCACCTTATCTTTAGGGAAAGGAAGCTTGACAATAAAGAAAACATTAATGATTAAGGTGAGGATAACAAATAGAAACGTCCAACCAAAATAAAAATGATTTTTTAAGAGGAAGCTGGTTACAATAGGTAGAAAAAATTGTCCCATTGAAATGAAAGCCTTATTTAAAACACTCAAGGCACTATTGTTATGGTGTTCTTCAAAAGACTCAACAACAGCTGGATAGGTTGCGGTATCTAAAAAAGAGTTTCCAATACCAGCAAAAATAGCAAAGAAGAAGGCTAACCAATAGGATTGAGCAAAGAGCAAGCCCCCATAAAAACAGACATAGGAAAACATTCCCAGTAACACTGCTTTTCTTCTTCCTAAAAGATCCGAGAGAAAGCCGGCAATATTGACACTTAGTACCCTACCAAAACCAATGGCACTGATCACTAAAGTGATTTGACTAATGGAAGCCTGCCATCTCCCTTCAAAAATAGACATATTCTGGGAAATGATAATACTTGCAATCCCTTGAAAAATATAGTTTACATAAAGTGCACCTATGGTTGGTACATACTTATTTTTCATCTAAAGTTTCTCCTTAATACTTCTTATTTACAAAGTTTAAAACGAACAGATAATTCCTTCATTTTAAAAACAATTCATCTTTTTATACTTAAAAACGGGATATTCCCCTTAAAACCACTCCATCCTGGTGAAAACCCGTCTTTTATTATAACGTATTTTTTCAAGTTAGGAATGTTTGTTAAAAAAATAATAAAATTCAATTATCTTAATAAGCTCAAGTCAGCTGTCCTTAAAGATCAAAAAAAGCTTGAAATCTCAAGGGAAACGGCTTTTTTAAAAAAGTATCAAGAGAAAATAGGACACAAAAAAATTGAAGAAAAATAACTTTTTCTTCAATCTGCCAATCCTAGAAGATTTGGACTTTTCTTATTTTTCCTTTAAGGTCCACAGGCTAAAGTGATTACTATCAGGTTCTTCTTTACTTGAGAGTTCAATTTCAATAATTAAGGCTGGATAAGTCTCTTCAAATTGATAAATCAGTTCCTGGTTAAAGGCACTAGCAAGAATGGTCATTTCTTGTCCCTTTACTTGTTCTGCCAGATACAATCTGAGGGTAACTTCCTTTTCTTTCAAGTAGTCATTATCCTTAAGTCCAATTGCGCCAATAGATTGAACTGTGTCATAACGATAAGACAGAACATAGATCTGCTCCTTAACTTTCCTAACTTCTTTTTTAGCTAGGGAGCTGATATCACGGTCCAGCACCTTAACCTCTTTTTGCCTTTTAACCGCGAGCTCTAGGGCTAGTTCTTCCCCTAAAAATTGAGCCCTGCCCTGATAGACTGCTACGGTATCTTGACCAGATCTTTCCTCCCATATGATGGGTAAAATTAAGCCTAATTTACCAGCATCCTTACTTTGGGGCTGGAAATATTTTGGTAAGATAGGTTCTTCATAATCTTTAAGCCAAAGTGTTGACTGATAGGTTTTCTGAAGACTATCAATCTGATGATAGTAGGTCTTTGGCTGATCATAGGTGCTAATCTGCTTATAAGCTCCTGCTTTTTCTTTAGGGCTTTGAGCCAAGGGATCCAGGTAAGACCTTTCTCCCTTGAAATCATAGTGATGATGGACTGGGTAGGCACAAACAGAGGCTTTGGCTGCTAAAGGAGACTCAACTTTTAGCTGATAAGAGATACCTTCTAAACCAGGACTTTTAAGCTTCAGCTCCACTAGGCCAGCCTGTCCACTGAGTTGAATGATAAGAAGGAGCTTTCCTTTATAAGCTCTTTTCTTACAAACATTGTACAAGCTATGATCAGTAGGGTTGGCATTGTCCAGTGCCAACAATTTTGCTGGGCCACTGAGCTCTGCTTCAATCAGGTTGTCGGCACTAATAACCAGTTTCTTGTCACAATCACAAAGATTAACTGTCAGATAAAGAAGCTGATCTTCCTGTGATTGGTAATCTTTATAGGTTAGCAATTCCAAATGGTCTACCGACTCAAAATGACTGACCTCTTTTCTACCTGAAGTTTCTGAAATCAGTCTTCCCAAATGATCATAAGCATAGGCTAAGAGCTTTCCCCTCTGATAAGGAATCTGCCAAGATAAGTAGAGGCTGTCAGCCTGCAATTCAGAAGAGCTATCCTCCACATGCACCTGATAGCTATGACCACTTGCTGTTTTCACCTTGGTAAAATATTTTCTGCCGTAATCAATCTGTCGGCCTCTCTCATCTTCAAAGATCAATTGCACGCTGCTGGCATTGGAGTAGACATGGACCTGAACCAGATTGTCTTCTTGCAGCTGGACAACCTTATCGTCCCATACTGGCAGAATATGGAGGGTGTTGATATGCTCTGCCCACTGACTTTGATAAAAATAATAAGAATCTTTTGGAAAACCAGCTGTATCAATAATTCCAAAGTAAGAATGCTTGGGTGAAGGCCAGCTAGCAGTGACTCCTGGACTAATATTGTTCCAAGGTGTTGGCTCACCAAGATAATCAAAGCCAGTCCAGACAAATTCACCTGCTATAAAGTCTCTACTAATAACATCAAACCAGGCCTGACTAGCATAGGCTCCCCAGGCCACTGTTGAAAGATCATAGGAAGTTAACTCATACTGACTGCCATCTTCTTTATCAGGCTCTATATAGACAGATCTAGAATTAACAGCGGAAGCCGTTTCAGAGCCATATAAAAACCACTTTGGGTGTTCCTTATGCAGGCGATCATATTCTTTGCCCTTGGCATAGTTAAGCCCCACCATCCCTTGAACTTGCTTAGACTGACTGAGCTTTTCAAAGATTGCAGAGATTTCCTTATGCCAGCAAAAACTAGTATCCTTAATCTTATTATCCCCAATGGTCAAAAAACGAGAACCATCAATTTCCTCAGCACACTTAATAAGCTTTTCTGCTAATTGAGGATAGTGGGAAGGATCCCCTGAAATACCTTCAAATAATTCATTACCAATAGACCAGCCAATGATGGCAGGGTTAGTAATGCCTTGAATTATCATATTTTGCAAGCAATATTGACCCCAAGTGGTCTCAGCTGCCACTTTAGCCTCTAGATACTGACTATCCCTAGGAGATAACTGCTGATGAAAATACTTGGAAAAATCCTTATCATTACCATTTTTAGGATAAGACCAGGTGTCAAAAGCTTCTTCAAGAATAAGAAATCCCAGTTGGGCAGCCAACTTTTTCATCTGCCTAGCTGCAGGATTGTGAGCAATCCGGATGGCATTTGCTCCCATCTTTTTTAGGAGTTCTAATTGCCGTTCAAAGGCATTCTTGTAGGCACATGCTCCCAGGCCACCCTGATCATGGTGAAGGCAGACTCCTTTTAATTTAAGGGCTTGTCCATTTAAATAGAGACCTCTTTCTGAGGAATAATCAAGCTTTCTAAAGCCCGTTTCTACCTTTATGCAATCGTAGACTCTTTTTGAATCCCTCAATTGAAGCTCAAAAGTATAAAGATAGGGCTGATCTGGAGACCATAGCTTGACAGACCCCAAATCCAGATTAACTTGGCAGGTCTTTTTTTCTTGCAAGCGATTGAGACTCAGCTTATAGTCCTGCAAAATGAGCTTGTCCCTTTTTTCAGAGTAGAGGCTTTCTTTGACACTTACTAAAAGTTCTAGCTTAGAACTTTCTGCTGGAAGCTTTGCTATTTGAAAGAAAAGATCACACTGTAAATTTCTATCCTTTTGGCTGACATAGTCTTGAGAGTTCTGCCATAGAATACGACAACTATTTTCTATAAAATGAACTTTAGCTAAGACGGATAAACTGACCGGCCGGTACAAGCCTGAACCGGAGTACCATCTGGAACTGGGGATCTTGTTTTCTACCCTAATGGCAATGGTATTTTCGCCCCCGAAGTTAATAAAGTCGCTAATCTGATAGGAAAAAGCCAGGTAGCCATTAAGATGTTTTCCAATGTAGTGACCATTCACATAGACTTCTGTCTCCATATAAGAGCCATCACACTCTATACTGAAATCACTGCCTGACAAATGCTGATCTACCAAAAATGTTTTACGGTACCAGCCCACTCCTCCTAACTTATAAGCACTTTCTGCTTCTGCATTTGCTGTATAGGGCTGATTAATACTAAAATCATGGGGGAGGTTAACTTCTTCCCAGTTGCTGTCATCAAAATCAGGACAAAAAAGCTGATCAAAGTCCCCAAATTGGAAACGCCAGTGATCATTAAAATCCTGATGACGACCTTCTTTTTCAATCACTTGTACAGTTCGATTGTAGCAGTTTTGATCATCACAATTATTATTTTTCATCATCTTTATAACCTAGCTAGTATGTCTTCTCAATAGATTGGTAATTGTTCTTATATTGGTCTCGGAATTCCTTTGGAGATAGACCATTTAATTTTTTAAAGATCTTAATAAAATAATGGTTGGTATTATAGCCTGTTTGGTAGGCAATTTCATTAATAGAATCATTGGTATAGAGTAACAAGGTCTGCGCCTTTTGAATTCTAATCTGGTTCAGGTATTGAGCAAAGCTTTGCTTGGTCTCGTTTTTAAAGCATTGCCCCAGATAGACCCCATTAACATGCAGCTGGTCTGCAATGTATTTAAGGCTCAAATCCTCTGCATAGGAATTGGTTATAAAGGCTATGGCTTCAGACACCAAGGCTGAATACCTTTTTTGCTTGGCCTTGTCTTCCTTTGTTACCTCTAAAACACGCAGGAGAGCATCTTTTAACATATTAATTTGTGAACTCTCATGAATGGTTTCCAGCATGGCATTATAAATGCGTTTGTCTAAGCTAGGAAACTTCCGATAAATGTCTAAGAAGAGCAGAAAACTAACATGCTTGACATCCTCTGGGGTATAATCCATTAGTCTCATTTCCTCAAAAATAGCTTCTAATTTGCGGATAATGGTTGGCCTGTCTCCAATCATCAGGGCTTTGTTAAAGGAAAGAAACTGTAGTTCAGAATCTGCAATATCAATTTTAGAATAGCTTTGTGAGTCTCTACTTGATATTTCTTGGTTGAAAAACAAGCTTTTTTGCACTTGATTATAACTTTCATAAACATTTTCCCAGTCTTCAACAGTTTCACCCAGGACAAGCTGGTCAATAATGGAAGTAAAGCTTTTTTGTAGGTTCTTAACAAAGGACTTTGCCTCTTGTCGCTTTCCAACTAAGATGGCAAAGAGTTCTTGTTTTTCTTCATTATGAATGACATTCAATAATTGATTTTGCTTCAGGAAAAAATTGTTTAGCCCCTGCTCATAGGCCCTATAGTGCAGGTATAAGACTGTGTAATCTAAGTCTTGATTAGGGTATTTTTTATTGATCAGCTCTAGGTAGTCTTTCTCACTGAGTTCATCATGTAACCAGTAATTGATCAGAATTTCCTGATACTTGTCCTTTTTATCTTCTTCCTTTTTTTGCTGGTCTAAATAAGCTTTGAAAGAAGCCATTTTTTCTTCAAGTTCTTTTTTATCCACAGGTTTAAGAAGGTAGGCCTTGGTTTCTAACTCAATAGCTTTTTTAACATAATCAAACTCCTGATAACCAGATAAGATCATGGTTTGCAACTGAGGCTGCCGTTTTTTAGCTTCCTCAATCAGGTCTAAACCAGACATTTGCGGCATGTTAACATCAGATATTAAGACATGAAAGCTGTCCTTACTGAGATAGTCCAAAGCTTCCTTAGCTGATTTAGCCGTAGCTGCCACCTCAAAACCAAAGCTTTTCCAATCAATAATGACCTTTAAGCCCTGTAAGATCATATACTCATCATCCACTAGTAGTACCTTATACATTAGCTTTCCTTTCTAATCTTAATCATGACTTGAAAACCACCTTGGGAGGATTGGCTGATTTCCCAAAGAACTCGATCTTTAAAATAAGTTATCAGCCGCAAATAGACATTGGACAAGCCAATGGAGCGTTCTGAATTTAGGTGTGAATTACTCATGTTTGCCATGAGCTCTTCCATCTTTTCTTTAGAACAGCCTCTGCCATTATCTGTGATCAAAAGGCAAATATGATCTTCTTTGTCTAAGGCCTTGATACTGAGGGCATTGTTATAACGTTCGTAATCAATACCGTGGACAAAATAATTTTCCACTAGGGGTTGAATAATGAATTTTGGAACGACAAAGTTGGCTATACTATCATCAATAACAACATGATAGGCAAAACTTTGCGGGTATCTCATCTGATAGAGATATATATACTTTTCACAAAAGGCTAGTTCTTCCTTTAGGCTTGTCGTCTTATCTGAACTAATATTATTTCTTAGAAGCGAAGCAAAGGCATAAATAACATCGGCCAGTTCCTCTTCTTGACAGCTCAAAGCATACATCCTGATATATTCTAGGGTATTGTATAAGAAATGAGGATTAATTTGTGCTTGCAAGGCCTGCATATGAGCATCTCTTTGCTTGACTTCTAAGCTATAGATTTCTGCAATCTTTTGATTAATATTATCCAGCATTTGATTAATCCCATGGGAGATATTATAGAGTTCCAGTTCCATATTGTCATTGTCAATTTTTAAGGACAAGTCTCCTGCTGCCACCTTATCAAGGGTAGAGGTAATTTCAGATACCTGATTGATATAATTCCCAAAGAGGCTGAAAAATAGTTTTAATAAGAGCCAAGATAGGAAACCTGAAATCAGAAGGTAGCAAAAAATAATAGTATAGATTTTTTTCAGAAAATAGGACTTATCAACAACCGAAAGGGCCAAGAGATGATCGGAGTCACTATAGTAAATTTCCTTGTCCTTGCTGATCTTAGCAGGGTCAATTCTTCCTCCCTTTTTAATTTGCGTGGCAATCTTACTAATTAGATCTTTAGGAAGTTCTTTCCCCTGATGATAGAGCTTTCTGCCATAGTTATCAAAGGTCACCGTGCTAATATAGGCATCTTCTTTGAGATTACTTTCTTTTTCTGGAATCTTAAATTGGATATAAAGACTACCTGAGAATTCTCTGGTGTCTGGATTTAATATGGGACGGGTCAGATAGTTGCCCTTAAGAAAAGTTAATTTGCCTGTTTTTAATTGACCCGTTTTTCGAGCACTATCTGCCAGCAAATAATAATTACTGTCATCCAAACTGATAACAATGCTTTTAATTTCCGGATAAAGATCAAACATTCTTTCAATTTGATCAGAAAAAGGAACCGTATTTCTACCATCTTGCCAGTCATCAATCACCCTGTTAAAATACTGACTTTGACTCAAGGTCATAAAATCATAGAGGTTTTGATAATCATCTTTTCGACCAATGAGTTGCTCCATTACCCTTAAGGTGACAAAATTTTGAGATTCTAAGTTCCTTACTGTATTTTCCAGGGTTCTGGTAATTTCTTTACTTTTCGTCTGCCCTTGAAAATTAATAGTCAGGACACTAAGCAACATGGTACTAAAAATGAAAAAGAGTACAATCAAGGTACTATAAATCTTCATCAAGCGGTTGATCAATATGCCTTGATGATAGTAACGACGAAAATTAGTGAGAAATTTTTTAATAAGCATCTACTTTACCATCTACAATCTTTCGATTTCCTTTTGTTAGCTTATCCATCATAATAGCTAAGAGGCCAAAGCTGATAAACAAATACAAACCCTTGTATTGCCAAGTTATTCCCCAGACGGCTACAGTGAGGATTATCTGGGTTAAAAGAGCCTTTCCACTAAGAAAGAGACTCATAAAAGAAAGCTTTGCATTATTCCAGAGGCTGATTTCATAAAAGCAGTTGTAAAAGGTCATATAAATATAGAGCAGATAGCTTAAAAGAATAGCCACCACTAATAAAAAGGTCAGTGCCAAAAAGAAGATCTCTTTTATTTGAAGAGCCAAATAGAGGTTATAAGACAAGAAGCCTAGCAGCAAAAAAAAGCTGAAGAAAATATAATTAGCCTTGAGAAAGTTGGCCTTCCATATGCTAAAAATGGTCTTCATATCTCTTTTGGCATCTTTTTGATCCCATTGGGTCTGTAAGTTAATGAGGGTCTGCCATGCTGGGCCAAGACCAAAAACAATCCCACCGCAAATGGTCAATAGATGAAAGATCAGCGTTAGCTGAATCATCTTCCACACACCATTGCATAACTTTTCTATTCCCGACATCTGACTCTCCTATCTGCATTTTTTCTGTCTTATCTCCTATACTATAACATAAGTTTATAGGCATTGATAACTATTAAAAAAGGATTGAGGCTCCCCTCAATCCTCTATAGTTCACTGATAATCTATTTCTTTAAGATCATCACGTTATTTTTGCTTTGCTTGATAGTCATCAAGTTGGCTTTGCAATTCTTTTTGAACCTTGTCCCATCCAGCAGCTTTCAAATCTTTAAGCATTTTTGGAAGAGTTTGATCAGGATCAACTGTTCCAGTATTAAGACTTGCCTTGTAGCGGTTCATCACATTAGCAATGTTAGATAATTCTGTTTTGATTGGTTTTGTATTGACATTAAAGCCAAGAATTGGAGATTCTGTAGCTTCTTTAATTGACTTGTCACGTTTTGCAATCATGTCATCAGTGATGGATTCTTGGGTGTATAGGATCTTGTTATTTCCAGTATTCCAAGCAGACATGTGTAGTTTAGGTTGATAGCCATCAAGGAGTTTGATTTTTTGATCTCCTACCTTCTTCCAAGCTTTTCCTTCTTCACCATAGACAAGGCCATTTAACAATTTTGGATCACTGTTTAATAAGGCAAGAACTTCAACAGCTTTTTCCTTATGTTTTGAAACATTTGAAACAACAAAGTTGGCCATCTGAGCTTGAGAAGTTGTTTTTAGAGGCACAGTAAGAGGACGTGAAACAATCTCTTTACCTGCTGCATTTGTTAGGATAGTATCGCCGTAGTCCATAGGACCTTGCGTTTCTTCACGCATGAACCAAGTTTTTCCTTCCAAAGGATAGCCTTCTGTGTTTGTTGCAGCATCTTTTGGAATAATACCTTCTTGATACCATTTATGCATCAAACGAAGGTTTTCTTGGAATTTTTCATCTTCATACTGATTAACAATTTTTGCCTTACCAGTTGATTCTACTTTGACTGCAAATGGCTGTTCCTTTGTTAGAGGATAGTCAAAATTACCAGACATATTGTAAACTTGGCCAATAGCAAAGGCAGCAACATTTGGTTCTTTCTCATGGAAGGCTTTTAAGACTGCTTCTGCATCTGCATAGGATTTAATATTAGAAATATCTAGATGATATTTATCAACATATTCCTTATTAAAAGAAAGCATTTGTTGTGCATAAACATTAGCATCTACTGGAAAGGCATAGAGCTTGCCATCAATCATATTTCCTTTAATATAGGCAGGGTCAAAATTCTTGTATGTTTTTTTGGCATACTTTGGAATCAGTTTTGTTAAATCTGCAAAGGCACCTTTTTGAGCATTGACAACATAGTTATTTGCAAAGGCCAAATCATAGTTTTCACCAGAAGCAATGATGGTACTCATCTTATTATCCCAATCACCCCAACCGATGTATTGCATGTCTAGGGTCATACCGGTTTTTTCTTTGATCCGTTTATTTGCGATTTTCATTAATTGATCAAAATTATCTGGTTTTTCACCAATCTGATACATTAATAGCTTACCACCTTCTTCTTTTGAAGATGATTTACTTCCACAAGCCACCAGACTAGAAGCTGCTAAAACAGTTCCAGCAATACAGAAAATCTTTTGCCACTTTTTCATAAGTGAACGCCTCCTAAAATTTAGTTATGTTTATTCTTTTACGCCGCCAATGGTCAAACCACCCACAAAATATTTTTGGAAAAATGGGTAAGTTAAGGCTATTGGTAAGGTCGCAACAACAACAATGGCCATCCGGACAGACTCTTTTGGTAGAGATAAGAGTCCTTCGGAAGCTTGAGCACTCATACTTGCATTTCGGGCTAGTTGCTCAAGATTACTTTGAATCTTCATTAGGAGATACTGGAGCGGAACCAGTTGATCTTTTTGAATATACAAAAGAGCATTAAACCAGTCATTCCAGTAAGTCAAAGCAGAAAATAAACTGATGGTTGCAATGCCAGGCACAGCTAGCGGAAGAACGATCCTTAGGAATATCTTTAATTCACTAGCCCCATCAATTCGAGCAGATTCAATGATACTATCAGGTACGGTTTTCTTAAAGAAAGTCCGCATGATTAATATACCAAAAGGTCCTAAGGCCATGGGTAATATCAGAGCTAAAAGGGTGTCCTTTAGGTGTAAGAGATTGCTAACAACTAAGTAGTTAGCTACCATCCCCGGTGCAAAAAGCATGGTGATAAGGGCATAGATGGTAAAGAACTTCTTATAAGGAAAGTAACTTCTTGATATGGCATAGGCATAGGTTGAGGTCATGGTCGTATTAAGAATAGTCCCAACAACGGTCACAAAGATAGAGATGAGAAAGGATCTCATTATTTTTTGTGACATAACTCCCTGAAAGATGTAGACATAAGCATGAGCAGACCACTCTTTAGGGAAGAATCCATAACCATGATTAATCAAATAGGTCTCATCTGTTAAGGAAATGATAATAACAAAGATAAATGGGATGACACAGGATATGGCAAAGAGAGCTACCAGGGTCGTAAAAATCGCATTTGTTTTCTTGTCAAAGCAACGAATATTGACTTTCTCTATTTTTTTTCTTTTTCTCATCTTTTCTCCTAGAATAAGGCTGAATCAGGATCCATACGTCTTACCACAGCATTTGAGATAAGCAAGATACAAGTACCAACAACGGACTGGTAAAGACTGGCCGCAGAAGCCATTCCAATATCTCCAGTGGAGGTTAAACCATTATAAACATAGGTGTCTAGGACACTGGTTACCTCATAGAGGGCTCCTGTATTTTTAGGAATTTGATAAAATAAACCAAAATCTGATCTAAAGATATTACCAATGTTGATAATCAGCAAAATGGACATCATCGGTATCAGTTGCGGGATAGTAATATTTTTGATCTGTTGCCACTTACTAGCTCCATCGACCATAGCAGCTTCATAATAGGTATCTGAAATCCCCATTATGGAGGCATAATAGATAATACTGTTGTAGCCTAAACCTTTCCAAACACTCATGGTTAGGAGGATTAAGGGCCACCAGGTTGGAGTTGAATACCACATAATTGGCTTGCCACCATGTTGGGTGATCAAGCTATTAATCATCCCACGATCAGGATTTAAAAAGGCATATACAAAGTATTCAATAACCACCCAGGATAAAAAATAAGGCAACAAGGACATGGTATGGTAAACCTTAATGGCCTTTTTGCTTCTGAGTTCACTCATGATAACAGCAAAGACTATGGCAAAAAAAACATTAAAGGCTAAAAAGACTGTATTATAGGCTATGGTATTTCTGGTTATCAGCCAGGCATCCTTAGAAGAAAAAAGATATTTAAAGTTATCTAATCCCACCCAAGGACTAATCCTTAAGCTATCTATAAAACCGTCAGCAGAGTAGTGGAAATCTTTAAATGCCACCACATTTGCCAGAACCGGAATATAGAAGAAAAAAACAAACCATACAAAGCCTGGTAAGACCATCAATAATAAGGTTCTATGTTTAATCACGTTTTTCCAAAAGGATCTTTTTTTAGTTTTGGTTTTTCTATGCATTAAACGAACTCTCCTAGTCACTACTTACTTCTCTTCAAGTATATCAAGCGCTTACAATTACAACAAGAAACAAATTATAGGAATCATAACACAAACTATAGGTTTGATAGCACAAAGTATAGGAATAAAAGGAAAGCCTTTTCATTCCATTTCTTTTTTGGCATACTTACTGTATAAGCTTTCGGAGGTTGAAATTATGCTACTATTAACCATTGATGTTGGAGGAACTTCCATCAAATTTGCCCTCTACCAAGATGGTAAACTCAGTCATCAAAAACAAAGACCTACACCTAAAGATTTGGAACATTTTTACTTATTATTAGAAGAAGAGGTCAAGAGTTATCAAGCTCAACATAACATATCTGGCCTAGCCTTTAGTCTACCAGGAGCTGTTAATAAGGAAAAAGGAATCATAGAAGGAGCCAGTGCATTACCTTATATACACCATTTCAAAATCGCAGCGGCTCTTGAAGAAAGGTTAGGCTTAGCAGTTAGTATGGAAAATGATGCCAACTGTGCTGCCCTTGCTGAGTCCGCACTAGGTTCGGGTAAGAATGCTCAATCTATGGCAACCCTTGTTTTAGGAACAGGGGTTGGTGGTAGTCTGGTCATAGATGGCAAGATTCATCACGGAGCTCATCTCTTTGGTGGCGAATTTGGCTTTATGGTTATGAACGAGGACTATCAGATTTTCAGTCACTTAGGTACCGTTGTTGCTATGGCCAAACGCTATTGTCAGAAAAAAGCAGACGGCAAAACATACAGTGGTAAAGAAATCCTTGCCTTAGCTGAAAATGGCGATCCCCTTGCTATAGCGGAAAGACAGGTTTTTCTAAAAAGCCTTGCCATGGGAATCTATAATATACAACATTCTTTTGATCCCCAACTGATCGCCATTGGTGGTGCTGTATCTCAAGCAGACTTTTTACTGCCCTACCTTGAAAAAGAGTTAGACAAGATCTATGAGGCTGTACAAATCTCAACCAATAGACCCAATTTAGCCATCTGCCACTTTAAACAGGAGGCCAATTTACTTGGCGCTGCTATTGATTTTATACATTCAAGAAAAGAGGATTAAAAAGGAATTTAAATGGATATTCTTGACTTTATTGATACCCGCTATGGTACAGCAAATAGCTATCATTTCTCTGAGGGCAATTGTCTTCCCTTGACGGGAACACCTTTTGCTATGAACTACTTGGCCGTACAAAGTAAGATTGAAGACACTTCCTGGTGGTTTCATCCAAAGGATCATACTTTTGCTGGCATCCGCCTAACACACCAGCCAAGTCCTTGGATAGGAGATTTTTCTAGCTTTCGATTCTTACCTGTCAGTGGTCCTATCCAAAAAGGAGGGCTGGCTCATAATTACTGGTCCTATCGTCCAGATCAGGCAAGCTTTCGGCCTCATGTCATAGAACTTTACAATCCAGCTAGAGACATGGAAGTTAAAGCAAGCTCTTCTACTTATTGCTTTAACTTTCAGCTATCTGCTCAAAAGGGGCAGCTAGGTTTTATCATTGACAATGCTGGTCTCAGCTCCTGGAAGCTTTCAGCAGATGGTAAAACCATTGAGGCTTATGTCAAAAACCATTCAGACTGTGAAGACAAAGACCTTAAAATGTATGTCAGCCTGCAACTTTCACAGCCCATTGTCACTAGAAAAATTGGCCATTTTTTAGATTCCTGCTCTTTTGATGAAGAAAAGGAAGATTCTTTTTTCTATTTTGCCTTTAAAGAGGATCTTAAAAGAGTAGAAATAAGTGGGGCCACATCTTTTATCAGCCATGAACAAGCCCAACTGAACCTGCAAAGAGAGGGGAAAAAGGATTTTTCAAAGGCTCTTTCTGAGAATCAAAAGGCTTGGCATCACTACCTAGATCGCATAGAAGTGGGAGATAGGGACTTTAAGAAGGTGACTGCCTTCTACCAGCACTACTATCGGGCTCTGCTCTTTCCACAAAAATGGTATGAGATTGATTCCAAGGGACAAGCTATTCATTACAATACTTTAAGTAAGGCAGTCACAAGAGGTAGACTCTATACCAATAATGGTTTTTGGGATACCTATAAAACTCTCTATCCCCTCTTATCTTTGATTGCTCCTGAAATTTATAGGGAAGTCTTAGAAGGACTGTTAGCCAGCTATAAGGACACGGGTTTCTTACCTAAGTGGCTCTCTCCTGATGAAAGAGGCATGATGCCAGGAACCATGGCCGATGCTGTCATTGCCGACGCAGCCTTAAAGGGAATTGGCCAAGACCTGATGCCTCAACTTCTCAAAGCCATGTTAGCAACAGCTAATCCAAGCACCGAAAGTCCGAAATATGGACGTCTGGGCCATAAAGACTACCAAAAACTAGGCTATATTCCTAACACTTACAGAGAAAGTGTCAATCAAACTCAAGACTATGCCTATAGTGATTTTTGTATCGGTCAAGTGGCACTCAGTCTGGGTCAAAAGGACTTAGCCAGTCACTATCATAAGCAATCTCTTAATTACCGACATCTCATTGATAAAGAACATACTGTACTTAGAGGCAAAGATGCCAAGGGACAGTTTGCAAAAGACTTCCTTGCAGACGCCTGGGGAAGTGACTATACAGAAGGCTCAAGCTTTCAAAATAGTTTTGCGGCCTACCATGACTTTTTAGGCCTTATCACAGCCTTTGGTGGTCCGCAGGTTTTTCATAAAAAACTTGTGGAAATCTCTAATAGCAAGCCCAGCTTTTCAGTGGGCACCTATGGTTTTGAAATCCACGAGATGTCTGAACTAGCTGCACAAGATTTTGGGCAAATTGCCATCTCAAACCAGCCCAGCTTCCATCTGCCCTATCTCTTTTATTTCATTGGAAAGCCAGAATATGGTCAATTGATTATTAAGAACTTGCTTCAGCATGCCTTTTCTGACCGATCTTATCCTGGTGATGAGGATAATGGCAGCATGAGTTCCTGGTACTTATTAAACAGTATAGGCCTTTACCCTCTGATCCCTGGAAGTGGCCAGTATCTTCTAGGTATCCCCCAGCTAGACAAGTTAACAATCCATTTACAAAATCAGAAAGAGATTGTCATTAACTGCTTGGGAAATCATCCTCAAAACCAATTTGTATCTAGCCTTCTTGTCAATCAAGAACCCTATCATAAACTCTATATCAACCATCAAGAACTTATGCAGGGATGTCACTTGGACTTTCAACTAGGTCTTATACCAGCTCTAAGGAAAGTTCAAAAATCAGACTATCCCTTCTCTCTAACAGATTAATCAAAAAAACTCCTTCTTCCTAGTCATAAAGCTAAGCCTAAACAATTTGTCTGGACCTGACTTTGCTAGTTTGAAAGAGTTTTTTACTTACAGATAATCTGCTTCTGTTGCTTGGCTGATAGATGTCTTATGATCTATAGGCTCTTCATGTAAATGATAAAGCTGATAATAACGACTTGGAATATCGGAAGCTGTCTTGTAGGGAATTTCTTGCAGCTGCTTATAGTGATCAGCTAAATTGTCTGCCTGGGTCTTTAAAAGCTCCCAGAAGTCTAGATCCTTTTCAATCCGATTCAACCAAGGTTCGACCTTTGCCTTAAAGCTTTCATTTGGCATCTCTTTTAAGCTCTGACAAGCTTCTTCTAGCTCACTTAAGAACTGATCTAATTGTTTACAATCTTTTCTCTTTAGAGCTTCTTCCACCTCATAGGGAAAATCCCTATGCAGATGCCTATTGCCATTATGCCAAGTAAAGACTTCCAGAGCTTTTGCAATGCTTGGACTAGCAGCATATTCCTCCAGCACTGCCGTAAATGACCTGGCAGGCTGATAAGCAAAGGCATTCCAAAGGTAGTGGCTCATGTCCATCAATGAAAGTTTTGATAATTCCCAATTGATCATTGGGTTTGAAACAATGCCTAGTAAATCGTAGTCTTCCTTAGCTAAAAATGGTGATCTATTAACATAGGGTGCTAAAAAGAGCTGCTGATAATCCTTTTGGTAGTCATTGACAGGAATATTGTCCCAGATAATAATTGGTCTTTGATAAATAGAAGACATAAGCTTCAGATCTTCTTCTGAAATCTGGCTGGCTAAGGTTGATGGTCCCGTCCAAAAGAAAGGAATGGTCTTTGGCGTAGCCTCTGATAATTCTTTAAGATAAAGGGAATCATAGATATTATCATATTCTGTTGGACAAATGACTATTTCTGGAGCAAAATGATTTTCTAATAAATAGTCATGGACTGTCCTGATCAGGTGAGCTTGGGCAAAAGATGTCTTTTTAAAGCGTTTTTCTACCGAAGCCACTAAGCTATAATCAATATCATCGAGCAGGAGGCCAAAGTGGCTAATTCCCAGATTCAACATTTGCTGCAATTTAGCTTTTAAGAGCCTGTAATCTTCAGGATTAGTGTAGTCAAAGTCCATACCAGGACTAATCATATACCAAAAATCAAGCTGGTATTCTTGAGCCTTCTTAAGTAGGGTTCTAAAGTGGTCTAGCCACTTCTCAGGATAAGGGAGACGCCAATCCTTTCTTTGGTAATGATCATTCTTGGGAGCATACATGTAGGTATTCATCCTATTTTGACCAATAAATTCCAAGCAATCAAGTCTTTCTTCTTCAGTCCAGGGTTCCCCGTAAAATCCTTCTATAATACCTCGTATCTTAAAGGAAGGACAGTGCTTGATACTGACAAGGGGCAGCCGTAAATGATTATCCTTAATGTCCATAATCTTTTCTAGGGCTTCTTGGGCATAAGTAAAAGCTCTCATATTAGCTGTTTCTATGATAATCTGGCCATCTTTATTAATTTCCAGACTAAAGGCATCTTCTTTTAGCTCTCTATTAAATTGATGATAGAAAACTAATTGATCCTCCTGACCACTATCCCACTCAAAAAAGGAAGCCTTGGCCAAACTATCCTTAAGGGCACTTTGGTTTTCAAAACGATAGAACTTGCCAACAAATCTTGTCTTGATAGGAAATCTTAAGTCTATATAATCACCTCTTGTGATAACTTCTTGATAAGCTTCTAAACCTTTATAGATCTCTAATACCATTTCAAACACTCCTTATCTATCTTCTTAATACCTTCTTGAACTCTGTCTAATATAAAGTTCAACTGGTACTTTTTCTATTTTAGCTCTTTTGACACCTTTTAAAATCATTTCTAGGAGCAAGTTGGCTGCATCATTTCCCATCTTGAAATAATTCTGGGCGGCTGTTGTTAGTTGTGGATTTAACAAGACCGAAGCCTGAATATTATCAAAACCAACAATGGCTACCTGATCAGGAACTTGATAAGCAGCTTCCTTTACCTTTTGCAAAACCTGGACAGCTAGCCAATCATTTTCAACCACAAGACCAACCTTTCTGCCTTTTTTAGTAGCAATATAGTCCAAAAGGCTATCAACATAGTGATTGGTAGATCCATTGTCTAAATTAATCCAGTGCTTACTGCTTAGCGAAGCTTGAGAAAGTGCCTTTAAATAGCCCAGGTAGCGATCTCTGACAGAAGAAACTTCTCCAAAAGACTCACAGCCAACAAAGATGATTTCTTGGCAGGCTTCCTCAATAAGGTGTTTGGTTAAGTGATAGCTTCCCTTTTGGTTATCAGCAACTACTGCAGGAAAATTAAAGCTTGGTATCCTCTTATCTAGGAGGACCAGAGGAATCTCTTTTTCATGGCAAAAATAGAGTAGATCAATGCTCTTATGCACATCTTCAGGATAGAAAATAAGACCTGCAAAGTCTTCTAACTGATCTAGCTTGATTTGGTCAACCAACTGAACAATTAGGCGATAGCCCTTATCTGTAATAGCAGCCATAATACCCTTGGCATAGTCTGCAAGTTCAAAATCAGAGGCAAAGGGTAAAACTAACAAGATGTCCTTTGAAGTAGAGCTTTCTGAAGGAACTGGGGCATTGACAAAACTTCCCTTACCCCTACTGCGACTGATTAAGCCTTCTTGTTCTAGCTCTACCAGAGCTCTTTTAGAAGTGATCCGGCTTACGGAAAACTGGTCTGATAATTCTTTTTCTGTAGGGAGCTGTTCTCCTACCTTTAAATAGCCAGAACTAATCTGCTCTTTCAAATAATGATATATCTTTTTATATAATAATTCTTTCATACTGATCTCCTTCTTTAGTATATCATCATATTTTCGCTATGTAAACCTTTACAAAATAAATTCCAAAGCATATAATGTAGTTAAAAAAATAAAATGATATATCATTTGGAGGACCTATGACTCAATCCCTACCTAAAAGTGTTGTAGATTTTATGGAAAAAATCGAAAAGGCTTGTGGAACCGAACTGGCTGACTGGGCAAAAAATTTCAAAACCTCTTTTGCTAATACCTTAGAGACAACCTTAAAAACCTATGATGACGGCACTAGCTTTTTACTAACAGGAGATATTCCGGCCATGTGGTTGCGCGACTCAACCGCACAAATGAAACCCTATCTTTTTCTAGCCAAAGAAGATAAAGGCATCCAAAAAATCATTGCTGGCCTCGTCAAGCGCCAATTTCGTTATATCTGTGTTGACCCTTATGCCAATGCCTTTAACGAAGAAGAAAATGGCAAAGGCCACCAGAACGATCATACTCAAATGAACCCATGGATTTGGGAACGCAAATACGAAGTTGATTCCCTTTGCTACCCCGTTCAGTTAGCCTACCTCTTATATAGAGAGACTGGCAGCACTGAACATTTCAACGAAGACTTCCACAAAGGGATTACCCTTATTCTTGACTTATGGACAGTCGAGCAAGATCATGCCAAGTCCCCTTACCTTTTTGAACGAGACACCTGGCGAAAAGAAGACACCTTGACCCATCAGGGCAAAGGGACACCTGTCAAAGTAACGGGCATGACCTGGTCTGGCTTTAGACCAAGTGATGACGCTTGTCAATATGGTTACCTGATCCCCTCTAATATGTTTGCCTCAGTAGTGTTAGGCTATATTGAAGAACTATACAGCAATCTCTTTGACCAAAGTAATATCGCTGAGCAGGCCAGAAAACTAAGACAGGATATTCTGGCAGGCATTGAAAAGTATGCCATTGTCAAAAACAGCAAAGGAAAAGCCATCTATGCCTATGAAGTTGACGGTCTGGGACACTATTCTATAATGGATGATGCTAATATTCCTAGCTTGTTGGCTGCTCCCTACCTGGGCTTTTGTGCCAAAGACGATCCCATCTATTTAG
The DNA here is from genome assembly GCF_011421425.1 of Streptococcus catagoni. Lineage (GTDB taxonomy): Bacteria > Bacillota > Bacilli > Lactobacillales > Streptococcaceae > Streptococcus > Streptococcus catagoni. Next base: position 802,195 of record NZ_WPCW01000001.1, read on the forward strand.
AAACCAGGCAGACCATCCTTAGCCATGAGAATCCCTACTATTATCAAGGAAAGGTTGCCGCTGGAATTGGTTCCTCCCATACCCCAGAAGATTATATCTGGCATATTGCCCTATCCCTTCAAGGCTTGACGGCCATTGACAAAGAAGATAAGAAGGCCATGCTGGACTTATTAGTGGCTACAGATGCTGGCACCCATCTCATGCATGAAGGCTTCCACGTGGATGATCCTAATAAGTACACGCGTGAGTGGTTCTCCTGGGCAAACATGATGTTTTGTGAACTCCTACTAGATTACCTAGGCTATCACATTGCTCCTTAGAAAGAGAGACAAGAATGACCCGAAAAAAAGTACATATTATTTCCCATAGCCACTGGGACCGTGAATGGTACATGGCTTATGAACAACATCATATGCGTCTGATCAAGCTGATAGATGATCTGCTTGACCTTTTCAAGACCAATCCAGATTTTCATAGTTTTCACTTAGATGGTCAAACCATCATCTTAGACGATTACTTACAAGTAAGACCCGAACGTGAAGCCGAAGTCAGACAAGCCATCAAAGAAGGCAAGCTACGGATCGGACCTTTTTACATCTTACAAGATGACTTCCTAACCAGCAGTGAATCCAATGTTCGTAACATGCTGATCGGTAAAGAAGATTGTGACAAGTGGGGAGCTAGTGTGCCTCTTGGCTATTTCCCAGACACCTTTGGGAATATGGGACAAACCCCTCAATTAATGCTCAAAGCAGGCCTTAAAGCCGCTGCCTTTGGACGTGGCATTCGTCCTACTGGTTTTAATAATCAAGTGGATACTAGTGAAAAATTCACCTCGCAGTTCTCCGAAATGGCTTGGCAGGGACCAGATGACAGCCGTATTCTAGGCCTCTTATTTGCCAACTGGTATAGTAATGGTAACGAGATCCCAACAGATGAGGCTAAAGCTAGAGCTTACTGGGACCAAAAATTAGCTGATGTTGAGCGTTTTGCTTCCACTAAGCAGCTCTTGATGATGAATGGGGTTGACCATCAGCCTGTTCAATTAGATGTTACCGAGGCTATCGCTTTAGCTAATCACCTCTATCCAGACTATGAATTTGTCCACTCCTGCTTTGAAGATTATCTGGCAGACCTGGCTAGTGAATTACCAGATGATCTATCAACCGTTTATGGGGAAATCACCAGTCAAGAAACCGACGGCTGGTACACCCTTGCCAACACTGCTTCTGCGCGTGTCTATATCAAACAAGCTAATACCAGGGTATCTCGTCAACTGGAAAATCTGACCGAACCCCTAGCCAGCATGGCCTATGATATGACAGGAGATTACCCTCATGATCAACTGCGTTATGCTTGGAAAACCTTGATGCAAAATCACCCCCACGATTCTATCTGTGGCTGTAGTGTTGATAGCGTCCACCAAGAAATGATGCCCCGCTTTGAAAAGGCCTATCAAGTAGGGAACTATTTGGCTGAAAAAGCAGCCCAGCAAATTGCTGACGCGGTTGATACCAGTCATTTCCCTGAAGACAGTCAACCCTTTCTTGCCTTCAATACCAGTGGACATCAAAAAAATAGCATTACTGAACTAAGTATAACTTGGAAGAAATTCTTCTTTGGACAGCGTTTCCCTAAAGAGGTCTATCAAGAGGCCAAGGATTACGTGACTAAGCATAGCAAGCATTTTCAAGTCCTTGATGCCAATGGCCACGTGGTCAAGGATGCTGAGATCCTCTCAACAGACATTGCCTTTGATTATGATCTGCCAGAAAGAAGCTTCCGCGAAGCCTATTTTGCTCTAAAAGTTAAGCTCCGCTTGCCATTAAAATTAGAAGCCATGTCTTGGCAAAGCTTTGCCCTAATAGCCAGTGATCAGGAAAATAGTCCAACTGAAAAAGGACTCTTTGATGTTGAAAAAGCGGTGCTGGAAAACGAATATCTAACCATTTCCCTAAATGAAAAGGGACTCTTAGACATTACCGACAAAATCACCCAGCAACATTTCTCTGATTGCTTACAGTTTGAAGACTGTGGCGACATCGGAAACGAATACATCTTCAGACAGCCTGATCAGGACAAGCCTTATTTTGCCCATAAGGGGAGGACAAAACTTCAAGTGCTGACCAATACCTCTAATCTGGCTGAACTGGCATTAATTCAGACCTTTAACATTCCGGTATCTGCCGACCAGCGACTTCAAGACGAGATGGAAGCTGTCATTGACATTACCGAACGTCAAGCTGGCCGATCTAAAGAAAAAGCCAGTCTGACCCTAAAAACCCTTATCCGATTAGAAAAGGGTAACCCCCGCCTTCAATTCACAACCACCTTTGACAATCAAATGACCAACCATCGCTTACGCGTCCTCTTCCCAAGCCAAATAGAGACCGACCACCACTATGCCGATAGTATTTTTGAAACTGTCAAACGACCAAATAACCCCAATCCACAATTTTGGAAAAATCCAAGCAATCCGCAACACCAAGAATGCTTTGTCAGTCTCTTTGACGGAGAAAAGGGTCTGACTATTGGTAACTACGGGCTTAACGAATATGAAGTCTTAGCCGAATCATCTACGATCGCTCTAACCCTTCTACGTTGTGTTGAGGAACTTGGGGATTGGGGCTACTTCCCAACACCTGAGGCTCAGTGCTTAGGCCAACAAGAAGTTCATTATAGTTTTGAAAGCATCCGCAAGGAAACCCAGTTCGCCAGCTACTGGCATGCTCAAGAGGGACAAGTTCCTGTGGTCATTACCCAAACAGGCCACCATCAAGGGCAAGAGGCTTCACACAAAAGCTATCTTGCTCCTTTACCTGATCAAATGGCCTTAACAGCCTTCAAGCGTCGGGCCTCTGACAATGCCCTGGTGACACGCGCCTACAACCTCTCAAATGACAAAGAGTGTCCTTTAGCATTGCAAGTCATTGATCACCAAGCTCAAGTATCTGATTTACTAGAAAGAGAAACTGGTGAATCTATTCCTTCTGACTTACAAAAAGCAGAAATCATTACCCTTGCTTGGCAAGAAAACTAAGAAAAAAGCTTAACAGATTCCAAAGCGGAGCTGTTAAGCTTTTTACATTCTTTTAAGCGCAATCTATAAACTTATCCTAAAATACCTCTATGCTGATCAAACTTTTAGTACTCATAAAGACCCTGGCCGTAAATTTTGACAAAAAGTGATCCATTTTTCTTTGTAGTCTTCCTCATTTAAGATATTTTCTTTTAAATCGCTGACGCTGTAGATATGTCTCTTTTGACAGAGGCGAACACAGTCTTCATAGTAGGGCCACTGATCCTTTTCATCATAATCAACTAAAATATCCTCACAACCTTTTTCCATAGCTACAAAAGCTCTGCTATGTCCATCTAAAATCACGAGATCATCAGCTATTTTTCGGACAATGATAGCTTGACTTGGCTCATTATTTTGTGGATCCAGCCACTGCCTAATAGCATCTAATTTCTTTTGTGAGAGGTAGAGTTGACTGGGCTGTAAACTTTTAATTTTTATTTTCTTCATTTTGTTTCACCTCTAAAAAACTTAAGGGAGGGCTCATATTTGTCTGAGCCTTGCCGATCATCTTTTCCATCCATATGACATGAAACCATTGATCAAATTTATAGCCGACCTTGTGAAAGGTGCCACTAATTGATAGCCTAATTTTTCATGAAAGATCTGGCTGGCATCATTGAGATAGGGCGTTTGTTCTGTGCTTTGAGCAATACAGGCTGTAATACTTAGGATTCCCATTTTTTTCAGACAATTTTCTAGCTCCCTATAGAGCAGCTGACCTATTCCCTGACCACGCGCCTCCTCTTTCACATAGATAGTAGCCTCGCAGGTCCAAGCATAGGCAGCACGTTCATGAAAGGCCTTGGCGTAGGCATAAGCTAGGATTTGCCCTTCTTCTTGGACAAGGAGATAGGGATAAAATTCCAAGATATGAGCCATATGCTTTTTGAATACTTCTAAATCTGGAAGGTCATAGTCAAAGGTCACTGCTGTTTTTTCAACGTAGGGGGCATAAATGGCCAAGAGTTCACTGGCATCATCTAAGCTGGCTAATCTTATCTCAAGTGTCATCATGACTCCTTTTTATTGTCTCAAACTTACTTTCCTACATTTAGTCTAACATAATAGCTTCTGCATTTCTTAAGTTTTTTGTTCTCATTGAAAAGAAGAGTCTGGAAAGTACTTCTATCCCAGACTCTTTTTGCTATCCTAACTTAGTTATTTTTCTTCCTGACGTCTTTTGACACTGACTAGGAGACCACCACTTGCAATAAGTAAAGCACTTAGAATGAAGACCCTGCTATCATCACTTGCACCCCCTAGTTTTGGAAGTCCTTGACTGTTAGTAGTGTCTTCCAATGTATAAGCTTGTCCAGCTCCTGAACTAGGGTGATAGGCCAGTGTTTCTGGTTGATAGTGATTAACCATTGGATCCTTGTTTGAATCGCCACATGGAATATCCGCAAAGGTTGTTAGATTTGTTCCGAAAATGGCATTACTTACCCAGCGATAGAAATTAATGGTATGGGTTTTATTAACAGGATTACCAGCAAAGATAAAGAGTGGTTGGCCTAGGTAACTACCACTTATCGCTACTGTCTTGTTAGCTAGTTTGTCATGACTTGGCCACCAACCTGACACATAAAACTGATCAGCTGAAATATTTGCTAGTCTTCTAAAGCCAGCAGGCACTCCTTCAATCCAAGTTCCTGAATTTGAATAGTAGAGTGACTTAGCACTATAACCACTAGTGTATGGGCTATTGGCATCAAGGTTAATGTGCATAAGTCCCTCATAACTAGCTCCCTTTTCTTCATCTGTCATGGCTGCATCAAAACCAGGAAGAATACCTAATTTTTCTAGACGCATCATGGCAGAGCCTCCTAAGATAATCACAGGTTTTTTACCTAATATAGAGGCGTCAAATTGGTCATTATCTAAGACAATGACATCACTTTGGCTAGGGTCAGTAACCACCTCAAAGCCCATATCTCTTAAAGCAAGGGTTACTTCTGAAACAGAAGTGAAGCCAAGTCCAGCGTTAGGATTGCCTGGAGCATAGACGCGTAGGCTTCGAAGTGACTGACCAATTGGCTTAGCACATACAGCTTTAGCATAAAGTGGGTAAGTGGCCACCATTTGACCATAAGTTGCCTTATCAACCACATAACCATCATTGGTTAAATAGACAGACTTGCCATTTTTTAGGGCTTGATTGACAGCTTGTACTGCCGCCAAGGAATTATTAGCAATGATGTAATAAGATCCTTTTCCATTTGCTGCTGTCCTTGGAGCACTTGTCAAAGTGACCGCTCCCAATTTTCCAGCAAATTGATTAGCTTTATAAATAGCAGTCGCTTTGAAGCCACGCATGGCTGGGAAATTCATTACTAGCTCTGCATACATAGCAGGCCACTCAGACTCATCAGAACCCTTATACATGACATGATTAGCATAGCCACGTTTGGCCTGCGCCATGTCAATAATCAAATCACCCTTATGATAGCCAGCAGTATCTGCTGTTAATTCATTTAAGATGACCCCATTTCTTCTGAAGTAATCAATCATTTTAAAGGCTTGATCCACGTCATTCTCTGCAGATAATTCCATTGGGATCACGTAATAGTCAGGGAAAAAGGTCTTCTGACCATTCTTGATCCTTCCTTTGACTGATCCGTCAACCGTCACTAATTTCTTTTCGGCTGAGACTTCTTCTGCTTTTTTAATACCTCTTAAATAGAAGTTCAAACGGTTCTTCATTAACTGGTCACTATTTGACAAATCATAATGAATACCTGCCAAAACAGCGAAGTAGCCAGCATCGTAAGAAGCTTGATTGGTTGCAGGGATTTCAATGGTATGACCTAAAATACCATGATAAAGGCCATAAACTGCAGTGTAGCCTGAGAAGGAATCATCCCAGCCTGAACCATAATCAAACTTAGGAATGATGTAACTGTCATATGAGGAATTTGTAATTCCAGCATTTCCCATTTCATGGGCACCAGCAACTAGGGTATCTTCAAATAGGTCATATTCAAAGTTTGGATCATGTGGCGGGGTACATGGTTCAATAAGAAATTCTTTGACAAAGCCATGGACATCAAATATGGCTATGGGATTCCATTTATTGATCTGTTCAACGACAGCAATGGTTTCTGGATTGGTTTGATAACCTGTGTCACGGTTGGGATCTAGGCCGTTAGCAAGGGCGCGTGTATTGGCAATGTCACCATCTGGATTTTCAGTGAAATCAAATAATAGGATCACCTTGTCCAAGAGTTTTGATACATCAATGGTCACTGTTTTTGGATTTTTATTGGCATCAACAGTTTGATAGCTTATCAGTGACTGTGTAGCAAAAGTTTTAAAGAGTCCTCTAACGACATCAATCCCTGGTTGCTCGTCAGCATGGGTATTATTAATTAAAATAGGAAGTTGATAATCAAATTTCCCTTGAGCCAGTAAAGCCAATGCCTTGTCAGGTGTCATTAGCATCAGTGGCGTTGTTTGATTCAAGTACTTGTCGATGATAGCTTGATCCTTTGCAACAATGCCCATTTTAATATCATTATTGAGCGCACTCTTACCAATTGTTTCAATCTTAACCAGGCGATCAGTAGCATGGTTTTGCTCAATCTGATTCAATTCTTTAAGCAGTTCCTCATGGCTCATATAAGCAGCATAGGGACGAAGTATGAGTTCTTTGGTCACAAGGGTTGAGCCATCTGCACCAAGACCCTTTAAAGTATAAGAACCAATATAATCTCTATAGGTTCTACGAATGTTATTAGGCCATCTTAAGCTTAAATCTGAGCCAAATAAGGGTTTAATATCAATATGATAGACGGTACTTGTATCAACTTGTTGACTCTGAACAGTAACGGTAGGAGAACCTGTAAAGCCACCTGTTTCAATATCATAAGTTTTTTCTGGTAACTGTTCAACTGTCCAAGTTATGGGCTCTGTACTTGGCTGTATAATAACAATCTTATTTTCCTGATCCATATAGATGGTCTGGGAATCTAAAACTGTGGCTGGATTTTGAGTCAGTTCTTTTGCTCTGACCAGTTTAGAAGGGCTGGTAGCTTCTGTCTTGGTGCTTGTCCCCAGTGAACCAGTAGCATTGGAATCTACAGGAGTTGCTGCTGGTGGAGTTATGTTTGCTGGACTGGCATCTATGGGAGCAGTATCGGCTGTGGGGGTATTACTAGTCGTAGGGCTCCCTGAATGAGTTGGCTGTGCAGTTTCAACTACTGGAGTAGGACTTTCAGGCTTTGGCTCATTGACTGTTAAAGCAGGAACTGTATCATTAACTGCAGTGACTTCCTCAGCTCCAACATTTTGAGCTAATGCAAGTGAACAAAGTAAAAAGCAAGATGCCGATAATCCTTTAATAACCCTATCAGCATAAGACAAATGACTAGTTTTTAATTTAGTCATAGTAGATTCCTCCTAATTTTTGAGAGATTAAAATCTCTCTACTTGTGTATTGCAAGAATAGTTTAACACAGCTTTATTGTATTTGCAAACGCTTCCAAAATTTCAGAACAATTCAAAAAAGTTAAACTGTTTAAGTTTTTTATGAAATCTTTTTCATAAAAGAGCAAAATCTTATCATATTTGATAACCATGATAGATCTTTGATCTTAAGGCATTTACAAGGCTAAGCTTTTCAGTTTGAAGAAAAAGTCTTTTTTTTGCTCCCTTCCTTAGGTGCTGTCGGACAGCTTAAACAGTCAGAGGAGTAACTGTTTAAGAAAGCCAAAGAATCCCATACCTAACTTTCGAACCTAGGATCTCGAAAGTTAGGTATGGAATTTTGATATTAAAGGTATTTTAGACACTTTCAGCACGGCGGACATTAGATCCCGGACGACCAATTGTTATGCGGCCTTCATCCTTCAATACGGATACAGAAGAGCTAATTGTCGTTTCAGTTGGACCATAACCATTCATTATATAGGCATCTTTGTTGATCAAACGTATCTTGTTATAAAGACCTGGTGGGAAAACTTCAGCACCAATATCATAAACAGTCAGCTGCTGCAATACCGATCTCACCTGTGGAATATCAATAATGTTTGTCATAATTTTGTTTTTAACACCTTCTAAACGTTGATATAACAAGGTTTCTTTAGTTTTACACCTCTCAAAATATTAATTTGTGGACTTTTTTGTGGACTCACAAGCTATTTATCGCCCTTTCATAGTATGAAACAGCTTCTTTTTCTTTGTCCTTAGAGAGATGGTCATAGGTGTCCAAAGTCATGCTGATATTCGCATGCCCTAGATGGTACTGAAGTTCCTTATAACTAATACCAGCGTTCAGCAATAAACTAGCGTGAGTGTGTCTAAAAGCGTGAAAGGTAAAGCCTTCAATCCCTACTTCCTTACACCTAGTATCTAAAGCACTTTGTCTAACTGAAGCATTAAAATACTTTCTTGTTGGTGTGGCAAATACTACCTCCGACACACGCGCACCAACCTCATTCAATAATTGTCGCTGTCTCATTTGGTAGAGCTTTAGACTTCTAATAGTCTTTTGGTCAACACTAATCACTCTATTACCAGATTGAGGTTTAGTTGTACTCAAAAACTTCAAATTTTTATTGTAAGTCTTATTGATAGCTATTGTACTATTTTTTAGATCAATATCTCCCCATTCCAATGCGCAGGCTTCGCCTATCCTCAAGCCAGTGGATAATAAAAGCTGGTAGAGAACTGAATCAAAGTATAGGTTATAGCGCTTGGCTTCTTCCATGGAAGGATAATATCTCTTGCTGGGTTATAATCTATTAGCCCTAGCAATACGCCTTGCTGGAGAACTTTTCGGATGATTGAACGTACCGCAGTATAATTGACGTAATATTTAGATAATCTATTAATCAGCATTTGAATATCACTAGCGGTTATTTTATCAACCTTCATATTTCCCAGAGTTGGCATAATATGTCGATTAAATCTAGCAACAGTAGCATCATAAGTTTGAGGCTTTACTGTTAACTTATAGGTTTCAAGCCATAAATGACTAAGTTCTTTAAATGTTTTAATCGCAACTCTTCTTTTAATTGTAAATCCATTAGACAGGAAGTCAAACTGCGCGTGCTTGGCTTTCTGCTTGACCTCTGTTTGTATTCTCCCTGTTATACTTGTCTTTGCTCTCTTACCTGTCATTTTGTCGATGCCTAAATAAATACTAGCACGGTAAACAATTGTACCGTTTTTCTTTTTATGTTCTGTTATCTTCATGATCATAAACCTTTCCATCAGCAGGCAAGCTATGACAGTGGGTGACAAAATCAAAACTATTCGCCTTAACTTAGGCGAAACTATGGAAGAATTCGGAGAACGCTTTGGCACTTCTAAAGATACTGTTAATAATTGGGAGAAAGGAAGAAACGTCCCGAATAGAGACAATCTATTAAGAATAGCCAAGCTCACTAATCAAACTGTTAGCGACTTCTTAGCTATCACCGATTAAGAAAAGCAGGTAAATAAAAATGGCTAGAACACCATTTACACAAGAATTATTACATCAGATATTTGACCATACAGTAACAATGAGCCTAGAGTTAATCGCTGAGCGCCTCCCTGATTGGTCTGAAAAAGATATCAAACTTAGGTTAGCAGCTTGGCGGTATCGAAATAACGTTGATTACACTATGGTAAACGGTGAAATTGATACCTTTGAAATTATCAATAATAAAAAAGCTATATCCGAAGAAGTTTTCGCAGGAAGACAACTTAAGCTTGAAGAGTATTTCAAGCAAGTACAGGCAACGGCTGAAATTATTAATAAACCGATTCATAAAACGAGACTTTTTCTAATTTTGTGAACGCAGATAAAAAACGCCCCTTGTGGGACGCTTTCTTGATTTTTAAATGGAGTGATATCACACGGTGAGTCTAAGCTTTGTGGAGTGTTATAGGGATGGAGTGCTGAGAAATATACCCTAAACAAGGAATATGTATGATAAAAAATAGCTCATAAGTTTAAAATTATTTTTATTTCTGGTTTATTATCTTTATGTTAAAAAATAAAAGATTTGTTTTAACAAACAATGAAAGTTCCTTTATAAGTGCTCTTTATCCTATTTTCTCCATTTCCTAGAATATAGAATAAAAATCTGTTTCAAAAGATACCATGTGGGTTAGTCAGAAAATGAAGTTTCTTTTAAAAAGTGATCTTGGTTAAGATTGGATTTTATAGTAAAATTTTGGATTGGAAATAATAAAGTGAGGAAAACATGAAATGTCTAATTGTAAGTATAAGTTACGAAAATTATCTGTCGGTCTTGTTTCCGTTGGAACAATGTTTATGGCAGCACCTGTTATGGGAGAGGAGGTTTCTCAATCGATTGCCACTGAAGTTACCACTTCGCCTGTATCGGTAGAGTCGTCTAGCACAAGCGCCACTACTTCCGAATCTACTATGGCTGAAGCGCAGACTCCTACGACAACGACCAAGGCGGAAGCGGCACAACCTGAGCCTGCTAAAGCTGAAAGTGAACAGGTCAAAGAAGAAAAAATCTCCGAAACAACAGCCAGTAGCCAAGAAAGTTCGTCTCCTAATGTAACTCCACGAAGTAAGCGTTCAACAGAAGAAGGAACTACTCAAACCATCGAAGTAGAACACTTCTCTGTCAATAAATCTTCTGAGAGTAAAATGATAAAAGATGAGAAACATCACATTGCTACTCGAGATAAATCAGAGACAAGGAATCTTTTTAAAGTTGAACGCAAGTTAAAGTTGATGAAGCAAAAGGTGAAATTGATGTCACTTTAACGGTTACACCCCAAGAGATTGACAAAGGTGCTGAGGTTATCATTTTACTAGATACTTCTAGTAAAATGACAGATGAAGATTTCAATAGCGCTAAAGAAAATATCAAAAAATTAGTGACTACATTGACTTCTAAGAGTACTACCGACTCCCCTAATTATAATAGTCGTAACTCTGTTCGTTTAATCGACTTTTATAGAAAGATTGGAACTCCTATTAGTTTATCTGGTTTTTCTGAAGAACAAGTTGAGAAACAACTAAAAAACGTTCGCGAAAAAGCTAAAACTGATTATAACGGCTGGGGTGTAGATCTACAGGGAGCGATTCACAAAGCCAGAGAAATCTTTAATAATGAGAAAGAGAAAAAGTCTGGTAAACGTCAACATATTGTGCTTTTCTCACAGGGAGAAGCAACTTTTAGTTACGATATTAAAAATAAAAGTAATTTATCCAAAACTATTGTAAAGGAACCCGTTACAAGCAGCAATCCTCTCTTACCTTGGCCTTTTTATTTTGATACAACAACAGGAAAAGCTAACCTTGTTGAGGATGGCAAAAGGTTTCAGAAGTTTCTAGAACAATTAGGGATTACGCGATATGGTGGCCTTTTAGACAACATTGCAAGTACGGGAAATGAATTCTTTAATATAAGCAGTACACTATTGGGAACAAATAACCCCTTGGATTATATTACTTTGGCAGATTTAGATACTAAAGCTATAACAAACTTTGACTATTCTAATCGCTTAGGGGAAGGTTACCACCACAGAAGTTACTATACCCGAGAAACAAGTGATGTTCCTTTAAAGGGTATAGTAGCAACAGCAGTTAAGACTAAGATAAAGTCTTTAAAAGAGAAGGCTGACGGGAAGTGGGGCTGGTTAGATATTTTTGGCCTAAATAAACTATCAAGTAATCTATTAAGTGCTTTGAACTTAAATGGAACGGTTGATAGTTTGGAAGAATTATTTATCAGTAAAGCTGTTGATTATCTTTTCTATGGTCGTAATTATGTTTATTATAACCATAACCTCTCAGCTCAAGCTGAAGCCAAAATGGCAAGGGATGAGGGGATCACCTTCTATTCGTTTGATGTCACGGATCCTAAACATAATGTAAAAGCAGCTCAGATTAAGGACGGTTATCCATACACTAAAGAGTACCTAAAGAAAAAAGCAGAAGAAGATAAAGAGCTCTACAAAAAACGCAATACTGTGTTTGATAATTACTTAAAAGAAATGTCTGAAGGAAATCAATTTTTAACTAATGTTGATGCTAACAATAAAGAAAAATTCAAAGATATATTATCAGAAGTGATAGTTACTGATACTTTTGATAGTAATGTTCCGTTGGAGCAAGATTCTTGGAAACTGGAAAATAACAACAAAAATAAAGAGCAAGCAATTAAGTACACACCAAGGTCTACTAGTAATGGCTTACTTTCCTGGTTCTCATCAAATTCGGCAAAAGACTCTCTTACTTGGACAATTTCTAAAGATGAACTTAAAAATGCGTTCGAAACTGAGAAACCATTAACTTTAACTTATAAACTAAAAGTTAATCAAGACAAGATCAAAGAAGCTATGTCAAACACCAGAAATAAACGTTCAACATCAGCAGAGAATGACAACTCATTAACCACAAAAATCATTTCAAATACTATCTCTTATAAAATTAATAATAAGACATCAAATAGTCAGAAACTTGAGGATGTCAATTTAACTTATACTAAAGCAATGGTTCCTGTGCCAGATATTGTAGAGGAGATTGTGATTCCTCCAACATTCCCAGATATGCCAAAATATGATGAACCAGAGACGAGCTATGGTTCTAGTGAAATAATTGATATTATAGAAGACACAAGCTCAAGTATTGAATCAGGCGTAGCAAGTGGTTCTATCTCAATCCAAGAGAATATAGACCCTCTTGTGGAAATCACCGAAGATACTCAACCTGGTATGTCTGGGCAGTCTGAACATGTAACAATCATTGAAGACACAGAACCAGAGAAAACAGATACTATTATTAGCAGTAATGTGATTGACTTTACAGAAGATAGCAATCCAGATAATCAATATGCTGAATCTGGCCAAAACTCAGTTGATGACAATCAAGAAGTTATCGAAGATACAAAACCAGAATCTAATACCATTATAATGGGTGGTCAAAGTGATCCAGTTGAATTATCAGAGGACACGCTACCTAATGTATCTGGCTATTCTGGCGACACTACTATCACTGAGGATACGAAACAACCTGAAGTTATTATCGGTGGTCAAGATAATATTGTTAATATTACAGAAGATACAGCCTCTGGCATGTCTGGATTTAATGAAGCTACTGTTATTGAAGAAGACACACGTCCTAAGCTTCAATTCCACTTTGATAACGAAGAACCTATCCCTGCAATTAATAAAGCTATCTCTCAAACTCCTATTGCTAAAGTAGAAAATAAACTACCTCAAACTGGAGATAAAGATAAATTAGAAGCACTCTTTACTATCACGGCGTTAGCTGTTATTGGAGGAGCAGGACTTCTTAGTAAAAAAGACCGTAAAAAACGGATTAATTAATTATTAAATGTTATAAAACAGCATAAACAAGGCCATGTATAAGATGTTCCTTGTTTTATGTTGTGTAGCAAATAAAAAATATTATGAATTACTTAAAGGAGAATAACTTGAAAAAGAAATTAGGTATGATAATAGCTTTGTGCCTGTCAATGTGTGCTGTGAGTGTTAGAGCGGATGGGAAAAATGAACAGAATAAATTCGTCCTTGATGGTCCACAGCAAAAAGTAAATGAAGTTACTGTATCAGATTTTTTTGTGGGAGGTGATGAAATAAAAATCTGGCTTCCTCAAGCTTGGTCCGTCAAAGTTTCTAGGGAAAGTGTATCAAACACAAAAATCTCTAATAAAAAACAAAAATCTTCAAGCAATGAAGAAGCTAAATTTTCTAAGAGATTGCCTTACGGTGCTCAACATACTGTTAAATTATCATCCGAACTTAAAAAGGGCGAAAGATTAACATTCTCATTCACAGGAGATGATGGTTTTTATGCTGGCTCTGCCTTTTACAGAGATACATTATCCTTAGAAGAAGATAAGCGATACGATGAAGAAATTAAGAAAATTGAGGATGATCTAGAGAGACAAGACCAAGAAAATGATGCGCTAGAATTTTTTAAACAACAGCAAAAAGAAGAAGCTAAGAAAACTTGGCACCAACGCTTGGGAGATGGCATCCAAGACCAGTGGTGGAATTTTAAGGAATTATTTAAATAATGATTGCTCACTTTCAAAACTGGTAAGGATAGTTTGATCAGCACGCGCGTGTTTTTGCTATAATAGTATCAGAGCAGCAAAAAAGCGTAGTATCTAAATTACGCTCAGAGTGAAGACAAAGTTCTTGTCTTCACTTTTTTGATATTTTTCTAAAGTGGCTCGGACTTGGCTGTGCTCTCATTCTAGTTTCAAGGAGAGCAGATAAAAAGGTCCACTGGATCTTTCAGATTGAAGACTTTTTCCTTTGTCCAAACCGCATTTATCTGTACCCCTAAAATGTAGATAGTAATAATATTATCTACACTAAATTGTCAATAACGAAAGAGTAATCCCACTACGGTCACAACTATTAACATGGCTATGGTTTTAAATAAGTCATTAATAGAAAATTGCCATTTCGGTAATTGAAAAGCAGGGGACATCCTATGATAATCATGCACTTTCTTTCTTCAAGCATTAGGAATAACAAAATATCAAGATTGGGTACACTTTGGCTGAGTACATCAATAATATTTTCTTTGGGCCATCTTCTTCTTTCAAAACTTTTTCCAATAACCAACTTTGAAACATGGCTTATCTTAGCATAAGCTACAATTTGATTAGACAAATTTTTGGCATAAACGACCGAGATCTTGGCACCTAACTGTTCTGCTAATTCAAGATTTTGACGTAGATTGACATCAGTCTCACAATCAGCATGCTCCATCTCTAAATCCCAGATATAGAAGGCAGTAAATTCAGCCTTAAAAGCAGTAGCCAAGCGTGAAGCTGCTCGGATAGCACTCTGATTAATTTGATCTGCCTGATTAAAAACATCATCAGGTATGCGCTCACTAACACGAATACTTGTAATTTTTTCGATCACATTATTTAAGCTATCAATATGTTGAACATTGACAGTTGTGTAAACATCAATACCTGCACAAAGCAATTCCCTAATATCTTGATATCTTTTTTTATTACGTGAACTCGGACAATTTGTATGGGCCAATTCATCCACTAATAGCAATTGAGCTTTTCGAGCTTCTACTATCTTTGTGGAACTGATTTCAAAAAAATAGAGCTCTTCTCAGTAAAACTAGCCTTCAAAGCCCCTCATCAATTTTTGATTACCCCTAAACAATTCAACCATTGTCCAAATTAGAATTAAAATAACAAGACCAATAATAAGATAGGCTATCTGATCTGCCATATGAATTTGGTAGTGGCTTGGATGATCTCCAAAAAAACTTTCAATCTGTTTAGGTAGACCTTTCATATTAAGATATATCAAACCAATAACAGAGACCCAGCCGACCCCTTTTACAAGCCAGGTATTTTTAAATAGAGTATGCATTTCTACTTTACTATTTGTGAATATCAACAAAGGTAACATCGAAAATGGCAAAGCAAAAGCCAGAAACACCTGTGAATTATTCAATAAATTGTTAATAGCAATATGCTCTTCTATGGTTGACTTACCACTTGCCATGACTACACAAATCATAACTGGAATAACTGAGATAAGCCTGGTTACTACCCGACGTAGCCATACAGGGACTTTCATATGAATAAAACCTTCCATGATAATTTGTCCTGTCAAGGTACCCGTTATCGTTGAATTTTGACCAGATGCCAACAAGGCCACAGCAAACAATACTGACAAGATTCCAGAACTTGCAAGATGACCCAAAACAGAATTACTCATAACTTCAGGATTAGACAGAGCTTTAAATAGCCCAAAGAAAGAAGGATCTTCTACACTTCCAGCTTTAAACACTGCAACTCCCATGATAAGTAATAAGGAATTTATAAGAAAAGCCATCAATAATTGAATATTTGAATCTAAAGTGGAAAAACGAATGGCTCTTGCTACATCATCCTTATCAGCATGATCTACCTTTCGGCTTTGAACAACAGATGAATGCAAATAAAGATTATGTGGCATAACCGTAGCCCCAATAATACCTAATGCTCCTGTTAAAGGCGTTTGGCCATTTACCATATAAGAGGTAATAAAAGCTTTCTCATTAGGTAGTAAACCTTTTAAGACATCATGCCAAACAGGCTGAGATAAGATGACCTGATAAGCAAAAACAAAGAAGATCACCAAAATTAAGGCAACCACTATGGCTTCTATTTTTCTAAATCCTAATTTAGTGAGTAATAATAAAAGCAAGACATCAAAAACAGTAATAAATACTGCAATCCCCAAAGGAATGTGAAATAACAAATATAAGGCGACTGCTCCCCCAATGACCTCTGCAATATCAGTAGCCATAATGGCCAGTTCTGTTAGTATCCACAAAACAATTCCCAGTGCCTTACTTGTTCTGGCACGAATAAGCTGAGCCAAATCCATCTGAGTCACGATCCCTAGCTTGGCTGACATGTATTGTAATAACATTGCTATTAAACTAGACATTAAGATGATGGACATCAATAAATAGTGAAAGTTTTGACCTCCTGTGATAGAAGTTGACCAGTTACCAGGATCCATATAGCCAACGGCAACTAAGGCTCCCGGGCCAGAGTAAGCAAACAAGGTTCGTAAAAAACTCATATTTTTAGGGACATGAATGCTTCCATTTATCTCTTCAAGCGAAGGGCCATTGGCATAGTCAATTAACTGATCTTTAAGTATTTTCTTATGCATTATAGAACCTTTCTTATATTAAAAATTAAGCAAACCTAATTTTACTCCTAACTTTGCATTTTGGCAAATGATAAGTAAGTCCTAAGGAGACCAACCTACCTATCAGTGATCAGCAAACTTCTTTTTATGACTTACTTTGACTCTTACTATAAAAAGCAGTAACGAATATCGCTACTGCCTTTTTTTGATGGAGTGAAAAATACGTGAAAACATAGATAGCACTTAAAACTAAGATCTTTAATCTTAAGTTTAATCTTGTTTTCATTGTACCATAAACGGTTTATAAATTAATTATTTCAATTAGCCTCAATCCTCTTTACATTATTTCAACGCTGTTTGAAGTGCTTTTTGAAGCGCTACAATTTCTTGATTAACTTCTTGAACGGTAACATTAGGATTTAATTGAACACCTACTGCATGTGTAATAGCTTTATTTAAAGTATTATAAACAGCAAAGCTCTTTACATTGAGAACTTTTTTATCTCTTTGTATACGAGTATCCCAAATTACCTTATCAAGTTTTGCCTTTGTATAGATAGTTGCCCTATCTGTTGGCTTCAAATCAGGATAAGTCATCACTGTTTGTTCCAATTTTTTAACTTCTGCTACCTGTGCTTTAATAGCATCCACAGAAGCAAATGGATCTGCTATACGAATAACCAGTTTAGTTATTCCAAATCCCATATCAACATTAGCTTGACTAATCTTGTTGGTTAGGTTATGAGTTGAGAAGTTAATGGCTTCAATAACATCTGAAATAGCTTCTATACGAGCACCAATTGATCCAAAATCATAAATAGTTTCTGGATTAGCACTTAAAGCAGATTTCAGCTTACCTACAGCATCTATAGCAGTATCAACTGACTTTTCAACATCTGTACCTTGAACTTCACCTTTGATAGAATTCAATTGACTACTATCTTGATAGAGCTTTTGTTTAAGCTCTTGTTTTTGATTATTGACCTGACTAACTGCCACTGGGCCAGTAGTCTGATTAGCATGTGCTTCCAAGATAGCTGGAGAAAATAATGTAATCCCAGCTAGCACAGCTCCGGACAAATAGATCATGCGTTTAATTGTCATGGTTGTCCCCTCCTAAATTAAAATAACTTAATACTGCACAGTATTTTAGATTATAGGTACCTACAAACGTATCATACTACTTCAAGAGAGCAGCGTCAACACATTGCTGTAGCCTTACTCTAACCTTACTGATAAATAATGCTCTATTTTGCCATAAAATTAGTTTGTTAATTTAATTATAATAAAATAATATTTTTCATTTTATAATTATCTGATTTTTTAATTACATTTTAGACTTTGAAATCAAAAGCCAAATTCTACTTATCTAGTAAATCTAAATTTTTCTGAAAATTCACTATAATTAACTTATTTACTAAGCATGGTTTACTCATGTTTCTGTAAAAAAATAAATTTTATAAAAATTAAATTTAATTAATATAAAAACTCTATTTATAAGATTAGTAAAGCCAGCCAATTACTCTAAAAAGGCAAAATGATCAGCTTCTCTTTTATCTTGAAATTTACAAAATCTTTTGATATTTTTCTTAGCTGGTCAAGATCAAAGCCACTTTCTCTAAGAATTTTATGACTTCTTTTGAAGCTCAGATCTCATAGAAAATAAAAGGATTTCAGTAACTCTCATCAGAACAAAAACTAAGTTTAAGAGCTCAGCTTATTTGACATAAGATTTCTTGAAAAATGCTAATCTAAAGAGTGATGATCAAAAAACCATCACTTTATCTAGGTTTGGAATCCTTTTCTTCCTTTTTACTAGTCAGCCTTCTCCTGTAAGGAAGACTTACCATAAAGTGCTTGAAATAAAGGATATCTATGTATTATTTTTTACTTGTAATTTCACTACAGCTTCGGTCCTAGCTGTGTGCGGGAACATATCTACAGACTGGATATAATCAACCTTATAGACCTTGCTGAGTTTTTGCAAATCTCTCGCCAGTGTGGATATGTTGCAAGAGACATAGACCATTTTAGGTGGTTGGTAGTTTAAGATAGTCGCCAGCAGTTTGTCATCCAAACCAGTTCGGGGTGGATCCACAATGATAGCATCAGCTCTGTAGCCTTCTTCATACCATTTTGGAATGATCACTTCTGCTTTTCCACTTTCATAATGGGTATTATCATATCCCATTTTCTTGGCATTTTTTTGCGCGTCAGCTATAGCCTCGGGTATAATATCCATTCCCCGAACACTCTTAACCTTCTGCGCAAAGGCAAAACCGATAGTACCAACCCCACAGTAGGCATCAATAATGTGATCATCAGACCTCACCTCTAAAGCCTTGACAACCTGATCATACAAGACTTCAGTCTGCTGTGGATTCAGCTGGTAAAAAGCTCTGGGTGATAAGGAAAATTCATAATCAAGAACTTTTTCAGTGATGGTCTCTGTACCCCAAATAATTTCTGTTTCCTGACCATAGATCTCACTTGACTTAGATTGGTTTTTATTCAGTGCTACAGATTTAATTTGAGTGAAGGCTTCACTTAGTTCCTTAATGACCCCACTCAGTCTTACCTCTCGACTACAAATAAAAATCAGTTGAACTTCCTGACTAGATAGAGCTTTTCTTACCATTACAGTTCTCACCCCATCAACTTTGCGTTCATTATAAATGGGAACCTTGTATTTATCTAATAAGAAGACAACCTTATTAATAATCTCCTGTGTTAAACTATCTTGAACCACACAATTTTCAATAGGAACGAGACGGTGACTGCCTTCTGCATAGAGTCCAGCAGTCACCTTTTTTGAAACCATTCTGGTTTGGAATTGTAATTTTGCCCTATAGTGCCAAGGTTCTGCCATGCCTAAGCTGGGTCTCACTTCATAATCTTCATAATTTTCAGGCTTGAATTTTTTCAGAGCTTGTTTAATAAGATCGTCTTTGAAATCAAGCTGCTTGGGATAGGCCAAGTGCATGATCTGACAGCCCCCACATTCATCATAGATCGGACATGGTGCTTGGACGCGAAACTTTGATTTTTTATTAATGGTCACAATTTTTGCTTCCACAAAGTTTCTTTTCACAGAAGTAATCTGGCACAAAACATCTTCACCTTTTAAGGCTCCAGGTACGAAAACCAGGGTCTTTTTATAAAAGCCGATGCCTTCACCATTTATTCCCATTCTCTTTATTTTAAGGGGAATCTTTTGTTTCTCTCTTAAATAGCTCATTAAATCTCTTTTCTTTCTGATGCTCTTTGTTTATCAACTTGTAACTATTTTATCTCTTCTTCTATTTTACCATTAATTTGTTATAATGATTAGTATGAAAATAAGTAAGATTGAAAAGAAAAAAAGGCTTTATTTACTTGAGCTTGATAATCAAGAAAAGCTATATGTCACCGAGGATACTATCGTCAGATTTATGCTCAGTAAGGGTATGATAATATCAGATAAAGATTTTGAAGCCATAAAAGCATTTGCCCAATTTTCCCATGGCAAAAACTTAGCACTCTATTTTATATCCTATCAAGTAAGGACAAAAAAACAGGTCACAGACTACTTGAAAAAACATGAGATTGACCAGTCTATTATCACCAAAATCATTAAGGAACTTGAAAAAGACAAATGGATTGATGATGATAACTATATTGAGAGTTTTCTGAAGCAAAATGAACTGACTGGTGATAATGGTCCTCATCTTCTCAAACAAAAATTGATGCAAAAAGGGATTTCTGCTCGTCAGCTCGATCAGCAACTCTCAAACTTTGACTTCTATCCCATTGCCCAAAAACTTGCTCAAAAATGTCTCAAGAAATATCAGGCTAAGCTGCCTTCTAAAGCTCTGCGTGATAAGGTCACTCAGTCAATCCTTAACAAGGGGTTCTCTTATGACACTGCTAAAAGAATTGTCGAGAACCTCCAATTTGAGACTGAAAAGGAACAGCTTGATTATCTTTTAGTGAAGGAACTAGATAAGCAGCACCGCAAATTTAGCAAAAAATACCAAGGATATGAATTAAGGCAAAAGCTTTTTCAAAGTTTATATCGCAAAGGTTTTGATAGTGACGCTATTAATGAGAGCCTCAGGGATTATCTCTGACTTGCTCTTATGAAGTGATTTTATTCTGCAATTGTGATAAAATATATTTGATAAGTTTAATTGTAGAAAGTTGGAAAGGCATGAAATTACCTAAGGAAGGCGACTTTATTACAATTCAAAGTTATAAGCATGATGGTAGTTTACACCGAACCTGGCGTGATACTATGGTACTAAAGACAACTGAAAATGCATTTATTGGCGTGAATGATCATACTCTAGTAACTGAAAGTGATGGTAGGAGATGGGTGACCAGAGAACCCGCCATTGTCTACTTTCATCAAAAATATTGGTTCAATATCATCGCAATGATTAGAGATAGTGGTATTTCTTATTACTGTAACCTTGCTAGTCCCTATCTGATGGATGGTGAAGCACTCAAATATATTGACTATGATCTTGACGTAAAAGTTTTTACTGATGGTGAAAAGAAATTACTGGATGTTGATGAGTATGAGGTGCATAAAATAAAAATGCAATATCCAAGTGAAATTGACTTTCTTTTGAAAGAGAATGTCAAGATATTGGTGGATTGGATAAATAAAGAAAAGGGTCCCTTTTCAAAGGCATATATAAAGATTTGGTACAAACGTTATCTTGAACTGAAGAATCGTTAATAGTTGTCCAGCACTCCTTTGGGGGTGCTTTGCTTTATTGTAAAAAGGAGAGAAGATGGCATTTCAAAATACACAGGAAAGATATGCAAGTTTTGGTGTAGCAACAACCATGCCTCCAGAAATTATTGATACTTTTTGGTATATCATAGATAAAAACTTAAAAGGAGTCTTTACATTAAATAATGTCTTAGTCTTTCACCTGCAAAAAAATAAAAAGAAGGAATTATCTATTGAGTATAGTGATCAAAAACAAAGCTTAAGAATCGTTTTCGATTTTTCTTACCCTTACGATCCATTCTTACCAAAGACAGTTTACATTGTTGATAATTCTGGTATTGAAACCATCCTTTTAAGTCATGAAATTAACTAAGTGGGGCTGACAAAAACTCCTAAAATAGCAAAACCGTATAAAACTTCGTTTAAAAAGCGTTGGTTTTATACGGTTTTTATTTAGGAAAATTTTCTTTTCATGGCAACTCTTGTCTAGAAAGCTCAGCCATTTTTTCACAAAAAAGGATCCTCTAGGAGGATCCACACTATAGTCCGTACGGGATTCGAACCCGTGTTACCGCCGTGAAAAGGCGGTGTCTTAACCCCTTGACCAACGGACCATAATATTAATTTAATGGGCACGAGTGGACTCGAACCACCGACCTCACGCTTATCAGGCGTGCGCTCTAACCACCTGAGCTACGCGCCCAAGCATAATAGCTTGGAAAATTTGTAATTTTTTAAAATCACAATGCCGGCTACATGACTTGAACACGCGACCCTCTGATTACAAATCAGATGCTCTACCAACTGAGCTAAGCCGGCTTTTTATTATGCGGGTTAAGGGACTTGAACCCCCACGCCGTTAAGCGCCAGATCCTAAATCTGGTGCGTCTGCCAATTCCGCCAAACCCGCATCTTATGACCCGTACTGGGCTCGAACCAGTGACCCATTGATTAAAAGTCAATTGCTCTACCAACTGAGCTAACGAGTCTAAATCTCTTTTACGAATGTTATAAGCTTCGCTTATCCTATCCGCAACTTTAAAATGTCTCCCAGACATTTTAAACGGTCCCGACGGGAATCGAACCCGCGATCTTCGCCGTGACAGGGCGACGTGATAACCGCTACACTACGGGACCTTTATGGGAGTTAACGGGATCGAACCGCTGACCCTCTGCTTGTAAGGCAGATGCTCTCCCAGCTGAGCTAAACTCCCATGAATGGCAGCTTAACTCAGCTGGCTAGGTCGAAAGCTTTCGCTTTCCCCATCCACCACTTGAAACAGTCCTCTGGACTCTTCCAACTAAGCTAAACTCCCATGAGTGGTTAAAGCTAAGCAACTTCCCTATCTAACAGGGGGCAACCCCCAACTACTTCAGGCGTTCTAGGGCTTAACTGCTGTGTTCGGCATGGGTACAGGTGTATCTCCTAGGCTATCGTCACTTAACTCTCTAAATG
>NZ_WPCW01000002.1:0-297553 GCF_011421425.1 Streptococcus catagoni
GCACCAGTCCGCAGCGTTCTACTTGCATGTATTAGGCACGCCGCCAGCGTTCGTCCTGAGCCAGGATCAAACTCTCATTAAAAGTTTGAGTCTTTCACTCATTGTTTCTGTCGCTGACAGATTTTTTTCGTTTTTTTATTGACAGGTAATATGCATAATCATATCACCCTGCACGTTTGGTTCGTCTTATTCAGTTCTCAAAGGTCTTGTTTCTCTTACGAGACAACTATTTTATTCTATCAGGTGCGGTTAACTTTGTCAATATCTTTTTTGCTTTTTTTACTTCTTTGTTACATAGTCTTTTTCCGCTCTTGACAGCTTAACTAGTATAGCTATTATATAGAAGTTTGTCAAGGGATTTTCCATTTTTGTTTCAAGTTTTTTACAAAAATATCTTTGTAATATATTTGTAACATCAAACCACTAAAACTAGCCTACCTGACTTTCTTTACTTATTTTCTTTTGAGTTTTTATAGCCATAAAAAAAGTAAATTAAGGTACCCGCTAAGGTTGAAACTATAAAGGCAATCCAGGTGATCAACATGTACTGTGACATAAATGAAAGACAAATAAGTATAGCTATGATAGGAAGTAAAGGAACTAAAGGTGTTTTAAATTCACCTTTTTTAGGTAAACCTTCTATTTTTCTTAGTCTAATAATAGCGTAAGACATGATAGCTAGATAAGCCAAAGTACAAATGTTTACAAACTCTGCAAGACTTGCTAAGGGAACTATTCCTGCACAAATCATAGAAATTAATCCTACTAACACAGTAGCGTTTTGAGGAACAAAACTTTCTTCATTTATCTTATAAAGACTCTTAGGTAATAATCCATCTCTACTAATACTATAAACTATCCTAGCTAAAGCAAAAGTCATGGAAATACAAACTGTAATCAAAGTTAAGACTGCTACAACTGAAACATAATTTGCAGCCCAATTGATTCCAATACTCCTTAGAGCAAAGGCAACAGCATCTGAAACATTTAAGTTTTTATAATAAACAATACCTGTCAATATTGTTGTCACTACAACATATAAGATAGTAACAATGACCAAGGAATAAACAATCCCTCTAGCAATATTTTTTTGTGGATTTTTAACCTCATCCACTGTCATTGAAATAGATTCAAAGCCTAAGAAGGCAAAGAACATGACAGAGGCACCAGCAAATATACCAGTCTTGCCACCATAGATCTGACCTAGTCCATAAGGGGAAAAATCAGTCCAATTATGTGGATCAATAAAAAACAAACCTACTACAATAAAAACAGCTAGAGCAGAGAATTTTAAGATGACCAATATACTGTTAAATCGCAGAGCAGTTTTCGAATTCATTAAGACTATGGCTGTCACAAGAAACATTACTAAAACTGGCAGGATATCAACATAAGTACCTTCTTTTAAATTAAATGTTCCACTTAGTGCTTTTGGAATGTGAATACCATAATTTAAGAGCAAGCCTTTGAGGTAACTTCCCCAGCCTACAGCTACACTAGAAATGGCTGTAAGAAATTCCATAATAATATACCAACCTACAATCCAGGCAGGAAATTCTCCCAAGGTTGCATAGACATAGCTATAAGCACCACCATTGGCAGGAATGCGTGAAGCAAATTCAGCATAAAAAAGAGCTAATATCCCTATGGCTAAAGCAGAAATAATAATTGAAATAGTCAATGCTGGTCCAGCATATTGAGCTGCACCAATCCCTGTAATGGTGAATATACCAGTTCCTACCATTGAACCTAAGCCTAAAAATATTAAATCTGTAACTTTTAGGTGCCTTCTCATTTCTGTTTTATTGCCACTATTATTCTTTTTTCTAAAAATATGCATTACTTTTTACCATTCTTGTTTTAATACCATTAAGTTTAACACAGTTAAATAAGCTTGTAAATTTCAGAAAAAACTGAATATGAGACAAAAGTCTAAACAACAATAAAAAAAGCGAACAACCTACACTTTATGATAATCAAAAGGTAGAATATGTTCGCTTTTTTATTGATAATATCGGACTAAAAGTTATTTTATAAAGAATTTCTGAATAGAAAAACTTTTTATTCCAGACTTAACTGTGATTAGTCTTCGTCAACCATTTTATCTTTAATTTCATCATAAGATAAAGCGTGTACATCATCTTCATCTTTTTCAGAATCTACTGGCATTTTGCCAGTCTCAAAGATTGATTTAATTTGCGCAGCATCCAATGTTTCGTATTTCAACAAGGCTTCTGCAATAAGTTTATGAGTCTCACGATTTTCTTTTATAATATCAGCAGCCTTGCTATGTGCTTGATTCAAAAGTTCTCTTACTTCTTCATCAATTAATAAGGCAGTCTGAGCCGAATAAGATTTTTCAGGTGATAGTTGTCCAGGCATCATAGCATGATTTCCTTCGTACTGAACTGGACCAAGTTTTTCACTCATTCCATATTCTGTAACCATTGCTCTTGCTAGTTGGGTAGCTTGTTCAAAGTCATTTGAAGCACCTGTTGTTTGAGCGTTGAATATAATCTCCTCAGCAACACGTCCACCCATTAAACCTGCTAATTGCTCTTTTAGATCATCCTTAGAAAGAAGCATTTGATCTTCTTTAGGAAGTGCAATCATGTAACCACCAGCACGTCCACGAGGAACAATTGTTACCTTATGAACAACACGAGCATTTGAAAGAATTAAACCAACGATAGTGTGTCCGGCTTCATGATAAGCAACCATTTCTCTTTCTTTTTGTGAGATGGTTCTATCCTTCTTAGAAGGTCCTGCTATAACTCTATCTTCAGCCTCATCTATATCACTTGCATCAATTTTCGTTTTATTACGACGAGCTGCAACTAAGGCCGCTTCATTTAAGACATTTTCTAAATCTGCACCAACAAAACCAGGTGTTTGTTGAGCTACCACTCTCAAATTAACATCTTCTGCCAGTGGTTTATTCTTAGCATGCACATGAAGTATAGCTTCTCTACCTTTAACATCAGGTTGACCAACAAGTACCTTACGGTCAAAACGACCTGGTCTTAGAAGGGCTGGGTCAAGGACATCACTACGGTTTGTAGCTGCAATAACAATGATACTTTCATTTCCTTCAAAACCATCCATTTCAATCAAAAGTTGGTTTAAAGTTTGTTCACGTTCATCATTACCACCACCCATTCCGGCACCGCGACGACGGCCAACAGCATCAATTTCGTCGATAAAGATAATAGCACGTTCTGCTTTTTTTGCGTCTTCAAAAAGTGAACGAACTCGACTAGCACCAACCCCAACAAACATTTCTACAAAATCTGAACCAGAAATACTGAAGAAAGGTACTCCAGCTTCACCAGCAACAGCTTTTGCTAGAAGGGTTTTACCTGTACCAGGAGGGCCCTCTAATAAGACACCTGAAGGTATTCTTGCGCCCAAGGATTTATATTTTTTCGGATTTTTTAGGAAATCAACAACTTCAACTAATTCTTGTTTTTCTTCCTCTGCCCCGGCAACATCAGTAAACCTAACCTTAACGTCAGCTTGACTTTGTGTTTTTGCCTTATTTTTACCGAAACTCATTGCCCCGCGGGCTCCGCCACCACCTTGATTCATCATCATCATCATGAATGCTGCAAAAATAATGATTGGAAGGAAGCTCATCAAGAATGAAATCCAAGTTCCACTCGAACTCTCTTGTTTCACATGAATCTCTGTTCCATTTTTGTTAGCAGCATCAGTTACTTCTTTTAGATTTGAATCACTTGGTAATGCAAGCGAAGTAAAACCTGTTACGGTAGTAGAGGTTCCTGAACCAAAGAAAGTTAAACCTGGTTCTGAAGATACCTTTTTAGGTTTTTCATACTTACCTCTTACTTCAACAACACTTCCACTTGGTTGATAAGTAAGTGTTTTGACATCACCAGCTTTAATTTGCTTGATTAAGGTAGTGTAGCTAATCTGTTGATTTTGGGTACTTGTTCCTTTTAAATAATATTGAAACCCTGTTATGACAACAACAATCAATAGGATATAAATAAAAGAATTTTTCACAAAACCATTATTTTTCTTATTTTTCATAAAGTAATAATTGACCTTTTTCTATTTAGAATAGATTTCCTCTTTTAATACACCAACATATGGTAGGTTACGGTAGTTTTCTGCATAGTCTAAGCCGAAGCCTACAATAAACTCATTAGGGATATCATAGCAGACATAATCTGCATCAATATCAACAACTCGACCTTCTGGCTTATCAAATAAAGTTACAATTTTAATAGATTTTGCCTTACGATATTTAAACATATCTCTAAGATATTTCAAAGTACGTCCAGTGTCAATAATATCTTCGACAAAAAGAATATCTCTACCTTCAATATTTGTGTCAACATCTTTTAAAATTTTAACTTCACCACTACTTGTAGTTCCACCGTGGTAACTTGATACTACCATAAAATCTATTTCGACGTGAGTATCAATATGCTTCATTAGTTCAGACATAAAAGGAACAGAGCCTTTCAAAACACCAACCATCAAAGGATTTTTCCCTTGATAATCCTTGGTTAATTGTTGGCCAAGTTCTTTTGTCTTTAAAATTATTTCTTCTTCTGAGTACAGAACTTTTTTAATATCTTGCTCCAGCATGATGTCACCTTTTTTCTAAATTTTCAATACATAGCGTAGCCCTCATTATATCATGATTTGAAGCTTTTCTCAAATAAGTTTTACCTGCAACTATCACAAATATAATTTGATTTTCTTGCAAAGCAACTATTGCCTCTTCTCGTTCTTGATGCGTAAATTTTTCATCTATAAAAAGTCGTCTCAATTTTTTTGAAAATGTTCCAAAATTTATTTTATCACCACTCTGACGCCGTCTCAAAGTAATAGGAGATTTACTACTGAGTGAAACTGACAAATATAAAGAGTTTACAAATTTATCCTGACCAAAGGAAAATTTGTAATCCCCATAAATAGCAGCCGAATCATATTCTACCAAAATACTGTCTGCATTGTTCTCAGTCTTAGGTATGATTTTTTTGATATCGAACGATTCTTTATCGATATATAAACAATAACTGTTTTTTATAGGATAACTACCACTGCTCTTATGCTTAATGATATATAAAAGTTCTTGGAACTGCTTAGCGGTAAGCTGCAAATCTTCAAAATGAGAGAGATAGTCTTGTAATAAAAAATGTTGAACAGCTTCTGTTTGATTCCTAAATAAAGCAATTTTTGTTATTTCAAAGTCTTTTGTTAAATCAGCAAAAGCTTCAAATAATAATTGCGTTTCAAAAGCCAACTTTCTTAGTGCCTGATTAATTCTTGGATTTTCCCTACTAAACTCAGGTAAATAGTGGTTTCTTACTCTATTTCTAAAGTAGGTATTGTCAGAATTTGACTGATCTTCAAAATGAAAAGGATTAGGTAGGTCTGTTTTTTCAAAATGAAGAAAGGGTCGTATAAGTTTTCCCTTACCAAATGGTTGAACTTCTTTGATAGCAGACAAATGTCTGAGTAGACTTCCCCGGATCAGCCTCATTAAAACAGTCTCAGCCTGATCATTAGCATGATGTGCCGTTGTTAATACAGTATAGCCCTGCTCATCCATAATTTCTTTGAAAAAGTGATAACGAAAATCACGCGCTTTTTTTTCAGAAAAATTTCCAGAAAAATAGCCTATATAAATAGGTACATTATTTTCTTTGGCCCATTTTTTTAAGAACTTTTCTTCCTCTTCAGATTGAAGTCTTTGTTTATGATTAACATGAACAATACCAATCTCAATAGCTAAGGCATCCTGATAAGTGTGTAAAAAATGCAGTAGATTCATTGAATCTACTCCACCTGATACAGCTACTAAAACTTTTTTGTCTTTATCAAATAAAGCTTTTTTTTGGATATAATTAAAAATTTTTGAATACATTATTTTAATATTGAATAAACATCATCGGCAATTTCAGTGATGTTGTCATAAGAAGAGTGATTTGTAAAAATAGAAATAATATAAGGTGAATCTGTATAAACAATGGCAACATCATGTTTATAATCATAAGCATCTCCTATCTTATGAGCAACGGGTACAGAAATATTTTTAGAAATACGTTCATTGTCAAAGGCAGTATCCGATAGATATGAAATAATTTGGCCATTTTGGTAATAAATGGATTCCATTAAATTAGCAGCTGCTCTTGATGAAAGCATTCTTTTTTTCATATTCCAATCTATTCCCGATATAGCATTTATCTTTGAATAAAAATTCTGACCATATTGATCTGCGACATAATAGCCTAAAATATTTGAAGCCACATTGTCAGAGTTCTGGGAAACAGCTTTTAAAAGAGTCTCCACCCGGTAATTCTTATTATCAGGTTTTTTAGGTAATTCTCCACTACCTGAAGGATCATAGGCACCCTCAAAGTCATTAACCTCATCCTTATATTTTAAATTTTTATCTAGTGTTAATTGTCCAGTGTTCAACTGTTCTTGAGTATAATAAAGGGTTGCTAATTTTGCCACACTGGCAGAATACATTATTTTATCAGCATTAATTCCAGAACTAGCCTGAGTCTTAATTTGTTTAACAAAGATAGAATAATTATCCTTATTATATTTTTGACTTAACATCTCTTGAACTAAGATCATCCTATTATCAGAGGTAGACAGATCATTTTCTGATATCCAGCCTTTATTATCAATATAATAATAGTTTCCACGTTCTGTTTGAGCTAATTTACTAGCATGTACCTTTTTATAAGGCTTCAAAGAAGTTTTTATAGGAGTAATTCCTTTTACAAAAGGTTGCTTGTAAATTAAAAAATCTTTTTGAGTCCAAAAAGTAAGATCAACCTCTTCTTGATTAAAAGTAGCATCACTATAAATCTTTTGTCGACTTGCCTCTATGTAGCTACCATCTGACAAAACAAATATAGGAATATTATTTTTATTAAGGATAAGGTCTTTTATTTGAAAATCAGTATCAGGACTTATTGTTTTTGAGACAAGAGTTAACTCAGGATCTGTAAAGCTAGCTTGGTCTTCATAGACATTAGGATTTTCTGGAATATCCCTATAATAAAGACTATCTGAAACAATTCCCTGCTTTAACTGATAGAGGTTAGCATTAGAAAAGTTGATATCCTTTTCAGTACTGATAATTGGTAAAGGAGATAGGAAAAAAAACATCAGCATAGATGCAAATAATTTTTTCATTTTATCTCCTTTCTATTCCTCAGCTTTTTTTCTCTTCTTTTAAGGCCTGATTTTGCTTTTTTAACTCTTCTAGTTTTTCTTCTGAATAGGCTAAAAAAGTTTCAATTTTTTTGACAATATCATCCATATTATTTAGGTAATAATCCTGGTATAGGATAAATGAATTCTCCTTCTCTAGAAAGATAATACTTGGCACGTGCATATTTTTTGACAAAATCTTCATTTTTCAACTGTTTAGCTAATTTTTTTTCAGAATTTGTCTTTTTTTCTAGCTCTTTATATTCTTTTTGAAGTTTTATAACCTGTTGATTTTGTTCTTTTAAGCCTATATAACTTTTTACCAGATTATAGGTTGGCAAAATAAACAAAAACATCACAATAACCAGAATCCACCCCATAAAACGATTTCTTTTTTGATTTTCTTCTTCTTCAAATCGTTTTTTTGAATTTTCCTGATTAATAAATTGATTATTTAATTGAACAATACTAGACTTCTTCATGGTTTTCAACCCTTGTTTCCTTTAAAATCTCATACATCTTAATGGCATCTTCTTTTTTAGTGCTATCTTTCATTTCTAAGACTTTAATGGTCAATAACTTGTTTCCAAACCTAATGTCCACCTGATCATTCAATTTCAAATCTGTAGAGCTTTTAGCAAGAACACCATTAACTTTTATTCTACCCTTATCAGCGACTTCTTTAGCCACTGTTCGACGCTTGATAATGCGTGATACTTTCAAGTATTTATCTAATCTCATTATTTACCTCACAGTCTCTTCCATTCTATCATTTTTCTCCATTAAATGGTAGATAAGACCATAATTTCTGATCAAAGACCAGTAGTTTCTTGGAAATAACTATAAAAACACCTAGACCTATAAATGTTGAAACAAGTAAGGATATTAAGCTTTCCAATCTAGTTTGTCCTGGGAAAAATGTTTGACTAAAGCATACTATAACAAACATTATTATCAATAAGCAAAAATATTTCACATTTTTAAAGACTAAAAAACGAATATCAGAAAAAATAGCATACAAAAATAAAACAAAGACTAATGGAATAACACTAGAGACAGAGCTTCCAACAATCCCAAAATGATAGGTCAATAAAGGGGTCAAGAGCCCCTTTAAGATAAGACCCAGACATAAAATAATAAATGATTTTTTTGATTGTTTCTCAATAAATAATTTTTGATGAAAAAATTGTATCAAACTTGATAAAAGAATAAGACTTAAAAAAATCAATAAGGCAAGCCAACCTTTATTATCTTCAAATAAAACCCTATTCATTGCAGCTAAAATCCCCATAAACCCTATTGTCAAAGCCAGATTAAAATAAAAGATAAAATCAAAAAAATGTTGACTGTCTGCCTGATAGCCTTGATCATGGTCGTAATATTTTTTTGTCAATATAGGTAAATAGGTGGTATAAAAGGCTGTTGTAAAAATCAGGCCAAACTGAATTAACGGTTGACCTCGATCAAAAATTCCCTTGCTAATTTCTGAAGTAAGATCAGAATAGCCACTAAGAACCAAACTATTCTTAATAAAAAGAGAATCAATCAGTTGAAATAGTAAAAGATACAAGGTGTAAAATATGAAAGTCACACTGGAAAAACCAATTAACCTACTATTTTTTAAGGATACTCGACCACTAGTTAATAAACCTTTTAGAGGATAATCATTTCTTCTTATTAAATAAAGTAAGACAAAGAGACTGGCTACCAAATTACCACAGGCAGCAACATTTGCTGTTAAATAAATAGTCCAATGAAAAGTATAATAAGCTAGAGCAGAGATTATAATAATCATTATTCTTACAATCTGTTCAATAACTTGACTAATAGCCGTTGGTTTCATATTGGATTGTGCTTGGGCTAGGCCCCTATAAAAAGAAATAAAGGGTACCGTTAAGATGACAATCCCAGTTACTATGATACTTGGAGACAGCTTAGGACTTCCAATCATAACTGCTAAAGGCGCATGAAAGACAATTAAAATAAGAGAAGCCAGTAGACTGCAAACTAATTGAAATTTAAATAAGGTTTGTAAATCTTTCTCATCTTTATTTTGGGATAAACTTGCAATGACATTAGGAAAAGCTGTTAAGCTTAGTGCACTAACAATAGCAAGCATGGGATAAATTTGTTGATAGGCATAAAATCCCCTATCTCCAACGATATTTTGATAAGGAATACGATAAATAGCTGCTAATATTTTGGAAATAAAGCCACTTAGAACAATCAGTAAACTAGATCTACTTGTCTGATTTTGTAGCTTTTCTATTTTTAATTTCACCAAGCATTTCTCCAAATAACATTAATTCTTCTAGAATTTCATAATCTTTTTTATTTCTTACATCAAAAATAATTTCAATTTTTCCATTATTTTCTCCAATTTTTGCTTTCAAATGTGTTTTAGACAATGCTTCAAAGTAATCTTGAGTCAAATAATACTTCAAAGATGCTTTTTCAAAACGGACAGAAATAACATTATCTTTGCGTTCAAGTAATTGAGCAAATGCCTTATCCATATAAGATTTCAACAAACCTATTTCTAACAAGTAGGCTACTTGATCTGGATATTCTCCAAACCTATCAATTATTTCATCTTGTAAATTAAGGTAATCTTCTCTGTTCTCAATTTCTCTAATACGTTTATAAATTTCAATTTTTTGACGTTCATCTTTAATATATTCTTGAGGAAGATAGGCATCAATTTGAAGGCTAATTTCAGCATTTCCTTTTAGTCTGACAGTAGATTTTCCTTGTTTATTTGCTATGGCTTGTTCTAGTAATTGTGAATACATTTCAAAGCCAACTGAGTCAATAAAGCCACTTTGTGAGGCACCTAAAATATTTCCAGCTCCGCGAATGGATAAATCCCGCATAGCAATTTTAAAACCAGAACCTAACTCAGTAAATCCTTTTATAGCCTCTAATCTTTTCTCTGATATCTCAGACAAGACCTTATCTGGTTTATACATCAAGTAGGCGTAAGCAATACGATTGGATCGTCCCACACGTCCTCTAAGTTGATACAAAGTTGACAGTCCCATATGATCAGCATTCTCTACAAACAAGGTATTCACATTTGAAATGTCAACTCCTGTTTCAATGATGGTTGTTGCCACTAAGACATCATAATCACCATTAATGAAGTCAATCAGAGTATTTTCTAGCTGTATTTCACTCATTTGTCCATGGACAAGTCCAATAGAAGCCTCAGGGACAAGTTTTTGAAGCTGAGACACTTTCTTGTCAATGGTGTCAACCTTATTGTAAACATAAAAAACTTGGCCACCGCGATCTATTTCTCTAATAATGGCTTCTCTTACTATTCCAAGATTAGTTTCTAAGACATAGGTTTGAACGGGATAACGATTAGTAGGAGGTGTTTCAATAACTGATAAGTCTCGAATACCAAGCATTGACATGTGAAGTGTCCTCGGAATAGGTGTAGCTGTTAGAGTTAAAACATCCACCTTTATTTTTAGTTCTTTTAATTTTTCTTTATGTTTTACTCCAAAACGTTGTTCCTCATCCACAACAATTAAGCCAATATCTGAAAATTGGACATCTTTGGACAAGAGTCGATGTGTTCCAATAATAATGTCAACTTGGCCATTCTTTAATTTTTCAAGGGTTTCATTTTGTTCTTTTTTACTTCTAAAGCGACTTAAAACATCAATTTCTATAGGGTAATTTTCAAATCTTTCCTTGAAATTTTCATAATGCTGTTGGGCTAAAACTGTTGTCGGTACTAAGACAGCTACTTGCTTATGATCATTAACAGCCTTAAAGGCAGCTCTCATTGCTACTTCTGTTTTGCCAAATCCAACATCACCAACTAAAAGCCGATCCATTGGATGTTTACTTTCCATATCCTTTTTAATTTCTTTTATGGAACGTATTTGGTCTTCAGTTTCAACAAAAGGAAAATCATTATCAAAAGCTTCTTGTAAATCATCATCTGGTGAAAACTGGAAACCTTGCTTTTGACTTCTCTCAGCATAAAGTTTTAAAAGATCATCTGCTATGTCTTCAACCTGTTTAGAAACTTTCTGCTTTGTTTTTTGAAATCTTCCATCATTGAGTTTGTTTATTTTGGGCTCTTTACCATCAGCTGAAACATATTTTGATAAGCTCTCAATTTGTTCCACAGGAAGAGAAATCCTATCAGAATTTTGATACTGAATAGTCACATAATCACGATGTATTCCTTGAATCTGGATTGTTTCAATTCCTAAAAAGCGGCCGATACCATGAACACTATGAACAACATAGTCTCCCTTAATAAGTTCATTATAATCTTTCAAACGCTCAGCATTACTAATATTAGAACGTTTTACCCGTCTTTTTATCTTTTTGTGATAAATATCATGTTCGGTAATAAGGACAATTTTTTCATCAGCAAAATAGAAGCCACTTGAAATATTTCCAATAATAGCTTGTATTTTCGCTTTTTCAATTTTATTGCTGGAAACTAATGGAAGGTGAAAGTGATACTCTTCCAAATTTTCTTGTAAATGATCATAAGCCTTAGGAGATTCAACTTGAATAATAATTGTTGCCTTAGACTTTTCATACCTTTTTATTTCCTCAACTAATAGAGAAAACTGATTGAAGAATTCCTGCATGGAATATTGTGTTAATTGGTGTACTTTGTCAAACTTAATATTCCCAAGACCCTTATGAAAATTCGAAAAGAAGGTGGCAGGTTTATAGGTTCTAAATTGTCTATAATTATCTGCAAAATAAGCTAGTTGTGACAAAGCTTTACCCTGCTGTAAATCTTCAGCAAGCAAATTAGCAATTTCTAGATCAAATTTAGTATTCTTATCCATTATCTTTTGAAAATCATCAAAGAATATTGGTGTTCCTTTAGGAATATAATCCAATAAGGTCCACTCTTTTTCATAAAAAAGAGAGACAAATTTTCTCAGATCCTTATGCCGATAATGATCTTTAGAAACACTAATAAGATCATCTAAGTAGGCTCTTGTCTCTTGATTAGCTAAGACAGAAGCTTCTTCTATATTTTTTATACCTCGAGCAAAATCATCACTACTTACAATAAGATCACTGGCAGGGCTAATACTTATTTCCTTTACTTGCTCAGTAGATTTTTGTGTCTCACTATCAAACTGTCTAATACCATCAATTTCATCTCCAAAAAATTCAAGACGATAAGGCTCTTCCTTAGTTATTTCAAAAATATCTAAGATGTCACCTCTTTTGCTATATTCTCCGGGATTCAGAACTTGACTTACTTTTTGATAGCCAATATGTGATAATTGCTTTACAAGTTTGTCAATGTCATATTCATTGCCAACTGTTAAGGTCATTTCACTTGTCTTAAAAATAATAGGATTTGGCAGTAGTACCCTCAAGCCAACTATACTAGTTAGTAATATACCTCTCTTATTTTTTGAGTTAAAAAATTAATGGCTTCAATTCTTGAAATAGCCTTATCTAAGGATGAAAAGATAAATTCAGCAGCAGCTACATCGTCTGAAAAAAACTGATAAATTTTTTCTTCTCCCAATAACATTGACAAGTCACTGGCCAATTTTTCAGCTTCATTTTGACTTGAAGTGATAATTACTATTTTTTCATCATTACTATTAAAGTTTGAAGCAATTGCTAGGGCCTTACTTGATCCAGATAATCCCATTACTAACTGCCTACCTAAAGTTCTTGTACCTGAATACCAAGATTGCAAGGTTTTATTTTGACTAAAAAGTTCTAATATATTCATATTTACCCGTTATATTTTTGCATGGTTTTTTCAAAATCTTGCTCCTGTAAACAATATTTTACAGCTTTGTCAACTTTTTCTAAACTAAGATTAATTGTGATTCGATCATCTTTATTGAACTTACTTAAAACATGATTGATAACAGTCATTCCCTGAGGAGGACGCCCAATACCAATTTTGATTCTTGTAAACTCCTGACTTCCAAGATGTGCAATAATTGATTTTATACCATTATGACCTCCAGCCGAGCCTTTTTGACGGAAACGAATTTTACCTATTTCCATATCTAAATCATCATATATTACAATTAGGTCTTCTCTAACAATATTGAAATAAGTCATTAAAGCCTTAACAGCAATACCACTATTATTCATAAAAGTTGTCGGTTTAACAAAATAGACTTTTTCCTGATTCAAAAAAGTCGAACCAATAAGAGCTTTAAAATTTTTTTCCTCTGTAAAGCTTATGTCAAGATCCTTTACAATCTTGTCAATAGCCATAAAACCCACATTATGTTTTGTATCATTATATTTAGAACCAGGGTTTCCTAGTCCAACGATCAATTTAACCATAGATTATACTCTTCTTTCTTTATAAACAGGAAAAGGGCTGGAAATAGTTTCCAACCTTTTCATTATTTGCTTTAATCTTATTACACATTAAAGCGAAATTCCATGATATCGCCATCTTGCACAATATATTCTTTACCTTCCTCACGAAGTCTACCAGCTTCTTTAACAGCCTTTTCACTACCATATGTCATCAAATCGTCATAAGACATGGTAACTGCTCGGATAAAACCTCTTTCAAAGTCAGAATGGATGATCCCTGCAGCTTGAGGAGCTTTGATACCGCGTTTAAAGGTCCACGCACGAACTTCTTTTTCTCCTGCTGTAAAGTAGGTACCAAGACCTAATAAATGATAGGCTGCACGAGTTAATTTATCTACACCTGATTCTGTTAAACCAATGGCTTCTAAAAACTCTTCCTTGTCTTCATCATCAAGTTCTGAAATATCTTCCTCTGCACGCGCAGAAATGACAACGACTTCTGCATTTTCAGTCTCAGCAAATTCACGAATCTGCTTAACATAGTCAATACCATCTGGATCAGCAACTTTGTCTTCATCAACATTTGCCACATAAAGGACTGGTTTGGTTGTTAATAAGAATAGACCTTTGACAACTCTAGCTTCCTCATCTGTAAAGTCAATGGTACGTGCTGATTTACCATCTTCTAGAACAGGTTTGATTTTTTGAAGGACATTAAATTCTGCCACTGACTCTTTATCTTTTTGTGTACGAGCCATTTTTTCAACACGCGCATAGCGTTTATTAATAGAATCTAGGTCCGCCAAAATCAATTCTAAATTGATGGTATCAATATCTGCCAAGGGATCTACAAAGGCATCATCACGACCTTGTTCACGCATAACATTTTCATCATCAAAAGCACGAACCACGTGAACAATAGCATCAACTTCACGGATATTAGCTAAGAATTTATTACCAAGGCCTTCACCTTTTGAAGCTCCCTTTACAATACCAGCAATATCTGTAAATTCAAAAGTTGTTGGGACTGTTTTTTTAGGGGTGATCAGTTCTGTTAATTTATCTAAACGTTCATCAGGTACTTCAACCATACCAACATTAGGATCAATAGTTGCAAAAGGATAGTTAGCAGCTTCTGCCCCTGCTTTAGTAATAGCATTAAATAAGGTTGATTTACCAACATTTGGCAAACCGACAATTCCAGCTGTTAAAGCCATATTTATTAAGTCTCCGTTCAAAAATTCAATCAGTATCATTATAGCATAAAACAACTAAAAAAAGCCTGGCAAATGACAGACTAAATGACGAATTAATAAAATAATTTCCTTAAAATCTGAGGTGCTAGTCCTAAAGAATCAAGAAAAAGAAAAATCGTATATAAAATAAATAGGGCTATTAAAATATTTCCAAAAATTAGCCAGAAATTTCTGATAAGTAATTTGATATCAAGAGGTTTCTTCTCAAAAATCCGCTCCACAATTAATTCTGAACTTTTACCCAATATTAATTGATCTAAACTAACCTCAAAAATAGTGGCCAGTTTAATTAAATTTGTCATATCTGGACATGCTTCATTATTTTCCCATTTGGAAATAGCTTGTCTTGAAATAAACAGTTGCTCTGCTAAATAATCTTGTGAAAAAAATTTTTTTAAGTCGTAAATAGTTTAACTGCTCTGAAAACTTATTCATCTATAGATATTACTTTCTGTTGATAACTCTACACCAATAAGAATTTTCTCAAAAATCTAGCACTTTTTCAGGCAACTATAGGTAGCAAACTGTTTGTAAACAGTGATTTAAACAAGCTTTTTTACAGTTGCAACACTTTTTTCAACTTTCTTTCAAAATCATGGCGGCTCATCATCACAATATGATCACAATTACAACACTGAATTTTGATATCAGCACCTAATCTGATAATCTTCCATTCATTAGCCTTTTTTCCTGTTGATTTAACAGTACAAGCATGGGGCTTTTTCATTTCTACTAAAGAATTTAATTGATACATTTTTTACCTCACATATATAGGAAACGCCTTTCACTATTCAGTGTTATATGCTCTAAATTTAGAATTTCCCCATCAATTTCAATTAAGCTATTCTCAGAAAAACTAATTGAAAGTTTAGTCAAACTTTCATGTTTCAGATGGGAATTTAGCTTATGTTTTTTACAGACTATACTGAGTAAGAGGACAATTCTTTTATAAAAAGAGAAATCCTTAGCATAAACAAGATCTAAATTTGAATGAAAGGCCAGAGCATCAGGCCAAATTGTTATTCCTCCACCAAAATAGGTGTTATTTGCCAAAGAAAAGAGATATAAGTGATCTAAATGTAAAATTTGACCATTTTCTTTTTCAAGACTAACTTGAGCCAGAGGCGTTTTAAATAGGGATTTTATAGCCATAGCAATATAAGTTAATTTTCCTAAATAAATTTTATTTAAAAAAGCTTTTAATTTGGACTTTGAAGCCTTATTGACTACATAAGCTGGAAAACCCATATCAAGACTGTTAATCATTAATCCTGAATCATACTTAAAACAATTAAAAGATTTAATTGTACCTGATTTCATAGCATTAATAGTATCTTCTAAACCAGGTAGATTTAAAGCATTAGCAAAGTCATTACCAGACCCCACTGGATAATAAGCCACAGGTATTTCCACAGGCAGATAATATAAGACTTTTGATAGGGTTCCATCACCACTTAAAATCATTATCTGATCAGATTTTACAAATACTTTTTGGAGTTTTTCAACCTGTCTTTTTTCATCATCTTTTTTCTCTGTATAAAAAACAACAACTTCCTCAGTAAAGTAGCTCTTTATTTTTTCTACAATGGTTCTAGCTTGGCGATTTCCCGCATGGGGATTAGCGATAATATAGACTGTCATCTTGCTAATAATTATAACATAAGTTAAGTTGAATAAAACCATCCAAGCTTGCTTAGATGGTTCTTTAACTTTAATTTGTACGAACTGGAGTAATTAATTGAATAAAATCTTGTTCATTATCATCAGGAGTAAGTGTAAATGGTCTTACAGGTGAAATAAATCTTATTCTAACTGTCTCACTCTTAAGTGCTTTAAGTGATTCAATCAAATAGGTAGGATTAAAAGAAATTGTTAAATCTTCTCCTGATTTTTCAACGGTATCTAATTCTTCATTAACTTTCCCAACTTCTGGTGAGTTAACATGAGCTCTTACATTTTCTTGATTTATTTCTAGTTTTACGGTTCCATTTTGCGTAGCATTAGAAATTAGGTAAGCACGTTCCATAGCATATCTTAGAGATTGCGTATTAAAGACAACTTCCGTTTCAAATTGATTAATCAAAAGACGATCAGTATCAGGATAGTTTCCTTCTAATAGCCTTGTATAAAAAGAAATGTGCTCACTTCTAAATAAAATTTGGCTTGGAGAAAAGAAAATTTCAACTGTTTCAATATCTTCTGTAAATACTGCTGTAAATTCACGCAATGAGCGACTTGGAATAACGACATCAAAATTATTAGCATTTTTTTCCAAGTTAAGTTTTCTTTGGCTCATACGATGTGAGTCTGTAGCTACTGCCTTAAATTCGTTATTATTTTGTAAGCTAATATGAACACCTGTTAAAATAGGACGACTTTCTTGGACACTTGCAGCAAAAGCTGTTTCAGAAATAATAGATTTTAATAATTTTGTTTCTAAGATAAGAGGATTCTCAGTAGATACTTCTTGAAGCCTTGGATATTGTTCAACATCCTTACCTTTTAAGGTTATTTCTGATTTTCCGCTGGTTAAAACAACTTGATGCTGTTCAATTTCTTTAAAATCTAAGGTTAGATCTGGTAGGCTTGAAATAATGTTAATAAAGAAATTTGCTTCAAGCAAAACAGAACCTGTTGATGAAATCAATAAGCCTGCATTTTCATCTGTTACTGGAATAGTATTTTCAATAGAAATTTGTCCATTAGAACCTGTTAGGGTAATGTCAGATTGGCTAACTTCGATTTTAATAGTTGAAAGTATAGGAATAGCATTTTTACTGCTAATAGCTCTTTTAGTTGCATTTAAAGCTTGGATGAAAAGAGAACGATTTATAGAAAATTGAATCATGAAAACTCCTTTATTTTATAAGTATTATAGTTAGTAGTAGTAATAGGTCTTGTGTATACAGGGGATAAGTGGGCTAAAATGAGTGATAGCAAGAACTAGGATCTGTTCACAAGCTGTGTATAAGTTTTTTTAAAATAATTGACTTATGCACAGGCTTATTTTATTTTATTCTTGATAGTCTCAATTTCAATTCGAAGACTCTCATCTTCCACAATCATATTTTTGATTTTATTATAGGCATGAAGAACTGTTGAATGGTCTCTACCACCAAATTCTTTTCCGATCTTAGGAAGGCTATTATCAGTCATCTCACGGGCTAGAAACATGGCAACCTGCCTTGCTAGGACAATATTTTGCGTTCGCTTTGTTGCCTTGATCTCTTTAACCGTCACATCATAGAACTTTCCGACTTGTACTTGAATGTCTTCAATAGGGATAATAGTCATCTTAGGACTGTCTTGCTTTCTTGCACGAATGGCTTCTGCTGCAATATCAACAGTT
This sequence comes from Streptococcus catagoni, assembly GCF_011421425.1. Classification (GTDB taxonomy): domain Bacteria; phylum Bacillota; class Bacilli; order Lactobacillales; family Streptococcaceae; genus Streptococcus; species Streptococcus catagoni. The sequence continues at coordinate 18,106 of NZ_WPCW01000002.1, forward strand.
ATAACATCAATTTGTTTAAAATTTGCGACTAGACTAATATCCTTTAAAGCACCTTCTAAGTCTCGAACATTGGAATCAAATTGTCCTGCCAAATATTCTATTGTATCTTGGGAAAATGAAAAATTATATTCTTGAATTTTGTTAGTCAAGATAGCCACTCGTGTTTCAAAATCAGGAGGTGTAATTTGAACGGTTAATCCCCATTTAAAACGAGTAACCAAACGTTGCTCTAAATCATTGAGATGATCAGGAGTACGGTCACTAGTTAGTACGATTTGCTTATTATTATTATGTAAAGCATTGAAGGTATTAAAGAACTCTTCCTGTGTACTTTGAAGTGTTTTCTTTGCAAGAGATTGAATATCGTCAATTAAAAGTAAATCTAAATTTCTAAATTTATCTTTCAATTCATCCATAGTATCTAACCTAATATGTGTGACGAATTCATTAATAAAGTTTTCAGCTGTTATATATTTAACACGCGCATTTGGATTGTCTAAAAGGACAGAGTTACCAATAGCATTTAGCAAGTGAGTTTTTCCTAAGCCAGGTCCCCCCCAGATAAATAAGGGATTGTAAGTTGAACCTGGGGTATTTGCCACAGCAATTGAAGCAGCTACAGCCCAGCGATTTTCATCACCTTGGACAAAATTATCAAAACTATATTTAGGATTTAAATCAGAGTTTACAATGGGCAAGGAAGTTATATTTTGTCTTGTAAAGACTTCATCATTTTGGAATGCTTGTGTTTCAGGTTCTAATGCTTCTTCAAAGACATATTTAACAGCTATTTGTTCATTATAGATTTCAAAACCTGCTGTTAAGATGACATTGTTTAAATTTTTATCCCAGAACAATTCCTTCATGGGATCTAAATAAATGGTAGCAACTTGATTTTCAACCTTTAATAAGCGTGCATCTAATACAAAAAACTCATAGGTTGTTTGTTTTAACTGACTTTGAGCTAATTCCAAGATCCTATTCCAAAAAATTTGTTCATTTTCAGTCATGTTAGGTTCCTTCTATGGATAATTCTAGGACTATTCTAACACAAATAAAGGAAGTTTTCCACAGTCACACGGATAAACTTTACGACTTACCCACAGCTTGTGGAAAATAAATAAACAATGCTTATAAGACTTTTCCACAACTTGTGGAAAAGTTTAAAAACTAAGTCATGTTAAGCTTTAACCTATTTCAAACTTGTGGAAAAATGAGTATTAAAAAAATAGGATATGAACATCCTATTTTAGATTGTTGATAATTCTGTTAAATTCTTCTTCGTTTGAAAAATGAAAACTTAAGCTTCCACTCATATCCTTTTTTTGGCTAATGTGGACACCCACTCCTAACCTTTTAGCCAAATCTTTTTCAATAGCTTGAATAAAAATATTTTTTTCTTTGTTTTTTATATTTTTTCTTTGATGTGTTTTTAGGAGGTCTTCAGTTTGTCTGACATTTAATCCTTGTTTGATAATTCTTTGCAAGTAGTGTTCTTGTTCCTTAGGATTTTCTAAAGAAAGGAGAGCCCTAGCATGTCCTGGGCTAATTTCCCCCTCTTCAATAGCTACTTCGATACTTTTTGGAAGTTGCAATAATCTCAAACTGTTAGTGATATAAGGCCTTGATTTTCCCATAAATTTGGCTAATTGTTCATGTGTAAGATGATTTTTTGTAATGATGTTTTGATAGGCCTTAGCTTCTTCAATTGGGCTTAAATCAGATCTTTGAAGGTTTTCAATTATAGCTTGATTCATACTTTCTTTAGTTGATATTTCCTTTATGATAGCAGGAATTTCTGTTAAACCAGCTAATTGGGAGGCTCTCAGGCGTCTTTCCCCAGCTATTAATTCATAACCGTAGATCTCAGATTTGCGGACAATAATAGGTTGAATTAAGCCATTTAATTTTATAGAATCAGCTAGCTCTTTTAATTCTTCACTTTTAAAATGTAGTCTTGGCTGATGAGGATTAGCTACGATATCTTTGGTAGCAATTTTTTTGTATATTTCTGCCATAATTTACCTTCCAGATGATAGTAAAATACCTTTACAATATTGTAAAGGTATTTTAAAGGTATTGTCAAGCTTATTTTTCTAAATCTTGAGTCGTTTTAGTAAGCTTGATTGTGGTTGTTTTCTTATTTGTTCCTCTATAGAAAGTTACCTTGATAGATTTACCAATCTCATGACCATAAAGTATACTTTGTAAATCACTTGTATTATTGACAGTTTCTCCATCAATTTCAGTGATGATATCATATTGTTCTAGTTTTCCATAAGCTGGCATACCATCTTTAACTGAAGTAACGACAATTCCACCAGTAACATTTTGTGGTACTTTTAATTGGTTTAGGGCATTAGTTGACAGATTACCTAGATTAACCATTGTAATTCCTAAGGCTGGACGGACAACATGACCTTTTCCTTCTAATTGATTGATAATTTTTACAACATCATTTGAAGGAATTGCAAATCCCATACCTTCTACTGCTCCGCCTGAATCTGAAAGAGTGGATGAAATTTTACTTGAGTTAATACCAATAATTTGACCTTCAATATTAATAAGGGGACCACCAGAATTTCCAGGGTTTATAGCAGCATCTGTTTGGATGGCATTGGTAGAGACAGTCTTTCCTTCTTCATTTTTAAGGGTTACTGTTCTACTTAAACTTGAGACGATACCTTCAGTAACAGAATTAGCATATTCTGTACCTAGAGGACTTCCAATGGCAATTGCAACTTCACCAACATTAATTTTTGAAGAATTGGCAAATGATCCAACTGCTTTTAATTTTTCTGATGAAATTTTAACAACAGCTAAATCTGAATAGGTATCAGAACCAATTAATTTACCGACCACTTTTGATCCGTCTGCTAAAAGGATTTCAATTCTTTTAGCTCCATCAATAACGTGGTTATTTGTAACCAGATAAGCTGTTTTTCCTTCTTTCTTGTAGATAACACCAGATCCTTCCTTATAGATCTGTAAACCATCATTTTCTTTTGCATTAGAGTTACTTCTACCAAATAAATTTCCTAAATCATTGGAGCCATCTACTTCTCGGTAATTAATAACCGAGACAACAGCATCTTGAATAACTTTAACAGCCTTGGTTGTATTTGTTGTATTTTTATAAGTAACCTTACTAGTAGAGGTTGGATTAGAAATAAAATTTCCTTGAGAATCCGAATTATTAAAGGAGTTCATCACAAAATAGGCAATAATACCTCCTAAAAAACCTACCAGTAATACCAAAAAAGTTTTTTTAATTGATTTAAATTTTGACACAAATCTTCCTCCAACCATCTTTTTTGTTATCATATAAAACTCTGCTTAATTATACCTTAAATAGATTAAAAAGAAAAGAAATCCACAGCTTGTGGAAAACTTTTTAAAAAACTTGGATAAGTCAACTATTTAGGGAACAAAAAAGAAGCTAAATTTTTTTAGGAGTGTGGATAAGTTGAGCATTTTTTCTGTGGTACAATAGAGTTATGAAAATTAAAATAATTTGCGTAGGAAAATTAAAAGAAAAATATTTAAAAGATGGCATAGCAGAATATCAGAAACGACTCTCTAGGTTTTGCCAATTTGAAATTATTGAACTCAATGATGAAAAAACACCTGAAAAGGCCAGTGACTTAGAAAAAAAGAAGATTATGGAAAAAGAAGCAGAACGGATCTCTAAAAGAATTGGTCAGAGAGATTATGTTATTTCCCTAGCTATTGAAGGCAAACAATTTCCTTCAGAACTCTTTAGCCAGCAACTATCTGATATTACACTTAAGGGATATTCTGATATTACCTTTCTTATTGGAGGAAGTTTAGGTCTTGATCAGTCTCTTAAAAAGAGATCCAACCTTTTAATGAGTTTTGGACTATTGACCTTTCCTCATCAATTAATGCGACTAGTGTTGATAGAACAAATTTATCGCGCTTTTATGATACAAGAAGGCAGTCCCTATCATAAGTAAGTATGTTTCACATGAAACAAAAAAAGTTGAAGATTTTCTCTTCAACTTTTTATTTGATCCCAGCAGGATTCGAACCTGCGACCGTTCGCTTAGAAGGCGAATGCTCTATCCAGCTGAGCTATGAGACCTCAACTCCCTTATTCTAACAGAAAAACTTCCTTTCTGTCAATCTTTATTTTTATTGAAATCCTTCATTGAATAAGTTTGACTTTTTAAACCTTATATTTTTAAAAAAAGATAATTATTTTTTAAAAAAGTAGTAGACAAATAGAAACATTCTGATATAATAATAAGAGTGTTAAAGAGTTAGTACTCTATAGCGACTTCTGGTCCGTTGGTCAAGGGGTTAAGACACCGCCTTTTCACGGCGGTAACACGGGTTCGAATCCCGTACGGACTATCGTAATTGCGTTAAGCAATTTTTTTTGTTCTTCCGGCATAGCTCAGTTGGTAGTAGCGCATGACTGTTAATCATGATGTCGTAGGTTCGAGTCCTACTGCCGGAGTCAGAAAACAAAAAGACTATGAAAATCAGAAATGATTTTCATAGTCTTTTTTTGGATTTATAAATTGTAAGAAATTGATAAATACTTGCTAAGAAAAAGGCAAAAATTGAAATGAAGATTCCTTCTTTTAAGCCATTTGGTACAAAGGTCATAAGGAGTTTACCTTTTCCTTTTTTGACATCAATAGACATGAAACCATCTTGAGCTTTCTTAATTGCTACTTCCTGCTGATTTATTTTAGCTGACCAGCCTTTATCATAGGGAATGGTTAAAAATAAGGAGCTGTCTCTTTTAGCCTGATAAGAAGCAATAAGGTTATTTTTTACAGTCTTTACTTTCACTTTATTTTTATTGACTGCTGAAATAGCTTCTTGATATTTCCTAGTATCTAAGCTATAAAAATGCGGTTTATCAAAGGAAATAGTAGGATTTTGAGGAAATATAAGATCTACATCAATTGTTCGGGTCTCTTGGTAATAACCCAGGTTAAAGAAGGTAAAGGCGTTATCTGTACTGTATTCAGATGTTTTACCATCTATTCTGATAAGGACTCTCTTATCATGTCCATCTGAAAAGGTAATATTTGGAATACTGATATATAATTGGCTATCTTTTGGAAGAGAAACTTGATAATGAATAATAGTATCCTTTGAATCTTTAGCAGCCTTACTTGTCAATCTATTATTAATGTAATTATTTTTTCCTAGTAGTTTATTATTTTGTTCCTGAAAATAGGTGTAATTTTTACCACTTAATTGATTTAATAATTTTGTCTGGTTATCCAAGGTATTAACAGAAAATTTCCTATTTATGTAAGGTTGTTTTGTTAAGATGGCCAAGCTACTTGCATTTGTATTTTGATAAAGTTTAGTTTTATCACTACTATCAATTTTTTCGAAGCCGTATTTATTAATCTGATCTTCACTCAAATTATAGGTGACGGCCAAAAGACTATCCATAATAATAGTATTATTTTGATAACGAAGGTTTAAATTGGTACCTTCAGATTTAAAACCTAATCTGTCTAAGACACGACTAGAAGTCCGGTTTCTAATTGAAGAAAATTGTGAAATTCCATTATAATTAAACTTCATACTATCATTACCAGTCTGTCCAAGGATTCTTTCAGTCCGGTAAAAATTAGCATTCTCTTTTTTAGTTCTTGCAATGAGTTTTGTAATATCCTTTGAGTGACGCTCATAGTCTTCTTTGCTAGGGAATCCCCATTCTTTTTCTAGACCACTTATGACATAATAAGTATTTAAAGAGCTTTCTAAAGCTGTAAAGATTACTGTAAATATAAAAATGATCAGTAAAGGAACATTTTTTTCCTTAATGCTCAGAAAAATTATGGCATAAGCTGTTAAAAAGGAAATACTTAAAAAGAATAAGGCTGGTGTCAAAAAACTATATTTTTCCAGAAAGAGATAAGGGATAGCTAGTAACAAACTAATACTGATAAAGGCTAGGACAATATCTTTAATTTTGATCTCTTCTAAACGATGTAACACCTCACAAGACAGGATAATAAAGAGCAAAGGAACAGTCCAAAAATAACGATGTAAGAACATATTTGGAGCATGCATGCCTTGCCAAAATAGGTCAAGGGGTTGTAAATAATAGCTAATAAAAATAAAAAGGATTAGTGCTCCATAAGCAAGCTTTGTTTGCCACTTAATTGACTGTAAAGTAAAGTAAATAAAAGCTAAAAATACAGGAAATAATCCACCATAGAGCATTGGGATAGAGTTGAATTGTGTAGTATCATAAGTTCCAAGGATATTTTTTGTCAATAAATCTAGATACCAGGTATTATCTGTAAACAACTTGCTTAGACGTGTAAACTCTTCCCCATGAGTTGATAAATCTAGATAAGTAGGCAATAACATGATAGCACTAGTTAGGGCAGATAAAATTGACACCACTGTAAATCTAGAAAAATAATAAATTTTTGCCTTCCAGCTCTCTATTTCAGTTAATAGAACCAAAATATAGAGGAAAAGGAAGATAGATATCATATAGCCAAAGTAATAATTTTGAATAAAAAGAATAGACAGGCTAAGATAATAAGGAAAAATAAGTTTACTTTTTAAAAGAAGATGTAAACCTAATATAATTAAGGGAATTAAGATAAAGACATCTAACCAAGTATTTATTTCAAGTTGGCTGGTCAAAAAGCTCATCAAAGAAAAGCTTAGACTTAATGATAAGATGTAAACTTTTTTTATTTTAGGGTATATTTTATGAAAGGAAAAATAAGTGGATAAGCCTATTAAACCAAACTTTATTAAGGTAAATAGGTAGATAGCATCAGGCATATTTTCTAAAGTGAAAAAATAAAATAGTGGAGAGAAAAAACTGCCTAAATAATAACTTATGAGTGCATAAAAATTTAATCCTAGACCACTAGTAAAAGTATAGAAGAGACTATCTGAGCCATGAAGAATATTTCTTAGATTTTGAGCAAAGATAACATATTGATGAAAACCATCACTTGCCAAAATTGTTTTTGAACTTCCAAAATAGATGCCTTTTGCATAGAGAACAAAAAACATAATGAAAAATGGCATAAAGAAGCTTGCTAGGTAGGTTAAAAATATCCATTTTTTACTTTGTTTGATCATAAAAATATAAAAGACTTTCTAAAACAATATCTGAAAAAAATAATAAGGCGTTTCCGCCTTATTTTTATTTCCAAAGTTGAGCTACCTTATTTTGAACCTCGGTATTTTCAAGGAATTCATCATAAGTTTCATCAATACGGTCAATGACACCATTACTTGAGATAACAACGATGTGATTTGCTATTGTTTGAATAAACTCATGGTCATGACTGGCAAAAATAACAGACTCTTTAAAATCTTTGATTCCATCATTTAAACTAGAAATTGATTCTAGATCTAAGTGATTTGTAGGATCGTCTAGGATCAAGACATTTGATTTCAAAAGCATGATTTTTGATAGCATAACACGTACTTTTTCACCACCTGATAAGACGTTAACAGATTTTTTAACTTCATCACCTGAAAAGAGCATACGGCCTAAGAAACCACGTAAGAAAGTATCATCGTCTTCACCCTTAGCAGCAAATTGACGAAGCCATTCTAATATAGATTCACCACTAGCAAAGTCACGAGAATTATCTTTTGGAAGGTAAGAACGACTAGTAGTTACTCCCCATTTTATGGTTCCTTCATAGTCAATATCATCCATAAGGGCCCGCATTAAAGCGGTAGTTTGGATGTCATTTTGTCCAATAATTGCTGCTTTATCACCTGGACGTAATATAAAGCTAATATTATCAAGTATTTTTTCACCATCAATTGTTACGGATAGATTTTCAACCGTTAAAAAGTCATTTCCCATTTCACGTTCTGCTTTGAAGTTAATAAAAGGATATTTACGACTTGATGGTACAATTTCTTCTAGTTCAATCTTATCAAGCATTTTCTTACGAGAAGTAGCTTGTTTTGATTTAGAAGCATTAGCTGAAAAGCGTGCAACGAATTCTTGCAATTCTTTGATTTTTTCTTCAGCCTTAGCATTACGATCTGATTGAAGACGCGCAGCCAACTCAGAAGACTGTTTCCAAAAATCATAGTTACCAACATAGAGTTTGATTTTTCCAAAGTCCAAATCAGCCATGTGGGTACAAACTTTATTTAAAAAGTGACGGTCATGGGAAACAACAATAACAGTGTTTTCAAAGTCAATTAAGAAATCTTCTAACCAAGAAATAGATTGAATATCAAGTCCATTTGTTGGTTCGTCTAAAAGGAGTACATCTGGTTTACCAAATAAAGCTTTAGCAAGGAGAACCTTAACTTTTTCCCCATTTGCTAGTTCACTCATGTTTTGGTAATGAAGGTCTTCCGAGATATTTAGATTTTGAAGCAATTGAGATGCTTCACTTTCTGCTTCCCAACCTCCTAGCTCAGCAAAAATACCTTCTAGTTCAGCTGCACGAACACCATCTTCTTCAGAAAAATCTTCTTTCATATAGATAGCGTCTTTTTCTTTCATAATGTCATACAGTTGTTCATTTCCCATGATAACAACATCAATAGCACGTTCTTCTTCATAATCAAAATGATTTTGTCGTAAGACTGACAAACGCTCATCAGGACCAAGCGAGATATGTCCTGTTGTAGGCTCAATATCTCCTGCAAGTATTTTTAAAAAAGTTGATTTTCCAGCACCATTAGCCCCTATCAAACCGTAGGTATTTCCTGCAGTAAATTTAATATTGACCTCATCGAAAAGTTTTCGATCGCTAAAACGTAGCGACACATCAGAAACTGTTAGCAATTCTTCACCTCATATTATTTATCTAGACTTCATTGTACCTGAAAAAGCCCCTTTTTTCAAATAGAAGGGGCAATTGCAGCCTTACATTGGTAATAAAACATCTTTGTCTTCAAGACGATAATTTTTCGTAAGACTAAATCCACGTCCCATAACCTGGGCAGCTGGCATTACAACAAGGAAGGCCATTTCATCTATTTCTAAGATTTTTTCTTGTAAAGCTGGTAGTTCATAGGTTGATACGACTGCCATAAGCATGACCTTATCAGATGTGGTGTAACCTCCACGAATGGGAATTTTGGTAACGCCACGATCCATGACAGTAGTGATATGCTCTCTTATAGCTTGATACTCGTTAGAAATAATCATGACATTCTTAGAAGAATCAAAACCATTTTCCATAATGCCAATAACATATCCAATGACTAGTAGTCCAATGGTTGAATACATCACATCATCTGCTGAAAGCGCTATAAGACCTAAAATAACACTTATACCATCGACAATTGTCATTGAAACTCCAAGAGTTAAAGGAGAAAATTTATGTAAAATTTGGGTCAGGATACCAGTACCACCTGTAGAGGAATTTCCCCAAAAAACCATCCCTAAACCTATACCGACAATGATGCCCCCAAATATAGATGCCAGTAATTGATTGTGTGTTAGAGTAGGTAAAAAATTAGTCATGCGAATGGCAATAGGATAGATCCATGACCCATAGAGTGTTTTTACAAAGGTTTGTTTTCCTAAAAAGAAATAGCAAAGCAAGAGTAGGGGAATATTACTAACCATTAAAAAAAGTGATGGACTTATTCCAAATAGTTCTTTGATAACTACTGAAATACCGACCATACCACCTGAAGCAATATTATTGTGGACAAACATAGTATTGAAACCGACTGCTGTAATAATAGAACCAATCGTCACATACAAAAAGTCCATTACCCTTCTTTTCATATTTCTCTTACTCCTTTTAATTCATATATATAGACACTCATTATCTCCTAAAAATACCAGTTGCGTCAAGTCTTATATTCCAAAAATAAGGAAACTTGACAAATACCCTGAAATTTCATAAAATGAGGCTAAATTAGAGGAGTAATTTTTATTTTGCTTAAAGAGAGCTAGCGGTTGCTGAGAGCTAGTAGCAAGGAAAGATGAAATGGACTAATTGTTTATTTGAGAGGAAAACATAACACTCAGGTTTGGCACCCCTTATCGTGCAACTTCTTTAAATAGAGAAGATGAGATGACATTACTATGGATAATGTTAATTGAGGTGGTACCGCGTATTAACTAGTAATAACGCCCTCACACAAGAAACTTGTGTGTGGGCTTTTTTTGTTACTTTATAAAGGAGAAGAAATGAAAAAACCCGTCATATTAACAGGAGATAGACCAACTGGTAAACTACATTTAGGACACTATGTTGGCTCTTTGAAGAATCGTTTTATTTTACAAGAGGAAAATAAATATAATATGTTTGTTTTCTTAGCTGACCAGCAAGCTTTAACGGATCATGCAAAAGAGACAGAAAAAATCCGTGAATCTATTGGGAATGTAGCTTTAGATTACTTATCAGTTGGATTAGATCCAAGTAAATCAACTATTTTCATCCAAAGTCAGATTCCTGAACTTGCTGAATTGACCATGTATTATATGAATCTTGTTTCTTTGGCTCGTTTGGAGAGAAATCCTACTGTTAAAACAGAGATTGCTCAAAAAGGTTTTGGAACAAGTATCCCAAGTGGATTTTTAGTCTATCCTATTTCACAGGCTGCTGATATTACAGCTTTTAAGGCTAATTTAGTGCCTGTAGGAAATGATCAAAAACCGATGATAGAACAGACCAGAGAAATCGTAAGAAGTTTTAACCATACTTACCAGACGGATTGTCTTGTTGAACCAGAAGGAATTTATCCTACAAGTGAAGGTGCAGGAAGATTACCTGGTTTAGATGGTAATGCTAAAATGTCTAAGTCCCTTGGAAATGGGATCTACTTATCAGATGACGCTGACACCGTTCGGAAAAAGGTCATGAGTATGTATACTGATCCTAATCACATTAAGGTGGAAGATCCAGGTCAAATTGAAGGAAATATGGTTTTCCATTACCTTGATATTTTCGGTCAAGAAGAAGATAGAGCTCAAATTGAATCTATGAAAGAGCATTACCAACGTGGTGGTTTAGGAGATGTTAAGACAAAACGTTTCTTGTTAGATATTCTGGAAAGAGAATTATCCCCTATTCGTGAGCGTCGTCTAGAGTATGCTAAAGACATGGGGGAAGTTTTCCGGATGTTAGAAGAAGGCAGTCAAAAAGCTCGATCTGTTGCTGCTCAAACCTTGTCAGAAGTTAAATCTGCCATGGGAATTAATTATTTTTAAAAAATACGAATAAAAAATAAAAAAACACATAAAAATTTGTGTTTTTTATTTTAAAAAACGAACATTATAACTTTGATAATTGATTTTCATAATAAACTTTGTAACAATTTGTTGACAAATCAATATAGCGTGATATGATAGTAACAATAAAAATTTAGACGGCGTCTATTTACACTAATAAAAAGGAAAAGAGGATATTTTTAATGTCAAATTGGGACACAAAATTTTTGAAAAAGGGTTATACATTTGATGATGTATTGCTCATACCAGCTGAAAGTCATGTTTTGCCAAATGAAGTTAAACTACAAACCAAATTAGCAAAAAATTTAACATTGAATATTCCTATTATAACAGCAGCCATGGATACTGTTACTGATAGCAAGATGGCTATTGCTATTGCGCGTGCAGGTGGTCTAGGTGTTGTCCATAAAAATATGTCAATACGTGAACAAGCCGAGGAAGTACGAAAAGTAAAACGTTCAGAAAATGGCGTTATTATTGATCCTTTTTTCCTAACACCAAATCATAAGGTTTCTGAAGCTGAAGAATTAATGCAGCGCTACCGCATTAGTGGTGTTCCAATTGTTGAAACTCTTTCTAATCGTAAATTAGTTGGTATTATTACAAACCGTGATATGCGTTTTATCAGTGATTTTGATGCGCCTATTTCTGATCATATGACAAGTGAAAAACTTGTAACTGCAGAGGTTGGAACGGACTTAGAAACAGCAGAACGTATCTTGCATGAGCACCGCATTGAAAAACTACCTTTGGTTGATGACAATGGACGACTATCTGGTCTGATAACCATCAAAGATATCGAAAAAGTTATTGAATTTCCAAATGCTGCTAAGGACGAGTTTGGTCGCTTGCTAGTTGCTGCAGCGGTTGGGGTTACTTCTGATACATTTGCGCGTGCAGAGGCTTTATTTGAAGCAGGTGCAGATGCTATTGTTATAGATACTGCACATGGTCACTCCGCTGGAGTGTTAAGAAAAATTTCTGAAATTCGTGATCATTTCCCTGATAAAACTTTAATTGCTGGTAATATTGCAACAGCTGAAGGTGCACGTGCCCTTTATGATGCTGGTGTTGATGTTGTTAAGGTTGGTATCGGACCTGGATCTATTTGTACGACACGTGTGGTAGCTGGAGTTGGTGTTCCTCAAATTACAGCAATCTATGATGCAGCTGCAGTTGCTCGTGAATACGGAAAAACGATCATAGCTGATGGTGGTATTAAATATTCTGGTGATATTGTTAAGGCTCTTGCTGCCGGTGGAAATGCTGTCATGCTAGGTTCTATGTTTGCCGGAACTGATGAAGCTCCTGGTGAAACAGAAATTTTCCAAGGTCGTAAATTTAAAACTTACCGTGGTATGGGATCTATTGCTGCTATGAAAAAAGGTTCTAGTGATCGCTATTTCCAAGGTTCAGTCAATGAAGCTAATAAATTGGTACCAGAAGGAATTGAAGGTCGGGTAGCTTATAAAGGTGCAGCAGCAGATATTGTCTTCCAGATGCTTGGAGGTATTCGTTCAGGTATGGGTTATGTGGGTGCTGGGACCCTTAAAGAATTACATGATAATGCACAATTTGTTGAAATGTCTGGGGCAGGTCTGATAGAAAGTCACCCTCATGATGTACAAATTACTAACGAAGCTCCTAACTATTCTGTTCATTAATAAACAATAAGTCGGTTATAGTCTATAAACCGGCTTTTTTTGCTCTTTAAAAATTGTAAAGATACTTGTCAATATTGTAAAGTTTTTTGTCAACTTCGTCAACAACCCGTAAAGTTTTTATTTTTAAAATTGCTATTTAAAGCTATCGTTTCAACATAAAAGATAATAAAAAAGCAAACTGTTTAGTCTGCCTTTATGGTTCCATTGTCAATATGGAATATTTTTATATTTTCGGGTAGTTGTGATAAATGGTCCAAACTCGTAGTGGTGATAAAGGTTTGAACATTCTCTTTAATAATGGCTTCTAATAGCTTGGTTTGTCTGGTGTTATCCAATTCACTCATGACATCGTCAAGTAATAAGATGGGATTATCTCCAGTTGTCTTTTTCATTAAACTCACTTCTGCCATTTTTAAAGAGAGAATAAGACTTCTATGTTGGCCTTGACTGGCAAAGTTAGCATCCATCTGATTGATATAAAAAATAATATCATCTCGATGCGGCCCTAAGCTGGTATTTTTCCTAAAAATATCTTTTTTCCTATTTTTTTTGAGTTCTTCTATAAAGATTTCCTTGATATTAGTGTTTTCACCAGCTAGTGGTAAAGAAGCCTGGTAAGAAAGAGTTAAATTTTCTAACTGATTAGATATCGCGTTATGATGTTTATTGGCTTCATGTTCAAGTGCCTTTACAAAGGAGATGCGTTGTTCAATGACCCTACTTCCATATGTTGCTAATTGTTCGTCTAAAACGGATAAAAAGTCATCATCAATGGAAAAATTAGCCTTTAAATAACTGTTTCTTTGCTTAAGAACATGATTATAGTTTGAGAGGTCTGATAAATAGACTGGTTTAATCTGCCCTAAATCAATATCAATGAACTTACGTCTAAGGCCTGGAGCACCCTTAACCAACTGTAAATCTTCAGGAGCAAATAATACAACCATCATGGTTCCTATGTACTCTGACAGTTTTGCCTGCTTTAAAGAATTAATTTTAGTTATTCTACCCTTATCTGATAAGGATATTTCTAGACTTAACTTTCCACTTAGACGACTAAGCTTGCCAAGCACCTGTAAAGTACTTTGGGAGAATTGAATTAATTCTTTATCAGAACGGGTTCGATGGCTTCTGGTTAATGCAATAAAATAAATGGCTTCCAAAAAATTGGTTTTTCCTTGTGCATTATTTCCGATAAATACATTTAAAGTTGAAGAGAATTCTTCCTTAATATGATCGTAATTTCGATAATTTTTTAGTTGAAGTTCTGTAATCCACATTATCAAGCACCTGGAAAGCGAACAGGTTTATTCTTATCTCTTTTTACACTATTCTTACCTTTTTTAAGCTCTTCCTTCTTATCTTTGTTTAATTTTTTAACAAGTTTAGCGACACGCGCCTTTTCATCTGTTTGCTCTTGGAAAAGGACAAGTTCTTCTTGACTAGGCTTTACAATAGTAATAGTTAGGCCCTGATCAGGAATGGAGACAGTATCTCCAATGCGGATTTTTTTACCCCGACGCTTTTCATCCTCACCATTAAATAAAATAGTCTGTTCAGCTAGATAAGCTTTAACAGCTCCTCCACTTTGGATAAGCCCTACTTCTTTTAGAAGTGCTTGTAAGGTAATATATTCTGTAAATAGTTTGTAGTCCATCATTTTCTCCATTATATAATTGATGTCATTATAGCATAAACTTTAATCAATGATAAGTTGAAACTATTAGATACCATTGAATTGAGTGAGATCCTTACTCTACCTTCACTTGGTGTTGGGTGCTACTCTTTTGACTTTTATACAAATCATTGTATAATATGGTTAGGAAAGAAACCTATTCAAAGAGAGTGCATTTTTAAAAAGATTAATTATTATTGTCACTATCAGGCAAAAAAGAATCAAATGCCTTGCTAACTTTCGTTTATAATAGCATCACTTAGAAGTCTCTAGGTGCTTTTTCATTGTTATTATCCTATTTTCGAAGGTTAAATGATGAATCTATGACCACTAAAATGGTATAATTTAGGAATCACAATATTATTAAGGACAGTCTATGAAACTTGTTGATGGCGTACAACTCCATTTATTAAAATCAGAAAAATTTAAAACTAATCATATCACTTTCAGATTTTCAGGGGATTTTAATCAAAAATCTGTTGCTAAGAGAGTTCTCGTTGCACAAATGATGGCAACGGCCAATGAATTGTATCCTACTGCTAAGGATTTTAGAGAAAAATTAGCACAGCTCTATGGAGCTAACTTATCCACTTCAGTTTCTACCAAAGGATTGGTTCATATAGTTGATATAGATATAAGCTTTATTCAGGAAAGGTTTGCCCTTAAAGAGGAAAAATTGTTGGATGAAGTTATTCAATTCTTGAAGGGAATACTATTTCATCCCCTTCTTTCAGTGGCTCAATATCAGCCAAAAGTTTTTGAAATTGAAAAGACAAATCTTATCAATTACATTGAATCAGATAATGAAGATTCTTTTTATTACAGTGCTTTAGAGGCTAAGAAACTCTTTTATACTGATAGTGATTTACAAGTTTCAAAATATGGAAATACTGAGTTAATTGAGAAGGAAACAGCCTATACCAGCTACCAAGAATTTCATAAGATGCTTATGGAGGATCAAATTGATATCTATATTATGGGCGATTTTGACGAGTATCGTGTCCTGCAACTACTACACCAGTTTCCCTTTGAAGCTAGACAAAAAGAATTGTCTTACTATTATCAGCAAGACTATGTCAATGTTGTAAAGGATGTCAATGAATTAAAGCCTGTAAACCAGTCTATTTTTGAATTGTCCTATTATTTTCCAACTCTAACTTATAGTGAAAACAATCTGTCAATGGTTCTTTTAAATGGTTTACTTGGATCATTTGCACATTCTCCTTTATTTACAACGATCCGAGAGAGTGAAGGGATGGCCTATACAATTGGAAGCAGACTGGATGTTTACACTGGAAGATTAGCTATTTCTGCTGGTATTGACAAGGAAAATAGAACGAAAACCTTACAACTTATAACCAAGGAATTGAATGATCTTAAAACAGGTCGCTTTTCTAGTGCCCTACTTGAGAAGACAAAGTTGATGATTCTTACCAATGCTTTACAAAGTGATGATTACAGTAAAGCAATCATTGACAGGCATTACACCAGTAAGTATGTTAATCAAAACTATGACTTAGAGACCTGGATTAAAAATGTTCATCGTGTCAGCAAGAGAGATATTGTCAAGGCTGCAAACCATGTCAAGTTACAATCACTTTATTTTTTAGAAGGGAAATAAAATGCAGAAATTAACCCATATTTCCTATGGTGCCATAAATGAAGAACTCTATTACGGAAAGCTAAAAAGTGGTTTACAAGTTTACATCATACCAAAGGCGGGTTACAATGAAAAATCAGCCATGTTGACTGTCAATTTTGGTTCACTTGATAGTCAATATACAAGTAGAGGAAGACTGATCTCTAATCCAGAAGGGGTTGCTCATTTCTTAGAACATAAACTTTTTGAAGATAAGTCTGGTGGAGATGTATCACTCAAGTTTACAAGTTTGGGGGCTGAAGTCAATGCCTTTACTACTTTTGACAAGACTTCTTATTTTTTTTCAACCACAGATCACTTTCTTGAAAGCTTGAATCTATTGCAAGATTTTGTCATGACAGCGTCTTTTACTGAAGAATCTGTCAATAAAGAAAAGAAAATTATTGGTCAGGAAATTGATATGTATTTGGATGATCCAGAATATCAGTCTTATATAGGAGCTCTTCAAAATTTATTTCCAGGCTCAAATTTAGCAGCTGACATTGCTGGGAGCAGAAAGTCCATTGACATGATTACTGGCGATGTTTTACGTAGAAACTATAAACAATTTTACCATCCTTCTAATATGGCTCTATTGATAGTAGGCGAAGTTGATGTGGAAGAAACTTTCCAATCTGTTTTACAGTGTCAAGAAAATCATAAGTCAAGAAGACCAGCTCGTGCAAAGATTGAGCCTCTACCTTATCTTCCTCTTATAAAAAGTGGTTCCATTGCAATGGATATTTCAACTTCAAAACTAGTGGTTGCCTACAGAGGAGTTAAATTTGATAATGACTTTTCTTTCTTAGAATATAAAATTTGTTTAAAGTTTCTTTTATCAATGCTTTTTGGTTGGACTTCAAAAACCTATCAGGATTGGTACGGTGATGGTAAAGTTGATGAGTCCTTTGATATAGAAATAGAAATTCAAAAAGATTACTCTTTTGTTCTAATCAGTTTAGATTCAAGTCAACCAATTGCCATGTCCAGTCAAATCAGAAAGAAGATTGAACAATTTACCAAAGCAAAAGATATCAATAATGAACATCTCACCCTTCTAAAGAAAGAAATGTACGGAGATTTTCTTCAAAGCCTGGATTCTGTAGAACAGGTGTGCAATCAATTTAATCACTTTTTATCAGATGGGGAGAATTACTTTGATATACCAGAAATAATTGCTAAAGTGACCTTAGAGGAAATTCTTGCTGTAGGTGAAAATTTCTTCGGAAGGGCAGAAGTCTCCGATTTCACTGTCTTTCCAAAATAAAGAGAAATCTGTTATAATGGATATAATATTTTAATTTAGAGGTACCTGTATGAGAGAACAAAGTCTCGGTGAGTTACTAAGAGAAGCGCGTGTTAGAAGGCAAATCACATTAGATGATATTGAAAATAGCACAGGCATCTCATCTCACTATTTATTAGCAATGGAATTAGATCAGTTTAAGATAATTCCTGAAGAAAAGTTTGATACCTTTTTAAGGCAGTACGCAGATATTGTTGGTTTAGATTTTCTATATTTAAAAGAAAGATATAGAAAACAAAGTTTAAAAAAGACCAACTTATCAGAACCAACTGTAACACAATTGGTTGAGGAAAAATTAAGTCGTAAAAAGCAAGAAAATAAGGCTTATTGCCCTCCACCCTTTCCAATCCCAACCCCTCCTCCAACAACTTCTGCCCCTAGCTCCACTTATTTGTTTAACGAACATTTTAAAAATGAAAGTGATAATGATGACTATGAGCAAGAAGTTTCAAGATTAAGTAAATATAAGGTTGAGGATAAAAAATCAAAATCATTTTTTTCAATCCTATTGTTAAGTTTGATTGCTCTGACCATTTTAAGTTTTATTTTCTTTGCAGTTTGGCAACAATTTTCTAAAGAAAATAAAGCAAATGAAGCTAGGTCTGAATTTGTCAATAAAACAGCTGATAAAAAATCAAGTTCAACAACTAGCAGCGAAAAGAAAACAAAGATTGTGACTGAAGGTCAAGATAATTATCTAAAAGCAACTATTACAAAAGCTAGTGACACAGTAGAAGTAACAGTCTCTTTAACAGACGCAGAAAGTGCTTGGATCTCACTAACTAATTCTGATATTGGTGAAGCTGGAATAACTTTGACAAAAGATAATCCAACCTATACAGCGACTCTTCCTGCGGAAATAAGTGAAGCACTATTAACCTTAGGAGTTAAAGAAGGTGTATCAGTAACTATTGATGGTCAACCTTTAGATTTATCTGCACTCACAAGTCCTGATGTCAGTTATATCACTTTAGAAATGATAAGGTAAAAAAATGTCTAAAAAAGAAAATATTCCCAATTTACTAACCTTAATTCGTATAGTTATGATCCCTCTTTTTATATTAATCACTTCTTGTTTTAGTGAGAGGGGCTGGCATATCTTTGCTGCCATTATCTTTGCTATTGCAAGTTTGACAGATTACTTAGATGGCTATTTAGCCAGAAAATGGAAGGTTGTAACTAATTTTGGTAAATTTGCAGACCCACTTGCAGATAAGATGTTGGTCATGTCTGCCTTCATTATGTTGGTAGGTTTAAAGTTAGCACCTGCTTGGATCGCTGTTATCATCATTTGTCGTGAGTTGGCTGTAACAGGGTTGAGACTTTTGCTTGTTGAATCAGGTGGAGAAATTTTAGCAGCAGCTATGCCTGGTAAAATCAAAACAGCAACGCAGATGTTTTCTATCATTTTCTTGCTTTGTCATTGGATGCTTATTGGTAATATACTACTGTATATAGCTCTCTTCTTTACAATCTATTCTGGCTATGACTACTTTAAAGGAGCTGGTTTTCTCTTTAAGGATACTTTTAAATAAACATGTCACATATAATTGAAGTAAAAAATATAAAATTTAAATATCAAAATGAACAAGAAAACTATATTCTTGATGACGTTTCGTTTCATGTGAAACGTGGCGAGTGGTTATCAATTATTGGGCATAATGGTTCTGGAAAATCAACTTCGGTAAGGCTTCTAAATGGTTTGATTGAGGCTGAATCTGGCAGTATTTTTGTGGACAATCAATTGCTGACTGTTGACAACATCTGGGAAATTCGACAAAAAATCGGAATGGTTTTTCAAAATCCTGATAATCAGTTTGTAGGGGCTACCGTTGAAGATGATGTTGCCTTTGGCCTTGAAAATAAAGGTGTTCCCTATAACACGATGGTGAAAAGGGTTGAAGATGCTTTGGAAATAGTAGCAATGTCGCATTTTAAAGAGAGAGAACCTTCACGTCTTTCAGGTGGACAAAAGCAGAGAGTGGCCATTGCAGGTGCACTTGCTTTAAGACCAATGATAATTGTCTTGGACGAAGCAACAAGTATGCTTGATCCCCAGGGAAGATTAGAATTAATAAAGACTATTCAAGATATCCGTCGAGAATATGATCTTACAGTTATTTCTATCACACATGATCTGGATGAGGTTGCACTCAGTGATCGTGTTCTTGTGATGAAAAATGGACAAGTTGAGTCTAGCTCTACTCCGAATCAACTTTTTGAACGAGGAGACGAACTACTTAATCTAGGGCTAGATATTCCCTTTACTAGTACCGTTACTAAAGTGCTTAGAGAAGAAGGCTTTAGTCTTGATGACTCCTATAAAACAGAAAAGGAATTAGAAGAACAGCTATGGCAATTAATTTCCAAGGCGTAAGTTATACCTATCAAGCGGGGACTCCTTTTGAAGGACGTGCCCTTTTTGACATCAATCTTGACATCATAGATGGTTCTTATACAGCCTTTATAGGACACACTGGTTCTGGTAAATCTACTATTATGCAACTTTTAAATGGCCTCCTTACGCCTACTCGGGGTGCTGTTACAGTTGATAAGCAGGTCATAACCAATCGATCAAAAAATAAGGATATCAAACTAATCCGTAAAGATGTTGGTTTGGTTTTCCAATTTCCTGAAAGTCAACTTTTTGAAGAAACTGTTCTGAAAGATGTGGCCTTTGGCCCACAAAACTTTGGCATTTCAAAAGAAGAAGCAGAAAAAATAGCGCGTGAAAAGTTAGCACTAGTTGGCATATCAGAGGATCTTTTTCTAAAAAATCCTTTTGAATTATCTGGTGGTCAAATGCGTCGAGTAGCCATTGCTGGTATCTTGGCCATGGAGCCTAAAGCCCTGGTTTTAGATGAACCCACAGCGGGTCTAGATCCCAAAGGTCGACGAGAGTTAATGGAACTTTTCAAGACCTTACATGATTCTGGAATGACTCTTGTCTTGGTAACACATTTAATGGATGATGTGGCTAATTTTGCAGATTATGTCTATGTGCTTGAGGCTGGCAAGGTGATTATGTCAGGAAAACCTCACGATATTTTTCAAAAAGTAGACTTTTTAGAAGAAAAACAATTAGGAGTTCCTAAAATCACAAAATTTGCGCAGAAAATGGTAAAAAGGGGACTCCGTTTACCCTACTTACCAGTTACTCTAAATGAACTAAGAGAGGTTTTAAAACATGGATAAGCTTATCCTTGGGAGATATATCCCAGGAAATTCAATCATTCATCGTTTGGATCCCCGAAGTAAGTTACTAGCAATGCTTGTGTATCTGATCATTATCTTTTGGGCTAATAATTTTGTTACAAATTTGATTATGCTTATCTTTACAATGTTGACAGTCTGTTTGTCCCAAATAAAGCTTTCCTTCTTTTTAAAAGGTCTTAAACCCATGATAGGAATCATTTTGTTCACCACTATGTTCCAAATATTTTTTACTCAGAGCGGAGATACACTCTTTCACTTCTGGATTATTAAAATTACAAGCTTAGGATTAAGTCAGGCCGTTCTTATTTTTATGCGCTTTGTTTTAATCATCTTCTTTTCAACTTTATTGACCTTGACAACTACTCCTTTGAGTCTATCTGATGCGGTGGAATCTTTGTTAAAGCCTTTAAAGCCCTTGAAGGTTCCTGCCTATGAAATTGGTCTCATGCTTTCTTTAAGTCTTCGTTTTGTTCCAACCCTAATGGACGATACTACTCGTATTATGAATGCACAAAAGGCCAGAGGGGTTGATTTTGGTGAAGGCAGTCTTATTCAAAAGGTAAAGTCAATCATTCCAATACTTATTCCCCTCTTTGCATCTAGCTTTAAAAGGGCAGATGCCTTAGCTATCGCTATGGAAGCAAGAGGTTATTGTGGCGGAGATGGACGAAGTAAATATAGATTATTGAAGTGGACATTTAAAGATAGTATTTCTATTTGTATTGTTATTTTGTTGGGAATAGTTTTATTTGCATTAAAAACTCCAGTTTCTAATTAGATGTAGTATATGGATTCTTAGCTTATGGTAGTGTTCTGAATTCTTATAAAATCAACATTCTTGTAATATTTTTAATATATCCTCTATATCCAAGTAACATAATTAAGTTATTATGATTTACGGAGGAATGAGGTATATTATGTTGAAAAAAATAAGTTTTAAAAAACGTTATATCAGTTTTAGTATTTTAGCATTTGCGATTGCCTTAGTGGCCTTGGTTTTTGCTTTTTCAGGCAAAAACGTTGATACAGAATCTTACGTCAAAAAAACTGAAACTAAATCAGTAGAGAAAGCTAAAAAAACATCTAAAGTAAGTGTAACTTCTACAAAAAAAGAAGAATCAAAAACAACAACAAGTTCATCTAGTCAAGCAAGTGCTGAAAAAGCTCCCACTCATGAGGAGACAGAAGCAGCTAAGGTTGCTACAGTAGAAGCGCAAGCAGCTCCTGCTGCAGAAGTCTATCAAGTAGAGCAACTTGAACCAACTGATCAAGTACAACAACATGCAGCAGCACCTGCAACTTATCAGGCTAATGGTAATACTGCTGGTGCTGTAGGTAGTCAAGCAGCAGCTCAAATGGCAGCAGCTACAGGGGTTTCTCAAGCAACTTGGGAAGCTATCATTGCGCGTGAATCCAATGGTGATCCAAATGTGGCCAATGCGTCAGGAGCTTCAGGTTTATTCCAGACTATGCCAGGTTGGGGTTCTACTGCAACAGTTCAAGACCAGGTTAATGCAGCCGTAAGAGCTTATAGATCTCAAGGTTTATCTGCCTGGGGTTACTAAAGCTTAAAAGATTAGCAATAGTGTGGGATTTATTCCCAAAGTTGAATATAAAAGAACAGAGTTCTATTTTATTAGAGCTCTGTCTTTTTTCTTTGGTCTAATCTAAGTAATAGTTCTTGGTCTATCAAGTCTTTTAACTTCTTTTGAAAATTCCTCACAAATATGAGAAAAGCATCCCAATCTTAGACCTTGGATCTCAGTTGGAATGCCATGGATAGGATTATTTATTTTTTACCAGAAGTTTATAGACCTCTAAGAGGGAGTCTGCTATATGGTCAGCTCCAGCCACTTGAAAATCTGTTTTTTTACCAAATCCCCAAGTAACACCTAATGTCTTGATTTTATTTTCTTTGCCACCAATAATATCAAAAGATGTGTCTCCTATGATAATAGCGTCTTCAGGATTGATTGAAAAATCTAGCAAGCAGGCTTTAATGATATCTGCTTTTAAAAAACGATCTTCTCTTGAACCATAAATGGCCTTGAAAAAGTGCTTTATTCCCAATTCTTCCAGCATGACATTGGCCATAGGTTCGTGCTTACTAGTTGTAAGATAGAGATAGTAGCCTGAGTCATTCAATTTCTTTAATAGGGTTGTTATCCCCTCATATAGGGTGACTTGGTAAACACCTTCTTTTTTGTAAAATTGTCGAAAATGAGATATTGCTAAATTGATTTCTGATTCTTCTAAAAAATAGTTGGCAAAGGTGGTTTCTAAAGGTGGACCGATATAGGTTGATAGAACTTCTTTGTCTGGTGTGCTGAGATCTAATTGTTTAAATGTCCTTTGGAAAGCGTTCAGGATTCCTAAACTAGAATCAACCAGAGTACCATCTAAATCAAAAAGAATTGCTTTCATTTTTACTCCTCACCAAAAATTTCACTGCGGTGACGTTTTCCAGTAGGAGTTGCTGCCAGGCCACCTTCAGCTGTTTCACGGAAGGCTGTTGGCAAGGCTGAACCAACCTGATACATAGCGTCAACAACTTCGTCAACTGGTATTTGAGATTCAATACCTGCTAGAGCCATATCAGCTGCTACAATGGCAAAGCTAGAACCAAGAGCATTACGCTTGACACAAGGAACTTCTACTAGACCAGCTACGGGATCGCAAATTAAACCTAACATGTTTTTGATAACAAAGGCAATGGCTTGGCTAGCTTGGTGTGCTGTTCCACCGGCTGCTTTTACAAGTGCTGCAGCTCCCATTGCTGAGGCTGATCCTACTTCTGCTTGACAGCCGCCCTCTGCCCCTGATATGGAAGCATTGTTTCCAATTACAAGGCCAAATGCACCAGCTGTAAACAAGAAGTCAAGTTGTTGTTCTTCACTTAGGTGTAAAGTATCAATAGCTGTTACTAAAACGGCGGGTAAGCAGCCTGCGCTTCCTGCTGTTGGTGTTGCGCAGATTAATCCCATCTTAGCATTGAGTTCGTTTACAGCCATGGCATTTCTTACGGCCGTTAAAATAGTTGTATCGGCGATGGTTTTACCTGATTTTATGTAAGTATCCATCTTGAGGGCATCGCCTCCTGTTAAACCACTGATTGATTTACTAGGTGTTAGGCCTTCAACGACTGATTCTCTCATAACCTGTAAATTGCGTGTCATGAGATGGATGATTTCCTCTCTTGTCCGTCCAGTCATTTCGATTTCAGTAGCAATCATTAATTCAGCAACGTTGCCATTATAGTTTTGGTCTGCTTGTTGAACAAGTTCTTCAATAGTGTAAAACATAGGTACTCTTTCTAGTCAAAGAAATTGACATTATACAAATGTGGAATTTTTTCAATTTTCTTGACAGCATCTTGACAATCTCGTGAATCTACTTCTATTATCATAATAGCTTTTTCACCAGCACTCTCTCTGGTTACATTCATTTGAGCAATGTTGATGTTATCATCAGATAAGATATCAGTAACTTTGGCAATCATACCTGGGATGTCTTGATGGACAATGATCAAAGTCGGAGTATTCATAGATAGAGAAACAGAAAATCCATTTATCTCAGTAACTTGGATGTTACCACCGCCAATTGATACTCCTGTGATGCTCATACTTTTTTCTTTTTTCTTAACACTAATTTTGACAGTATTTGGGTGTGGGGCATTACTATCTTTTAAGATATCCCAGTAAATTCGAATTCCTTTCTTATGAGCGATATCAAGGGAATTTTTGATGTCAGGATTATCTGTGTCCATACCCATAATTCCAGCAACCAGCGCCTTGTCCGTTCCATGTCCCTGGTAGGTCTTGGCAAATGAATTGTATAGGTGGAAGGTCACTTCGTCTGGGATTTCACCAAAAATCGAATGAACAACTTTTCCTATCCTTACGGCACCAGCTGTGTGACTGCTTGATGGACCAATCATGACTGGTCCAATGATATCAAAAACTGACTGAAATTTTTGTGTTTTCATATGGCAACTCCGTTTTTTGTTTCTATATACTCATTATAACAAAAAAAATAATTTTGTAAGCAAAATAAATAAAAAATTATTCTTATGATAAAAATTTATTTCACCTTTAAATCATTTGATTTAATATTAATAATTGCTATAATAGGTTTTGCGTAAATACGCCTCAAAATCGACCTTCAAATCGACTTTTGAAAACGACGACCTTCAAATCGTACGTTAAACGAAAAGATGGGAGAAAGTAAATGGATAATGCAAACACACGTGTTGTGGTTGGAATGAGTGGTGGAGTTGACTCGTCAGTGACAGCTCTACTGCTCAAAGAACAAGGTTATGACGTCATAGGCGTCTTCATGAAAAATTGGGATGATACCGATGAATTTGGTGTCTGTACAGCTACAGAAGATTACAAGGACGTGGCTGTGGTGGCTGATCAAATTGGGATTCCTTACTATTCTGTAAACTTTGAAAAGGAATATTGGGATAGGGTATTTGAATATTTCTTAGCAGAATATCGGGCTGGCCGCACTCCAAATCCTGATGTTATGTGTAACAAGGAAATAAAATTTAAGGCATTCCTTGATTATGCCATGACATTAGGGGCTGATTATGTAGCGACTGGTCACTATGCTCAGGTGGAAAGAGATGCTGACGGGACTGTTCACATGTTACGTGGAGTAGATAATGGTAAGGATCAGACCTACTTTTTAAGTCAACTATCTCAGGAACAGTTGAAAAAAACGCTGTTTCCGCTCGGCCATTTACAAAAGTCAGAAGTGAGAGCAATTGCAGAAAAAGCAGGACTTGCAACTGCTAAGAAAAAAGATTCTACAGGTATTTGTTTTATTGGAGAAAAGAACTTCAAAGAATTTCTCAGTCACTATTTACCAGCTCAAAAGGGGCGAATGATGACAGTTGATGGCAGAGATATGGGACAACATGCGGGATTAATGTATTATACAATTGGTCAGCGTGGTGGTCTAGGAATCGGTGGTCAGCATGGTGGGGATAATCAACCTTGGTTTGTCGTTGGTAAAGATCTGTCACAAAACATTTTGTATGTTGGACAGGGTTTCTACCATAAATCCTTAATGTCAACTAGCTTAGATGCGTCAATGATTCATTTTACAAAAGATATGCCAGAAGAGTTTACAATGGAATGCACGGCTAAATTTAGGTATAGACAGCCAGATTCAAAGGTAAGTGTTCATGTTAAGGGTGACAGAGCAGAGGTTATTTTTGCTGAAGCTCAACGGGCCATTACTCCTGGGCAAGCAGTTGTCTTTTATCAAGATAAAGAATGCTTAGGCGGCGGTATTATTGATATGGCTTATCAAGATGGTAAAGCTTGTCAATATATTTGAAAAGTGAGTTATAGAGGAAGAAATTATGCTTTCAAAATTTGTCTTAATATTTATGGCATTTTTTGCCATTATGAATCCCTTATCAAATTTACCAGCCTATATAGCCTTGGTTGCAGATGATGATCAAAACATTTCGAAAAAAATTGCAAGAAAAAGTCTTATCATTGCTTTTGTTATTATTGCACTGGTAACCTTGAGTGGACAATTTATCTTTACCTTATTTGGGATTACAATTGATGCCTTAAGAATAGCAGGTGGAATATTGGTTGCCTTGACAGGATATCACATGATAAATGGGATCCACTCTCCTGGCTCTAAGAACATTGAACATGCTACACCAAACGATCCTATGAGTATTGCTACTTCTCCCTTGGCCATGCCTTTATTTGCTGGTCCAGGGACTATTGCTACAGCTATCACTCTATCCGAAGGGAAGTTTGAAAATCAAGTACTAACCTTACTAGCTTTCTTTTTATTATGTTTGTTGACTTATTTATTACTCTTAAGTGCCAAACCAATCGCCAACTTTCTGGGTAAAAACATAATGAGTATCATTACACGGATGATGGGTTTGATATTAACAACAATTGGTATTCAGATGTTGCTTTTAGGAATCCGCGGAGCTTTTAAGTTGAATTGATGATTTACAGAATGTTTACGATAGCGTAAATTAAGTTTACAAAATCTTGACAGGTATTATATTGACAAAAATAGAACTTTTGATAAAATAATAGTAACAACAGCGTGATGGTCAAAGCTCATGGAAATTGTAGGCCTTTTTGGCTTACATTCCTAGGGTTTTGACCTTTTTATTGCAGTGGAGAATAAAATGGTAGAAGATTTTCGGTTAGTGATAAAAGATAAAGTAATGGAAGTTCGAAGCTCTCTTTTACTAGTGAAAAATCAGCATGTCTTACTGGTAAAAGACCAAGATATCTATTATACAGTTGGTGGGGCTGTTCAGTTTGGAGAGCTCAGCCATGAGGCAGTTTCACGTGAAACAACTGAGGAACTAGGAATCGGTATTAGTAATAAGCAACTAGCTTTTGTTGTTGAAAATCATTTTACCAGTGGCCAGCAAAAATGGCATAATATTGAATTTCATTATTTTGCTGAAGCAGAGACAAGTCCACCGCTGCAAATGCTTGAAAATAAAGAATTAAGACAATGTGAATGGGTAGCCTTTAGCCAATTAAAGTAGATAAATGTTGTTCCAGAGTTTTTGAAAGAAGAATTGGCAAAATGGAATGGGACTGTCAAGCATATTGTCAATAGAGAAGTAAAAGGAATAGGGAAAGATTAAAATGACACATGATTATACAGAAAACTATGATGTAATTGTAATTGGTGCTGGCCATGCAGGCGTTGAAGCCAGCTTAGCAAGTAGTAGAATGGGTTGTAAGACCTTGCTAGCAACTATTAATATTGATATGTTGGCTTTTATGCCTTGTAATCCATCTATAGGTGGTTCCGCAAAGGGGATTGTTGTCAGAGAAATTGATGCCTTGGGTGGTGAGATGGGTAAGAATATAGATAAAACCTATATTCAAATGAAAATGCTTAATACCGGTAAAGGCCCAGCAGTTAGGGCTCTACGTGCTCAAGCTGATAAGTCTCTTTATGCTTTAGAAATGAAAAAAACAGTTGAAAAGCAAGAGAATCTGACACTTCGTCAAAGCATTATTGATGATATCTTGGTTGAGGATGGAAAAGTTGTTGGCGTTTTAACGGCAACAGGTCAGAAATTTTCTGCAAAAGCTGTTATCGTGACTACAGGAACTGCTCTTCGTGGAGAAATCATTCTAGGAGAATTAAAATATTCTTCAGGACCCAATAACAGTCTTGCTTCAGTAACTTTAGCAGATAACCTTAAAAAATTGGGACTTGAAATTGGCCGTTTTAAAACAGGAACCCCACCTAGGGTCAAGGCTTCTTCAATTGATTATGAGGCTACTGAAATACAGCCTGGTGATGAAATGCCAAATCATTTTTCCTTTATGTCTCGTGATGAAGACTATTTAAAAGATCAGATTCCATGTTGGTTAACGTACACTAATAAGGATAGTCACGATATTATTAATAACAATTTATATCGGGCTCCTATGTTTTCTGGTATTGTTAAGGGAGTTGGTCCACGTTATTGTCCTTCAATTGAAGATAAAATTGTTCGTTTTGTAGACAAGGATCGACACCAATTATTCTTAGAACCAGAAGGGAGAAATACTGAGGAAGTCTATGTACAGGGGCTTTCAACTAGTCTACCTGAGGATGTTCAAAAAGAGCTTCTTCATTCCATTAAGGGTCTTGAAAATGCAGAAATGATGCGAACTGGTTATGCCATAGAATATGATATTGTTCTACCTCATCAATTGCGTGCAACACTTGAAACAAAGGTTATAGCTGGGCTATTTACAGCAGGACAAACCAATGGTACTTCTGGTTACGAGGAAGCTGCTGGTCAGGGTATAGTTGCTGGTATTAATGCTGCTCTTAAAGTTCAAGGTAAGCCAGAGCTGATTTTGAAACGCAGTGATGCTTATATTGGTGTAATGATTGATGATTTGGTGACAAAGGGAACCCTTGAACCCTATCGTCTTTTAACCTCTCGTGCTGAATACCGCCTGATCTTGAGACATGATAATGCTGATCTACGTCTAACTGAGATTGGAAGAGAGATTGGATTAGTTGACGATGTTCGCTGGACTCATTATTGCCTTAAAAAGAAGCAGTTTGAAAATGAATTAAGAAGACTTGATGGTATCAAATTAAAACCAATTAAAGAAACTAATGATAAGATTGTAGCTTTAGGCTTTAAGCCCTTGACTGATGCTATGACTGCTAAGGAATTTATGCGTCGTCCAGGTATTGATTACCAAACCGCAGTTTCCTTTGTTGGGCCTGCTGAAGAGGAGCTCAATTCTAAACTCATTGAACTACTAGAAACTGAGATCAAATACGAGGGTTATATTAAAAAGGCACTTGATCAGGTTGCTAAGATGAAACGTATGGAAGAAAAACGGATTCCTAAAACAATTGACTGGGATGCTATTGATTCTATTGCTACAGAAGCTAGACAAAAATTCAAGAAGATTGCCCCAGAAACCTTAGGACAGGCCAGCCGGATTTCGGGTGTTAACCCTGCTGATATCTCTATTTTAATGGTTTATCTTGAAGGAAATGGCAAGGCTCGTCGCAAGAACTAAATAGTCATCAAATTGTAACCACAATAGGCAAGGACAGCTCTGTATTTCAGGGCTGTTTTATGTTATAATGAATCTTTAAGAGGTTAAAAGATGAAAAGATTTCGTTTTGAAACCATTCATTTAATAATGATGGGTTTAATTTTATTTGGATTGCTAGCACTTTGTGTTAGAATCATGCAATCAGAAATGCTGATTTTATTGGCTATTTTTCTTGTGCTATTATTTGTAGTGGCCCTCCTCTGGTATCAAAAAGAGGTTTATGAACTATCAGAACTTGATCATATTGAAAAATTAAATGAGCAAACGGAAAATAATTTAAAAACGCTTTTAGATAAAATGCCGGTTGGCGTTATTCAATTTGATTTGGAAACTAATGAAGTTGAATGGTATAACCCATATGCTGAATTGATTTTCACAAATGAAAACGGTTTACTAGATGAGCATTTAATTCAAGATATTATCATTGAAAAACGTAAAGGAAATATCTCTCAAACTTTTGAGGTTTCCAGTAACCGCTATACCTCCTATATAGATGAGTCATCGGGTGTTTTCTATTTCTTTGATGCCTTTATTGGGAATCGTCAATCTATTGATTCTAGTATGTTGCGTCCCGTTATTGGGATTATTTCAATTGACAACTATGATGATATTACTGATAACCTTACAGATGCAGATGTTTCTAAAATAAATAGTTTTGTGGCTAACTTCATTGCTGAATTCATGGAAAGTAGACATATCTTTTATCGACGTGTCAATATGGATCGCTATTATTTCTTTACGGACTACCATATCTTAAAGGATTTAATGGATGATAAGTTTGCTGTCTTAGAAGTATTTCGAAAAGAAGCTCAAGAGCAGCAATTAAGGTTGACCTTGAGTATGGGGATTTCCTTTGGTCAAAAGAACCATAATGAGGTTGGTTCGGTGGCCTTAGAAAATCTCAATATTGCCCTTGTTCGTGGGGGTGACCAGGTGGTCATCCGAGAAAATGATGATAGCAAAACACCTATTTATTTTGGTGGCGGATCCGTGTCAACCATAAAACGTTCTAGAACGAGAACCAGAGCAATGATGACGGCCATTTCTGATCGGATTAAGACCGTTGAAAATATCTTTGTGGTCGGCCACAGGAAGCTTGATATGGATGCTTTGGGTTCTGCTGTCGGCATGCAATTCTTTGCTAGTAATATTATCGAAAATAGCTTTGTTGTCTACGATCCAACTGATATGGGTGCAGATATTGAAAGGGCTGTTGAGAGGCTGCAAGCAGATGGTAAGACCAGATTAATTAGTGTCAGTCAGGCTATGAGATTAGTAACTGATCAATCTCTTTTGGTGATGGTGGATCACTCTAAAGTGTCTTTAACCTTATCACGAGAGTTTTATAAGATGTTTCATGATGTGATTATTGTTGATCACCATAGGCGTGATGATGATTTCCCTGAGAATGCTCTTTTAACCTTTATTGAAAGCGGAGCAAGTAGTGCTGCAGAGCTAGTAACAGAATTAATTCAATTTCAAAATGCCAAAAAACGCTTAAGTAAGATCCAAGCCAGCATCTTAATGGCTGGTATTATGCTAGATACCAAAAACTTCTCAACAAGGGTAACAAGTAGAACATTCGATGTAGCAAGTTACTTAAGAAATAGAGGTAGTGATAGTGTTGAAATCCAGCAAATTTCTGCTACTGATTTTGATGAATATAAAAAAATAAATGAAATTATCCTTGGTGGTGAAAGGCTTGCTGATAATATCATTGTTGCGACAGGTCCCAAAGACCAACAATATTCTAATGTCATTGCTAGTAAGGCAGCCGATACCATGTTATCTATGGCAGGTATTGAAGCCAGCTTTGCTATGGTCAAGTCGTCACAGGATAAGATAGTGATCTCTGCTCGGAGTCGCAGTAAGATAAATGTTCAGAGGATCATGGAAAAATTAGGTGGTGGTGGACATTTCAACCTAGCTGCCTGCCAAATTGAAAATAAGGATTTTGATAGTGTTAAAGAATTGTTAATCGAAACAATTACCAATACAATAAATGAAACAAACGAGGTAGAGTAATGAAAGTTATTTTTTTACAAGATGTTAAAGGTAAGGGTAAAAAAGGCGAGATTAAGGAGGTTCCAACTGGCTATGCCCAAAATTTTCTTCTTAAGAAAAATTTAGCAAAAGAAGCAAGTAATCAAGCTATTGGTGAACTTAAAGGAAAACAAAAAGCCGAAGAAAAGTTGCAGGCTGAATTATTAGCTGAAGCAAAAGCTACAAAAAAAGCTCTTGAAGATGAAAAGACAGTTCTTCAGTTCACAGAAAAAGTAGGACCAGATGGTCGTACCTTTGGCTCTATTACAACAAAGAAAATATCTGAAGCATTAAAAAATCAATTTAATATCACTATTGATAAGCGACATATTCAGCTGGATCATCCTATTCGTGCTATTGGTCTTATTGAGGTACCGGTTAAATTGCACAAAGAAGTGAGTGCTGAAATTAAGTTGAAAATTGTTGATGCATAAATGATGGCTATAATATTTGGAGGTATTAAGATTGCCTGAAGTACCAGAACTAAGAGTACAACCTCAAGATTTGTTAGCGGAGCAATCAGTCTTAGGATCAGTATTCATATCACCTGAGAAACTAATAACTGTTCGAGAGTTCATTAGTCCAGACGATTTTTATAAATATTCACATAAAATAATTTTTCGGGCCATGATAACTCTTAGTGATCGTAATGACGCTATTGATGCGACCACTGTCAGAACAGTGCTGGATGATCAAGGAGATCTTCAAAATATTGGAGGCCTATCTTACATTGTTGAATTGGTCAATAGTGTTCCAACCAGTGCCAATGCTGAGTATTATGCTAAGATAGTTGCCGAAAAGGCAATGCTTCGTGACATTATTTACAGGTTGACAGATACTGTAAACCTAGCCTATGAAGGTAGTTCAGACTCTGAAGAAATTATAGCTGGTGCGGAAAGAGCACTTATTGAAATCAATGAGCATAGCAATCGTAGTGGATTTCGTAAAATATCAGATGTCTTAAAAGTAAACTATGAGAATTTAGAAATTCGTTCTAAACAGACAAGTGATGTTACTGGGCTACCAACTGGTTTTCGTGATTTGGACAAGATTACAACAGGTTTACACCCCGATCAACTTATTATCCTAGCAGCTCGTCCTGCTGTGGGTAAAACAGCCTTTGTCTTAAATATTGCTCAGAATGTTGGCACCAAGCAAAAAAGAGCTGTAGCCATATTCTCTCTTGAAATGGGGGCAGAAAGTTTGGTTGACCGGATGCTTGCAGCAGAGGGAATGGTAGATTCGCATCATTTGAGGACTGGTCAGTTAACAGAGCAGGATTGGAATAATGTGACTATTGCTCAAGGAGCTCTAGCAGAGGCTCCAATTTATATTGACGATACTCCTGGAATTAAGATTACTGAAATTAGAGCTAGGGCTCGCAAGCTTTCACAAGAAGTTGAAGATGGTCTAGGTTTAATTGTAATTGACTACTTGCAGCTTATCACAGGAACAAAACCTGAAAACCGTCAACAAGAGGTTTCGGA
The DNA here is from genome assembly GCF_011421425.1 of Streptococcus catagoni. Lineage (GTDB taxonomy): Bacteria > Bacillota > Bacilli > Lactobacillales > Streptococcaceae > Streptococcus > Streptococcus catagoni. The sequence goes on from NZ_WPCW01000002.1 coordinate 50,921, forward strand.
TATTTCAAGACAATTGAAGATTCTTGCCAAAGAGTTGAAGGTTCCGGTAGTGGCCTTAAGTCAGCTTTCTCGTGGAGTTGAACAACGTCAAGATAAAAGGCCAGTATTGTCAGATATTAGGGAATCAGGATCTATTGAGCAAGATGCTGATATTGTAGCCTTTCTTTATAGGGATGACTACTATCGAAAAGAAGGCGAAGATCCAGAAGATAGCATTGAAGATAATACAATTGAGGTTATTCTGGAAAAAAACCGTTCAGGTGCGCGTGGAACCGTTAAATTAATGTTCCAAAAAGAGTATAATAAATTTTCTAGCATAGCACAGTTTGAAGAGAGATAAGAGGAAAAATAATGAGTGATGCATTTGCAGATGTTGCAAAAATGAAAAAAATCAAAGAGGATATTAAGGCTCACGAAGGTCAATTAGTTGAGTTAACTCTTGAAAATGGAAGAAAAAGAGAAAAAAACAAGATTGGACGTCTCATTGAAGTTTACCCATCATTGTTTATCATTGAGTACAATGACCATCCTGAACAGGCTGGGGTAGTTCGAAATGCTTATGTTGAATCATACACTTATTCAGATATTCTAACTGAAAAAACACTGATTCGTTATTTTGATGAAGATTAGGAAGTAGGTTTATAGACTTACTTTTTTCTTTAAGCTATTATTGGAAAGCTCTTTACTTACTATCTAATATGTGTTACAATGAGACTCGTGTGAAATAACAGCAGAAAGATATGAAGCTCGTCAACAGGTGGTTAACTATTCAAGTAACCTTTGCTGTTTAGGCGAAAACCCCCTGCACGAATCAGGATTTTTCAAACAGTTATTTCCTCAAAAAATTTAGAGGAGGACATTTAATATGTCACGTTATACTGGTCCATCATGGAAACAATCACGTCGCCTTGGCTTGTCACTTACAGGCACAGGTAAAGAATTAGCACGTCGTAACTACGTACCTGGTCAACACGGTCCTAACAACCGTAGCAAACTTTCTGAGTACGGTTTGCAACTTGCTGAAAAACAAAAATTACGTTTTTCATACGGTTTAGGTGAAAAACAATTCCGTAACTTATTCGTACAAGCTACAAAAATCAAAGAAGGAACTCTTGGTTTCAACTTCATGGTTCTTTTAGAGCGTCGTCTTGACAACGTTGTTTACCGTTTAGGTCTTGCAACTACTCGTCGTCAAGCTCGTCAATTCGTTAACCATGGTCATATCCTTGTTGACGGAAAACGCGTTGATATCCCATCATACCGCGTTGAACCAGGTCAAGTAATCTCAGTTCGCGAAAAATCAATGAAAGTTCCTGCAATCCTTGAAGCTGTTGAAGCAACTCTTGGACGTCCAGCCTTTGTATCATTTGATGCTGAAAAACTTGAAGGTTCATTAACACGTCTTCCAGAACGTGATGAAATTAACCCAGAAATTAACGAAGCACTTGTCGTTGAATTCTACAACAAAATGCTTTAATTCTTATATTAAACACTTTAAAAGCCTATTTAATAGGCTTTTTTTGATGTGTAAAATATGGGAAATAGCATTAGCTTCGATTTTAGCTGAGTTATAAAGAATTAACTGCCGTTTCAAAGAATGAGACGGCTTTTTTTGCGTTCTCTTTTGATAAGTGGGAATAAGTATCCAATGTCATTGAGATTGTAGAATGTCCAAGTCGATGTTGGAGAGCCTTAGTGTCAATACCAGCATTATAAAGTAAGGTTGCATGTGTATGCCTAAAGCCATGGAAACCAATATTGGAAACCCCAGCTCGTTTGAAGTGTGTTCTTAGTCTTGTATAAAGCGTCTGATCGTTAACATACTTATTAATAAAATCAGAGAAAATAATATCTGGTACAAGTCCAATTTCAAGACCTTGAATCCTTTGTCTGTTTCGGTATTGTTTTAACATTAAGACGGTAGCCTTATCTATATCAATAGTTCTGATACTAGCTTGTGACTTAGGGGTATTTACTTCAACATAACGGTTAAGTGTCTTTGTAATTGATAAACTTGAGCTCTCAAGGTCAATGTCAGACCAACTTAAAGCTAAAGCTTCATTTATTCTGCATCCAGTTGCCAATAAAAACTTATAAAGAGTAATTTCAAACATGTATCTGTAATTTGATTGGTCAAGATTTTCTAAGTAATCAAGAAATTTTTTCAGTTCAGTATTATCAAAATACTTCAGACTAGTTTTTTCTCTCTTTTTCTTACGAGGCAAGACAACGTTTAATGCTGGGTTATTATCCAGCAGTTGCATAGTTACTCCATATTGCAATATACGCTTATTTAAAGCATGTAATTTGTCGTAGTGAGCAAAAGCACCAGACTCGTTATTATTGGCTTTATCTGCCCATTTATTGACCTTATTTTGAATTAATGGAGTTGTTATCTTATCAAGCTTATAGTCTCCAAAAGTTGGGATAATATGGTTTTTAAGTAGCAATGAGACACTGCCAACCGTGTTTGGTTTCACAGTATTCTTGTAACTATTCCACCATAAGTCAGTAAGTTCTTTGTAGCTTTTGATTTTAATTTCACTATGAACTGTAGATCCATTTCTTATGAACTCGTTTTGTTTTTGCTTTGCTAGCAGCTTGAGTTCTTTCTTTGTTCGAGCGGTTATCCTAGTTTTTACTTCCTTACCAGTAACAACATCGATACCTAAATAGACTTGAGAACGATACACAGTTGCACCGTTTTTCTTTTTGTATTCTGTAATTTTCATTTTAAAACCTTTCTAACATCTGCAGGCAAGCATTAGGGCGTTAGATTGGTTTAGTTTAAAGACGGTTTCGGTCAGTTAGAAGAACTAGTCTATTTATCTAAGATTTTTTCTTGCTTCAGAAATCAATTTTATCAAATCAAGGAACTCATCGCTGTAAATTTTTAAGTCAGATAACATTTTATCAACTGCCACTTCTTCATTCTGTGAAAGTTCTGTTTCTCTGTTTAATAAGTTCTTATAAATATCTAATTGGAAATCATGAACTAAATTTAGTAATATTTTAGCCCGTTCTTGATTTTTCTCAATATCAATTAATTTCAATCGTTTATTTTCATAATTCATTTGAATTCTAATGTTATCAAACAATTCTTTTTGCTTCTGACTCTCTTTATTGATAAAGTCGGGATCTGGAACTATTTTACCATTTTGCATCCCAGCGAGTGTAGTGAGTGAATCACGTATTGTCATATCTTCTAAACCTAAGAGATAAGAAACTGGGACTCCAAAATAATTTGCTAGATATTTTGCTTTATCTTGTTTTATTTCATGTTTTCCATTTTCCCAATTTGAAATATTCATTTTAGAGATTGTTTTAAAATCAGAATCGTCTTTATAAAATTCAGATAACTTTAAACATAGTTCGTCTTGAGTTAGCTTCTTTTCTTTTCTAAGTTTTTTTAGTCTATTCATATTTCACCTCGTATTTATTATTACACAAATTTTTTTAAAAATAAAGTTTTTTTTTACAAAGTATTGACTTATAAAGATTTTCTTGATAATATTATTTTTGTAAAGTAATACTTTACTAGAAAGGAGCGTTCTAAATGAAAATTTCTGAAGAACAAGCTAGAGCTATTAGGAGAAAGCAGGCAGACTTAATGCTTACTTCCCAAAAAGCTAGTGAAGAAATTGGGATAAACCCTATCACTTTCAAAAAAATCACCTTAGCTGGCAATGTCAAAAATATTGTTTATGAAAAAGCCATGCAGTGGTTAGCAAAAGACTATTAAAAAAAGCCTCCAAAGTTTGGACGACTGGAAAAGGCTTTTAATTACAGAACACTAAGCACAAAATTTTGCAGGCAAGCATAAATTTAGGGCGTTAGTAAAAGTTTATTTGTTTATATTATAACAAATAAGGCACGAAAAATCAAGCTACAACGGGAGTTTACCAGTATCTAACAACTGGATAATACAAAAAATGGAGATTCAGAACATGGAAAAGAAAACTAATGAAGTATTATTAACTGTCAAGGAATTACATTCCTTTGGCGCAGAACTTAACGAGCTTACCAATGAAATTGACTTAGCCAATATTACTATTGAAGGTTTAGAGGTTATAAAACGCAAAGACACTGAAACATTCATGTTTATGATTACCAAATACCTTAATACCACTTATGCAATCAATGAAAAACTATTCCGCAAACTTGATGAAATTGCTTGCTATTTATTGAATGCTGATGATGAAAAAGAATTAGAGTGGTTTAGAAATGATAAATGAACTAAATTTAACACCTGCACAAGCGATCATAATGGTCATTCTTCTAATCGTCTTATCTGCCATTCTTAGCCATTTTAAGAGCTATACAGTCATAGAAATTGAGGACGATAAGCAAACACCAGTTAGACCAGTAAGCACACGCTATGGGGCTTATATTCAGTCTCAGGGTAGATACTTCAATTAAGGGGGAGAAGTTATGGCAAATAATCAAATGACAGAACAACTCAATGGCTTACAAAATGTCATTGAGTTATACAACACAATCAGAGTGAGCGGAAATTCAGTTACTCCAAACTTGTTAGATATCTATGTCATGAGTAAAATTGACGATCTAACTCATAAAATGAGTAAAACTCTTTCTGTAATGAAAGAACAAAAACCAAGAGCCTTAAAAATCATTAGTAAAAAAACAATAATGGAAGAATTGAAAGTTTCATCTCCAACTATCGACAAGTGGGAGTCAATGGGGTTGAAACCTTATATCCCACCTTACAACGATTCAAGGACAAAATTCTATCTAATTGACGATTTGATGTCATTCTTTGGCGTTGAGGGGTGATGCTATGGATATGATTAATCTACAATTTCATACTGATGTTTTATCAGCATTTCCATTCCTGAAAGATAATCCTACAAGGTTATTGCAAAAAGGGAAGCATATTCTATTGACCTATTGGAAGCCACCAAACGTGGAACTAATCAATTATAGTTACAAAGGTGTAAAAGTCCAAGTGACAGAGTACGATCCATTAGATAGCTTAATTGTAGACGGTTGGGAATTGGTTCGTCCGTTAAAGGTAGCAAGTATTAAGGGAGAGTTAATACAGGCACTGAACCAGATTGAAACAAAAGTGTTATCACAGTTAAGAGTAGGTTCTGGAGTTGTTATTAATGGTTATGTTTTTAACTGGATAGCATACGGAATAAGAGAAAGAAAAGATGTTATTAACTTTATAAAACTCTTCTTCCTTAGTGGTTACTCATATGATGAGACAATGCAATTATTTACAAATTTAACGATACCAAACAAAGAACTTTCAAAATTATTTTTAGAAAGGATGAATCAAACATATAAGGGGGTAGAATGACAGACGTTTTAGAAGAACTTGACCTAATTACTAATGATGTAATTGAAGATAAAAAAAATAAAAAATCAAATGTAACTGATATTTCAAAATGGGCTGGACTAATTGTTACAGAAAAAGATAAAGTCCAAAAGTGTAGGGCAAATCTTACTAGAATTTTGACCAGAGTTGATGAAAATTTGATGAACTTATTCAGCTATAACGAGAACACACATGAGATTGAAATTCTAGATAATAGAAACCTACCACAAAACTCTAAAATAAAAAAAGGGTTCTTTGATGATACTGTGAGTAATCAAATAGCAGGGTATATTAGCAATACATATTATGTTGACTTTAAATCTCATGAAGTAGCCGAAGAAGTTGAAGTTATTGCCTTACAAAATTCTATCAATCCAATTAAATCCTTTCTCACTAAAGCTAGAATTAATGCACCAGATGTTGACCCTTTTCCAATTATTCAAAAATACCTCAATATTGATGATAATGAGTACAATCGAGTGGTTTTAGATTTGTTCTTTCGAGGAGCAATTGCAAGGGTGTTAGAGCCATCTGTTCGGTTTGACTATTGCTTAGATTTAGTCGGTAAACAAGGAGCAGGGAAAACAAACTTCTTAAGACAAATCTTCTTAGGTTTTTACGAAGAAATCAGCACATTCAATAGCAAGGATGATTTGATAAAAATGGTCAGTGCTTGGGTTGTCAATGATGATGAATTAGTAGCCACTCATAAAAGTACTTTTGAGGAAGTGAAGCGGGCTATCACAATGACAAAAGTTTCATATCGTCCACCATATGGGCGAACAACTAAACGGTCAAATGTTGATTTTGTCTACACTAGAACTACAAACCACACTCAACACTTAGGGGACGCAACTGGAGACCGTCGCTTCATTCCCGTAAAAGTAAACTATTCAAGTAATGAGCAGTTAAAGAAAATTTCAGAAGATGATTTAGTTGCTATTTGGGGGAATTATTATAGATCATATTATGAGAATAGTAAACTTTATTATGATGACTTTGAAGAAAATGGAAAACTCATTGCTACCGAACGAGAAAAATACAAGTACGTTGACGATGTGATAGAGCGCATCAACTGGTATCTGGAAACCTACATTCCATCTGATTTTTACAGTAAATCTGTTAAAAGTCACGATAGAAGAAATTACTATTATGACCTTGAAGAAAAGGGAACTGCCTATCGGGATGCAAATGATCAGATAGAATGGAACGGAGATACTCCAAGAGATAAAGTAAATATGAGAGATATGGTTTCAGAAATTTTTCCAACAGATAATGACCAGCGAAGAATTAAGGTAAAGGCTAAAATGTATTTTGATAATCTTGATGGCTGGCAGTACAAAACTAAATTGCGTTTTGGTTCTAAAACAACAAGTGGCTGGGAAATGGTGTAGGAATTTAGTGAAATTTTTCCTACACTCAAAACCATTGGTATTACTGCATTCTTACACTATTTGTAGGAATTGTAGGAATGCATTCCTACACTGGGAATCATTGATACTACTGGCTTTTTAGAATATTTGTGGGAAAAATAATAGATTTCTTAAAAACATTTATAAAAAATTCAAAATATAACCTTGTTTACTATCTAAAAAAGTTTGAGCAAATTTTTGCTATTTTCCCACAATTTACTTCTTATCCCTTATGTATCAAGGGATTCCACTGTGGGAAAGAAATTATTTTGTAGGAATTTTTCCTACAACTAAGGAGAAAAAATTGAAAAAGATTATACCAAAAGAAGAATATGAAAACTTTGTCTACAATTTAGACGGAGGGAATTGCATCAATTTAAAGCACATGGGCGACTTTCTAACGGTTGTAACTCATAGCATTATTGATTTATACAATCATGAGCTGGATAATAAGTCGGCTATGGACACAATCAGCTTAGGGTTCAAAGAAATTATTTTCCAAAATATAGAAAAGAGAGAAAACAATGAAACAAATTAGGCTAAATGACGAAATTTTAAGAGATGGTGATGTTTGGGAACCTTCAAAAGAACTGCAACTGGATATTCATTCCTTTACTTATAACTTTTACAATGATTTTAATCTATTCAAGGTTTTGGAAGATATCCGATATATCATAATTGGAAGCCATAGAATTGAGATTCTAAGTATTAATTGTGGAGTCGGAGATACTTTTAATAGAAATAAAGGGCTTACCAAGCTGACAATCTTATATCAAAGTACAGAAGAAATTAACGAGGTTTTGTTTGAACTTTGTTCTGAATTTGATGAAAAGATGCCATTTTAAATAAGGAGAAATAAACATGAGTGTAATTGAAGAAGAAATTGAGCAAAAAGGCAAAGACGGTAAATACTTCGGTGGTGATCGTTCTACAAAAGGAAAATATATCAAAATGAAAGAAGCTATTGAGCAGGCAAAAAAGGGGAAATAAAATGAAATACAAAAAAATTAAACCAACAAAAAATATCTCAAATGAAGTATATGATGCTGATTCACTGATTGATTGGATCAATGAAAGTAACTCACTTGCTGAATATGTGTCAATGGAGTTTGAAAGCATGAATATAGATGATTTAGGAGCATCACTAGAAAATGCTAGTCAATGTTTAGATGCAATTGTCGAGATGTTGGAAAATGGAACATTAGTTCTTAAAAAATAATAAAGTAACATAAAAATGTCTTGTTACATAGGTATTTAAGGAAAACCAATAGTGCCTTGATAACAAAGGATTTATTAGTTACCCGAATTATGTAACAGAATGTAAGATATGTTACATAAATATAGATGGTATAAGGAGAAAAACAAATGAAAATTAAATTTATGGAGCAGGAAATTAATGAATCAGGTTCAGATTTTACAAAGCGAGTGAATCGATTCATGAACAGTAAGGAATCGGCAACAGTCGATGTTATGGTCGGTATCGGGAAAAATCCTCGAACATCTGCCATTATAAAATACTACGACAATAAACCTAGTGCAGTTGTTGGCAAGTCAATTTTATTAGTAGAAAAAATAGCTAAAATCATTGATTTAAAAGGGATTAAGAGAGGTAAAAAATGATTGAAAATAACAACAGTAAGTTGATTAAATTCACAAAAAATGGTATACTAGATGTAGTTAGGATACCAGAGTTTGGGGAAGTTCTTTTCAAAATTCAGAACGGCAAAATTACTGGCTATGAGGTCTTAACTAAAAATTATTAGCAATCGGATTTCCTAATAGTTTCTAAGTCATTAAGATTGCTATACATAACATACTGACTGAAAAACCAGAGGTATAACATTAACTTTAATTAGTTTTTGTTGTACCTCTTTTTTTGGTCTTTAACTTGATATCGAATAATTTAAAGAAAGGAGGTAAGCATGGATAATAAGGATTTAAAAAGATTAATGGATTATAGTAAAGATCATTTAGAAGCAACCCAAAAAGTATTTAATACTAAGAATAAGCGTATCGATGCTTTAGAAGCTGGAGTAATTTCAGATAAGAAAAAGGAAACCAAAGTTAATTCATCGTCATATCCAGTCTATAAAAAAACAAAATAAAGGTTTTGACCATTTTTATGGATTCTTAAATAATAATGCTTCTAAGAATAATCAAACCAATACTTATAAATTACCAAAAGTACCAGAACGCAAAAGACATGGTTCCTATTAACTAAACTAAGAAAAATAAGAGGTATACACTAATGGAAAAAGAACAAGCAAAACAAATTTATTTCGCTATCAAACAAGAGGCAGAACTACACGGTTACAAGGAAATTGAAAACAGAATGGATTCTGCTTTTAGAACATCAGTTGGATCTGGATTCGATTATTACACTTTTGGGCTAGAGACAGTTATTCCACTACTTACAAGTGATTCTAAAATTTTAAAACTAAGAGACGATGTTGTTCAAAATCGCTTAACTTTTAGAAGTCTTTTTAAAGAACATACACTTAAAATTCAAGAAATTAATCTCAATCAAAAAATTACTACTCGTGCTAAACGAGAAATGAGTATTGAAGTAAGAGAATCTTTTGTGAATCAATTCAGTAAATTAGAAAGTAAGTTCAACTCACAAAAGAAAGAGTTGGCATATACTGCGAATATTTTACTAAATTCACTTATTAGAGCTCTTGAAGAATGCTATTCTAAAGCACCAGAATTACTTATAAGATTGCGCATGTATTTATCAAATAACCATGAAACTTATAACACTAATAAGTTTGCAGATGACATTTATGTTGTACGTCCTGAACCTAAGAGCTATGCTGAATTAAATGAGTTTGTCGATAGTACATTCGCAAATGTAGCACGTATTCACAACCAAGATCCAAAATTATTTATAAATCAATTGTTACAAGATGCTGAAAAAAGCGACTTACTAGAAGAAGAATATATTGTACAAGCTTACCTTGATTGTAAGGAAGAGTATGAGCAATACTTAATTGAGCAATTCGCTAAAGAAGAAGAACGCAGGGCAGTGCCTACTCCAGAACCTAAGTCAAGTATTGTAAGTAAGGCACTTAATAAATTAATGGGAGGTAACAAGTAATGGGAACTTATTCAAAGGTATATGAAGCACTAACAACTGATGTAGTGTTTGGAACTGGATTTGTAAATATTAAAGAGTATCTATTCAATACTATCTCAAGCAATTATCAAGGACTGCAACAAGACATAGTCACTGACTATGGAACTGTTAAGACTAACAGTGAGTTAGATAACAAGGACTTAACTATCATTCAATTGTACTTGTCTAGTCAACACGACCTTGATATTAGTATCGAAGAATTAAAAGCAATCATCAATGTTATCAGCAATCAAAAAGATTTGGTAGTTATTGGAGAACGTCAAGACATGGCAGGTGCTTATGGAAAATATTCTACACTATGATGACAAGTTAGAGCGTATGATCTACAAACGCTAATAAAGAGTTATGGGATAAAATGAAAGCGCCAAATATTCGAACAGTTTATAAGCAATATAAGAATATAAAGTGAAGCAGGGCGGGAAATCCGCTTTGCTTTTGTTGATAACTACCCCCCGTCTAAAATAAAACGCAAAAATAATTGAACTGGATACCGGTGGGAAGGGTCGACTACGCAAATATTTAGAAAATCTTACGTGAAGGGGGGTACCCCCCTGACTTAAAACGCTTAGAATAGCAATCTCATCACTTTTATAAGTAAAATTAACACAGAAAGTAGGTAGTAAATTGGTAATAAAAGATAAGTTAAAAAGGCTAAAAATCTCCTCTGAAATGCTTAACATACAAATGGCAACACTAAAACAAGTTAAGTCCATAGCGTCCAATATGAGCGATTCTAGCCTTTTGCATGAAGTAGAAGAACAAATAGCTAAAGAAGTTTCAGAACTCACTCAGGAGCGCTCTGAAACGCTTAAAAAGGTCAACAGTTTGAAGTCTGCTGACCAAGTGACAGTTATTAAATTGAGGTACATGAACGGCTACTCTTGGAATCGTATAGCTTTTATGATGAGACGTTCACTAAATACAGTATATAGACTTCATAAAAAAGCATTGGAGCAATTGGAAGAATAAAGAGAGCAACTGATGGTTTATATCTTGTATATAAAATCTCAATAAGCTATAATATAAGAAAGGAGGTGCTAATATGATTACTGCATTAGATGTTGCTAATACATTTTTAGTGAGAGCTAAAAAAGAAAATATAGATATTTCTCCTATGAAACTTCAAAAATTAGTATTTCTTTTATATAAAGAATATTTAAAAAATACTGAAAAAAAATTATTCGAAGATAAATTCGAAGTCTGGATGTATGGACCAGTAGTAAGCAATATTTACCAAGCCTTTAAAAAGTATGGCTCAAATAAAATAACAAACTACTATATAAATTCTAATAATCAGTATTTAACTGTAAAGTTTGGTCTTAACGAAGCTTTTGATAATTGTTTTGAAAAAGTTTGGCAAAAATATAAAGAATTAGATGGCGTATTTTTATCGCAACTTACACATCAAAAAGATACTGCTTGGTCTATTGCTGACAGTCTTAACAGAGAATTTTTAAGTGACCAAGATATTTATAACGAAAAGGAATACGAATTTGGACGATCAAACTAACACCAATGAACAAATACCAATAGAAGAAGATAAGCCTAAGCATTCCAATCAATTTCCACTTGACAATTCGAATACAGTAAAACCAAATGAAGTACCAAAAGATGTTTTTAATACAATAAAAGGTCATCATCTTTTGGGATGGTGTGTTGGTTTACTAACAATTGTTTATGGAATTGAATTCTTTTTTCATAAAGGGCAACTAACCCAAGTAGGAGAAAGTTTTATTGAAATTATAAAACTACTAATTTTTTCATTGACCGGTTATTTGTTTGGTACGCAATCAAATAATAGAGATAATTAAAAAAGCACCTTAATAGGTGCCTTTTTTCTTGCCTGCAGAACTCGTCATTTTTAGTTCCGTTTTTAGTGAAGTTTGGGGTTAAAATTAAATGTATCTAATTTTAAACTGTAAACATAAAAAGTCAGCAATATCAGTGTTTAGATACTGTAAATTTACACTAATTGTAAACCGTTAAAGTTCTACAACAAAATGCTTTAATTCTTACATTACATACTTTAAAAGCCCGTTATTATGGGCTTTTTTTGTTTTTAAATTTGCTGACTAAAGTGACATAATAAAAACTTGTTCGGAAGGTTTGAACAAGTTGTTAGCTAGTGAATTGATTTATCAATGGTTCTGCTAATGATGGGTTGTGTCAAGTTGTGATGTTTTCTTTATGTAGGCCGTTTTAAGCTCTGCTATTTTATATATAGAAAGGTCAAGCTTTAGTTAATGGCTAACATTTTCAATATAAAAGTGGTCATCTCTTGAGGGCTTTCTTTTTTGCCACGGCCTATCCAAGCTTGACAGGTGCCAAAAAATGCATAGGACAGGTAGATACTTTGGTATTCTTTTTCCTTTTCTGATAGATCTCTGTGAACAGTTCTGTTTTTTAGTTCTGTGATAATCATGATTCTAACTTTATTGATAATAAAGCTTTGAATTTCTCTAGTCCCATTTGAAGAGATGAGGGCTGATAATAATTTTTCTCTTTCTAAAAATTTGAAGATTTCTAGAAAAGTTTGTTCCCAATTATCGTATTCTTTTTCAAAGACGTATTCGAGTTTATGAAATAGCATCTGCTGGTAGGAATCAATCATTTCATATTTATCTTTGTAGTGGGTATAAAAGCTAGATCGGCTGATCCCAGCTGTTATGGCTAGCCGTTTAGTAGTGATATCGTCGAAGCTTTCAGTTGATAATAGGGTAACCATTGCATCTAGTAATGCTTTTTTTGTGTTTTCTTTTCTATTTAGCATATTTCTTTCTCCATTTGTACACTTTTAGACTATGTGTCCAAAAAACCAGCATAAACTCTTGAAATTTTCTAGGAAGATTGTATAATATATTTTATCATAAATTTTACACACTGTGTTCAATTGGGAGAAAAAATGTTAGAAGAATTGAAAGCACTTATAAAAAATCCAAAATTAATCATTACAATGATAGGGGTGGCCTTGGTGCCAGCCTTATATAATTTGTCTTTTTTAGGTTCCATGTGGAATCCTTACGGTAACGTTAAGCATTTACCCGTAGCGGTTGTCAATCAAGATAAGCCAGCAAATTTTCAAGACAAGACCTTAAAAATCGGCGATGACATGGTAGACAGCATGTCTAAAAATAAGGCTTTAGACTATCACTTTACCAGTAAATCTAAAGCAGAAAAGGGTTTAGAGAATGGTAAATATTACATGATCGTAACCCTTCCTGAGAATCTTTCAGAAAATGCAACGACTTTAATGGAAGATAAACCTAAAAAATTACGTATCTATTATCAAACTAGTAGAGGTCATGGAATGGTTGCTTCTAAAATGAGTGAAGCAGCCATGATGAAGTTAAAAGACAGTGTTTCAGATAATATTACCAATACTTATACAAAGTCTGTTTTTAGAAAAATGACCAGCTTACAATCAGGTCTTCAAAAGGCTTCTGATGGTAGTCAACAATTAGCTAATGGGTCTAATGAAGCCAAAAACGGCAGTCAAGAGCTCACTGGTCATTTGAATAGCTTATCTGATGCTACTAAGACTTTGGCTAGTGGAACCACAGCCTTATCTTCTGGAATCTCTAACTATACAGGAGGAGTGACAAAGTTAAATACAGGTATTGGTCATCTGTCCAATGATATGCCCAATTATTTAAATGGGGTTAATCAATTAGCAGTTGGAGCTGATAAATTACATGCAGGTTTAAGAGAACTTGCCTCAAAGACAGGTATGAGTCAGGAAGATTCCCAAAAAATCCACCTATTGATTGCAGGACTTCCTCAGCTTAATGAAGGTATTCAACAATTAAACAATGCGGTATCAGGTTTGTCTGCACCTTCTGTAGATACTAGTGGTATTGAGAATAATTTAAAAACCATCCTGATTCAGGCACAGACAATTGCAAGTACTCAGGCTAGCCAATTAGCTGCTTTACAGGCAACGACAACCTATAAAAGCTTAACACCTGCCCAGCAAGCAGATTTAAGCAATGCACTTTCAAGTGCCTCTTCACCTACTGCTGAATCTGCGAAAACGATCTTAGAAAATGCACAATCAATGATTACAACTCTAGGAGCATTAAAAGCCTTATCTGGTGGAGGAACAGGGCAGTTATCAGAACTCCAAACTAAGGTAAAGGCCTTGGCCTCTAAATCAGATCAAGCCTTGCCTGGAGCTAGTCAAGCATTGTCAACTCTGTCAACTGGATTGGTAGCTGTCAACTCTAGCTTGACAGACCAAGTTTTACCAGGAAGTTCAAAAATAGCCAATGGTTTAAATGTTTTAAGAAGTAAAAATGAAAAAATATCAACTGGTATTAGCAGTCTTTATCAAGGCTCTACTTTACTAAATAGTAGATCTGGACAATTGATTAATGGTAGTAATAAAGTGGCTGATGGAGCTAATCAAATGTCAACGGGTTCCGACAAGCTCGCTCAAGGTGGCAGAACCTTATCAGGCGGCTTAATAAGCCTTTCTGATGGTTTAGGTAGCTTAAATGCGTCATTAAAGAAGGCATCTAATCAGTTATCATTAGTTTCTGTTAAGGATAAAAATGCAAAATCAGTGGCAGAACCTTTAACAATGAAACAAAAAGACAGTGACAAGGTTAAAAATAATGGTATTGCAATGGCTCCTTATATGATTTCCGTTTCATTAATGGTTGTTGCACTTTCAACAAATGTTATCTTTGCAGACTCTCTTTCAGGTAGACCAGTTAAAAATAAGATGGATTGGGCAAAGCAAAAATTTGTTATTAATGGCTTTATTTCTACAATGGGTTCAGTGGTTTTATATGCTGCTATTCAACTTTTGGGATTTGAAGCTAATTACAATATGAAAACTTTATTTTTCATCATCTTAAGTGGTTGGACCTTGATGGCTATGGTAACAGCCTTGGTAGGATGGGATGATCGTTATGGTTCATTTTTATCACTGGTCATGTTACTTTTACAAGTCGGTTCAGCTGGTGGTTCTTATCCTATTGAATTAAGTGGAAGGTTTTTCCAAACTCTCCATCCTTATTTACCAATGTCCTATATTGTTTCTGGACTAAGGCAGACAATTTCCTTAAAAGGTGACAATGGACATGAGATCATGGTTCTAACAGCTTTCTTATTGGCATTTATGGTACTAGCATTATGTATCTACCGTCCTAAAAAAGGATTGAAGGAGGCTGTCTAAACTTGCAACTAGATAAACAATGTGGCAAGCTTTGCTCATTTGTTGCCAGTAAGCTTAGCAGTATAAAAAGGAAAGCTCAGATGAGTTTTCCTTTTTATGATTAGTCCGCAGCCTTTACTTATAAGCTTTGCTATTTTGCCTGTAAAGTATGTTTAAGATACAAGAATCAGAAAAAGTGGCTGGCTCTTTTTAAAGTTCAATTTGAGGGAAGTATTACTTGACCTTTTGACTTTAAATTTTGTAATATAGGTTCTAACTAAGATAAAGAGGAAGAATTCATGTCTAAAGCTTACGATGAAATTATTAAGACTTATCAGCCTAAACCTCTAGGGGAAGAAAAGCGGTATGCTGTCTTTTTACCCCTTATTTGGGATAAGGATCAGTGGCAGATTCTTTATGAGATTAGAAGTCAACATATTTCACAGCCTGGAGAGGTTTCTTTTCCCGGAGGAAAAGTTGAAAAGGGGGAAACTTACTGTCAAGCAGCAATAAGAGAGACCGTTGAAGAGCTTAATATTAGGAAAGAAGAGATCCTAGTCTGGGGGGAGATAGATTATATCATTCAAGGAAAGCGTAGTATTCACTGCTTTGTAGGAGAATTGAAAATTTCTGACTGGCAGTCAATTAGACCTAATGAGGAAGTTGACAGGCTCTTTACAGTACCTTTAGAAAAGATGCTTGACAGCTATCCCGTCTATTATGAGTTGGCATCTCGTATTAAAGAAGATTCGAATTTTCCTTTTGATAGAATTAAAAATGGTGTCAACTATTCTTTCAGTAATAGAGGTTCCAGCATTCCTTTTTATGAAAATTTAGATCAAACCATCTGGGGGATGACAGCTCAGTTTACGGCTTGCTTTACAGATATTATAAAAGGGGCAAAAAAGAAGTAGACTTCTTAGAGGGATCATATAAAAGAGTATGGACAGTGCTTCGTCCATACTTTTTTCTTGTGTGATTTTTAAAGAAGCTGTGATAGGTTCAAAGGTTTTCCCTTTAAAAGGAGGGACACTTAGTTATTTTTTTGTGAATCTAGTAAAAAAGCCAGAAAAAAAGATTTTCTAGCTACCAGTTTATTTATATTTTTCTTCAAGTTTGCTCATCCAGGCACCTAAGCAGATACCTAAACAAAACAATAGGATAGCAAAAATCCATGTTAGGATTCCAGCTCCGGTGTAAGAAATGGCTTCTTTACTACTGCTGTTGGGAATAAGAATGAGAAGTGTACTTGATAAGACGATTCCAATAATGAAATGATAAACACGGGAATGATAATGCTGTAAGGTATAGTCCATTGCCTTTGAAAAAGTCAAAATAGCAACTATGCCACCAAGAGCAATAGGAAGGAAGGTTCCTACTAAGTCTAATGATTTGAAACCTTGAAGCATGGGCGAGTAGAGACCTAGAATTAAGAGTAAATTGGATGGGCTTAAACCTGGAACTAAGACACCCAGGGCAATGAGGATACCAGCTAGAATGAAGCTTAGGAAATTAGCTGGGATCTGGCTAACCAGATTATTTAAGAAATAGAGTAAAAGTCCTGAAATGACAAAGGTTAAAATAAACCACAGCCAGTCAGTCCTGTCTCGCTTTGAAGTCTTGGTTGACTCTGCAATAAGACTTGGTAGTGTTCCAATGATTGCGCCAGCAAATCCCCATAAAACAGGAACTTGAAAGTGTTTCAGTAAGAATTCAACTGGAAATGAAAAAAGAGCAATACCTAAGATGCCACCAATACCAACAGGGACAAAATAGAGAAAATTTTCAACAAAATTGTCACGAATATGGGCTAAAAAGTTAATCAGGCGTTCATAAATTCCTAAAATAGCAGCCAGTACGCCACCAGAAACACCAGGTAAGATAAAACCAAGGGCTATGATCATCCCTTTAATGACACGACTTAAAAAAAATGGCATGATGTCCTCCGAATCAAATAGTAATTGTATTGTATCATAAAATCGGCTTTTATTTTATTTAGATTTATGATGAGGGTAAAAAGAAGGTAATGATGATGACAAAGGTGGAAGCCATAATTTGGTAATCCAAGCTCAGTAAGTCATTTGTTTAGTATGGCATATTCATTTCTATCACACATAAATCTTCTAAGCTTTGTCAAGAAAGAGCTCCTCTGTGATTTCCTGAATCAGTCTTAGCCCTAGTTTTCCAAATCATCTCATCTTTTATACCAAGTTGTTTATTTCCAGCTTTCCCTATCAATGTCTTGTATGATCAAGGTTAGAAGTTCACTGATAGTCTTGACAGACTCTTTTCAACATGTCCTGTTGTGAAAAATCTTTATTTTTTAGATGGATACTATTAAAAACACCATGAAACCTTTAGTAAGACCAATGATAAAAATACTAATTCTTGATAAAGTCACCATTTCTATTTTTAATGAGTAAACTTGAGTTGTCAAGTAATAGTAAAAGGTGTAGTGTAACTTAAGTTACTTAACCGATTAACTAACTATTTTATGAGAGGTTATAGAAAAATGTTTCAATCGAAAAGAGAACGCTTTGGGTTACGTAAAAGTAAAATCAACAAGAGCCTTTGTGGGGTTACACTTGGGACTTTTCTAACAGTTAGTCTTTCTTCATTTAAATACGACTGCCTATGCTGATGCTGCTACTACTAATGAAACTTTAACAACTGTATCACCTTCTAATCAAGAAGTGGGATATCAGTCCAATCAACCACTCCAGTTACTTCTACTACTGTTTCTGATAATAAATCATCTCAAGCTGATGCCTCCATTGTTACAGGTATTCCAGTACTTGATTACTATTGATAATAAAAAGCCAGTTTTAATAAATAAAAATCACAAAGTCAGCTAGAATCATCATGGCCACCTCTTAGCCTTTATGATGCCTAAGGTTTCCATGATGATTCTAGCTGACTTTGTTTCGATTAATTAGGCTTTTTTAACCATAATAAAACACCTCTGATTCTACTTTACTAGAATCAGGGGTGTTTTTTGTGTTTCATCACGTCTATTGACGTGTAATGAATCCTTATTTAACTTCTGTAAAGGTTACGTGTTTACGTAATTTTGGTGAGTATTTTTTCAATTGAAGACGGTCTGGAGTGTTACGTTTGTTTTTTGAAGTAAGGTACAAGCGTTCACCAGATTCTTTGTGTTCAAGTGTAATATTTACGCGCATGGTATCTCCCTTCTATTATTTAGCTTCGTTAGCTTTAGCGATTTTACGTCCTTTGTAGTATCCTTTAAGTGATACACGGTGAGAACGTGAGAAATCTCCAGTAGTTTCGTCAAATTGTACAGATGGAGCTGTCAATTTATAGTGTGTACGACGTTTGTTCTTTTTAGCTTTTGACGTGTGACGTGCAGGAACTGCCATTTTTTCTATCCTCCGATTAATCTTAATATCTTGATCTTAAATCAACTTTAATAGAATAACATAAGTTTTTTGTAAAGTAAAGTTACTTGACAAAGTTTTTAATTTTTTTGAGTAAGATATTTTTAAAATGGCTAAAGTCGTGCTATGATTAGGTATTAATGGAGGAGAAGCTGTAGAATGACACATAATATTATCAAGCGTTTTGATGCTTTAAGCGATGCTATTGTTGCAATTTTGATGACTATACTGGTTTTAGAGATTAAAATTCCAAGCAGTCAAGTAGGTTTGCCGGCATTTGCTTATGCTGTAGGAACATTTTTAATTTCATTTCTGATTGTTTTTAACTTTTGGTATCGACCTACGCAGGTC
Organism: Streptococcus catagoni; assembly: GCF_011421425.1. Taxonomy (GTDB): domain Bacteria; phylum Bacillota; class Bacilli; order Lactobacillales; family Streptococcaceae; genus Streptococcus; species Streptococcus catagoni. The sequence continues at coordinate 69,717 of NZ_WPCW01000002.1, forward strand.
ATCTCTAATGTCACAGAAGTTAGATTTTCTTCCTTTATTCAAGATGTTCTTGCCCATATGATCTTAGCCCTTTTTCCCCTAGCTATTAAAATGCTTGTGGCCTATGATGATAAATGGGTAGCCATTCTTTTTTTCGGGATCATAAATCTGCTGACAGGATTGTTGTTAAATAGAATAACAATCAAGCTAACAACGGCTAATCTATCGGAACAGTTTACAGGACGAAAAGAGCAGGTGCATGTTTTTTACCAAAAGCGTTTGTTATGGTTTTCGATGATGGACCTTCTTCTTATGCTTTTAGCATTGGTATTTAATAGTTTTGGAATATTTCTCTATTTGATTTCACCCATGGTAGAATTTTGGTTTAATTATAAAAGGGGGCTAGCCTTTGAAGCTGCTGTTAAAAAAGGCTATAGCTTTGAAGCCTATTTGTCAGGGAAATTTAAAAAAAAGCTCCAATAAAAGATTGTGGCGTCCAGATAGAAATAGCTAGCAGTAAACAGTGTGGCTCTATCAAATTTGTGGTAAAATAAGGATAAGTAAATGTAAAAGGAAAGGACGGGGCTAAGTTTGGGTTGACAAGGAACACAAACTGTAGGTCATGTAGAAAATAACAGTGGATAATTAGAATTTTCTGTCATTGTTTTTTACTTAGCTTATCAAGCCTTTTGTATCTTAAATCTATGAAGCTTCAAAAACCTAAAGGAACTCAGGATATTCTTCCTGCTGACGCTGCAAAATGGCAGTATGTTGAACAAGTTGCACGTGAAACTTTTAAAAAATATAACTATGGTGAAATTAGAACACCTATGTTTGAACATTACGAAGTTATCAGTCGTTCAGTAGGTGATACAACAGATATTGTTTCTAAAGAAATGTATGATTTCCATGATAAGGGTGGTCGTCATATCACGCTTCGTCCAGAAGGAACAGCTCCGGTTGTGCGTTCATATGTAGAAAATAAATTATTTGCTCCAGAAGTGCAAAAACCGCTTAAAATGTACTATATTGAGCCAATGTTTCGTTATGAACGTCCACAAGCAGGTCGCCTTCGTCAATTCCATCAGATTGGAGTAGAATGCTTCGGTTCAGCTAATCCAGCTACAGATGTTGAAACAATTGCTATGGCCTATGATTTATTTGATGCACTTGGTATTAACAACTTAAAACTATCAATCAATAGCCTTGGTAATCCATCAAGTCGCACAGCTTATCGCCAAGCCCTAATTGATTTCTTAACACCACAAAAAGACAAACTATCAAAAGATAGCCAACATCGTTTGGAAGAAAATCCATTACGGGTTTTGGATTCCAAAGAAAAAGAAGATATTGAAGCGGTTAAAAATGCGCCTTCTATCTTAGAGTTCTTGGATGAAGAAAGTCAAGCTCACTTTGATGGTGTCCGTGAGATGTTAGATATGTTAGGTATCTCATACACAATTGACACTAACATGGTCCGTGGTTTGGATTACTACAACCACACGATTTTTGAAGTCATCACAGAAATCGAAGGATCTGAGTTGACCGTTTGTGGCGGCGGTCGTTATGATGGATTGGTGACTTATTTTGACGGACCAGAAACAGCTGCATTTGGTTTTGGGCTTGGTTTAGAACGCCTCTTAATGATTATCGACAAATTAGGCATTGAGCTTCCAATTGAAGAGAATCTAGACCTTTATATTGCCGTTCTTGGGGATGGAGCCAATAGCAAAGCTTTAGAGCTCGTTCAAGCTATTCGTCGTCAAGGTTTAAAAGCAGAACGTGATTACCTTGGCCGTAAAATCAAAGCACAGTTCAAATCAGCAGACAGCTTTAGAGCTAAAGCCATTATCACTTTAGGTGAAAGTGAAGTAGATAAAGGTCAAGTGATTGTCAAAAATAATCAAACACGTGAAGAAGTTGAGGTTTCTTTTGAAGATATCTCAAGTGACTTTAGCCAAGTATTAGCAAAGATTGGTTTATAAAAGATAAAAGGCGACATAGGACATGTCACCTTTTTGTTATGAATAGAAAAAATAAGTCGAGCACAATTAACTGGCCTGCCATTAGGCTTAGTGTGACTTTAGCTTTTTTCCGGTAACTTTGAAAAGTATATTTTTCCTCAGGAGACAAAGGTGTCAACTTAGGATGGTTTCTACTACTAAAGAGATAAAGAAGAAGTCCTTCACCTCTTTGACCACTAATGGCTAGAAGAGGCAAGACAGTTTTTTTAAACTGTCTTGTTTTAGCATCTAAGGAAACCAATTTGTATATGAAAAAATTGAGAAAAAAGGCTTCCAATAAGGTTAGAGTGAAAACAATAATGATAGCTAAGAGCATAATAGACCTCTTAAATCTTATTGATAATCTGGATAAAGAGATAGTTAGTGGAGAGAATTTCACAGATGGCACATATTAAGAAAATGTAAGGGTTATGATTAATAGCTTGATTGAAAATCATAAAAAGAAGAAGGATAAGTAAATTAATAAAGATGGCTCGCAACAATTTTGTCTGACTGTTGACCGTATTCGTTGACGCTTCCAGATGTTGGATCATTTTCTGGTCTTCTTTAATTAAGAGATCTAGGATAATCTGATAAAAATCACTTAAAGCAATAATCATCATGATATCTGGGTAAGACCTATCATTTTCTCAGTTAGAGACAGTCTGGCGAGAGACATTTAGGTGTCTGGCTATTTCTTCTTGCGTCAGACTCCTTTCTTGCCTATTCTTTTTAAGCATTTCACCAATGGTTAGTGGCATCTTTTTCTCCTCCTATAAGCTTAATATAGAGAAAATGCTTGCAAAAGTCTATCAAATTTTTTTGACATTTAGTCTTTAGAGCATCTAGTGGTTGAAGAAAGAGATTCTTTAGAAAGACTTTCTTAAATGGGTGGGGTTTTTAGTGCCTTTTTGCTATAATAGTAAGAAATATAAAAAGTAATGGAGATATGACATGAAACGCAGCATCTATGCAGGATGTGTTCGTGAAGAACATATTGGAAATAAAATAGTCTTGAAAGGATGGGTAGGTCGTCGTAGGGATTTAGGTGGGCTCATTTTTATTGATTTACGAGATCGTGAAGGAATCATGCAGCTGGTCATTAATCCAGAAGAAGTATCAAGTGAATTAATGGCAACTGCAGAAAGCCTAAGAAGTGAGTACGTCATTGAAGTTGAAGGTACCGTTGAGGCACGCCAACAGGCTAATGATAAATTAGCAACAGGGGCTGTGGAATTGAAAGTATCAGCTTTGATCATCCTAAATAGTGCTAAGACGACACCATTTGAAATTAAAGATGGTGTTGACATTAGTGATGAAACACGCTTACGCTACCGCTACTTGGATCTTCGTCGCCCAGAGATGTTAGAAAACTTTAAATTGCGTGCTAAGGTGACTCATTCCATTCGAAATTACCTTGATGGGCTTGATTTTATTGATGTTGAGACCCCTATGCTTTCAAAATCAACACCTGAAGGGGCGCGTGATTATCTAGTACCAAGCCGTGTCAGTCAAGGGCATTTTTATGCACTTCCTCAAAGTCCTCAAATTACTAAACAATTATTGATGAATGCTGGTTTTGACCGCTATTACCAAATTGTTAAATGTTTCCGTGATGAAGACCTTCGTGGTGACCGTCAACCTGAGTTTACACAAGTTGACTTGGAAACCTCTTTCTTGTCTGAGCAAGAAATCCAAGATCTGGTTGAAGGTATGATTGCCAAAGTGATGAAAGATACCAAAGGTATTGAAGTTAGTCTACCATTCCCACGTATGGCTTATGAGGAAGCTATGAACTCTTATGGTTCGGACAAGCCAGATACACGTTTTGAGATGTTATTGCAAGACTTGACAGAACTTGTCAAGGGAGTGGACTTTAAAGTCTTTTCAGAAGCAGAAGCTGTTAAGGCTATTGTTGTTAAAGGAAGAGCCGATTCTTACTCACGTAAGGATATTGATAAACTGACAGAATTTGCCAAACAATTTGGTGCTAAAGGACTAGCTTGGCTTAAGTTGACAGAAGGCAAACTTGCTGGACCAGTCGCTAAGTTCCTAACAAGTATTGAAGCTAACTTGACAGAAACTTTACACTTGGAAGAAAATGATTTGGTCTTGTTTGTGGCGGATCAGCTTGAGGTTGCTAATAGTACTTTAGGAGTTCTTCGAAATCGCATTGCTAGAGATTTTGACATGATTGACAACTCTATCTTTAATTTCCTTTGGGTGGTTGATTGGCCAATGTTTGAGTGGTCAGAAGAAGAAAACCGTTATATGTCTGCTCATCATCCTTTCACCTTACCTACAATGGAGTCAGCTCATGAGCTTGAAGGTGATTTGGCTAAGGTGCGAGCTATTGCTTATGATATTGTTTTAAATGGTTATGAGTTGGGTGGTGGAAGCCTGCGTATTAACCAAAAAGAGATGCAAGAGCGTATGTTTAAAGCACTTGACTTTACAGCAGAAGAAGCTAAGGAACAATTTGGTTTCTTATTAGAAGCTATGGATTATGGCTTCCCACCGCATGGCGGACTTGCCATTGGTCTTGACCGTTTGGTGATGTTGCTAGCAGGTAAGGATAATATTCGTGAAGTCATTGCTTTTCCTAAAAACAATAAAGCAACTGATCCTATGACACAAGCTCCAAGCCTTGTTTCAAGAAAACAATTAGAAGAGTTAAGCCTCCAAATAGATAATCATAAATAGATAATCATGACTAAAAAAATAACCTATAGGAAAAAAGTAAAATACGTTATCAGTAAAGGTGCCCGAAAGGTAGGTTTACTTCATGCCTTAAAAAGTATCTCTAAGGAAAAGTATGCGGAGAAGATTTCAGCATCTTTACTTTATGGTATCTTATCAAGTATTGCTGTTAATATCTTCTTTCAACCAGGACATATTTATGCCAGTGGAGCAACTGGTTTAGCACAGGTTATATCTGCCTTAAGCCAGAGACTAACGGGCTTTGTTTTCCCTATTTCTATTGCCTACTATCTGGTTAATATCCCACTATTAATCTTGGCCTGGTATAAGATTGGGCATAAGTTTACCATATTTACCTTTATTACTGTATCCATGAGTTCCCTCTTTATCCATATCATGCCTCAGATTACCTTGACATCTGACCCCTTGATTAATGCGATTTTTGGTGGATTGGTTATGGGTGTTGGGATTGGCTACAGTTTGAAATCTCGTATTTCAAGTGGAGGAACGGATATCGTTAGCCTGACCCTTCGTAAGGTGACAGGCAAGGATGTTGGCAGCATCTCCCTGGCTGTAAATGGTATGGTATTGGTTTTTGCGGGTATCTTATTTGGTTGGCAATACGCCTTGTATTCCATGGTATCTATCTTTGTTTCAAGCCGTGTAACAGATGCTGTATATACGAAACAGAAAAAAATGCAAGCCATGATTGTCACAGAAAATCCTGAAAAAGTTATTTCAGATATTCATAAAAAGCTCAACAGGGGTGTGACTTGTATCAACCATGCTGAAGGAACCTATAGGCATAGACAAAAGACTGTCTTGATAACTATCATCACAATGGAAGAGTACAATGACTTTAAGTGGTTAATGGAGTCAACAGATCCAACAGCTTTTGTATCAGTAGCTGAAAATGTTAGAATTATTGGTCGTTTTGTGGAAGATGACTAGAGTATAGGGGAGACTTGGTGCAAGTAGTAGATAATAAATTACAGATAAAGAATATATGTTTTATTATTTTAGGGGCAGCTATTTATGCCTTTGCCTTTGTCTACTTTTACATGGCAAATAGGATTGCTGCTAATGGAATGGCTGGATTAGCACTGGTTGCTAAAGCTCTTTTCAATATAAATCCTACCATTTCGGGATTTCTTATCAATCTTCCTTTGGTTTTTTTGGGTGTCCGATTCTTTGGTAAACGCTCAACCATTTACACTATTATCGGAATTGTTTCTCTTTATCTCTTTGTCTGGGTCTTCCAACAAATTCCCTTAATCATTGACCTCGATCATGATAGTTTGGTAGTCTCACTGATGGCCGGGATCATTGGTGGGATAGGAGGCGGCATTGTCTTTAGAAATGGGGGAACAATTGGTGGAGCCGATATTATCGGAAAACTGATAGAAGATAAATTTGATCTACAGGTTAACCAAGCTCTACTAGGTATTGATATCTTTGTGATGGTTCTTTCACTAACTTATATTTCGCTTCCTAAGATGATGTATGCTCTAATAGCGAGTTTTATGTATGGTAAATTGGTCCATCTTGTTCAAAATGGTGGTTATTCTGTTCGAGGAACTATTATCATTTCGGATTTTTCTACAGAAATATCTCAGTTTATCATTGAAGAGCTAGGAAGAGGTGTTACCTACCTCAATGGTGAAGGGGCATTTTCTGCCAAAGAGAAAAAAGTTATTTATGCTGCTTTAACGCGTACAGATGTTCGAGCGGTTAAGTCCATTATTAATGAGATTGACCCAGGCGCATTTGTTTCAATTTTTGATATGGATGAAATCAATAGTCCAGATTTCTTTCTGCCTAAAAAGAAAATACGAAAAAAAAGAAATAGCTAGTTTGCTCAATAGAGTAGCTAGTTTTTTGTGGGAATATGAGGTGATATTGTGAAGAATTTGGAAGTATTAAACAAATTAAAAGAGTTATTCTTAATTACTTTAGGTGTTGCTATTTATGCCTTTGGATTTGTTAATTTTAATATGGCTAATAAGCTTGCCGAAGGAGGTGTAGCAGGTTTAACCCTCATTACCCATGCTCTTGTAGGGGTTAACCCAGCTTATTCCTCTCTTATTTTTAACATCCCCTTGTTTATTTTAGGTGCCTTTATTTTTGGGAAACGCTCCTTAGCTTTAACGATTTATGGAACAGTAACCATGTCTCTTTTTATTTGGCTGTGGCAAAAAGCACCTATTGAGATGGGGCTTCAAAACGATATGATGCTTGTTTCTGTGGTTGCGGGTTTGTTTTCAGGAACTGGTAGTGGTCTTGTTTTTAGATATGGTGCTACAACGGGTGGAACTGATATCATAGGACGTATTGCAGAGGAAAAATTTGGGATCAAGTTAGGGCAAACTCTGCTCTTTGTGGATGCCCTTGTCTTAATTGCTTCGCTTTCCTACATTGATTTGAAACATATGCTTTACACTTTAGTGGCTAGCTTTGTTTTCAGTCAAGTCTTAACAATCGTTCAAAATGGTGGTTATACTATCCGTGGAATGATCATTATTACCAAGCATTCCAAGGCAGCAGCTTCAGCTATTCTCACAGAAATCAACAGAGGTGTTACCTATTTGAAGGGTGAGGGAGCTTATTCTGGCAATGAATATAATGTCATGTATATTACCCTAAGTCCCAATGAGGTTAGAGAAGTTAAGCGAATCCTGGCTGATCTAGATCCAGATGCCTTTATTTCTATAGTTGATGTGGATGAGGTTATTAGCTCAGACTTTAAAATTAGGCGTAAAAATTATGATAAACCTGTATAAAAATAAGAAGGTAAAAGAAAAAACCTTTTATGTCAACTCTGACATAAAAGGTTTTTTGATAGTTTATTGTAAAAGAATGTTACATCTTTTCAGGAGCTTCTACACCAAGTAAGCGAAGGGCTTCTTTTAAGACGGTAGCAGTTGCATAAGATAGAGCCAGACGGCTATCACGCTCAGGCGTTTGATCTAGGATACGTGTATGTGCGTAATATTTGTTAAATGCTTGTGCCAATTGGATAGCATATTTTGCAATGATTGAAGGATCATATTTTTCAGCAGCACGTTGAATGTTTCTAGAGAAGTTTTGGATAAGTTTGATAATTTCCCAACTTTCAGCATCATTTAGAGAGTAGTTGGCATTGCTATCAGGTGTAAAATTAGCTTTTCTTAGGATAGATTGGATACGTGCGTAAGCGTATTGAACATAAGGACCAGTTTCACCTTCGAAGGAAACCATGGCTTCTAGATCGAAGTCGTAGCCATTATCGCGGTCGGTTTTTAAATCATAGAACTTAATGGCACCGATACCAACTTGTTTAGCCACTTCTTCTTTGCTTTCTAGGTCAGGATTTTTAGCTTCGATTTGTGAAAGTGCACGAGAAACAGCTTCGTCAAGAGTTGGTTCTAGGAGTATGATATTACCTTTACGTGTTGATAATTTTTTCTTATTCTTAGTTACCAAACCAAATGAAACGTGAATCATGTCATCAGACCAGTCAAATCCCATTTCTTTAAGTACAGCTTTGAGTTGTTTAAAATGATTTGATTGTTCTTGTCCAACGACATAAATGTTTTTAACAAAGTTAAATGTTTTCTGACGATACATTGCTGTTGCCATATCACGTGTGATATAAAGCGTTGCGCCATCAGATTTCTTGATAAGAGCTGGTGGTAGATCGTATTTTTCTAAGTCAACAATCTTAGCACCTTTGGAATCTTTAAGGAGGTTTTTAGATTCGAGGATCTCTAAACCTTGATCCATCTTATCATTGTAGAAGGCTTCACCGTGGTAAAAATCAAAGTGAATATTTAATTTTTCATAGATACGGTTAAATTCAACTAAACTTTCGTCACGGAACCATTTCCATAAGTCCCAAGCTTCCTGATCACCATCTTCTAATTTTTTAAACCATAGACGAGCTTCTTTATCTAGTTCAGGTTTTTCTTCAGCTTCGGCATTAATACGAACGTAGAGTTTTAGAAGTTCTGCAATAGGATCAGCTTCGACTGCTGCTTGATCACCCCAAAGTTTATAGGCCACAATGAGCATGCCAAATTGCTTACCCCAATCCCCTAGGTGATTAATACGAAAAAGTTGGTAACCTAATTTTGAGTATAAGTTAGCAATAGCATCCCCAATGACAGTTGAGCGTAAGTGACCAACTGAAAATGGTTTAGCAATATTAGGGCTTGACATGTCTAAAGTAATATTTTGACCATCCCCAATGTGACTTTGTCCATAATCAGATTTTTCAGTGATGACATCATGTAAAACCTTTTCAGAAACTTTACTCTTATCTAAGAAAATATTAACATAAGGACCAAGGGCTACAACTTTTTCAAAGGCACTTGCATCCATTTTTTCAGCAATATCTGAAGCAATCATTTGAGGTGCTTTACGAAGTACTTTTGCTAAAGAGAAAGCAGGAAAGGCAAGGTCACCCATTTCAGAATTTTTTGGTGTTTCAAGCAAGTTGTAAATTGTTTCTTGTTCTAAGTCAGGAACAACTTTGGCAATTTCACTTGCAATAAGAATTTTAGTATCCATCTAGTATCTCCTAAATATGTTTGTCACTTCATTCTATCATAATTTAATAAAATAAACGAGGAATCAATTGAGAAATTATACTATAATAAGTCAAAGAAGTAAATAGTTTTTCTAGAAAGAATTCTAAAATAGACTAATAATTTCTTTTCTTCATTTTTCAGGCAATAACGTGGTTTTTGAAAGTAGAATTTTTTCTAGTATTAGAAAAATAGTCAGCAATTAGATGAAAAAGTGATCTATTTTTGATATAATTTGAGAGGATAATTATACAGTTGGGATGGAATCTTATGAATAAAAAAGAACGTCAGGATCAGATTAGAAGGATTATTCAATCTGAACACATTAGTACCCAAGAAGAAATAAAGAACTGCCTCCATAGAGAAGGTATAACAGTCACACAGGCGACCCTATCAAGAGATTTGAGAGAAATAGGATTATTAAAATTACGTGACGAAAAAGGGAAGCTTTATTACAGTCTTTCAGAACCTGTCAGCTCACCATTTAGCCCAGACATTCGTTTTTATATGATTAGTGTCAATAGAGCTGGCTTTATACTTGTTTTACATACAGACTTAGGTGAGGCAGATGTCCTTGCTAATCTGATTGATAATGATGGTATTGATGATATCTTAGGGACCATTGCAGGGGCAGATACCTTATTGGTTATTTGCCGTACCGAAGAGATTGCATCCCAGTTTGAAAAAGATCTAGCTATGACCATATGAGTACATATGACAATGCATTAGAACAGCTTTTACTTGCAATTAATAATCATAGTAGTATCATTGCTTATAAAAGGGTTGAAAAAAAGATAAACTCATCTGCTGAAATCCAAAAGATGGTTTATGACATGAAAAAGAAACAACAAGATGCGGTTATTTTTGATAAAATAGAAAAGAGTCAGGCCTCACAAATAGCAATGGATGCGTCTAAGAAATTAGAAGAGGAGCTATTAGATAGGCCCATTATTGATGACTACCGTGACAAAATGCAAGATGCTAGTGATTTAATCCAATATGTAACAAAGACCATAGAAGAGAAGATAAATAAGGAGTTAAAAGATGACAAATCTTAAAATATCTCCTGGAATGCAGCAGTATCTGGACATTAAAGAAGATTATCCAGATGCTTTTTTGCTTTTTAGGATGGGTGATTTTTATGAGTTGTTTTATGAAGATGCTGTTAAAGCAGCCCAGCTATTAGAGATAGGCTTAACAAGCCGAAATAAAAATGCTGAAAACCCGATCCCAATGGCCGGGGTGCCGCACCACTCAGCTCAGCAGTATATTGATGTACTTATTGACCTGGGCTATAAGGTGGCCATAGCTGAACAAATGGAAGATCCTAAAACGGCTGTGGGGGTCGTGAAACGTGAAGTCGTTCAGGTTATTACGCCTGGTACGGTTGTAGATTCTAGCAAGGCAAGCAGTTCTAATAATTTTTTGGTGGCAGTTGATTTTGATGGGAAAAATTACGGTCTATCTTATATGGATTTAGCCACTGGAGAATTTTATGTGACAGAACTTGCTGATTTTTCAAGTGTTTGTGGTGAAGTTTTAAACTTAAAGGCTAAAGAAATTGTTATCGGTTTTGATATGACTGATGAAGACAAGTGTCAACTTTCGAGTCAAGACCATTTGCTTCTTTCCTATGAAAACAAAGTGTCTGAAGAGACTGACTTGCTTGACATTAACTTGACAGACCTGGAGTTATCAGCTGCTGGTAAACTGTTACAATATATTCATAAAACACAGATGCGTGAGCTTTCTCATATACAAAAGCTTGTTCACTATGAAATTAAAGACTATTTGCAAATGTCTTTTGCAACAAAAAACAGCTTAGATTTAGTTGAGAATAGTCGAACCAAAAAGAAACATGGCAGTCTATACTGGCTTCTTGATGAGACAAAAACAGCTATGGGAATGCGACTTCTAAAAACCTGGATTGATCGACCCTTGGTTAAAAAAGAGGCCATTTTGGACAGACAAAATATTATCCAGGTCTTTTTAGACAACTTTATCGAACGCTCAGACCTGAGTGATTCTTTAAAAGGGGTTTATGATATTGAACGCCTAACCAGTCGGGTTGCCTTTGGTAAGGTTAATCCTAAGGATCTATTACAACTAGGCCATACTTTGGCGCAGGTTCCTTATATTAAAGCTATTTTGGAGGGTATGGACAGTCCCTACTTAGAGAAAATAATCAAGCAGATTGATACTCTTCCTGAATTAGAAAGTCTGATAAGCTCTGCTATTGATCCAGATGCCCCTGCAACGATCAGTGAAGGGAATATTATTAGGACAGGTTTTGATGAACGTCTAGATCATTATCGAAAGGTAATGAAAGAAGGTACAGGATGGATTGCCGAAGTCGAAGCAAAAGAACGGCAAGCAAGTGGCATCAACAATCTCAAAATTGATTTTAATAGAAAAGATGGCTACTATTTTCATGTGACCAATTCAAATCTGTCCATGGTTCCAGATCATTTCTTTAGGAAAGCGACTTTAAAGAATTCTGAACGTTACGGGACAACAGAGCTGGCAAAGATTGAAGGTCAGATGTTAGAAGCGCGTGACGAGTCTTCTAATTTAGAATACGACATTTTTATGCGTATCAGATCAAAGATAGAGACCTATATAGACAGATTGCAACTATTAGCAAAGGCTATTGCTACGGTTGATGTCTTACAAAGTTTGGCTCTGGTTGCAGAGAAAAACCACTATGTATGTCCAGTCTTTAATAATGATCATGTCATTGATCTGCTTAATGGCCGTCATGCTGTCGTAGAAAAGGTAATGGGAGCACAGGAATATATTCCAAATACGATTCAGTTTGACTGTGAAACGACCATTCAGTTAATTACTGGGCCTAATATGAGTGGTAAGTCTACTTATATGCGACAGTTAGCTTTAACAATTATAATGGCTCAGATGGGCTCTTATGTGGCCTCTGATAAGGCTCAGATACCAATATTTGATGCTATCTTTACTCGTATTGGCGCAGCTGATGATCTGATTTCTGGACAATCTACCTTTATGGTTGAAATGATGGAAGCCAATCATGCCATCAAAAGAGCTAACCCCAATTCCCTTATTTTGTTTGATGAATTAGGACGAGGCACAGCTACATATGATGGTATGGCTCTTGCTCAGTCGATTATTGAATACATCCATGATAAGGTTGGGGCAAAGACCTTGTTTGCGACGCATTATCATGAGTTAACAGCTCTGGAGAATCAGTTAGCACATCTTCAAAATGTCCATGTTGCAACTTTGGAAAAAGATGGAGATGTTACCTTCCTACACAAAATAGCACAGGGACCAGCTGATAAGTCATATGGTATTCACGTTGCTAGAATTGCCGGTTTACCTGAGGATTTATTAGGTAAGGCTTCTCAGCTCCTTCAAAAACTTGAAAATCAATCACAGAGTGTTTCCTATTCAAAAGAAAACTTCAGAAAAGAAGCTATGGAGATCGATGAAAATCAGCAATTAAGCTTATTCCAAAGCCCTATGAATCAAGAAATCATTGAAAAACTAAAGACTGTAGACTTAGTGAATATTACACCAATTCAAGCTATGATTGAGCTTGAGAAACTTAAAAATTTAATCTAAAAAATTGAAGAAAAAACTTTTCTTCAATTTTTTAATAACTTTTTTCCTTTGATCATTGTCTTAAGGCTGGTGTTGAAAGCTGCTTCTCCTAGGAATTTCATACCTAGCTTTTGAGCCTGGGGCTCAAGTTTTTTCATTTTTTAGCATCCCCCTTTGTCTAAGAGTTCTTGGCTGTAATAAGATTTGCTCCATGAACTTCATTTCTTTAGCTCAGCTATTCCCAAAGCTTTGCTTTGGGCTTTATCAACAAAAAGATGACTGTACTTTGAATTGTGTTATAATAACCATAAGAATGCGAGGAGAAACATGAAAAAAATAATCGAATTACCAGAGATTCTCGCCAATCAGATTGCTGCTGGGGAAGTTATTGAAAGACCAGCAAGTGTAGTGAAAGAATTGGTAGAGAATGCCATAGATGCAAACAGTAGTCAAATAACTATAGAGATTGAAGAATCCGGATTAAAATCCATAAAAATAAGGGACAATGGTGAAGGCATTTCTGAGGAAGATTTGCCCTTGAGTATTTGTCGCCATGCAACCAGCAAAATCAAAAATCAGAGTGATCTATTTAGGATTAGAACTCTGGGTTTTAGAGGAGAGGCGCTTGCCTCAGTGGCCTCTATCTGTGAGTTGACAATAGAATCTGCAACAGCCGACTCTGATCATGGTTCAATGCTTGTTGCTAAGGGAGGAAAGATTGAAAAGCAAGTTCCAATTTCTACTCCAGTTGGTACTAAGGTAGGAATTAAGAATTTATTTTATAATACTCCTGCTCGTTTGAAATATATGAAGAGCTTACAGGCTGAGTTAGCTCATATCGTTGATGTTGTCAACCGCCTTAGCTTAGGACATCCAGAAGTTGCTTTTACCCTAATTTGTGATGGTAGAGAATTAACTAAGACATCAGGAACGGGTGATCTCAAACAAGCCATTGCAGGTATTTATGGTCTAAATGCTGTTAAAAAGATGGTGGAAATTTCAAATTCCGATTTAGATTTTGAAGTTAGTGGCTATGTCAGCTTGCCTGAATTAACCAGGGCTAACAGAAACTATATTACTATTTTGATTAATGGTAGGTACATCAAGAATTTTCTATTAAATAGAGCCATACTTGATGGCTACGGTTCAAAATTAATGGTTGGACGTTTCCCCATTGCTATTATTGATATTCAAATTGATCCTTATTTAGCTGATGTAAACGTGCATCCAACTAAACAAGAGGTCCGTATTTCAAAGGAAAAAGAGTTGATGTCTTTAATTAGCTCAGCCATTTCAGAAAGCCTAAGGGCTCAAGATCTGATTCCAGATGCTTTGGAAAATTTAGCTAAGAGGACTACAGGAACAGGTCTAAAGCCAGAGCAAACGACTCTACCCTTACGGTCTCAACAACTTTTCTATGATGCTCAAAAAAACGACTTCTTCCTTAAGGAAACAATGGTTTCTGAAGATAGTCCAAGGACAGAATATCATTTACAGGCGGATGTTGACAGAGGTGTAAACTATGTAAAGGTAGAGGAATCTAGCAGCCAAGCTTATCCTGAGAAAGAGGAGCAAAGGGCAAGTGTTAAACATGCGAGTCGTCCTAATGAAGAAGATCGTCTTGGCAATCATCCAGACTTTGATTTTACTAATAAGCAAAAACTTTCCAACTTGGTTGAAAAACTAGAGAGTGAAGAGCAATCTGTTTTTCCGGAATTAGATTATTTTGGGCAGATGCATGGGACCTATCTTTTTGCTCAAGGTAAAGATGGCTTATTCATCATTGATCAACATGCTGCTCAGGAAAGAGTGAAGTATGAGTATTACAGAGAAAAGATTGGACAGGTTGACAGTAGTTTACAGCAGCTGCTTGTTCCGTATTTATTTGAATTTTCTGGGTCAGACTATATTAATTTACAGGAAAAAATGTCTCTGTTAAATGAAGTAGGTATTTATCTGGAGCCTTATGGTTTAAACACTTTTATTCTTAGAGAGCATCCTATTTGGATGAAAGAAAGTGAAATTGAATCAGGTGTTTATGAAATGTGTGACATGCTTTTACTAACTAATCAAGTGTCCATAAAAACCTACCGTGCAGAGTTAGCTATTATGATGAGCTGTAAACGTTCCATTAAAGCTAACCATAGCTTGGATGATTATTCTGCAAGGCAACTTTTAGTTCAGCTTTCGCAGTGTAAAAATCCTTACAATTGTCCTCATGGACGACCAGTTCTGATTAATTTTAGCAAGGCTGATATGGAAAAAATGTTTCGAAGAATTCAAGAGAATCATAGCAGTCTAAGAGAACTTGGAAAATACTAGAAAGTTGGTAGATGAAAGAATTTTTTAAATTATCTAAAGATCTTCAGATCAGACAGCTAGTCCGCTTTATCACTATTACCTTAGGTAGTAGTATATTTCCTTTCATGGCTATGTATTATACAACTTATTTTGGAACCTTTTGGACTGGACTTTTGATGATGGTTACTAGTTTGTCAGGTTTTTTGGGGACCTTATATGGTGGGCACTTGTCAGACGCTATAGGTCGAAAAAAGGTTGTAGTGATAGGTTCAATTGGCACAAGTACAGGATGGCTCCTAACTATTTGTGCCAACTTGCCAGGTCATGTGTTCCCTTGGCTGACTTTTTCAGGAATCCTCTTGGTGGAAATTTCAACCTGTTTTTATGGCCCGGCCTATGAGGCTATGCTTATTGACCTAACTGATACTAATAATCGTAAGTTTGTTTACACTATTAATTATTGGTTCATTAATATTGCAGTCATGTTTGGGGCTGGAATTTCTGGACTTTTCTATGATCATTATTTTTTAGAATTATTGATTGCTTTGTTCATTGTCAATGTAGCTTGTTTTGCAATTGCTTATATGAAGTTCAGTGAAACAAAACCAAAAGACCAGACCTTCGACCATGATATAGGGGTTCTTGGAACCTTATTAAACTATAAAGAGGTTTTCAAAGACAAGGCCTTTGTTATCTTTACAATAGGATCCATTCTATTTTCTTGTATTTGGCTACAGATGGATAATTATGTTCCCGTACATTTGAAACTCTCTTTTGAGCAATGCCAAATTTTGGGTTACAGTATCACTGGGGCTAAAATGCTTTCAATTATGGTCTTTACCAATACCTTTTTAATTGTGACTTTAATGACTCTTGTTAATAAAATAACTGAAAAATGGTCTTTAAAATCACAGCTTATTATAGGTTCTCTTATCTTTACAATTGGTATGCTGCTTGCTTTTAGCTTTACACACTTTACAGGTATCTGGATCTCTGTTGTCCTCTTTACAATAGGTGAGATGATTAATGTACCGGCTAATCAGGTGCTTAGGGCAGATATGATGGATCAAAGAAAAATTGGTTCTTATACAGGTTTTATCTCTATGGCTCAGCCATTAGGAGCTATTTTGGCAGGTTTACTGGTATCACTTAGTCATTTTACTGGTCAACTTGGCGTTCAGCTCATGTTTATTTTTATTGCAGGTTTTGGCTTATATTTTATTGTAATAGCCGCAAAAATAAAGAAAAAGGTTTAGTATGTTTGATTATATAAAAGGACAGTTAACAAAAATTACAGCTAAATATATAGTGGTTGAAGCAAATGGCTTGGGCTATATTATCTATGTAGCTAACCCTTATAGCTTTACTGATAGTGTCAATCAAAAGGTCACCGTTTATCTCCATCAGGTGATTAGAGAAGATGCCCATCTTTTGTTTGGCTTCCATAGTGAGGATGAAAAAGATGTCTTTTTGAAACTCATATCTGTTTCTGGGATTGGACCAACAACGGCCTTAGCTATTGTGGCTGTTGATGATAATAAGGGCCTGGTTGCAGCCATTGATAATAGTGATATCAAGTATTTGATGAAGTTTCCAAAGATTGGCAAAAAAACAGCTCAGCAGATGGTACTAGATCTAGCAGGGAAGTTTGTTGAGGCACCACAAGGAGAAGTTAAGGTACAAGGCAATCAATCAAGTCAGAATGAACCACTGGATGAAGCTATTGAAGCCTTACTAGCACTTGGTTATAAGGCGAGTGAACTGAAAAAAATCCGTGCTTTCTTTGAAGGTACTGGTGAAACCACAGAACACTACATTAAAGCCGCTTTAAAAATGTTGATGAAAGGCTAGGTAGACCATTGAAACGCTGTTCCTGGGTACCTGTTGACAATCAAATTTATTGTCATTATCATGACTTTGAATGGGGAAAACCCGTAATGAAAGACCAGAAACTCTTTGAATTGCTCTGCTTGGAAAGTTACCAATCTGGTCTCTCCTGGTTGACTGTTTTGAAGAAACGCCAAGCTTTTAAGAAGGTTTTTCATAACTATGATATAGCTAAAGTGGCTGCTTTTTCTGATAAAGAAATGGCTGACGCTTTACAGAATCCACAAATCATCCGCCACAAGCTTAAACTGGCAGCAAGCGTGGCTAACGCAAAAGCTGTGCTAGCAATTCAAGAACGGTATGGCAGTTTTTCTAAATATTTATGGGATTATGTGGGTGGTCAACCGATTGACAACCTTATCAACAAAGATCATCCAGTGCCGGCTCAAACAGAATTATCAAAAACTCTGGCTAAAGACTTGAAAAATCAAGGTTTTAAATTTTTAGGTCCAAAGACTATCTATTCATTTTTGCAAGCTGCTGGTTTGATCAATGATCATGAAGAAGACTGTGATTTTAAATGATTTTTCATGCCACTGGAGAAGAACCAGTGGTGTTTTTACTATTTTATTTCGTTTGAGAGCTAGAGCCATAAACTTAAGTGACGTTAGAACACAATCGGTTTAGGCTGTTTTATAGAGTAAAGTTCAATGCACCATGACATTCATGGTGCATTGATTCCTAATTGTCTATAATTTTAAGAGAGCTAACAAGTCGTTCTTAAGAAGCCGATTTTGAAAAAATAAATTGTCTACTTTTTGTGATAAAATGGAAACAAATTACGAATAGATAAGTAGGTGGTACTATGAAGGCTGAAGTCATTGCAGTAGGGACGGAAATATTAACGGGGCAGATTGTAAATACTAATGCACAATTTTTATCTGAAAAGATGGCTGATCTAGGGATAGATATATATTTTCAAACTGCTGTGGGTGATAATGAGGATAGACTTCTATCTGTAATAGATATTGCCAGTCAACGAAGTGACTTAGTCATTTTATGTGGGGGACTTGGCCCGACAGAAGATGATTTAACCAAAGAAACCCTAGCTAAATATTTAAAGAAGGAACTCGTTTTTGATCCCGTGGCTCATCAAAAATTAGATCACTTTTTTGCAAGTCGCTCAAAATTTTTAAGAACTCCCAATAACGAGCGGCAGGCACAAATAATTGAAGGTTCTCTTCCTTTACAAAATATTACTGGGCTTGCTGTGGGTGGTTTTTTAGAGGTAAATGGTGTCAGTTATGTGCTTTTACCTGGTCCTCCTAGTGAACTAAAACCCATGGTCAATGAGTATTTGCTCCCTATTTTGTCAACAAATCATAATAAGCTTTATTCTAGAGTTCTAAGGTTTTTTGGGATAGGTGAAAGTCACCTGGTCACGATTCTATCTGATTTTATTCACAATCAAACGGATCCAACCATTGCCCCTTACGCTAAGCTTGGTGAGGTAACCCTTCGCTTGTCAACCAAGGCTGACAATCAAGAACTTGCAGACAGCAAGCTCAATAGCTTAGAAGCTCAGCTATTGCAAAGAAAAACCTTAGAAGGTGAGAAATTAGCAGACTTATTGTATGGATACGGAGAGGACAATTCTTTAGCCCGACAGGTTGTTGAGTTACTAAAAGAAAAGGCTATGACTTTGACCGCTGCAGAAAGTTTGACGGCAGGTTTATTCCAAGCCAACCTGGCAGATTTTTCAGGGGCGTCGCAAATTTTTAAGGGTGGTTTTGTTACTTACAGCATTGAGGAAAAGGCAAAAATGCTAGACATTCCACTTAGCCAGCTGCAAGAACATGGAGTTGTTAGTCATTTCACGGCTAAAAAGATGGCAGAACAATCACGGAAATTGACAGCTTCTGATATTGCTATTGGTCTGACTGGTGTTGCGGGTCCAGATGAATTGGAAGGTCATAAAGCAGGAACAGTTTTCATAGGAATTGCTACCGAAAAAACAGTGGAATCAATAGAGGTTCGAATAGGACAACGAAGTCGCTATGACATTAGGCAGATTGCAAGTTTATATGCATTCAACTTGGTCCTAAAAACTTTATTAAATAGTTGAAATTTGGTATACTAACTTATAGTGTGGGAAGAGAAAATGATTGGAAAAATTCCAATCTCAAAGGAAGTTCCCTTTTGAAGAGGAGAAAGATTTGGCAAAAAAAGTTAAGAAAACAGAAGAAATCACTAAAAAATTTGGTGATGACCGTCGTAAAGCCTTAGATGATGCTTTAAAAAATATAGAAAAAGACTTTGGTAAAGGCGCTGTTATGCGCTTAGGTGAACGAGCTGAGCAAAAAGTTCAGGTCATGAGTTCAGGTAGTCTGGCATTGGATATTGCTCTGGGAGCAGGTGGTTACCCTAAAGGTCGTATTATTGAGATTTATGGACCAGAATCATCAGGTAAAACAACTGTTGCATTACATGCGGTAGCACAGGCTCAAAAAGAGGGAGGGATCGCAGCCTTTATTGATGCAGAACATGCACTAGACCCTGCCTATGCAGCCTCTTTGGGAGTTAATATTGATGAGCTTCTACTCTCTCAACCAGATTCAGGAGAGCAAGGACTTGAAATTGCTGGAAAATTAATTGATTCTGGAGCGGTTGATTTAGTGGTTGTGGACTCTGTAGCAGCCTTGGTTCCGCGTGCTGAAATTGACGGAGATATTGGGGACAGCCACGTTGGTTTACAAGCTCGAATGATGAGTCAGGCCATGCGTAAATTATCTGCCTCTATCAACAAAACAAAAACAATTGCAATTTTTATCAACCAACTTCGCGAAAAAGTTGGCGTTATGTTTGGAAATCCAGAAACTACCCCTGGCGGCCGTGCTTTGAAATTCTATTCTTCTGTCCGTCTAGATGTTCGTGGTAATACACAAATCAAAGGTACTGGAGATCAAAAAGATAGCAGTATTGGTAAAGAAACAAAAATTAAAGTTGTGAAAAACAAGGTTGCTCCGCCATTCAAGGTTGCAGAAGTTGAAATAATGTATGGGGAAGGGATTTCTAGGACTGGTGAGCTTATTAAGATCGCATCAGACATGGATATCATTCAAAAAGCAGGTGCCTGGTTCTCTTATCAAGGAGATAAGATTGGTCAAGGTTCTGAGAATGCTAAAAAATTCTTAGCAGATAATCCTGAGATTTTTGAGGAAATTGACCATAAGGTAAGGGTTGCTGTTGGGCTTATTGAAGAAGATGAAAGTGTTCAGTCTAAGAAAGTAGCAGCTGAAGATAAAAAAGCTGATAAGGATGAGTTAGTTCTAGAGCTTGATGCTATTGAAATAGAAGATTAATAAGGCAGTCCAGCGGACTGTTTTTTTAGTTGGAAAGTTGTTAGTAATTTGCCACTTGCTTTTGCCTTTTAAATAATCAGTTTAGGGGGAGTTTTGCTTCCTTCTTGGCAGATCAAAGAAGTGTGGGTTTGAAAGAAATTTGTCTACTTAGACAGAAAGCAATAGAGAAAAGAAGAGAATTTCATTTTATAAAGCTTAATTTTTAGGATTAATAGGTTTCAAATCCGAATGTTAGCTGCCATAAATGGAATTATTGATTGGAAAATAAACTTTAAACCTGCAAAATAGGTCCGAAGACCTATGTTCAAAAATATAAACTGTGTTAGAATGAACTTATCACGATAAAAGAAAGTGAGAAACAACATGATAAAAATATATACGATTTCAAGTTGTACGAGCTGTAAAAAGGCCAAAACATGGTTAAACAGCCACAAGCTCCCATATAAAGAACAAAATCTAGGGAAAGAACCACTTACAAAAGAAGAAATACTGGCAATCTTATCAAAAACTGAAAATGGAGTTGAAAGTATCGTTTCGTCTAAGAATCGTTACGCTAAGGCATTGAATTGCACTATTGATGAATTGAGTGTTAGTGAAGTTGTTGATTTAATTCAGGACAATCCTCGTATTCTTAAAAGTCCTATTTTACTTGATGATAAACGTCTTCAAGTGGGTTACAAGGAAGATGATATTAGGGCTTTTCTACCTCGTTCTATCCGTAACATTGAAAATACTGAAGCACGTCTTCGCGCGGCTCTTTAAAAAAACTCAAGCCTGTGCTGCTTGTAGAAAACTAAATAAATATGACCTTGAGGACTTCATCCTGTACTGCACAGGGTTAGGTCCTTTTAGCTTAGTTTTAATGCCTTTTTAACTGCAGGAGGCATCATATTTTTTTCGGACTCTTGGCTAGAATTCTTGTTAAAATAGAAAAAATAAGCTATAATGAATCAGAGTACTTAATTTAGAAAGAAGGTGTAAGTATGGGATTTACAGATGAGACGGTTCGCTTCAAATTAGATGATGGTGATAAAAAGGAGATAAGTGAAACCCTTACAGCCGTATACCAATCATTAGAGGAAAAAGGTTATAATCCTATTAATCAAATTGTAGGTTATGTATTAAGTGGTGACCCTGCTTACGTTCCAAGATACAATGATGCAAGGAATCAAATCCGTAAATACGAACGAGATGAAATTGTTGAAGAGCTTGTACGCTATTATCTACAAGGAAACGGAATTGATGTTAAATGAGAATAATGGGATTGGACGTTGGCTCTAAAACTGTTGGTGTAGCAATAAGTGATCCCTTAGGTTTTACAGCTCAAGGACTTGAAATCATCAAGATTGATGAAGATAAAAATGAATATGGATTTGAACACCTTGAAGAGCTTGTAAAAGAGTATAAGGTAGATAAATTTGTTCTTGGCCTCCCTAAAAATATGAACAATACTAGCGGTCCTCGTGTGGAAGCTAGTAAAACATATGGTGAGAAAATCGAAAAACTTTTTAATATTCCAGTTTTATATCAGGATGAGCGACTCACTACAGTTGAGGCTGAAAGAATGCTGATAGAGCAGGCTGATATCAGTCGAGGAAAGCGTAAAAAAGTAATTGATAAGTTAGCAGCGCAATTGATTTTACAGAATTATTTAGATAGAACCTTTTAAGGAGAAAAAAATGACACATCATCATGATCATAACCACGAACATGAGGTTATCACACTGGTTGACGAACAAGGTAATGAATCTTTATTTGAAATTTTATTAACCATTGATGGTAAAGAAGAATTTGGTAAAAATTATGTTCTTTTAGTACCTGCTGGTTCTGAAGAAGATGAATCAGGAGAAATTGAAATTCAAGCTTATTCATTTACAGAAAATGAAGATGGCACTGAAGGCGACTTACAACCTATTCCTGAGGATTCTGATGCTGAGTGGGATATGATTGAAGAAGTTTTCAATAGCTTTTTAGACGAAGACTAAGTAAAAGACCCTCTGGAATCTCAAATTGAAGAAAAAGCCTTTAGATCTTCTGTCTCTAAGGGTTTTTCTTATTGATAAAAAGGCTAATAAAGTTTCCAGCAAATAGTGAAAAGAAGACTTCAGTTTGAAAGAAGCCTTTTTTGATACACTTCTTGGGTGATGGGGGTGAGAGCTATTTCTTTTTGATATCTTATGTTCTTTATTTTGTGACCTGAGGTTCAAAAGGATCGTGCTGTTAAATAAAAGGTTTTTAGCATCTCTCGACACAGTCAGTCTAAGGGCTCACTAGGTTGGCAAAGAGCTTTGTCTGTCATAAGATTTTTCTGATAAATAAGCTTTCTTACCTTGTCTATCTTCTTAATATGACTAGTCAGGTTGAGGTGGGCTTGGTCTTTCTGAGAAGTTTAATTCTATTAAAATTCTTTTTGACTAAATACTATATTTTGTTATACTTATTCTATGACAATTCAAGGAGAAAACGTGTGAGTCAGATGAATGATGATAGTCTTAAGGGACAAAACTTGCGTCACCACAATGACAGTCCAACTTTACATACCACTAAATATGAAACAAAGGTTCTTGGACTGCATAAACTTTACATTCTATTTTATAGTTTAATAGCTGCTTTACTGAGCTTTGCTCTGCCTATTTTTACAGATGGTGCCAATAGCTTGCAATCACAAAATCTCTACATTGGGATGATGCTGACCAAGGGGCAGGTTCCTTATAGTGATGTCTTTACAACAGGTGGCTTAGTTTATTTTGTTCTAATTGCTATTAGTTATCTTCTAGGTTCAACGCTCTGTTTACTCCTATTTGAAATAATTGCTTTTTATTTTACGGGCATTTATTTTTATAAGTTGGTAAACTATTTTTCTAGTAGCCAAAAAGTGGCTTCTGCCTTTACATTAGTGTACTTTTTAGTTTCAGTAAGTATTGGTTTTGGCGGCCTTTACCCTGTGCAATTTGCTCTTCCTTTTGTTTTGATGTCATTATGGTTTTTGACCAAGTATTTTGTCAATTTAACAAAAGATGAAACCTTTATTTTATTTGGTTTTTATGGAGCGGTTGCTATGTTAATTGAGCCTAGAACTCTTCTTTTTTGGGCTCTGTCTTCTCTTACTATTATTATTTATAATAGTAAAGAAAAGCAAATTGGGCGTGGGCTCTATCAACTCTTAGCTGCTATTTTTGGAATGCTTCTGGTTTTTTATACTGCCGGTTACTTTATCTTAAACTTACAGATACTAGGTCCTTACTTGGCACAGGCTATTAAGTACCAGTTTACTTATTTTCAAGTTGGTACTCTTCCTCTGCTTCTTGCTTGTATTTTACAATTCTTTGTTTTACTTGGTTTTGGTATTTTAACAGGCTTGACTAAATTTTTTAGACAGCGTAAGGAAGTTGAAGATTCCTTGATCAAGTGGTTGCTGACTTTTGTCATTATAGCTTATGCAGTCATGACTGTTTTGACCTTGGATTATCACCTCAATCTTTTCCTATTTTACCTACCTTTTGGTCTGATCTTAATATCTATTCCCATTAGTGAAAAATTGAATACTCAATTAAGCCATAGCTCACACCGTAGGGTTAGGAATAAAAGAGGAAATGGTCGGGTATTAGGGATTTATTTTGCTAAGTTTATCTATTTGCCTCTAGTTTTGATCTTCCTTTCTTTATTCTTAAATGGTCAAGAAGGTTTTAAACAGTTTGAACAAGGATCAGCCAGGCAAGAAGTTGCAGCTTATCTTTCTCAAAAAGTCGGCTCGTCTGAGAAAATTTATGTTTGGGATGATTCCTCAAAAATTTATTTAGATAGTAAGCTCAAATCGGCTTCGCAATTTGCATCACCATATGTGAATTTGCAAAGTAAAGAGCATCAAAAAATTCTAGAGGATGAATTGTTGCAAAATAGTGCCATTTATTTTGTGCATAATAGGACTAAAAAATTACCTCTTTCAATTCAAAAATTGTTGAGAAAAAATTATATTAGGGACACCAAGCTTGCTGTAAAGGGATTTCATATTTATAAACAAAAATAAGGATAAATCAATATCTTGTGTTTGGATTAAAATATTACCACAAGATATTGATTTTTTTTTATTGAGTGATATAATAGTCCAGTAAGGAGAAATGAAAAAATGACACAAGAAGAAGATAGAGTAATCGTTCAGCCAGACATTAAAGTGATCAAACGAGATGGACGTTTGGTTAATTTTGATACTGGAAAAATTTATAGTGCCTTATTGAAAGCCAGTGTACAAGTGACTAAGATGTCTCCTTTACTTGAGGCCAAGCTGGAAGCTATTTCTGAACGTGTTATTGCTGAGATACAAGAGCGTTTCCCAAACAATATTAAGATCTATGAAATTCAAAATATCGTTGAGCATGAATTACTAGCAGCTAATGAATATGCTATAGCTAAGGAATATATCAATTATCGGACTCAACGTGATTTTGCACGCTCACAAGCTACGGATATTAACTTTTCAATTGATAAATTATTAAATAAGGACCAATCTGTGGTCAATGAAAATGCCAATAAGGACAGTGATGTTTTTAATACCCAACGTGATTTAACAGCAGGTATTGTTGGTAAATCTATTGGCTTAAAAATGTTGCCACCACATGTGGCAAATGCCCATCAAAAAGGGGATATTCATTATCATGATTTAGATTATAGTCCCTATACACCCATGACTAATTGTTGCTTAATTGACTTTAAGGGTATGCTTGCAAATGGGTTCAAAATTGGGAACGCAGAGGTTGAAAGTCCTAAGTCAATCCAAACAGCGACAGCACAGATTTCACAAATCATTGCCAATGTTGCTTCTAGTCAGTACGGAGGCTGTACAGCTGATCGTATTGATGAATTCTTAGCTCCTTATGCTGAATTAAATTACAAGAAACATATGGCTGATGCTGAGAAGTGGGTGCTTGAAGATAAGCGAGAAGAGTATGCTTATAAAAAGACACAAAAAGATATCTATGATGCCATGCAGTCATTGGAGTATGAGATTAACACGCTCTTTACATCTAATGGGCAAACACCTTTTACCTCACTAGGATTTGGTCTTGGTACATCATGGTTTGAAAGGGAAATTCAAAAAGCTATTTTGGCGATTAGAATTAATGGTTTGGGAAGTGAGCACCGTACAGCAATTTTTCCAAAACTGATCTTTACATTAAAACGTGGTTTAAACCTAGAAGAAGATTCTCCTAACTATGATATCAAACAATTAGCCCTTGAATGTGCTACAAAACGGATGTATCCTGATATGTTATCCTATGATAAGATCATCGATTTAACAGGATCCTTTAAGGCTCCAATGGGCTGCCGCTCATTTCTTCAAGGTTGGAAGGATGAAAATGGCGTAGAAGTTAATTCAGGCCGTATGAACTTAGGTGTTGTGACCCTTAACTTACCTCGTATTGCCCTAGAATCAAACGGTGATATGGATAAGTTCTGGGAAATTTTTGAAGAAAGAATGGCTATTGGAAAAGATGCTCTGGTTTACAGGGTTGAACGTGTTAAAGAAGCTAGTCCTGCTAATGCACCTATTCTTTATCAATATGGAGCATTTGGCAAACGTTTGGCAAAGACTGGAAATGTTGATGAATTATTCAGAAACCGCAGAGCAACAGTTTCCTTAGGCTATATAGGTCTTTACGAGGTGGCTTCGGTCTTTTACGGGGGAGAATGGGAAGACAATAAAGAGGCTAAAGACTTTACAGTAACCATTATCAAGAAGATGAAAGAAGCTTGTACAGCTTGGTCTGACGAATATGGTTATCATTTCTCTGTTTATTCAACACCATCAGAAAGTTTAACAGATCGCTTTTGTCGTTTAGATACTGAGAAGTTTGGAATCCTTGAAAACATAACTGATAAAGAGTATTATACTAATTCCTTCCACTACGATGTTCGTAAAAATCCAACACCATTTGAAAAACTGGATTTTGAAAAAGTTTATCCAGAAGCTGGAGCCTCAGGTGGTTTCATTCACTACTGTGAATATCCTGTCCTTCAACAAAATCCAAAAGCTTTAGAGGCTGTTTGGGATTATGCTTATGACCGTGTGGGTTATTTGGGTACAAATACGCCTATTGATAAGTGTTATAAATGTCAGTTTGAAGGAGATTTCACACCAACAGAACGGGGCTTTACCTGTCCAAACTGTGGGAATAACGATCCTAAAACAGTAGATGTGGTGAAAAGAACCTGTGGCTACTTGGGAAATCCTCAAGCACGACCAATGGTTAAGGGACGTCATAAGGAAATAGCAGCTCGTGTCAAACATATGAATGGTTCAACAATTAAATATCCTGGTATATAAGTAATCAAAAACACTGTATGATAGATATTTTAAGCTTAGGTTACTTCTTTAAGTAACCTTTTAATAATAGTGATAAAAAAGGAAGAGTAATGGGAAAATACCAACTAGATTATAAGGGAATGCAAGCAGTAGAAAAGTTTCACGAGAAACATTCCACGAAAAAAACAGATAAGAAAACAAAAGTTCAAGCGCTGAAAAGACAATTTTTGGAGAAAACCAAAAAGAGTAAGTAAGAATTAGAGTCATTGAAGGAGGGGTTATCATGCTGAAAATAGGTATTGTGGGTTTAGGTGATATTTCTCAGAAAGCTTACCTCCCTTATATGAGACAATTAAAAGATATAGAATGGCATCTTTTTACCAGAAATGAGAGGGTTAGGAGAGAAGTTGGCCAATTGTTTGGTAAATCTTATCTTTACACTGATGTAAAGGACTTATCTCAAGCTAACTTAGATGGTGTTTTTATACATGTTGCTACCAAGGTACACTTTGAGATGGCTCAATTGTTTTTAAAAGAAGGTATACCAGTCTATATGGATAAACCTTTGACAGAGGACTTTGAAAGTACAGTCAAGCTCTATCGACTAGCTAAAGCTAATGGAACTTTTCTGATGGCTGGCTTTAATAGACGCTTTGCTCCTCGTGTAAAGGAGTTGTCAACTGTGTCAAGCAAACGTAAAGTGAGAGTGGAGAAAAATGATGTCAATAGACCTGGAGTATTGACTTTTAAGCTATTTGATTTCTTTATTCATCCTCTTGATACTGCTCTATTTTTAAGTGGTGAAGAACCTTTGAGGGGAAGTTTTCAATATCACGTGGAGTCAGAGCTTTTGAGTCAGGTATCTGTAGAGTTGACAACAGCTTTTTCAATGATTAGTATTTCAATGAACCTACAATCTGGCAGTCGTCGTGAACTTATGGAAATACAAACAGCTGAGGCAACTTATCAGTTGGAAAATCTAGATGAACTGACTATTTTTAAAGGAAATCATCAAGAGAAAATGTCTTTTGGTTCTTGGGATAGAACCCTATACAAGAGAGGTTTTGAGTCTATAATAGGCGCCTTTATCAGGGCTATTAAAGAGGGTGTAAACCCTGTAAAGCCTGAGACAAGTTTGCTCAGCCATTGGATTTGTCAGCAAATTAGTCAGTCTCCAGAGAGCTATGGTAGCTTAGACCTGAATCTACCTGAAATAGGAGAATAAATATGGAACTGAGAAGACCCCTATTAGAGGACCAAGAGGCCATTTTAGAAATGATGGCAGAGTTTGAAGCCTATCAGTCAGCCCATGATGGTGGTTTCTGGCATAGGGAACATTTTAATTATGAGGATTGGCTGGAAAGAAATTATCAATTGGAGATTGGCTTTAACCTTAAAGATGGTTTGGTACCTTCTATCCAGTTCGTGGGTTTTGATGAGGATAATCTACCTCTGGGATTTTTAAGTTTAAGGCTGACTCTTAATCAAAATCTTCTTGAAAGAGATGGTCATATTGGTTACTCTGTCAGACCGACCCTCTAGACGTGGGCAGGCTCATGCCAAAAACATGTTAAAAGAAGCTCTGCTTATTGCCCGACAAAAAGGGATAAGGGAGGTACTCTTAACCTGTGACGAGGCTAATCTAGCAAGTCGAGCAGTAATTTTGGCCAATAATGGTGTGTATCAAGATACAAGAGGAAATTGCCAACGTTATTGGATAAAGGAGTGATGAGTTTAGATGGGGAAAAAGTGTTGGGATAATCCAAAACCTAAGGAATGGAAGGCTGAAGAGCTAAGCCAGGGACGGATTATTGATTACAAGGCTTTTAATTTTGTTGATGGTGAAGGAGTTAGAAATTCCCTCTATGTTTCTGGCTGTATGTTTCATTGTCAGGGTTGCTATAATGCTGCGACTTGGTCCTTTAATGCGGGTATTCCCTATACCAAAGAACTTGAAGAGCAGATTATGTTAGATTTGGCGCAGCCCTATGTGCAAGGATTAACCCTTTTAGGAGGGGAGCCTTTTTTAAATACAGGGATTCTGATTCCCTTGATTAAACGCATCAGAATGGAATTGCCAGAAAAAGATATCTGGTCGTGGACGGGCTATACTTGGGAAGAAATGATGCAAGAAACAGAAGATAAATTAGAGATGTTAAGTCTCATTGATATTCTGGTGGATGGTCGTTTTGATATTAGTAAGAAAAATCTCATGCTACAGTTCAGAGGTTCTTCTAATCAGCGGATTATTGATGTTCAAAAATCATTAGAAAAAGGTCAAGTTGTTATTTGGGAGAAGTTAAATGATGGAGACCAATCTTATGAGCAAGTTAAAAGAGATTAGTTCAAAAAAACTAGATTTCTCCCTGCTTTAAATCTGATGTGACAGCTTTTCCCCTAATTATCCTCATACTTATCCACAAGTTGTGAATAAGTCGGGTTTTTGTGGATAAAAAAAGAGGAGTTTTCCTAGAAACTCCCATCGTTTAGATCAAATAGTTATTCAGGATTTCATTTTCTAGTTTTAGAAAAGGAAGTCCTTTTTGTTTTCAATGCTGTCAATCTGCCTGAAGTCGCAGTCTTTACCATCTCATTCTTGAAGCAGCAGGTAGTTTCAGGCTTCTTTTTTGATATAGATAAATTTATTGTCAGTTGATTTTTCTGGACAGTAGGCAAAGTCGTTGAATGCTAGTTTTTTTAATTGGTCGACTTCTTCTATCTGTTTTTCCATACAGGCTGTTAGGAAAGCTCCCCTGGCCTTTTTCGAAATGGTCGAATGAGTCTTTAAGATACCATTTTTTTCTTCCATAAATGTGATACTTATCCACAATTGCTCTTTTTCTTTGGAGAAAACTCCCTCGAATTCACTTGATAATAAGGAAATAATAGTATTTTTGTTCTTGAGAAAGGTATCGTAGTCAGGACGCCAAAAGTTTTTTAAGGACAGTTCCTTTATTTTTATCTTTGTTTGAAAATCGAGGCGGTGCTCAGCTATTGGGAAATCAATAGGAATAATGCCATAGAGGGCTGATGTGATAAAGACGTGTTTTCTTAAGTAGTCATAGTATTTTTGTTCTAAGTCTTCACGTTTTATATAGCGATACATGAGGCCGTTAAAGAGTTGATAGGCTGGATAAGTGGGACTTGTAGAAGCGTAAATAGCTTCCAAACGTTCCTTCTCTTTTTGGCTGGCTATGGGACTGAGCTTATAGGCTTTTGCCAATTGGTCCATAGAAAGAGAAAGCATGGCTTCAAGGATAGTCTTACTTTTTTCTGGAATCTGGGGAGAAAAACTTTTCTCAGGAATTTTCATTTCTTTTGCTGTTGGTATTAAAAATGTTAACATACAGCTATTGTAGTAAAGTAAAAGTCTATCTGTCAAGAAAGGTCTCTATCTTCTATTTCAGTTTTTTTGGGGTTTCTGCTTTGCGATTTATAATTTTTAGAAAATTAATTATTTGATGGCTTTTCTTTTTTTGAGCTCCATTTTTTGCTCTTATTTATTTTCCTGTTTTTTCTTCTTTTTTGAAAAGGAGCTCTCAAAATCAACTGTCATGGACTATAAAAATTAAGTGTACCTAAAAAAGTTAATTTTTATTTATTTTACATTTTGCTTAGATACTATATTTAGTATTGTTTTTGGTTGAACACCCCTATATTTTGTGTTATTATTAATTCAAGCCTGTTAAGAAAACAGAAAATCGGAGAAAGTAAATCAAGGGTTCAAACTTTGCTTTACAATAACACAGTTAACAATGGGATCAATGCCTGGAGTTAAGAATAAGCTATCATTAAACTTTTCAAGATGGATGTTTTTCGCAAGAATGCATCTGTTCTTGAGAGGTTTTTTGTATAGAAAAATAAAAAATAATTAGATTCAAATGGAGTGCTTTATGGTTTTAAATTACTATCAAAAGTCTCAATCACCTTTATCTTATGCCCTAGGTAAGGAAAAGGCTAGCATGCGTTCTGTTAATTGGAATGAACTGCAAGATGAAAAAGATTTGGAGGTTTGGAATAGGGTCACTCAGAATTTTTGGCTACCTGAGAAGATTCCTTTATCCAATGATTTGAGCTCATGGAAACAATTAGATCCCAAATGGCAAGAGCTGCTTATTAGAACTTTCACTGGGCTTACCCTCTTAGATACTGTACAGGCTACGGTTGGAGATATTTCTCAGATTGAACATGCACAAACAGATCATGAACAGGTTATCTATGCCAACTTTGCCTTCATGGTGGCTGTTCATGCCAGGTCCTATGGCAGTATTTTTTCTACCCTATGCAGTAGTCAGCAGATTGAGGAAGCTCATGAATGGGTGGTTGAGACAGCTAGCTTACAGGCGCGTGCAAAAAAATTAATTCCCTATTATCAGGGTGATGATCCTCTGAAGTCAAAAGTAGCAGCTGCAATGATGCCGGGCTTTTTGCTATATGGAGGTTTTTATCTACCATTTTATTTGACTGCCCGAGGCATCTTACCTAATACAGCTGATATTATCAGGTTGATTCTTCGTGATAAGGTTATTCATAATTATTACAGTGGTTACAAGTATCAGCAAAAAATTAAATTGCTTCCAAAGGATAAGCAAGAAGAGATGAAAAGCTTTGTTTTTCAATTGTTAGATGAATTAATTGATCTGGAAAAAACATTTTTATATGAGCTTTATGAAGGTTTTGATATTGCTCAGGAGGCCATTTCTTTCAGTATTTATAATGCAGGCAAATTTCTGCAAAACCTAGGCTATGACTCCCCTTTTTCTGAAGAAGAAACCTATGTTTCGCCAGAAATTTTTGCTCAGCTATCAGCTAGGGCAGATGAAACACATGACTTTTTCTCTGGCAATGGATCTTCTTACATCATGGGGCTTAGAGAGGAAACTGAAGATGAAGATTGGGAATTTTAATATTAGTAGTCCATTAGTAGTCTTTTTCTCATCACGTTCCAACAACACCAAGCGTTTTGTTGAAAAATTGTCTTGTCCTAGTTTACAGATTCCACTTGATGGCAGCCCACTTAAGGTGACAGAAAACTATATTTTAATTGTGCCAACTTATGCTGGGGGTAAAGGAGATATAAAAGGAGCAGTTCCAAAGCAGGTTATTCACTTCTTGAATGATAAAAGAAATCGAGGTTTCTGCCAAGGGGTAATAGGTTCTGGCAATACTAATTTTGGAGATACCTTTGCCTTAGCTGGTCAGCTTATTGCTAAGAAGTTGCAGGTTCCCCTCTTACACCAGTTTGAATTACTGGGAACAAAATATGATGTTGACCTTGTCAAAAATTATTTAAAAACGACTGAGAAAGGAAAAGAATGAATCAAAGAAAAAACTATTTGTCCTATAATGCCCTGACTCGCTTTAAAGATAAGAATGGTCATTATCATTTTGGGGCAGATAAAGAAGCCATTAAATGCTATTTAGAAGATGAGATTAAACCCAATACTCTCACCTTTGACAGCTTAGATGAAAAATTGGCCTACCTCAAAAAGCACCATTATTATGATGCTGATTTATTGGAAAGCTATGATATTTCTTTTATCCATAAGATTTTTGAGAAAGCTAAGCAAGATGTCCTACCCTTTCAGACTTTTATGGGGGCCTTGAAATTTTATAATAGCTATGCCTTAAAAACAGATGATAACAAGTATTACTTAGAAGATTTTCAAGATAGGGCTCTTATGAATGCCTTGTTTCTGGCAGGAGGAGAAGAAGAACTGGCTCTTTCCATCTTGGATGATATCTTAAAGCACCGTTTTCAACCAGCTACACCGACCTTTTTAAATGCTGGGAAAAAGAGACGTGGAGAGTTTGTATCTTGTTATTTATTGCGGATTGAAGATAATATGGAATCTATTTCAAGAGCTATCTCAACCAGCTTACAGTTGTCCAAAAGAGGAGGTGGTGTTGCCTTATCATTGACTAATTTACGAGAATTTGGTGCGCCGATCAAGCATATTCAGAATCAGGCCACAGGTATTATTCCAGTTATGAAGCTCCTAGAAGATTCCTTTTCTTATGCCAATCAGTTAGGGCAAAGACAGGGTGCAGGGGCAGTTTATTTGCATGCTCATCATCCGGAAGTTTTGACTTTCTTGGATAGTAAAAGGGAAAATGCGGACGAGAAAATTCGCATTAAATCCTTGTCTCTGGGGCTA
The DNA here is from genome assembly GCF_011421425.1 of Streptococcus catagoni. GTDB lineage: Bacteria > Bacillota > Bacilli > Lactobacillales > Streptococcaceae > Streptococcus > Streptococcus catagoni. The sequence goes on from NZ_WPCW01000002.1 coordinate 102,489, forward strand.
GTTATTCCTGATATTACTTTTGAATTAGCAAAGGCTAATAAGGATATGGCTCTTTTTTCTCCTTATGATATTGAGCGGGTCTATGGCAAACCAATGTCAGATATCTCTATCACAGAGGAGTATGATAAGCTTCTTCAGAATCCTAATATCAAAAAAACATATATTAAGGCAAGACAGCTTTTTCAGATGATTGCGGAATTACAGTTTGAATCAGGCTACCCTTATATTTTGTTTGAAGATACGGTCAATCGTAGAAATCCACTCCATAAGGAGGGGAGGATTGTTATGTCTAACCTATGCACGGAGATTGCCCAGGTTAATACAGCTAGTCAATTTAGTGAAGATTTATCTTTTGAAGAGCTGGGACAGGATGTTTGCTGCAATCTGGCTTCAATAAATATTGCGGAAGCTATGTTGGATGGAAGGCATTTTGAAAGTCTGATTACAAATAGCATAAAAGCACTTGATCAGGTGTCACGTTCATCCAATCTGGATTGTGCTCCATCTATCAAAAAAGGCAATAATGCTAATCATGCTCTGGGCTTAGGGGCTATGAATCTCCACGGCTTTCTAGCTACTAATGGGATTTACTATGATTCCAGAGAAGCCATTGACTTTACCAATTGTTTTTTCTATAGTATGGCTTATTATGCCTTTAAAGCTTCTATGAATCTTGCAAAAATACATGGGGCTTTTCAAGCTTTTAGCCAGTCGGCTTATGCAGATGGTTCTTATTTTAAGAAATACACGAAAGAGCTTGTAGAGCCAGAAACGCAGCAGGTAAGGCAACTATTCAAACAGTATGATTTTGCTTTGCCAGATCAAAAAGATTGGCAGGACTTGGTTGCAGACATTAAAAAATATGGCTTAGCCAACTCACATTTACTAGCCGTTGCCCCTACAGGTTCTATTAGTTACCTTTCATCATGTACTCCTAGCTTACAGCCAGTGGTTTCTCCAGTGGAGGTGAGAAAAGAGGGTAAGTTGGGAAGGGTTTATGTGCCAGCCTACCAATTGTCTGAGGAAAATTATAAGTATTATCAAAGGGGAGCCTATGATCTGGGGCCAGAACCAATCATTGATCTTGTTTCAACAGCACAAAAGCATGTTGATCAAGCGATCTCGCTGACACTTTTTATGAAAGAAGAAGCTAGTACCAGGGATTTGAATAGGGCCTACATTCAGGCCTATAGACAAAAATGTGCCTCTATTTATTATGTTCGCGTAAGGCAGGAGGTCTTGGCAGGAAGTGAAAGCTATGCGGATGACGAGCACTTTGATGATAGTAAAAACTGTCAATCTTGTATGATTTAAGTAGAAGGAGGACGTGTTATGATAACAGAAGAAATGAAAGAGCTAATTACTAGAGAATTAGCCGTAGTAGCAACAGTAGACCATTTGGGAAACCCTAATATTGGTCCTAAAAGATCTATGCGTTACTATGATGATAAAACATTGATTTTTAATGAAAATACTGGCGGCCAAACCATGGAAAATATTCAGGATAATGGCAAAATTGAAGTTGCCTTTATAGATCGCCAGGCCCTAAAGGGCTATCGTTTTATGGGAAGAGCAGAGCTCAAAAATTCTGGCCCTATTTACCAAGAAGCAAAGCTTTGGGCACAGGGGAAGATGAATGAACCAAAAGCAGTTGGTATTGTTCATATTGAAAGAATTTTTAACCTGCAATCTGGTGCCAATGCCGGTAAAGAAATTATCTAAGAAGGATTCTCATCAAAAAACTGGGATCTGCATTCTAGCAGTGTCCCAATTTTTTTGTCTTTATTCACTTAGTTTAGGTATTTTTCTCCCAAATGCCTCTTTATTTTGATTTTCGTTTTGCAAAGTCTACAAATTTGAATTTCTCTAGTTTGTGACGGCTTTCTGTAAATTGAAATTGGTTATTGTTGGCCAGATAGACCTTGGACTTAACAGAAACAACATGCTGATCTGAACCCAGGTCTAACAAAATTTTGTCCCGATCATTGATTTGATCAATTGTGATTTCTTTTAAGGCAAAAGCAATGTCTAGGTGCAAGTCTTTTTCCAGGTATTCATAGAGTGATTTTTCGGCAAGTTCTCGACTGATTGTGGGGACTAAACCCTTATCTAGGTAGTCAATATCTAAAACGGAGGCAACCCCGTCCACAAGTCTCTGCCGTGTTATGCGCCAGATGAAGCTATGTACTGGAAAGCCAGTAAATTTAGACATAGCCTGGTCTACGATGAGTTTATCAATGGCAATAACATTGGTTTTAGAGTCCATATTGAAATAAGTAACTAGTTCTTTGTAACTGGTTAACTCAGATATGGGAAATAGAATGTGGTGGTGTTTAATGACTTGTGTTCCACGTCCTTGCATTTTCTTTACCAATCCTGCTTTGGCTAGGAGACTCAAGGCTTTTCTAATAGTGTCTCGGCTGACCTGGTATTCATGACTGAGTTCAATTTCTGTGGGAAGGAAATCGTCTATGGCATATATTTCTTTGGAAATTTTTGCTTCTAAGTCTTTAAAAATATGTTCGTATTTTTTCATCTTATGCTATTCTTTCTAATTTGTCTATTTTAAGACATACAACTGCATTTATTTTACCAAAAATGCTCTCTTTTTCAAGCTAACAACTTGCCTACAAGTTTGCAATCGATTACAATTGTGGTGTAGACTGAATTCTACTTAAGAATTTCAAACTTTTATTTTTTTATTTAATCATGGTCAAATGATTAAAGTGGAGAAAAGGGACCTAGGGGAAGTCAAATGGGAAAATTTGAAAATGATGCTAAGAATCTTCTAACCGCTATTGGTGGAAAAGAAAATATCAAGGCTGTAACACACTGTGCAACACGTATGCGCTTTGTTTTGGTTGACAATAGCAAGGCCAATGTTAAGGAAATTGAAAAAATTCCTGCCGTTAAGGGAACGTTTACTAATGCAGGCCAATTCCAAGTGATTATTGGTAATGATGTGCCAGTATTTTACAGTGATTTTACTGCTGTTTCGGGTATTGAAGGGGTTTCTAAAGAAGCTGCTAAGTCAGCTGCAAAGAGTAACCAGAATCCTATTCAACGTGTGATGACCATGTTGGCAGAGATTTTCACGCCAATTATCCCAGCTATCATTGTTGGCGGTCTTATCCTAGGTTTCCGTAATATTCTTGAGGGTGTTCCATTTGAATTTCTTGGGCAACAAAGTGAAAAAGGGAAACTTCTTTTTGACGCAGCTGGGGATCCTATTTGGAATACCATTGTAAAGGTTTCACCTTTCTGGAATGGTGTTAATAGTTTCTTATGGTTACCAGGTGAAGCGATTTTCCACTTCTTACCAGTAGGTATTACCTGGTCAGTAACACGTAAAATGGGAACAACTCAAATTCTTGGTATCGTTCTTGGTATCTGTTTGGTTTCTCCGCAATTACTTAATGCCTATGCAGTGGCAAGCACTCCTGCTTCAGAAATTGCTAAAAACTGGGTATGGGATTTTGGTTCTTTCACTATCAACCGTATTGGTTATCAAGCACAGGTCATTCCTGCTTTACTAGCTGGTTTGTCACTTTCTTATCTTGAAATTTTCTGGCGAAAACGTATCCCAGAAGTCATTTCAATGATTTTTGTTCCTTTCTTATCATTAGTGCCAGCACTGATTCTGGCGCACACTGTCTTAGGACCTCTAGGTTGGACAATTGGTAAGGGTATTTCCTTTGTTGTTCTTGCAGGTTTAACTGGTCCTGTTAAGTGGTTGTTTGGTGCTATCTTTGGTGCTTTGTATGCCCCACTTGTTATCACTGGGCTTCACCATATGACAAATGCTATTGATACCCAGTTAATTGCTGATACAGCAACACATACAACTGGTCTTTGGCCAATGATTGCTCTTTCTAATATTTCTCAAGGTTCAGCAGTACTTGCCTATTATTTAATGAATCGTCATGATGAACGTGAAGCAGAAGTGTCACTTGCTGCGACAATTTCTGCTTACCTTGGTGTCACAGAACCTGCGCTCTTTGGGGTTAACGTCAAATATATTTACCCATTTGTAGCAGGAATGACGGGTTCTGGTATTGCTGGTTTATTATCAACAACTTTCAATGTTCAAGCCAATGCTATTGGGGTTGGTGGCCTTCCAGGCTTCATGTCTATTAATGCTAAGTATATGATTCCTTTCTTTATCTGTATGGCAGTAGCCATTGCTGTTCCGGTAGCTTTAACTTTCTTCTTCCGTAAGTCACATATTTTAACGAAGACTGAGGATGAAGCAAGAATGGATGATCTTGCTCTTAAAGCGGCTGCAGCTCCAGGAAATCCTATCAATACAGGAGAAACTGTTCAAGCAAGCAGTGCAATGACTAAATCAGCTACTGCTGTTCTCCTAAAAAGTCCTTTAACAGGTCAGGTTAAGCCTTTAAGTGAGGCTCTTGATCCAGTATTTGCTCAAGGGATTATGGGACCAGGGGTGCTTATTCAACCTAGTGAGGGGGAGCTGGTGTCTCCTGTAGATGGTCAGGTAACGGTGCTCTTTCCAACTAAGCATGCGGTAGGCCTTGCTTCAACTGAGGGTCTTGAAATTTTAATGCATGTTGGTATGGATACTGTAAATCTTGAAGGTAAAGGTTTTACTTCGCACGTTAAGCAAGGTGATATGGTCAAGGCTGGTGATAAATTGCTTTCCATTGATATGGAGGCTCTTAAAGCGGCTGGTTATGCAACAGAAACGCCTCTTGTGGTGACCAATCAAGATGCCTATGAAGTAGAGCTTAAGTTCACTCTACCAAGTCAGGTTGCTCGTAATCAAGAGTTAATGACAGCAGTGAAAAAATAATCTGTCCCAATAAAAGATACAGGAACTGACAACAGTTCCTGTATCTATTTTAAGAAAGGTTTAGAGATGACAATAGATAAAAGTAAAGTCCTTTATCAAATTTACCCAAAATCCTATAAGGATACGACGGGTAATGGTGTGGGAGATCTTCGTGGTATTATTGAGAAAATCCCTTATTTAAGTGAATTGGGAATTGATATGGTCTGGCTGAATCCATTCTATCCAAGCCCACAAAGGGATAATGGCTACGATGTTTCAGATTATAAAGCTGTCAATCCTGAGTTTGGGACAATGGCAGATTTTGAAGAACTCATTCGTGTGGGTCAAGAGTATAAGATTGACTTTATGCTGGATATGGTACTCAATCATTGTTCGACAGAACATGAGTGGTTCCAAAAGGCCTTGGCAGGGGACTCGTACTATCAAGATTTCTTTATTTTAAGGGATCAACCGACAGATTGGCTGTCTAAATTTGGAGGGAATGCCTGGGCACCTTTTGGGGATACTGGCAAATACTATCTGCATTTATTTGATGTGACACAAGCAGATTTGAATTGGCGAAATCCAAATGTTCGTGAGGAATTGTTTAAGGTGGTTAATTTCTGGCGTGATAAAGGGGTTAAGGGCTTTCGTTTTGATGTGATTAACCTGATTGGTAAAGACCAAGTCCTTACAGATTGTCCAATCAATGATGGCAAGCCAGCTTATACTGATAGACCCATTACCCATGACTATTTGAAAATGATGAATCAAGCCAGCTTTGGTCAAGATGATTCCTTTATAACGGTTGGCGAAATGTCTTCCACCACCATTGAAAATTGCATTCTTTACACTGCTCCAGAACGTGAAGAGTTGTCCATGGCCTTTAATTTTCATCATCTAAAGGTAGATTACCAGGATGGTCAAAAGTGGACAATCATGGATTTTGACTTTATCGCCCTTCGTGATCTTTTCCATTCTTGGGGTGAAGGCATGAGTGCTGGTAATGGCTGGAATGCTCTGTTTTACAATAACCACGACCAACCCCGAGCCCTAAACCGTTTTGTGGACGTGGAGAACTTCCGAAATGAAGGAGCTACCATGTTAGCAGCTTCCATTCATTTATCTCGTGGCACCCCTTATATTTATATGGGTGAAGAAATTGGCATGCTGGATCCGCAATATCATTCCATGTCAGATTATGTGGATATTGAAAGTTTGAATGCCTATCAAATCATGTTAGATGAAGGTAAGACGCCAGACGAGGCCTTTAGGATCATTCAGGCTAAGTCCCGCGATAATTCACGTACTCCTATGCAATGGGATGCTAGTCAACATGCAGGATTTACTAGTGGCCAACCTTGGTTGAAAGTGGGAAAATCTTACAAAGAGATCAATGTTGAAAATGAGAAGAATGGTAAGATCTTCCCCTTCTATCAAACACTCATTAGACTTAGAAAAGAAATGCCACTGATAGCTGAAGGAAGCTACAAGGCTGCATTTAAAGACAGTGAGCAGGTCTATGCCTTTGAACGGGAATTTGAAGGACAAAAAATGCTTGTTCTCAATAATTTTTATGCTGAGGAGCTTACTATAGAACTTCCTAGGGATTATCAGCATGGACAGCTTTTAATTAGTAATTATGAGGATCAGAGCATTAGCGACTCCCTGATTTTAAAAGCTTACCAAAGTATAGCTATTTTAGCCCGCTAATATGAGACAAACTAGGAGATCTCCTAGACTTAGAACGTAGACAAAGTCTATTTACCTAGATCAATAGGCTAAGAAGCTTCTTCAGGCTATCAATAGATTTCCGATTTCTGCGAACAACCGCGAGCTTATTAAGGTTACCTCCGCTGTACTGAAAGTGTCTAAAATGCCTTTAATATCAACATTTTAGACACTGGGAACTTTCCAGACCTTAGGCTCGAAAGTTAGCTATGGAATTCTTTGGTTTTCTTAAACAGTCACTCCTCTGAATGTTTAACCTGTCCGACAACACCTAAGGAAGCTAGCAAAAAATGACTTTTTCTTCAAACTGAAGTGATGATTTTTTGATCATCACTTTTTAGTTTGCTATTTCCCAAGAAATCTTAGGATAGGCAAGGGGATTAGTGAAGAAAGTAGAGCCTTTAAAGAAGTTGCCTCCTTATGAGAGTGGCTAACAGTAACTTTATTTCAGCTACTAGGGATGTCATTAGAAGCCTTAAGTTGAGGGCTTTTGGGTTTTTTGTCATAATAAGATGGTGGCTGGTCAGATGACAATTGAGCACAAGGCTAGCTGTTTTTTTGCTTTTTGAGATTGGGCTCAATTAGGTCTAGTTAAATGTAACCGTTTTCGATAGAATGAATACAGAAAGGTTAAGTAATGGTTGACAGTAAAGCAGTAGTTATTTTAGTGACCTTAATGACTAATCAGGATTTAACTCTTTATGAGTTGACAGTTAAAACCAAGTTTTCTATTAAAGAAATTAAGGATGAAATTCAATCCCTTAATGACTTTTTACAGGCTAATGATTACCCTAAACTGATCTATTCTGAAAACAGGTATTCCATTCCTGTTCAGGTAAAAGATAATGCTGAGAGCATCTTTGCTCTTTTAAATGAAGGTCAAGTTTATCTTCCACAGAGTGAACGTATCAACCTCATTTACCTTTATACTTTTTGCCGGAGAGAATTTGTCTCCAATAATCATTACCAGGACTTTTTAAAGGTCAGCAAGAACACAACGCTTGCAGATATCAAGGCCTTGAGAAGAAAAATGTCGGAATTTCACTTGGAACTTCGCTATACCAGATCAGTTGGTTACACTTTGGTCGGTGAGGAGCTCCATAAGCACCAAATGGCCTTTGCAACCATTAGTACTCTTTTGAAGTCTTCAGTAGGCCTGTGGGCTTTGGATTATGTTTTAGCAGAATGGTCCTATCCTCTGTCTTATGAACAGTTGGAACAAAAGGTAAGGGATTTTTATCAAACATTTAATATGTCACCCATACTTGATCGTTTGCAAGAATGTTTGTATGGGCTTATATTTATTCTTTGTCGCTATCAAAGGGTTAAGGATCATGTTAGCTGCCAGGCTATTCCCGTTTCTGAGCAATTAGGAGAGTTGACTAAAGTCTTAGTAGCTAATGTGAATGGGCAGCTGGGAGCTGCTCAGATAGTGTCTAAAAATGATGCTGCCTATTTCTCCCTTTTATTGGCTGCTTCCTTTGAAGGAGAAGGTCAGATTGATGACGATTATTTTCAAGACTTAACGATCAGTATTGTTAGTAAGATGCAGGATATTTCGATTTTGAATTTCAAGCAGATGGATCAGCTGACGTCAGACTTAAAACGCCATTTAATTCCTGCTTATTATCGGATGAGATATGGCTTGCCTAATGCCAATGAATATACCCAGCACATCAAGGAAAAATACCCAGAGCTCTTTGATCTTGTTAGACAATCTTTGCAGCCCTTGGCTGAGGACTTAGGCATTGAGATAGCAGATAGTGAGATTTCTTATTTTGTACTTCACTTTGGTGGTTATTTGAACAAGGGAAAACCTAAACAGAAGAAGGCTTTTAAGGCTGTGATTATCTGTCCAAACGGGGTTAGCTCTTCTTTGATTGTCAAGGAAAACCTCAAAGTATTGTTTCCTAAAATAGCCTTTCAGGGAATCTCTAGGGTTGATCAGCTAGCAAAGATGGATCCTAGCTGCTATGATCTGATATTCTCAACCATTGAAATAGCCTCTGAAAAGCCCAGTTATTTGGTACCGATGATTATGACTGAGGAGCAATCTTATCAGCTTGTCACATTAGTTGGTCAGGACTTTCCAGATATTGGCCAAGATTTAGAAACTGAGCAGTTAATGTCAACGATTGGCCAGTATGCAACTGTTAATCAGGAAGAGGAATTACGCTTTGCCTTAAGAAAATTATTAAGACATGAGTTAAAAAGAAAGGATTTACGACCAGTGTTAGATGAACTTATAACGGAACAAACCTATCAGGTAAGTTCTGAGACCTTGGGGTGGAAGGATGCCATTCGTCAAGCGGCTCAGCCCTTATTAGAAAGTGGCCAAATCAAGGAAACTTACCCAGAGGCCATGATTGCAAAGGTGGAGGAATTTGGTCCCTTCATTAATTTAGGAAAGGGGATTGCTATTCCCCATGCTAGACCGGAAGATGGCGTCAATGCAGTTGGCATGTCCATGCTTGTTTTGGAAAAGCCGATTTATTTACTTGATGATCCCAAACAAGAGATTTTTCTTCTTATTTGTATAGCAGCCATTGACAATGAGACGCATCTGAAAGCCTTGTCTCATTTGACTACTATTTTACGAGATAAAAAGCAGGTTCAAGCCTTGTTGGATTCTCGTTCCTATGAGGATATTAAAGAAATCATTAAAGAGGAGGCATAATAATATGTTAAGAATTGGTACAGCCTGTGGTTCAGGTTTAGGCTCAAGCTTTATGGTTCAGATGAATATTGAAGCGATTTTACAAGATTTGGGTGTGACTGAGGTCGAAGTTGAGCACTATGACTTAGGTGGAGCAGATCCTTCTGCGGCAGATGTATGGATTGTTGGCCGTGACTTAGAAGATTCAGCTGGTCATTTAGGAGATGTTCGTATTCTCAATAGTATCATTGATATGGATGAACTAAGAGAGCTTGTGACTACTATCTGTCAGGAAAAAGGGCTCATTTAGGAGGAAAAAGAAATGAAATTCTTAGTTGATATAGCCAGCACACCAGCTATACTGGTTGCTTTAATTGCTATTATTGGTTTACTTCTTCAAAAGAAAGCGACCCCAGATATTGTTAAAGGTGGTATTAAAACCTTTGTTGGTTTTCTTGTGGTATCAGGCGGAGCTGGTATTGTACAAAGTTCTTTAACTCCTTTTGGAACCATGTTTGAGCACGCCTTCCACTTGTCAGGTGTCGTGCCAAACAATGAGGCTATTGTGGCTGTTGCCTTGACAAAATATGGTTCAGCTACAGCTCTGATTATGTTTGCAGGTATGATTTTCAACATTCTCATTGCCCGCTTTACCAAGTTTAAATACATTTTCTTAACAGGTCACCATACCCTTTATATGGCTTGTATGATTGCTGTTATCATGTCTGTGTCTGGTTTTAAATCAGCTCCTCTTATTATTTTTGGAGGCCTTGCTTTAGGCATTATCATGAGTGTTTCACCAGCCTTTGTTCAGAAATTTATGATTCAATTAACTGGTAATGACAAAGTTGCTCTGGGGCATTTTAGCTCTCTTGGTTACTGGTTAAGTGGTACTGTTGGGAGTTTAATTGGTGATAAAGCTAAATCAACAGAAGATATTAAATTTCCTAAGAGTCTCTCCTTCTTACGTGATAGTACAGTAAGTATTACTCTTTCAATGACGATCATCTACTTAATAGTTGCTGTCTTTGCTGGGCCAGCTTGGATTGCTAAGGAATTAAGTAATGGAACCCATGGTCTTGTCTATGCCCTACAATTAGCTGGCCAGTTTGCTGCTGGTGTCTTTGTGATCTTAGCTGGTGTTCGCTTGATTTTAGGTGAAATTGTTCCGGCCTTCAAGGGTATTTCAGAGAAGTTGGTTCCAAATTCAAAACCTGCCTTAGATTGTCCAATTGTTTACCCTTATGCACCAAATGCTGTATTGATTGGTTTTATTTCTAGTTTTGCTGGTGGGCTAGTGAGTATGGCTATCATGATCATGTCTGGTACAACTGTTATTTTACCAGGTGTTGTGCCTCACTTTTTCTGTGGTGCCACAGCAGGTGTTATTGGGAATGCTGCTGGGGGAGTCCGTGGGGCAACTGTGGGTGCCTTCTTACAAGGTGTACTGATTAGTTTCTTGCCAGTCTTCTTAATGCCTGTGTTAGGTGGTCTTGGTTTTGAAGGATCTACCTTCTCAGATGCTGACTTTGGTTTATCAGGAATCATCTTAGGATTCCTTAATAAGATGGGCGGTACGACAGTTATTGCTCTTGGAATTCTTCTTATTTTGGCACTTCTTTTTGGCCTTTCATTTGTCGGGAAATCAAAAAAGGAGGCTTAGGTCATGACTTTAAGTGAAAGAAGTTTAGCAGAGCTGAAAGAATTAGCTTTGGAAATCAGAATCAATACTTTAGAAACTCTAAATAACTTAGGTTTTGGCCATTATGGAGGCAGCTTATCTATAGTAGAAGTTTTGGCAGTTCTTTATGGAAAGGTCATGCCTATGACTCCAGAGCTTTTTGCAGAAAAAGATCGTGATTATTTTGTTCTGTCAAAAGGTCATGCCGGTCCGGCTTTGTATAGCACCCTTTATTTGAAGGGGTTCTTTGATGAAGAGTTTCTACATTCCTTAAATACTAATGGGACAAGACTTCCCTCACATCCTGACCGCAATCTGACCCCAGGTATTGATATGACAACTGGATCGCTTGGTCAAGGGGTTAGTGTAGCGACAGGTATAGCCTACGCTCAAAAAATAGAAGATTCTAGTCATTATACCTATGCCATTGTAGGAGATGGGGAGTTAAATGAAGGCCAGTGTTGGGAAGCCTTTCAATTTGCAGCCCATCAAGACCTAGCTAATCTCTTTGTTTTTGTTGATAATAATAAAAAACAATTAGATGGTTTGACTGCTGAGATTTGTCAAACTGGAGATCTAGAGGCTAAATTTGAAGCCTTTGGTTTTGAAGCCGTCACTGTAGATGGAGGGGATATTGCAGCAATCTATGATGTTATTGTATCTTTGAAAGCTTCAGATAGTAAGAGACCAAAATGTATCCTATTAGATACCATTAAGGGTCAGGGAGTAGAGGCCATTGAAAAAATGGATTCTAACCACCATTTAAGACCGGATCAAGCTCAACTGGAAGTCTTGGAAAATGCTGCTAAGGTTTTAAAAGAAGAAATGGAGGTGAGCAGATGACTAGACAGGTAAAAGAAATGCGTCATGTTTATCGTGATTTCCTAGAAGAGGCTAGCCAAAGCCATCCAGAAATAACTGTTCTAGAAGCTGATTTATCAAGCTCAATGGCAACTAATAAGTTAGCAGAAAAGCTTGGAAAACGTTATGTAAACTTAGGAATCATGGAAGCTGAGATGGTCTGTTTAGCTGCTGGTCTTTCAGTCAAGGGCTATCGACCTTATCTTCATACCTTTGGACCTTTTGCTTCCAGACGTGTTTTTGATCAGTTATTTATTTCCTTGGCCTATGCTCAGTTAGATGCAACTATTATTGGCTCAGATGCAGGGGTTAGTGCAGAAATGAATGGCGGAACCCATATGCCCTTTGAAGAACTTGGTTTAATAAGGCTGATTCCTAAGTCAACGGTCTTTGAAGTCAGTGATGACATTCAATTTCAGGCAATTTTAGAAGAAACTTTGGAAGTGGATGGTCTGAAATATATCCGTACAATCCGTAAGACGCCTAAGCCAATTTATCAAGGTGGAGAAGATTTTTCAGCTGGTTATCGGATCCTTAAAGAAGGAAAACACCTAACTATCCTAAGTTCAGGGATCATGGTGTCAAGTGCTTTAGAAGCAGCAGAACACTTGTTAAAAGAGGGTTATTCTGTCCAGGTTATTGACCTCTTTAGGGTCAAGCCACTTCCTGAAGATTTGGCGGAGCAGCTAAGAGGTAAAAAAATTCTAACAGTGGAAAACCATAATCAAATTGGGGGTATTGGTTCAGCCATATGTGAGCTTTTATCAGCTGAAAAGGATACTGTGGTTAAAAGAATGGGTATTAAAGAAAGTTTTGGTCAGGTTGGAAAGAATGATTACTTGTTAGATACCTATCATCTTAGTCTCAAAGACATTGTTCGTGAAGCTAAAGACTTATGTCAACTGTAAGGCAGTTATTCCCTAGATTATTTTCTAGGGAATTTTTTTGTCTCATTTGGTAAAAAGCAAGTCATATCAAGAGCCTAGTGCATAAGTCGTCATTTTTTGGTACAATATAAGAGATTATAAAAATGAACCTTGTTCAAAAGAAATAAAAAGATTTAAGGAGAAAAAATGGTCGATTATAAGGATAATTTTTATGAGGCTGTTAATGGAGAGTGGGCCAAGACAGCTGTTATACCAGATGATAAGCCAAGAACGGGTGGTTTTTCAGACTTGGCCGATGAGATTGAAGAGCTCATGTTGGAAACAACGGATAAATGGTTAGCTGGAAAAGATCAACCTCAAGATGCTATCTTAGGTAATTTTATTAAGTTCCATCAAATGACGACTGATTATGACAGACGTGAAGAAGTTGGCGTGGCGCCAGTATTACCTTTGATTGAAGAATATAAGAACTTGAACTCTTTTTCAGACTTTGCGTCCAAGATAGCTGAATACGAGCTGGCTGGTAAACCTAATGCCTTTCCTTTTGGCGTGTCACCAGACTTTATGAATGCTCAATTAAATGTCTTATGGGCAGAAGCACCTGGCATGATTTTACCAGATACAACTTATTATGAAGAAGGCAATGACAAAGGTCAGGAGCTCTTAGCCATATGGCGTCAATCACAAGAAGACTTGCTCCCTCACTTTGGATTTTCAGCTGAGGAAATCAAAGATCTTTTGGATAAGGTCATCCAACTTGATAAGAAAGTTGCACAATATGCCTTATCTCGTGAAGAAGCTTCTGAATACGTGAAGCTATATCATCCATACACTTGGGAGGAATTCACCAAGTTCGCACCAGAATTACCTTTGGATGCCATTTTTAAAACCATCTTAGGTCAAATTCCAGATAAGGTCATTGTTCCTGAAGAACGCTTCTGGAAAGATTTTGCAGCTACCTACTATTCAGAAGACAAGTGGGAACTCTTGAAAGCTAACTTAATCTTAGATGCGGCCAATGCTTACAATCCTTATTTGACAGATGAGATTCGTGTGAAATCAGGAGCTTATGGACGTGCACTTTCAGGGACACCACAAGCCATGGACAAGAAAAAAGCAGCCTTTTATCTAGCACAAGGTCCTTTTAACCAAGCCCTTGGACTTTGGTATGCTGGTCAAAAATTCTCTCCAGAAGCTAAGGCAGATGTGGAAGACAAAGTAGCTAAGATGATTGATGTTTACAAGTCTAGACTAGAGACTGCAGATTGGTTAGCGCCAGCTACACGCGAAAAAGCCATTGTCAAACTCAATGTGATTACGCCGCATATTGGCTATCCTGAGAAATTGCCAGAAACCTATGAAAAGAAAATTATTGATCCTGATCTTTCCTTGGTTGAGAATGCTCAAAACTTGGCTAAAATTTCAATTGCCCACGGTTGGAGCAAGTGGAATAAAGCAGTTGATCGTAGTGAATGGCATATGCCTGCTCATATGGTCAATGCCTACTATGATCCCCAACAAAATCAAATCGTCTTCCCAGCTGCTATCTTGCAAGCACCATTTTATTCACTTGAGCAAAGTTCTTCTGCCAACTATGGCGGTATTGGGGCTGTTATTGCCCATGAGGTTTCTCATGCCTTTGATACTAATGGGGCATCATTTGATGAACATGGAAGCTTGAACGATTGGTGGACAGAAGATGACTATGCAGCCTTTAAAGAACGTACAGATAAGGTTGTAGAGCAGTTTGATGGTTTAGATTCTTATGGTGCTAAGGTTAATGGTAAATTGACAGTTTCAGAAAATGTTGCTGACCTTGGTGGTGTTGCCTGTGCCCTTGAAGCAGCTAAAAAGGAAGCTGGTTTTTCAGCACGGGATTTCTTTATCAATTTTGCAACCATTTGGCGCATGAAGGCGCGTGAGGAATTCATGCAAATGATGGCTAATATTGATGTTCATGCTCCGGGAGAATGGCGTACAAATGTTACACTAACAAACTTTGCTGAATTCCATGAAGAATTTGGTATCAGTGAAGCCGACTTTATGTGGCGTGCACCAGAAAATCGTATTATTATCTGGTAAGACGAAAAGAAGCTTAACTGATTTGGTCTTAACTTGACGAAAAGAACTTCTAAAATTAAAATTTCAAAAACCGCATGGAATCAAGACTTTTCCTGCGGTTTTGCAATTTTAGGACTATTGTTTGATTTCAGGACAATTAAAGAAAAGACTATTTGTCAACGCTTTTGGATGCTTATTTTTAGAGAAATCTTAAAAGGTATCCCCAAGGTCTTGAATGGTATTTAAAGAAAAAAACAAGATATAGTAAGGTTTTTCGAGAAAAAGTGTCCTAAAAAGTGATGATGAAGAGACTTACCTGCCCTCTGAGACTAGTTGAAAGAACTGGGTCCTTTTTTAGTTTTTTTGCACTCTAATTTTCCAGAAAATTCTAAAAAGAAAAAATTTTAACAACTTTTAAGTTAAAATCTTGTATTTTAATTCTGTTTGCGTTAAAATGGTGGTAAATTTAATGATTGTTGTTTATGGGAAAACAAAGAGGGAAAAAGTGAGAGTTTTAGATTCAAAGAGCAAGGTCAAGATGCACAAATCTGGCAAAAACTGGGTGAGAACAGTTATGTCTCAGTTCAGTTTTTTGTATATAGGGAAAGGTCCTAGCCTATCAAGTCATAGTATGAAAGAATCTGAGGTGGATCAAGAAGACTCAGATTTATGGTCACATACTAGTTATTTAAAGGGGATATTAACGCTAGGTGCCATTTCTGGGGGAGCTCTTTTAACAACTACTGTTAAAGCTGAGGATATGAAAACCATGACTGCTGTTGAGACATCAGCAACAGAAGCTCCCTTGGCGCTAGGAGATTCAGTAGCTATCTTATCCACTAGTGATCGCTCAATGAGTAGCAGTCAGTCTACATCAAATTCCGACACTAGCAGTCATGTCTTAAGTACAACACAGTCGCAGCTGCTTTCTCAGTCACAAAGCTCAAATCAATCCTTACAATTGATGGCTTCAAGCTCTATTTCTGCTTCAGAATCTGCTGCTATCAATCAAAGTAATAGCTCTACCAATCAGGTTAACCCCACCGATACAGCTATCAAACCCAGAACTTTACGTATGGCTACTCCTGTCATTAGAGCAGCAACAGTTCTTCCTAAAGATATTTCTAATAGTTTGCAGAATGTTCAATTAAGTTTTGATAATATTAGAAGCTCTTATAATTTGGATAAAGGAGAAGAGCCACGCTTTAATTTTAGCTTTTCTATAGGTACTGCTAGTAGTGGTGATTACTTCAATTTACAGTTATCCAATACCTTAAATCCTCATGGGCTTGCCAATCAAACAGAGATACCCGATATTGTCTATGATAATAAGATTATTGCTAAAGGTAGCTATGATGAGACAAATAGGATCATAAAATATACTTTTACATCTGAAGTTGCTCAATTACAGAACATTGTAGCCTCAGGTAATTTATCTTTATTTGTGGATGAATTGACCGTTCCAAAACCTACAAGTAATGTAACCTTAAAGGTTTCATTAGGAACTCATTCAGTAACACAAACAGCTGCAGTTGATTATCATGAACCGGCCATCAATACTCCAAATACTTATAATGTTATCTCTAGAATTACTAATATTGATGGTATGGCTAAAACCGTTCGTTATGTGACACAAGTCAACCCTCTTGGTAAAACTATTTATAACTCAGGAGGTATTTATCTGGATATTTTTAATGTTCCTGAAAGTAGTAGTAATGTTCCCTTAGATAGTAACCATATTACAGTTAAAGTTTATAAGGTTCCTGCTTCTGCAATGACTGGAGGAATGAAAGAAGACTATTCTATCTATCCTGAAGCCACTAATGTTCGTATTACTCAAAATTATTATTTTGATGCTCAAAGTGGTGTATGGGCTAACAACGGTCTTTCCATACAATTTCCTTATGCAGATATATTACCATCAGAAAATTATGTTGTTGTCTTAACAACACCTCTAGTAGAAGAAGACCAGGGTGGTGTAGCTTTAAGATCTTTATTGAGTAATCATAGAAATTCAGGTGCTCTATATGATGCGACCTATGGCGTGCTTTATTCATCAACAGATGCCAGTGCAGAAGACAAGTTATTTAGTCTTAGTGAGAGTGCTTCTGAATCCATTAGCCAGTCAAAGGCAGTTGCGCTTTCTAATTCTTTAAGTCAGTCCCGTTTAAACAGTCAATCAGCAAGTACATCTGAATCGGCTAGCCTTCTTGCTTCTGAAAACAGCTCACAATCCTTGTCGGCTTCATCTTCAAAGAGTTTAGCGACAAGTCAATCCACTTCGTCCAGTCAAAGTACTTCACAAAGTTTGTCTCATAGTCGAAGTGAGCAAGTAAGTGAATCACTCTCTTTAAGTACTAGAACTTCTGCTAGTCTTTCTCTAAGTAGTAGTGAGTCTCTTAGTGAATCTTCTTCGCTAAGTCAACGGACTTCTCAACGCCTTTCAACCAGTCAAAGCCAGTCTAGGAGTATCCTTTTAAGTCAGTCAACGAGTGGCAGTCAGTCAGCTAGTCAGTCAGTCTCACTTAGCTCTAGTCAATCTTTGAGCCTATCTCAAAAGAAGAGCCAGTCTCTTAGTCAGTCTATTCATACCAGTCAGAGCATTGCCGCTAGTCAATCCACTAGTTTAAGCCGTTCTACTAGTAGTTCACAGTCTTTTAGCAGCAGCAAACTTCTTAGTCAGTCTTTAGTTCAGAGTGAGTCAGTGAGTGAATCTGCATCCTTCAGCAATAGCTGGTCAAAAAGTCAATCAGCTGAACTGAGTGAGTCCGTTAGTACTTCTAGCTCTCTTAGTCAACGTCAATCGCTGAGCCTTTCAACAGAGAAAAGTGAATCTGCTAGTGAATCATTGTCATTTAGTCTTAGCAAGTTTGCCAGCCAGTCCTTGAGTGCTAGTGAATCAATTAGTGACTCTAGACAATTGAGTTTGAGTAAGTTGGGAAGCCAATCCCTAAGTGCTAGTGAATCCTTAAGTGAGTCTATTTCTATAAGTAGTAGGACTTCTCAAAGTCTCTCAGGAAGTACTAGTGAATCCTTAAGTGAGTCTTCTTCACTGTTAAAGAGTGACTCCCTAAGTCAGTCAACCAGTAGTAGTGACTCTGAAAGTGAATCACGTTCACTAAGTAGCTTTAAGTCAACTAGCCTATCTGAAAGTGAGTCAGACTCTATTGCATCGCATATCATTACCAAGTCAACTCTGGATAGTATTTCTCAGTCAGAAAGTCAAAGTCAATTAAATAGTAGCAGTCATTCTCAAAGTCTCTCAGAGTCTCGAAGTCAACGGGTTTCATCAAGTCTTTCCATGAGTCAAAGTGAATTCACCAGTGAATCACGTTCATTGGAAGCTTCCTTATCACTTAGTAACTCTGCTAGTAGCAGTGAATCAGCTAGTGAGCTAAAAGCCTTTAATGACAGTACCTTAGCCAGTGAATCTCTAAGACTTAGTGAATTTACTAGTGAATCTATTTCTCTAGACCAAAGTCAATCAACGAGTCAATCTATAGAAAATAGTGAATTTTTAAGTGAATCCAACTCTTATAAGGCTAGTCTTTTGGCTAGTGAATCAGCTTCTACCAGTGACTCTCTAAGTGAATCCAGTTCTTTGAGTCAAAGTATGGCTGGAAGTGAGTCTCTAAGTGCCAGCGAAGCTAACAGTGAGTTAGAATCTCTTAAGCAAAGCCTTGCTATAAGTGACTCCCAAAGTAATAGTAACTCATTGAGTGACGAACAATCCCTAAGTTCAAGTCTTTCAGAAAGTCAGTCTGCTTCGACAAGTAGCTCGCTTTCTGATAGTTTAAGCCTCTCAGAAAATGACTCTATGTTAGCAAGTTCATCTATCAGTCAATCTGCTTCATTGGAAATGAGTCTCTCTGCTAGTCAATCTCAAAGTCAACAAAGCTCAATCTCAGAAAGTCTGAGTGATTCTACCAGTCTTTCACTAGAAGCTAGTGAATCCATGTCTTTGAGTCAAAGCTTGTTGGCTAGTCAGTCTCAAAGTGACAGTGAATCAAGTAGTGAATCAGACTCCTTAAGCCTCAGTATCTCTACCAACAGTTCACAAAGTGACAGCCAATCCCTTAGTGCTTTCGCTGCCTTTAGCCGTAGTAGCTTCTTAAGTGAATCAGTAGAAAATAGTGAGTTGACTAGTGAATCTTTGATGGTTAGTAAGAGTATCCTCCTGAGTGATTCCTTAAGTTCTAGTGAATCTACTTACTTCTCAACCTCCTTGTCTCAAAGTGAAAGTGAGTACTTAAGTGAGACCGAGGAGAATAGTGATGATGTGGTTGTTGAATATACTGCTTTTTCAGCTCCTGGTAGTTTCTATATCAAAGAAGTTCCTAAGGGTGATGTGCTTGTACACTATGTAGATCAAAATGGCAAGTCTATAGCTGCTGATCAGGTGGATGAAAAACAAGTTGATCAGGGAACAGCTTATGACACGGCTATTGATCATAAACCTCTGAAGATTAGAACTGCAGATGGACACAACTACGAGTTTGTAAGTATCAAAGCAGGTGATAAGGAAACAGGTATAGTCAGTAAGGGTCTAACTGAGGTGACTTATATCTATCGTTTAGTAGAAGAACCGGTAAGTCCAACGCCACCAACACCAACTAAGCCTTCAGATAATAAAACTCCACTAACACCATCACCTCAAGCTTTTAAATCAGCTAATAGCTATAATCATTTGGGCAATAAACAAATTTCTAATAGTTTACCTGAAACTGGTAGTCGGGGCACTTCATTGACCCCTCTTGGAGCCCTATTCCTAAGCATAGGAAGTTTGAGTTTCTTTAGGAAAGAGAAATCTAAAAAAGTGAAGTAAGACAAGTCCCCCTAAATTAATGGTCTATCTAAGACTTGATGCAAGCTGCATTTGAGTTTAGATAGGCTATTTTTAGTAAAGGGGTGTTCTCATCTACCACAGCTATGAGATATAAAAAAAGACTAGCTCTACGAAATGTAAGAGCCTAGTCTTTTTGTGTTTTGGCACAATAGTGCCTTTAAAACTATTAGTTGTTTAAAGCGGCAGCCATAGTTGCAGCTACCTCTGATTCAAAGTCGTTAGATTTTTTCTCAATTCCTTCACCAACTTCGAAACGAGCGAATTTAACAGCTTTAGCATTTACAGATTCTAAGTAAGCTTCAACTGTTTTGCTGTCGTCCATGATGTAAACTTGTGATAAAAGTGTGTAAGCTTGGTCCACTTTAGTGTTGTCAAGCATGAAACGATCCATTTTACCTGGAATGATTTTATCCCAGATTTTTTCTGGTTTTCCTTCAGCAGCAAGTTCTGCTTTGATATCTTCTTCAGCTTTTGCAATAACTTGATCAGAAAGTTGTGCTTTAGATCCGTATTTCAAGAATGGAAGTGGAGCTTTGTCAACCATTGCACGTGATTCGTTGTCAAGTTCGATAGCGTGGTTAAGTTGTGCTAACTCATCTTTGATGAATTGTGGGTCAAGTTCAGTGTATGAAAGTACAGTAGGTTTCATAGCAGCGATGTGCATAGATACTTGTTTAGCAAGAGCTTCATCGCCACCTTCAATAACAGAGATAACTCCGATGCGACCACCGTTATGTTGGTAAGCACCAAAATGTTGTTCATTAGTTTTTTCAAGTAGAGCGAAGCGACGGAAAGAAATTTTTTCACCGATAGTAGCTGTTGCGTTAACATATGCTGCGGCAAGAGTTTCACCAGTAGGCATTACTAGTGCAAGAGCTTCTTCGTTATTGGCAGGTTTTCCTTCAGCAATAACTTTAGCTGTTTCTTTAACCAATTCAACAAATTGTACGTTTTTAGCAACGAAGTCAGTTTCAGCATTTACTTCAATAACTGCAGCCACGTTACCACTTACATGAACTCCTGTTAAACCTTCGGCAGCAACACGGTCAGCTTTTTTAGCTGCCTTAGCCATACCTTTTTCACGAAGCAACTCAACTGCTTTGTCCATGTCTCCATCAGTTTCAACAAGTGCTTTTTTAGCGTCCATAACGCCGGCACCAGATTTTTCACGTAATTCTTTTACAAGTTTAGCTGTGATTTCTGCCATTAGTGGGATCCTCCATAAGATATAATAAATTAGTAATTAAAAAAACGAGACAGAGCGGTTTGCTTTCTGCCCCGTTTAGTTGATCAATTGTCAAAGACTAGTAGTGTTTCTAACTAGCAACTTAGGCGTTGTCACCTTCGACAACTTCAACGATTTCTTCGATTGAATCTGTTTTAGCTTCACCTTCAAATTCAGCACCTGCATCTTCACCTTGACGGCCTTCGATGACAGCATCAGCTAATTTAGAAGTGATCAATTTAACAGCGCGGATAGCGTCGTCATTTGCTGGGATGATAACATCGATATCATCTGGATCAGCGTTTGTATCAACCATAGCTACTACAGGAATACCAAGTTTTTTAGCTTCTTTAACAGCGATTTGTTCTTTATGTGGGTCAACAACGTACATAACGTCTGGAATACGAGGCATATCTTCGATACCACCTAGGAATTTTTCAAGACGAGCGCGTTGTTTGTTAAGAAGTGCAACTTCTTTTTTAGGAAGAACTTCGAAAGTTCCTTCTTCTTCCATACGTTTGATTTCTTTCAAACGAGCGATACGTTTTTGGATAGTACCCCAGTTTGTAAGAGTTCCACCCAACCAACGGTGGTTGATGAAGTATTGACCAGCACGAACAGCTTCATCAGCAACAGCTTCAGCAGCTTGTTTTTTTGTACCAACAAATAAGATAACAGCGTCGTTTGCTGCTGCATCACGAACGAATTCGTAAGCTTGGTCAGCTAACTTAACAGTTTGTTGTAGGTCGATAACGTGGATGCCGTTACGTTCTGTAAAGATGTATTTAGCCATCTTAGGGTTCCAGCGACGAGTTTGGTGACCAAAGTGAACACCAGCCTCAAGAAGTTGTTTCATTGAAATTACTGCCATGAGTAGTTTCTCCTTTATAATGTTTTTTCCTCTCTCATACTTCAGCTTGCAATCCAACCCGAAGGCAACAGGATCACAATTGGTACAAGATGAGTATTTGCCGCAGACACGACTATAATAGTTTATCAAAAAAATTCACTAATAGCAAGTTATTTGTAAGGATAATGCCTCTCTCAATTTTTATTCTAACAAGTTAGACTACTATTGATAGTTATTAGTGTATCTTTTTAGGTTATATGTCAATAAAAGTTTTACAGATTGAAGACAAACTAGCGAAATTGCTAGTTTGTTTTTTCTTGTTTAGCTTTAATTTCTCTAAAATCTGATAACTAATGCTTTTTAAGTCAAAATAAAAAGACCTTCCCACCATCATTTTAACTAATTTTTTGAGATTTAGGCAGGCCAAAGTCAGTCCAACCTTAGCTTTCATTTTGGACAGTCCAATTTCTCTCGTATAACAAAGGTTGTGGTATTCTTTAGCCGTTCCAAAAAGCCGCTCAATACTCTGCTTACGCAGCTTATAGAGTTCTTTCATACCACTTTGATGCCGAATATCCTCACAAATTTCCAGATAGTCTTTCCAAATATGTCGAATGATAACTTTTTGGTGAGTGATACTCTCAGTACACTTTTCTAGGAGGGGGCAAGAAGCACAAATTTTGGGGTCACTTTTATATTCTCGGTAGCCAGATCGATTTGTTGTTGAATAGGACAAGACGTGATTTTCAGGACAAAGATAAGAATCATAATACTCATCATAACAAAAGACATTTGGTCTTAACTTATCTTTCTTACCTCATTATCCAAGAGTAACTTGGCAATACTAGGCGTCTTGTAACCTGAATCGGCGATAATAAAGTCTGGATGGAAGTCTTTTATCTTATTCCAAAGTGCTGGAAAAGCTTGACTATCATGGGTATTTCCAGCATCTACAGTATAAGCTAAAACCCAACCATTCTTATCACATGCCACTTGACTGGTGTAGGCAAAGACATCTTTATGTTCCCCCTTATGATACCAACCACTCTCAGGATCAGTCGTAGATACTTTCTTATTTGTGGGCTCTTTTTCTTTGGCGAGCCCTAGCAACTTTTTTTCCATGCTTCTCCCTGTCTCTAGCAATTTCCAACTCCAATTGGTCACTCATAAAGTTAGCTTGTGACGCTACTTTCTGATTGATATATTTGTGAGTGTTGGCAGCTGCCTTGATGTGTGTGCCGTCCACAAATATGTCATTAGGATCAATCAGCTCAGCATTAAGGCATAACCCTAAAATATGAGAAAATATGGCTTCAATCACTTGTTTATCTTGGAAACGACGGCTGTAGTTCTTACCGTAAGTTGTAAAATGGGGTATCTTATCTTCCAAAGTTAATCCAAGAAACCAGCGGTAAGCTACATTGACTTCAATCTCTTTAATGGTTTGACGCATGGAACGGATGCCAAACAGACATTGGATAAGAGGAAGTTTCACCAATAGCACTGGGTCTAAACTAGGACGCCCATTATCAAGACAATATCCATCTTTCACTAGGTCATAAATAAAAGAGAAATCTATGATGTGATCAATTTGACGAAGCAAATGGTCTTCTGGGACTAACTCATCTAAGCTATAAAAGCCGACTTGATTGCGATTGTAATCAGGACTTTCTTTGTGAAACATAGGGAGCACCTCACAATTATTCTTAATACTATTATACTCCCAAGAAGAGAAAAATACTGACTTATTATCACGAATGAGATAGTTTTCCCAGTGGCATAAGTGGCTTAGTTCAATTTAAAAAAGCCACGACGGAATTTTTTAGAGAGAATTAGTCCAGTGGACCTTTTGATCTGCTCTCCTTGAAACTAGAATGAGAGCACACCCAAGTCCGAGCCACTTTAGAAAAATATCAAAAAAGTGAAGACAAGAACTTTGTCTTCACACTGTTAATCTCCTATGTTTCACAAAAATCCAAACACTTATGTAGAATTCAGCTGAAAAAAGTCACTTAGTTCGGGTATAATTTGACTTAACGGACTTTTATAGAGGCATAAAAAAAGTCAGCTTTCCGCTTATTAAAACTGGAGAACTGACTTTTTAAAATATTTATTGTCTAATTAGGTAATCAAAAGCACCAATAGCTGCGGTAGCACCTGATCCCATAGAAATAACAATTTGTTTGTAGACGCTGTTAGTACAATCACCAGCAGCAAAGATACCAGGTACATTAGTTGCTCCATGGCCATCTACAATAATTTCGCCGCGGTTTGATAATTCCACTTCGCTGTCTTTTAACCAAGAAGTGTTAGGAACTAAACCGATTTGTACAAAGACACCTTCTAGATCGATATGTTTTTCCTCTCCACTTTCGCGGTCGGTGTAGTTAATACCATCAACATGGTCTTTGCCGACAATATCTTTGGTTGCTGCATTTGTAATTATTGTGATGTTATCAGTCTTAGCAGCACGTTCTTGAAGCACCTGATCGGCTTTCACTTCTGGTAAGAATTCTAGAACAGTTACATGCTTACATAGACCAGCTAAATCAAGTGCGGCCTCCATTCCGGAGTTTCCACCACCAATAACTGCAACATCTTTTCCTTCAAATAATGGACCATCACAGTGAGGACAATAAGTAACCCCTTTGTTTCGGAATTCTTCTTCCCCAGGCACGTTGATATTTCTCCAACTAGCACCAAGAGCTAAAATAATTGATTTTGCAGTTAATTCAGCACCGTTAGCCAGACCAACGTGAACCAGATCATCCTTCTTCTCAACTGATGTAACAGCTTGTGATTTGATAATGTCAACATCATAAGACTTGGTATGTTCTTCTATCTGTGCCATTAATTTTGGTCCTTCAGTATAGAGTGTTCCAATCATGTTTTCAATTCCAACGGTGTCCATCACTTGACCGCCGAAATTTTCAGCTACCAAACCGGTTTTCAGCCCCTTACGTGCCGCGTAAATAGCAGAGCTATTACCAGCAGGACCGCCACCAATAACTAGCACATCATAAGTTCCTTTTTTAGAAAAATCTTCAGCAGCCATTGGCCCAGATATTTTTTCTAGGAGCTGTTCGATAGTTGCTCGTCCAGAATGGAAAATCTCACCATCTAGAAAGACTGTTGGCACGGACATAATCCCTTTTTCAGAAACTTCGTCTTGGAACATGCCCCCTTCAATCATTGTATGAGAAATCTTGTCATTTAGCACAGCCATAATGTTGAAAGCTTGTACCACATCAGGACAGTTATGGCAGGATAAGCTAGCAAAGGTTTCAAAATGATAAGGTTTATCAATTGCTTTAATGCGGTCGATAATATCCTGATCCACTTTTGGAGGTCGACCAGAAACCTGTAAAAGGGCAAGGATAAAGGATGTGAATTCGTGTCCTAATGGGATACCAGCAAATTCAACGCCACTTTCTTTGCCTTTTTGTGCAATCTTGAAACTTGGTGTTCTAGACAGTTTCTTGTCTTCAATAGAAATGCGATCAGATAAGGACGCAATTTCTTCAATAAATTCTTTGACTTTTTGAGAATTCTCATCTTGTCCTAGTGATGCTTGTAAGACAAGGTCAGATTCCAACATAGCCAAGTATTGGTTAAGCTGTGCTTTAATTTCTTCATCTAAAGCCATAGGCATACCTCTCTTGATAAAATTAGGGAAGTCTTTTAGATCTTACCAACAAGGTCTAGACTTGGCGTCAATGTTTCAGCGCCTTCTTTCCATTTTGCCGGACAAACTTCACCTGGATGTTGACGGATGTATTGAGCAGCACGAACTTTGTCAATCAAGGTACTTGCATCACGTCCAATACCATCTGCGTTAATCTCCATCATTTGGATAATGCCATCAGGGTCAATAATAAAGGTTCCACGTTGTGCAAGACCATTTTCATCTAAAACATCAAATGATTGTGAAATCTGATGAGATGGGTCACCAATCATAGTATAAGTGATTGTGCTAACCACATCAGAATCATCGTGCCAAGCTTTATGGACAAAATGAGTGTCAGTTGATATAGAATAAACTTCTACACCAAGTGATTTAAGAGTTTCGTACTGTTCTTGTAAATCTCCAAGTTCAGTAGGGCAGACAAATGAAAAGTCTGCTGGGTAGAAGCAAAAGATTGCCCATTTTCCTTTAATATCTTCATTGGTGACCTTAATAAATTCACCATTAAGATAAGCATCTGCTGTAAATTCAGCTATTTCTTTTCCGACTAGTGACATGTGATGTCCTCCTTCTATTTAATACCTGTATTATAGGAAAAGTTTTTATAAAAGTCCAAAAGAAAGCGCTTTAAAATTATGGGAATTGTCTGACAACTGAAAGGGTAATTAATATTCAGTTAATTATAATGGTTCTAAACAAGGTGGTTAAGGCAATTAACTGGTTAAGAAGATTGGAAAAGGCCATGAATAATGAGAAAAATAATTTTTCACAGGATTTTTTCGCAGGAGAAGGAATAAATTTATCTTGACCTTTGAGGTGAATTGATGTAAAATAATTTGTGTTGTGGCGGTATAGCCAAGTGGTAAGGCACGGCTCTGCAAAAGCTTGATCGTCGGTTCAAATCCGTCTACCGCCTTTACAACAGCTAAAACCTTTTAAAAGGCAATAAAAAATCTTGAGAAATCAAGGTTTTTTATTTTTTTATTGAGGTGAATGCAATGAAGTGGGTGGGCCAATCGCCTTTTGCGTCAGTTGGGTAATAGTTGTCTACTGCGAACATGATTTTTCCTTTCGTTATCAAGAATCTTATCTAGGAGCCTAATCTTAACAGCTTTTCTGTCAAAATAAGGCAAAAAAGCTATGCTTTATTTATGAAAATAGCATGAATCATATGTCTAGAAAAAACATGAAAACGATAAAATTAGAAAGACCAAATTTTCTAATTTCAGCAAAAAAAGAAAAACATTCTTATTGCAAAAATTATTGATATTTTTGCGATCGTTTGCATAATAAGGGGTGTAGAACATTTTAATTTATCTAAAGGAGATTATGATTTATGGGGATGCAAGGTAGAGAAACAAAAGTAAGAAGGAATGCAGGAAATAGCAGGAGCAACAGAACAAGCCCAAGCAGCGACTGTAGCTACTGAAAAAGATAGTCCACAACTTTTAGCTGAGCCTAAAAATAATTCTATAAGCTTGACTACTGCAAAAAAATCACAAGTTTTTTCTGCTGCTGCTCTAAGCCCAGAAACAAAGCTGTCAGATGAGAAATTTGAAGAGAAGAAACCTGTAAAAATTGAAGTTGACAAAAACCAATCATACTTTAACTACATTATCAATAAAGGTGCAAGTTTCCAAAATGGTCAGAAGCAAACTGGTGATATGACTGCAACTGTCAATGAGTTTACAGAGACTAATATTTATATTGGTAAAAATAAGGGAGGAAAAAACTGGTATTCACAGATTTCCAATTTGCAAACAGAGGAATTTGATAAGAAGTTTGTTTACAAAGACAAGGAAATTGATGCCAGTAGCCAGGATGGCTTCAAAATGGTAGGTATTGCAGGCCGTTTAGATGCAACTTTGCATCAGGATAGTACAGCTACAATTAACTTGTGGGCACCCACTGCCAAGGAAGTGACTTTAAATCTTTACCCTGATTTGAAAAAAGACTCTGAAAAACATGAAGAGATCAAAATGCTACGTGGAGACACCGTTAATGAAAATGACCATACTCAAAATACAGTTGGTCTATGGACTTACCATATCTCAAAAGAAAGATTAACTACGTTAGGAAAGGAAACTGCTAAAAACATAGCCTATGATTTCACCTTAAAGATTCCAAATGCTTATTTTATACAGGTAGAAAAAAATATAAAAAAGAATCTGATGGTAACTGGATACCTGATTACAATATTTATCGAAATTCTGCAACTGGGAAAATGTTAAACCATCCTTGGAAAAAAGATCCAACAATAGATGAAGATAGAATTTTAAATGAAAATAGAGCTGCTACTCAGGAAGAAATCTCAGCATTCTATGCTGGGGATTCGGTTAAGCATGTACAGAAGGATAATAGAAATGAAGTAGAAGTTACGGTTGACAATCAGGGCTATCAAACAGTTACTGTTCAAGATCCTTATTCAGTGTCATGATGGAATGACTCTGAGTGATTTATTAAAGAGATACAATCCAGAGGATAAGAATGATTTAGCTCTTCATAGCAGCCGCTTATAATTAGCCTCCGCCATGAGTGCATTGCACAAGGTATTAACTTTTCTGAAATTGGACAAGAATTTTTAAGAACAAAGAAAGATTCTACAAATACTTACAATTCTGGAGATGAATATAATAAGATTGATTGGAATTTACTCACACAGCATGTTGATTCGGTAAATTTTGCTAAGGCAATTGCCCAACTCCGCTTGTCAGAGCAACTCTTCCAAATGTCCGATTATTCAGAAATCAATCAAAAAATGAAAATTACCAACGCTCAAGCACAATCAGGTGTTATCCCATTTGAATTGAGATTAAATGGTATGCCTGATCATAAAGATGGCAAATACCTGGTAGTTTTTAATAATAATACTTCAACTGATGATAGAGGAAGTTTGACGCTGGGAGGTAATAGTTGGTATTATGGCGGAAATGAACAGATGGATAAATACAATAATGGTTTTGAGTATGACCGAGGAATCATAAATGCTAGCAATGATTTTTCTAAAGCCTTTATTGTAGCTTCTAATTCTAAGAATCTTTATAATAAAATTGGTCATTATAATGGTGAAAAGACTATTAAATTGGATCGATTAACAGCCATTGTACTCTTTATTCCTGGTCAATCTGAGAAGAAGGAAGTGGTAAAGTTACAAGATACTACTATGCTATCAATGCCAAGGGTGAGTATGCAAGTGTAGACCAACTGAGAACTGTGACAATTGGAGAAAATGGTGAGCTTTCTACCATTGAGGGTCACACTTGGAAGAGTGATGCTCTGTCAACCAAGGAGGTTACGATCCCAAAGGTTGATGGCTATACTGTTACATCTAGTGATAGCAAGTCAACAACTCTTGCCTCACAGCTCTTCTCTCCTACTAAAGAACTTGTTCTTACCGTCACCTATGAAAAATAGCTGAAAAAACTGCTGAGCAAACAGAGTCAGCTCCTGAAATTAGTGACAGTGAAAAGCCAGCTCCTACTGAAGAGACTGCCTCTACTTCTGTTCTTATAAAAAATCAAATTGGCAAAGCTGATTGGAAAGCAGAAAAGCGTCAAGTCAAGCTTGAAAAGAAAATGACTAAAATACAAGCCAAAAGATTAGCTAAACCAGAGCGTGGGTATGGTCATGCTTATGCTTGGGGAAATAAGCACTATTATTGATCAGAGGTTCTTAGATACATTTTAGCCTAATATATAGGAAGAAACTTAAGTGACGAAGTTCAAAAAGACTATTAAAACGCTTTCTATTTAATCTTAATTTAAAATTTTTAAAAGAAATTTAATTTTTTAGCTTGACAACATTGTTCATATTTGATATAGTTAACTCGTAAATTAGTTTTTGAGTAAGTATTATGTGTTGAGCATCTTCGTTTCTCTCTATTTTTACAAACAGTTTTTTTAGAAAGGGAGTGGATGTATATGGCACAAGGTACAGTTAAATGGTTTAACGCTGAAAAAGGTTTCGGTTTTATCTCAACTGAAAATGGTCAAGATGTCTTCGCACATTTTTCAGCTATTCAATCTAACGGATTCAAATCATTAGATGAAGGACAAAAAGTGGAATTTGACATAGAAGAAGGTCAACGTGGCCCTCAAGCAGTAAATATCACTAAATTATCTTAATCAGATTGAACAGATAAGAAAAGGCGGATGCTATGTCCGTCTTTTTTGCATGAAAAGAATGAAACGTTAATTATAATTTGCCTTTCGGGTCAGCAATTTGATATAATAAAAGTCAGTTTTAGTCAAAAATCGGAAGATTTTATGAAAAGTAGTGCTATTATTATAGAGGAGTAAAGATAATGCCAACCAAAAATACGTCGGATAGTATTGAAGAATATATCAAAGAATTATTGGCTCAGTCGGGAATTGCTGAAATCAAGCGTTCTCTTTTAGCTGACTCCTTTCAAGTTGTTCCCAGTCAAATCAACTATGTTATTAAAACCCGCTTTACCGAAAGCCGAGGTTACGAAGTTGAAAGTAAACGTGGGGGGGGAGGCTATATCCGGATAGCCAAGGTTCATTTTTCTGATAAACATCATTTAATAGGTAATCTCATTGCCTCTATTGATGATCGGGTTAGTGAGGTAGTCTTTACTGATTCTATCCAATTACTGTTTGATGAGCAATTGATTACAGAAAGAGAAGGAAATGTCATCCTAGCCATGGCTACTGATGAGGTCTTAGGTGGGGATGCTCCATACATTCGAGCAAGAATGCTCTATCGTCTGCTCCAGCGTATTGATAGAAAGGGAAGTAGTTGATGTACGATTATTCAATAAAAATGCAAGAAATCTTTAAAGAGGCTCAGTGCCAAGCTGCTCGTTTTGAGAGTTCATTTTTAGAAAGCTGGCACCTCTTGTTGGCTATGGTAAAAATAGAGGATTCCATAGCTGGTTTAATCTTTAATGAATTTGAATCCAGAGTGTCAGTGGAGGAATACGAAGCAGCAGCCATTCTAGCAGTTGGTAAGAGTCCCTTAGAAGAAGTTGATAATTTTTCTTTAAAGGGACAATCAAAAACATTAAACCAATTACTAGCCTTTTCTGCTGCTATTTGCCAGGTGACAAATGCCAAAGAAGTGGGCTCTGAACACCTGCTCTTTGCCATCTTACTGAACCCGGAGACCATGGCTGGCCGACTTTTGGAACTGGCTGGTTTTAAACTAAAGGACAATGGTAAAGGTGACCCTAGGTTTGCGGATTTACGTAAGGCTATCGAAATACATGCAGCCTATAGCAAGGAAATCATCAAGGCAATCCACGATTTACGAAAACCTAAAAAAGCAAAAACTGGCGGCAGCTTCTCTGAGATGATGAAGCCTGTTAGCACAGCAGGAGACCTAACAGACTTTACCCGAGATCTAACAGAGCTAGCAAGCCAAGGTCTACTTGAGCCGGTTATTGGACGTGACAAAGAAATTTCACGAATGGTTCAGGTTTTAAGTCGAAAAACAAAGAACAATCCTGTTTTAGTTGGTGATGCTGGGGTTGGTAAAACGGCCTTGGCTTATGGCTTAGCTCAACGCATTGTTAATGGAGCAATCCCATATGAGTTACAAGATATGCGTGTTCTTGAACTAGATATGATGAGTGTTGTTGCAGGAACCCGTTTTCGTGGTGACTTTGAGGAGCGCATGAACCAGATTATTGACGATATTGAAAGAGATGGCCATATCATCTTATTCGTTGATGAACTGCACACCATTATGGGATCAGGAAGTGGCATTGATAGTACCTTGGATGCTGCCAACATCCTTAAACCAGCCCTATCGCGTGGAACCCTTCACATGGTAGGTGCAACTACACAAGAAGAGTACCAAAAACATATTGAAAAGGATGCAGCCCTGTCAAGACGTTTTGCCAAGATCTTGATTGAAGAGCCAAGTATTGAAGATGCCTATGAGATTTTACTTGGTCTAAAAGAAACCTATGAAAGCTATCATAATGTTTCTATTTCTGATCAAGCTGTTGAAAAGGCTGTTAAAGTTGCCAAACGTTATTTAACCAATAAAAATTTACCTGATTCTGCCATTGATCTACTGGATGAGGCTAGTGCCACTGTCCAAAGCTTGGTGAAAAAAGAAAAAGTGGGCTTTATCACTCCTATTGACCAGGCGATCATGGATGGTGACTTGAAGGGTCTTGCCAAACTTATTAAAGCCTCTAAGGAATCGCCAAAGGCAAAACCAATTCCAGTGACCGAAGAAGACATCATGTCTACTTTGAGCAAGTTATCTGGTATTCCTCTTGAAAAAATCAGCCAGGCAGATAGTCAAAAATACCTGAACCTTGAAAAAGAACTCCATAAGCGCGTGATTGGTCAAGAAGATGCCGTTTCCGCAATTTCTAGAGCCATAAGACGTAATCAATCAGGAATAAGAACAGGTAAAAGACCCATTGGTTCCTTTATGTTCCTTGGTCCAACAGGAGTTGGTAAGACAGAATTGGCTAAGGCTTTAGCAGAGGTCTTATTTGATGATGAATCAGCCTTGATTCGTTTTGATATGTCTGAATACATGGAAAAATTTGCTGCCAGTCGTCTAAATGGTGCGCCTCCAGGCTATGTAGGTTATGATGAAGGTGGCGAACTGACTGAAAAGGTAAGAAATAAACCTTACTCAGTCCTACTGTTTGATGAAATTGAAAAAGCCCATCCTGATATTTTTAATGTCCTTTTACAAGTGCTTGATGACGGTATGTTGACAGATAGCAGAGGACGCCGCGTTGATTTTTCAAATACCATTATTATTATGACTAGTAATCTAGGTGCCACAGCCTTACGCGATGATAAGACTGTTGGCTTTGGTGCTAAAGATATTAGTCGTGACCATAAGGCAATGGAAGAACGCATTCTAGAAGAACTGAAAAAAGCTTATAAACCAGAGTTTATAAACAGGATCGATGAGAAAGTAGTCTTCCACAGTCTCAGTGAAAAAGATATGCGAGAAGTGGTTCAGATTATGGTCAAACCATTAATAGATAACCTGGCAGAAAAAGGAATTGCTCTTAAATTCCAGCCATCTGCTCTTAAATACCTTGCTGAAGAAGGTTATGATGTTGAAATGGGGGCACGTCCGCTAAGAAGAACACTCCAAACTCACATTGAAGACCAATTGTCTGAGTACATTTTGTCAGGACAATTATCTGAGGGACATCAACTCAAGATTGGAATGTCTCATGGAAAACTTAAGTTTGATATTCAATAATACAAAAGGAGCTTAGACAAAATCTAAGCTTTTTTTCCTTGACTAATTTTAACCAAGTGATAAAATAGAAATATAGTTAGCACTCTATAGTGAAGAGTGCCAAAAAATTAAGACATTTCATTTATTGGAGGAAGCAACATGTTAAAACCGTTAGGTGACCGAGTGGTCGTAAAATTTGAAGAAGAAAAAGAACAGACAGTCGGTGGTTTTGTCCTCGCCGGAGCTCATAAAGAGTCAACTCGAAAAGCTCAGGTTCTTGCTGTTAGCGAAACTGGCATGCGCACCATCACTGGTGAGATTGTTCCCCCTTCTGTAAAAGTGGGCGATCAGGTTTTGGTTGAAAGTGGTCAAGACTTAGAAGTGACTGTTGATGATGAGACAGTTTCTTTAATCAGAGAATCAGACATCTTAGCTATTATCGGTTAAGAAGTGATAAAATGAATCAGTTATAGAAAGAAGGATTAAAATGGCAAAAGAAATTAAATTTTCAGCAGATGCACGCGCTGCAATGGTACGTGGAGTAGATATTTTGGCTGATACAGTCAAAGTAACATTGGGACCTAAAGGTAGAAATGTTGTCCTTGAAAAATCCTTTGGATCACCCCTTATTACTAATGATGGGGTAACTATTGCCAAAGAAATTGAACTTGAAAATCACTTTGAAAATATGGGAGCAAAATTGGTTTCTGAAGTGGCTTCAAAAACCAATGACATTGCAGGTGACGGAACAACTACTGCTACCGTTTTAACACAATCTATTGTTCGTGAAGGTTTGAAAAATGTGACTGCAGGAGCTAACCCAATTGGCATTCGTCGCGGTATCGAGTTGGCATCAAAAAGCGCTGTAGAAGAATTAAAAAATATTGCACAACCTGTTTCTGGTAAAGAAGCCATTGCCCAGGTAGCTGCCGTTTCATCACGCTCAGAAAAAGTCGGCGACTATATCTCTGAAGCTATGGAACGTGTGGGTAATGATGGTGTTATTACCATTGAAGAATCACGTGGTATGGAAACTGAACTTGAAGTGGTTGAAGGTATGCAGTTTGACCGTGGCTACCTATCACAATACATGGTAACAGACAATGAAAAAATGGTAGCAGACTTAGAAAATCCATTTATCTTGATTACTGATAAAAAGATTTCAAACATCCAAGAAATCCTACCCCTACTTGAAGAAGTTCTTAAAACTAATCGTCCCTTACTTATCATCGCTGATGATGTGGATGGCGAAGCTCTTCCAACCTTGGTTCTCAATAAAATACGTGGTACCTTCAATGTAGTAGCTGTTAAGGCTCCAGGATTTGGTGACCGTCGTAAGGCCATGCTTGAAGATATTGCTATCCTAACAGGTGGTACTGTTATTACAGAAGACTTAGGCTTAGAGTTGAAAGATGCAACTATTGCAGCCCTTGGACAAGCAGCTAAGGTCACTGTTGATAAAGACACAACTGTGATTGTAGAAGGTTCTGGTAGCTCTGAAGCTATCCAGTCACGCGTGGGTCTTATTAAATCACAATTGGAAACCACAACCTCTGAGTTTGACCGTGAGAAATTACAAGAACGTCTTGCTAAATTAGCTGGTGGAGTAGCTGTCATTAAAGTCGGAGCAGCTACCGAAACAGAATTAAAAGAGATGAAACTACGTATCGAAGATGCCTTGAATGCAACACGTGCTGCAGTTGAAGAAGGTATCGTTGCCGGTGGGGGAACTGCCTTTGTCAACGTTATTGAAAAGGTAAAAAGCTTAGAGCTTGAAGGCGATATGGCAACAGGACGTAACATTGTCTTACGTGCCTTAGAAGAACCAGTCCGTCAAATCGCTCATAATGCTGGTTACGAAGGCTCTGTAGTTATTGACAAATTGAAAAATAGCACAGCAGGAACAGGATTTAATGCTGCCAGTGGTGAATGGGTGAATATGATCGAAGCCGGCATTATTGACCCTGTCAAAGTCAGTCGTTCAGCCCTTCAAAATGCAGCCTCTGTAGCAGGCTTGATTCTGACAACAGAAGCTGTAGTGGCTAATAAAGCAGAAGAATCAGCGCCATCAATGCCAGCGGGAATGGACCCAGGTATGATGGGCGGTATGATGTAAGAAGCTTGCTTTAAAAAGAAAACCAGATAGGCCAGCAAAGGCCAGTACAAAGAGAGTCCCAGGCTAAAAAAATGGGGCTCTCTTTTTTTTGATAATTATTTTGTCAAGATCAGGTAAATATGCTTGGAGTTAAGTCCTTAATTATGGTACAATCATTGTAGGAAAGTTAAAATTTCAAAACAATTAAATATGGAGTATTGACATGGTCAAAAAAGAGAGTCAGATTTTTAGTATCCGTAAGACAATCCTAGGGGTTGGAAGTGTTTTATTAGGCGTCTTTTTAACGACATCCCTGGTGGCAGCAGATCAAGTGACAGCAGTTGGACCAGTAACTTCTACACTTACTGTAGAAGTTCCAGCAGGACAGACGACTTCTCAGGTCCAGCCACTAGCAAGTAGTTCAGAACCTGCTAAGGAAGTCAACTCTGCTGCAGTAGGCAGCAGCACAGAACTTGCAGCAACAACCCCAAGTCAACCAAGTACGACAAGCACCGCAAGTACAGTTGATAACACTAGTCCCATAGTGAAAGAGACTCTCATTGAAAGTCCTATTCGTTATGTTTCTGATGCGACCCAGCCTGTAGGTTACCGTCAGGTACAGACCCAAGGTACTAGCGGTAAATTGATTTATAGAAGTCTTAATGGACAGACCATTGTTGAAAGAATAGAGCCTACAGAGACAGTCATCGTACTGGGAACAAAAACAACTAGTCAAGTGCAAGAGACCCTTCCTGCCACAACGGAATATAGTATTGATGTGAGCAAGCCAGTTGGTGATAATCTTATTATTGCAGCCCAAGATGGACAAATCCTAAAAATTACAGACTATAAGATCCAGACTCAATCAACAGCTCCAGTTAGCCCTGAAGTCTTGTCTCAAGCCTACAAGTGGACAAATGAAAACTTTTACCATGTGGATCAGACCAAGACCCAG
The DNA here is from genome assembly GCF_011421425.1 of Streptococcus catagoni. Classification (GTDB taxonomy): domain Bacteria; phylum Bacillota; class Bacilli; order Lactobacillales; family Streptococcaceae; genus Streptococcus; species Streptococcus catagoni. The sequence goes on from NZ_WPCW01000002.1 coordinate 138,002, forward strand.
CCAAGCGACCGTATTGCCATTGATAAATTATTTGTTTCCCTACCTCCAGTGACAGTTGACTACAACACCAAAGAAAGCACCGTCAGAGAATATGCGCAGTTTAGTGAAAACTATATCTATGCTTATGTGGATGTTCAAAATCCAGATGGCAGCACAAGTCGTAAGCAAATTATTAGGACTATAACAGGAGAAATGCTTGATCCTAATAATGCAGAGCTTAGAAAAGAACTGGGACTGACTAATGACCTTGATTTCTATTCTCGACTTTTGGTAAGTAGTAGAGAAGACCTATGGACTGCCTCATCTCAGGACTATGGTGTTGACATAGTTCCAACAGACCTAACAACATCAACGGATGATTTTTTAAGATATAACAATAGTAATGTCATAAATGACGCACTTTATGCTGATATTAAAGCAGATTACCTTCGTGCTAAGTTAGCTGAAACAGAGCTGACGCGTTTAGGAGGACTAAGCCAAGAACAAGCATCCTACATGGAAATGATTGAGAGTCAGTTCAAATCCCTGACTGAACGTTATAATGCCTATAAGGATGAGGTCGTAACGAACATTGACTATAGTCATACCAGCTTAATGACAGCGGCGCAAAAAACAGATCTAGAAAGCAGGATCAGATCACTTCCCCAAGAAGTTCAGCGTCTTATCAACGATTTGACCATCTATGATAATGAAATCCCTAATATGGGACCTCTAACTTTAGGCTTGGCCAACTCAGCAGATCGCTCAATCTTTTTACAATATACTCCTAACACTACTATTACTAATCTAATGGAAACAATCTTACATGAGATGACCCACTTGATTGACTATAAGAGTGGTATGTACCAAGAGAGTGTTGATAGGAATACAGATAATACACTAGGTACTGTAATGGCTTTTTCTGATACTCAAGAATTCTTGGATGTCTACCATACTTATTTTGCTCGGCCAGATGTTTGGTCCTATTATTCTGAAAAGAATGAAGAAGCTTTTGCAGAAGGCTTTGCCCAATATCTCATGCATCGTTTCTTTGGTTCTCCTTACACCAAGTATGCTATCTCACCATATGATGGCCAAGCCCATCAGACCACAGGAGACGGTTACAGTCCTTTTGCTGCTAGCGAGTATTACTTTGCTGACCTCTATCATAGATTGTTTGATTATCCAAGGACAGCAGAGGTGATTCCTTATACTGTAAGAACTAGTCAGATTGCCCCTGTTAATGGTAAGGTTGTCTATGGTGCAAAACCGCAAGAGACTATAGTGACAATACCTTATAAAACCATCTACCTGGGTGATCCTAATAAGGCCTATGACCCTAGTGGCCAAAGTGACCTAGTTCAAACAGGGCTTACAGGGCAAGAAATTTTTAGAAAAAGCTATTCATTGGATGCTAATAATCAATTGATTTCAAAGACAGAACTTGTGTCTGATCAAGCTGCCAAAGATCAAATTATAACCAGAGGTATTCAAGCTTCAGTTTCTAATATGACTCTTCCTAAGAGCGTTATCTATCAAGAAGTTACTGATGATTCCTTAGGTCAGTGGCAAGTCCTAGTCTCAGATATGGGAGAAGACGGTCTTAAGAGGATGACAACCCACTATAGTATTGATCCGGTGACAGGACAGATCAGTTCAAGTATGACAGAGGAAGTTCTAAAGACCATGCGTCCAATGATTGTCCTTTATAGAATAGGCTCATCAGTCTTTACAAAGATAGCTTATCAGACTCAGTATCTTTCAGATGATAGCTTAGCTCTAGGTAGTCAAAAGCTTGTCGCAGAAGGAAAAGATGGCAGTTCAACAAGGAATTTACAAGGTTACCACTTTGTAAAGGCAGGCGCAGACAGCCATTTTGAAAATATTGTCTATGCAGCAGAGAGCATCGTTCCTGCGCAAGCTAGAATTATAGCCATTGGAACCCTTGAAGCTAAGGCAGAAAGATCAATGCCAGTAAAAGAAAGAGCTTCACAAACAGTGCTAGTGGCTAAAGAACAAATGCCTTTAGAGAAGAAGCCTTTGCAAGTCTTTAAAGCAAGTAAGGAGTACTTACCAGTTGCAGGTGACAAAGATAGTTTCTTCTTAAACCTAATGGCATCAAGTTTGACTTTTGCCTTTGTTCTTAAATTGTTTAAATCTAAAAAAGCCTAATACTAGGCTTTCTCAAGTGGTTATGACTATAGTTTGTCTGCTAATGATAAAAGTAAGGCATGCTTAAGTTTTATTTAAGCTTTCTTAGTTATAGTGGACTTATCCCAAATAAGATCTATTTCCTTTAAGAAATAGCATCCTATCATAACCTCCTTAAAAGCACTTGATTTCAATCAAGTGCTTTTATCCTGCTTAATTTTTAGACTTAGCTTTTTTAACTTTTTTGCTTTCTTTTACAAGTTTCTTTTCAATTTCTTTGAGGCGCTTAAAGGTTTTTTCAGCCCGATCCATTGAAACCTTGTTAGCTTTTTCTTCTGCTGCAGCTGGGTCTTTAGAGACTAAATCAGAGACTTCTTTAGTGGTGGTTTCTTGTTCAGTCATCCAGGTTTTTTCCAGTTTTTTCATTTCGTCAATCACTTCTGTGCCAAACTTTTTAGGGTTTGCTGCAACCATGTCATTGATGTGTGAAATAGTCCAATACCAAGAGTCACCATTATATTTGGTGCTCTTTTCTTGATAAGCTTTATAGGTTTTGCTGATATTACCTAGGTAAGGGAGGTAAGGTGCATTGCGTGGGCTACCAATTGATAGCCACATAACGCCGCCGCCAAGCTCAGCAGGAACATCATCTTTTAGTTGGAAGATATGTGCTTCCATGACATTTGGATTTGAAATAGGATAAGCATAGCCTTTGATTGCTTCTTTGGATTTTGGTTTACCCTTTCCATCAAGTTCCATCTGATCCAAAGGTTTTAAATCAAGACCTTCAAAACGATTACGTTGTAATTTTTGAGCATCTTCTAAGGTGAATTTTTTATTTGTACTTTGTAGTAATTCATAATTATCATCTTTGTAAGTGACTTTTGAATCTGGATCTAGAGATTTAATACCAGAAAAGGCACGTGATCTATTGGCATCATTCATTGGTGGATTATAAGACCTAGAAACATGGAATTTTCCATCAACCTTTTTGAAGCTTTTAGCTTTCTGAGCAACTTTTTGGACATCTGCTGAAGCAATTGTGTTTTCTTTGTCATCAAAGTTAACCTGACCTAGATAGAAGGTATTTGGGAAGACTGCAAATTTGTCATTTGGGAATTTTATGGCTACATATTGATGTCCAGATAAAATTTCCATGTACCAAATGCCCTCTTTATCAGCAATAGTAACGATATTACCCTCAGCTGAACCTTTTTCGTCAACGATCTTAGCAATTAATTGAATACCTTCTTTTGCTGTTTTAACACTTGGTAGAATGACGCTAGCCATAGAAGATTCTGCCAAACCATCCTTGACATAAGGGTCAACTTTTAGAATTTTCTTATTAGCTGACGCTGATACTGTTGCGGACATGGACACCCCATACTCGTTAGAACCAGCTTCATCATAAACACCTTCTTCAGGTGTTACATCTGGAACAGCGGTGTATTTAAAAGAGTGTTTTGGTAGTGGATATTCAAAGCCATTGGCTTGATCTTTCCATTTTTCCCCACTTTTATTATCTTTTGCTTTTCTGACAAGAAAGTTTTTGTTGTGGTTTGGTTCTAAGTCCTCTGTACGTCCGTAAAGAGTAGAACCATCTTTTGTTAAATCCTTACCAATAATGAATCCTGTGCATGCTGATGCTGAGGATTGAAATCCCAGAGCTGCAAGTGCGGTCACTGCCCCCAAGATTATTTTTTTCTTGTTCATAATAGTCCTCCAATAATAATGTTAGCGCTTCCGTGATCATTATAATATAGTCCCTCTTTTAATTCAACAATTTTAATGAAAAAGAGATAGTTGTCATTTGTCTAAACCTTTGAAAATGATGATTAAGGCCTCTGATAAAGAGAGAGGACTTGGGGTCTTTGAGCTTCAATACAGGGCGGTTTTTTGAAAAAAAGAAAAATTTGGTATAATAAGAGAATCAATAGAAATGAAAGAGGACTGACTTCAAATGAAAGTTTTTTTAAGGCAAAAGTGGGTTAAATTAACAGGTCTGATTTTGGGCTTGCTTGTCTTGTTCTCACTTGGCTTTGGAGCCTATTATTATTCAAAAACCACCTTTATTAATCGTTATTTACAGGCTAGAAGTAGCCATTCTGCTAGTGCTTTTGAAAATATAAAGGAATACCTAGTGTGGGCTGATACTGGTGAAAAAATAACCAATGACCAAGCTCGCTTTGCTAACTACAAGCCTTTAAAGAAAGAAGAGATCAGCCAAACTGCGATCAAGCTAAAAAGAGCCACTTCTAAAGATGAGCTTTATATTACATCTGTTGGGCGAAAATTTTTCCTTTTCCCAGACTATCGTGTAGCTGTTAAACCAATCACCTTAACCATGGAAACCAATGTTCCTGATGTTGACATTTTACTCAATCAAAAAAAGGTAGCCACGTCCACTTCAGAACATTTCAAAACAGAGGTTAAACGTTTACCTCTTGCTGACTACACTGCCAGTATAAGTGGTCACTATAAGAATAAAAAAATAGAAGTTTCTAAGAAGTATGATGGGCAAAATCGAAACTTAGATCTGACTGTGACTTTCAAAAATATCACTGTAACAAGTAATTTGAAAGAGGGAGAGCTTTATTTTGATGACAGCCGTGTCGGCACTCTAAGTGATGGGAAATGTCAGGTTAAGGATTACCCTATATCAGGAACAGTTAAGGCCTATGTCAAAAAGAGCTTTCCAGATGGCAAGGTGCAATCAAAGCGCCAAAATCTGGCAGACCTTCCAGAAGATGCTCATCTGACCTTGAATGTTGATAAGCTCTTAGATGATGAAAAAGCAGGATCCTATCTCCTAGCAGCCTTTGACCAGTTGATGATTTATAGCAGCCAGGGACAAGACTCTGCTACAGTGGCAGATGTTTTTGAAAATGGCGTTGAAAATGATTTCTATAAAGGGCTCAAAGAAAGTGTCAAAGAGAAGTTAGAAACAGATAGTAGAAAAGCCTCTGCCTTTGCCATCCCAAATGTGTCCTTGAATAAGCTAAGTCAGGTTGGTAAAACAAGCTATCTACTTGATTTTTCAGCAACCTATGATTATAGCTATAAGAAGGAGACTGACACTGCTAAAGGGACATCTGGCCATATTATTCAGGAATTGTCCGGCCAGCTAATCTTAAAAAAATCTGCTAATAAGTATTTGGTAAGTCAAAAAGGTAGAAAGAAAATAAACCTTGTGAGTGAGGAGAATCAGCTTAAGGAGCCATCTCTTTTTCCAGAAAAGCTTCTTGGAAAGTGGAAGGGTGAGAAAGATCAAGTCCTTTACACCGTGACCTTTTCTGAAGATGGAAGCATTACCCGAAAGATAGATTTTAAGGATCCAAAGAAAAAGGATCAAAGTATGACCGTTAAGGCGACCAAGTGTGAAGACAAGGGCAATGGAAGCTATCAAATCTTCTTTGCTTCTCCAGCTGATGCCTCGGTGTTCACCATTGATGGAAGTGTGGGAGAAAGATCAGCCTATGGTGTACACATAAGTGGTGACAGACTATCTGTTCATATTTGGCAAGATGGCCAAAATCCTAATCTTGAAAAAGATGGCATGGCATTGATTAAAGAATAAAAAAGGCTCCATCTTTAAAGATGGAGTCCTTTTTCAAAGCTGTTTGAATGAGCTTCTACACTGATATTTTCAAGTGTGAGGGGGTGGATAAAGTTTAAGTGGTGAGCATGTAACATCAGTCTTTGCCTACTTTTCTTTTCCTCATAGAGTGGATCACCCACTAAAGGGTGCCCATGATGGGCTAGATGAACACGAATCTGATGAGTTCGCCCAGTCTCTAATTGGCAATTAATAAGACTAGTCTGGTTGGGATACCTTTTTAAAAGATTGATTCTTGTAAAAGCAGGCTGACCATTTCGCCTATCCACGACACGCTTACGACGGTCATGGCGGTGACGCCCAATGGGATCTTGGTAGACCACCTCTTTTTTATCCATATAACCTGTCACCAAGGCCCAATAGTTCCGGTGAATTTGTCTTTGCTCTAACAGTTGATTCATAATAGGTAGGATAAAAGGATTTTTGGCTAAGACAATGGCTCCGCTTGTTTCCATATCAAGTCTATGAATAATATAACAGGTCTGATTACAAAAAGCTGAAACATGGTTAAGCAGTGCCAATTCGCCAGGTTGGTTAGCATGGCTTTTCATAGCTTCTGGCTTATTGACAATAATCAAATGTTCATCCTGGTAGAGACAGTCTACTAAAGTTGGATCACCCATTAGAATGTCTTTTTCAGGATAGTCATCCTGATCAAAGTGCAAGCTAATTGTATCGCCAGTTTTAACCATGCTTTGCCAATTCACATGCTGCTGGTTGATGTAGAGATGTTTTTTAGTACGTAAAAAATGTCTGATTTTGCGAGGGATAAGGAGCTTAGTCTCTAGTAAGTCCTTGACCGTGGAATCTGGGTAGGGATTACTAAAAGACAAGGTAAGGCCTGCTTCTTCTTTATTTTTTCTTTTCATGAAGCCAGTCATGGTATTTTTCGACAAGGTTTATAGCCATTTGTGAAGCAAGAGCTGTTGAAAAGGCTTCAGTTCCTTCTCTTTCATCATTTGCAACTTCTAGCTTAGTTTCCTCGTAAATAGCCTTAAGGCTTTCTGCAGATAGTGTTTCTTTGAACGCTTCAAATTTATTCATGATGATACCTAAGTCTTTCTATCTCTATTTTGATTCTTAGCAATATTATAGCATGTTATTGTTTAAAAGCAGATACTTAACCTTTTTTTAAGGGAAAAATATTTTAATAGAAAATGAGAAAAGTTAAGAATTAGTGCGACAAAAACTTTTTTTGAACCCTTTTTCTTTTGCTCCTTTTTTAACGTTTTTTAGTACTGTATTTGTTAATAAATTGATATAATATGATGAAAAAGATTTTTGAAAAGGGACATGAGATGAAAAGCATTAGACGATATGATGTGAATGAAGAATGGGCACATACAGGACTGGTTGAAGCAGGAGATTTTTATTTTTTAAATTACTGCACAGGAAATGTAGGAGCCCCTATCGAAGACCAAATTAAGGGTGCCTTTGATGAAATGGAACGCCGTCTTGGTTTGGTTGGTTTAAACTTAGAGGCAGTGGTTAAAATGGATTGTCTCTTCCGTGACGTTTGGGATATCCCAATCATGGAAAAAGTAATTAAAGAAAGATTTAAGGGGAAATACCCTGCTCGTAAATCGATTCAAACGGAATTTGCCCATGTCGGTGGATCAGAGGGCTTACACTTCCAAGTAGATGCTATAGCCTATTCAAAAGCCATAGCAATTGATTAATGTTAGCAGTGGACCTACCTTAGTGGTATAATAACTCTATGACATTTTTAGAATTATTGCAAAAAAAGTTTTTTCCAAAAAAGTATCAGGAAAAAATAGCAAAAAAAGAAAATAAAGGTGAGCCAGATCTAGCTTATCCTAATCAAGAAAACAATTCTTTAGATCAAAAACAAGCAGCCTTTCAAAGGAGTCGCCAAAAAACAGAAAAGTCTGATAAAAAGCATTTTGCCTGGCTGGGGAAACTAGAAGCTATCCTTCCTTCTCCGCAGAATCCTATCAGGCGTTTTTGGCGTCGCTATCATCTTGGTAAGATCCTTCTGATCCTCTTTGGATCAGTTGTGCTCGTGCTGGGTTCTTATCTTTTTTACCTGTCAAAGACAGCCAAGGTCTCTGACCTTCAAAATGCACTTAAGGCAACAACTGTTATCTATGATAAGACAGGAGCCTATGCAGGAAGTTTGTCAGGGCAAAAAGGAACCTATGTTGAACTGGACGCCATCTCTGATGACCTGGAAAATGCTGTTATTGCGACAGAAGACAGGACCTTCTACACTAACAATGGGATCAATCTCAAACGTTTTCTCTTGGCTGTGGCAACAGCAGGGCGATTTGGTGGAGGTTCAACAATCACCCAGCAATTGGCTAAAAATGCCTATTTATCTCAGGACCAGACCATTAAGCGTAAAGCTCGTGAGTTTTTCTTAGCCTTAGAGCTAACGAAAAAATATAGCAAAAAAGAAATATTAACCATGTACCTTAATAATGCCTATTTTGGAAATGGTGTTTGGGGAGTGGAAGATGCTAGTCAGAAATATTTCGGCACTAGTGCAGCCAATTTAAGCTTAGATGAAGCGGCAACCCTAGCTGGGATGCTAAAGGGACCAGAGATCTATAATCCCTATTATTCGATAGAAAATGCTACAAACCGCCGTAATACGGTTTTAGCTGCCATGGTTGATGCCAAGAAGATTACAAAGGAACAGGCCAGTCAGGCAGAAAAGGTGGGAATGGGGAATCGTCTGGCTGATAGCTATGTTGGTAAGTCAGATGACTATAAGTTTCCTTCTTACTTTGATGCTGTTATTAATGAAGCTATTTCTACCTATGGTATTTCCGAAAAAGATATTATCAACAATGGCTATAAAATCTATACAGAGCTGGATCAGAACTACCAAACAGGTATGCAAACTACCTTTAATACCCCTAGTTTATTCCCTGTATCTGAACATGATGGAACTTCAGCCCAGGCTGCCAGCGTTGCTCTTGACCCTAAAACAGGGGGTGTGCGAGGTTTAATTGGTCGGGTTAACAGTACTGAAGAAAAGACCATACGTAGTTTTAACTATGCCACTCAGGCCAAAAGAAGCCCTGCTTCTACCATTAAGCCTCTAATTGTTTATGCTCCGGCCATTGCGTCAGGCTGGTCAATGGATAAAAAATTACCAAATACCCTTCGAGATTTTGACGGTTATAAGCCTCATAACTATGGGAATTATGAATCTGAAGATGTCCCTATGTATCAAGCTCTGGCCAATTCTTATAATATTCCAGCAGTAGCTACTGTTAAAGAATTGGGCATTGACAAGGCCATTTCTTACGGTAAGAAGTTTGGTTTAGACATGGGCTCTGCTAATAAAGAATTAGGCATTGCCCTTGGTGGTAGTGTCACAACCAGTCCTCTAAAAATGGCTCAGGCCTATTCCGCCTTTGCCAACAATGGTGTCATGCATTCTGCTCATTTTATTAAAAAGATTGAGACAGCCAGTGGAAAAATAGTTAAGGAACACAGTGACCAGTCTAAGCGTGTTATCAGTAAGACTGTTGCTGATAAGATGACTAGTATGATGCTTGGAACCTTTTCTAATGGCTCTGCTATTAACGCCAATGTTTATGGCTATACTTTGGCAGGAAAAACAGGAACAACTGAAACAGATTTCAATCCCGATCTGGCTGGAGATCAGTGGGTTATTGGCTACACACCAGATGTAGTGATTAGTCAATGGTTAGGTTTTACTAAAACCGATGAAAAACATTACTTGACAGATTCAAGTTCTGGAACAGCTTCAACTATCTTTAGTACACAAGCTTCCTATATATTGCCCTACACTAAAGGTCAGCAATTTAAGGTGGACAATGCCTATGCAGAAAATGGTATTTCGGCCGTCTATGGGGTCAATGAAACACATACTGAAAATGCACAGGACTCACAAAGTATTATTGATGGACTTCGTAAATCAGCAGAAGAAGCTTCTAAGTCATTGTCCGACGCTGTTGATAAGTCAGGTTTAAGAGAGAAGGCCAAGAAAGTCTGGGATAATATTATTGACTATATCAGGTAGCTTGCACAAATGAGTAAATCATGTTAGAATAATTTCTACGGAGGCGTTATGGCACAGAAAAAAGCAAGCCTAGCGTGTGTAGAATGTGGAAGCCGAAACTACTCTATTGCTGTGAGTAGCACGCCTAAACCGACACGACTAGAGGTCAATAAATATTGTAAACATTGTAAGAAATATACCTTACATAAAGAAACACGTTAGAGGAGTATCAGATGGGATTTATCAGTGGTATTTTTAAACTTTTAAAAGATACAACTTGGCCAGATCGAAAACAACGTTGGAAAGATTTCATTTCAGTTCTTGAGTACACAGCTTTCTTTACGATTATTATTTTCATCTTTGACCAACTACTATCAAAAGGTATTTTGAGTATTATTAATCATTTCTAAAAAAGACATACATTAAGACTGGGAATTCTCAGTCTTTTTCTGCTTGATAAATAGGGAAAATATTGACATAATAGGTCGCTTTTATTATAATGAAGGTAACAAAGTCATTCCAAAAGCCGCTTATGGCTTTTTTCTGATGAAAGGAAATTTTATGATAGACTCTTTTGACAAAGGTTGGTTTGTCCTACAAACTTATTCTGGCTATGAAAACAAGGTTAAGGAAAATCTTTTACAACGCGCTCAAACTTATAATATGCTTGACAACATTTTACGAGTAGAAATTCCAACCCAAACGGTCAACGTTGAAAAAAACGGTCAGACTAAGGAAATTGAAGAAAACCGTTTCCCTGGCTATGTTTTGGTTGAAATGGTCATGACAGATGAGGCTTGGTTTGTTGTTCGTAACACACCAAATGTTACAGGGTTTGTTGGATCTCACGGGAACCGTTCAAAACCAACACCTTTACTTGAAGAAGAGATTCGTTCTATCCTCTTATCAATGGGTCAAACAGTTGATGTCTTTGATACCAATATCAAGGTTGGCGATATGGTGCAAATTATCGATGGAGCCTTTATGGGTCAAGAAGGACGTGTTGTTGAAATAGAAAACAACAAGGTAAAACTCATGTTAAACATGTTTGGTTCAGAAACCATCGCAGAAGTAGAACTCTATCAAATAGCTGAGTTATAAAGTTAAATTATAAAAAAATTAAAAAGGCTTTCCCTTTTGTTTATCAAAAGAGAAAGCCTTTTTTGTCGGCGTTTGAAGGGTCTTATGAAATATAACAGCAAAATAAATGATAAATAAATAAAATATAAATTAATCTTGACTTAATGAGTATTAATAATTATAATGTTATTAACGTTATCGGTAGCGATAATTAAAAGAAAGTTACCAAAATTAAGGAGAAAAAATGGAAAAAAATAAAAAAATGAAGTATTTTCTTAGAAAATCAGCTTACGGTTTAGCTTCTGTATCAGCTGCAGTTATGATCGGTGGAACAGTGGTTTCAGCGGAAGAGGTAGTATCAGCACCTACACCTACGACAGTAGCAACTGCTACTGCAGAAGTACCAGCTGCTGAAACTCCAAAAGCAGGTAAACTAAGCAAAGAAGAACGCGAGCGAGTGCTTGCTAAATTAATGCTTACTACAAGAGAAAAAGAAGCTGCAAAAACACAAGAACTTGCTGAAACAGCTGCGGCTGGAGATGATAAAGAGAAAGCAAAAGAACTAGAAAAACTAGCAGAAAGTGCACAGCGTGAATTAGAGGCTGCAAGGAAAAAAGTTGAAGAATTAGGTGGAGATGTAGAAGCATCTACAGAGGCTGAAGCACCTGAAGTTGAAGAAGTTGAAGAAGTTGAAGGCGTAGAAGAAGTTGAGGAAGCTGAAAAGGCAGAAGCAGCCGAAGAAGCTCCAGTTGATAAAGAACAAGCTTTAAAAGATGCAAAAGCAGAAGCTCTTGCTAAATTAGATGAGCTTGGCGCAAGCGAATTTATCAAGAAGATCGTTTCATCAGCGAAAACTGTAGAAGGTATTAAAGACTTCATGGAATTCACTCTTCCAACTTTAGAGAAAAACAAAGCTGAAAGAGATGCTAAAGAAAACGAAAATACAGAAGAGAAAACTGAAGAAGCTGAAGTAGAAACTGAAACAGAATCAATTGAAACAGAATCAACTGAAAAAGAAGAAACAGAAAAATCTGAAGAAGAAAAATCTGAAGCACCTACTGAAGAATCTGAAGCTGAAAAAGTAGAAACAGAAGTTGAAACTGAAAAAGCAGAAACTGAAAAATCTGAAGCACCTACTGAAGAAGCTGAAACAGAAAAAGTAAGCCCAGAAGCTCCTAAGATGGACAAGCCAAAAGTTGAACAAAAATCAGATATGAAACCTGAAATGAAACCAATGGCTCCAGCTGGAATGATGAAAGAAGAGCATAAATTACCAAGTACTGGTGATTCATCTAATCCATTCTTCACAGCTTCAGCCTTAGCTATTATTGCTGGTTCAGGAATGTTAGCTTATGGCGCTAAACGTAAGAAACATAACTAAAATTGTCTCCCAAACCAAAAGATGAGTCTCTGGCTCATCTTTTTCCCTTTTCTTTGAAAGGGTTGAAAATGAATAAACATTTCTAAAAGCCTCATATCGTGCTATAATAAGAAGACTAGACTTTTTTACATGGGAGACGTCACATGACATTTTACAATCATAAAGAAATTGAGCCTAAGTGGCAAAGCTACTGGGCAGAAAACAAAAGCTTTAAAACGGGAACAGACAGTAAGAAACCGAACTTTTATGCCTTGGATATGTTCCCTTATCCTTCAGGAGCTGGTCTTCACGTAGGGCACCCAGAAGGCTATACAGCAACGGACATCCTAAGCCGTTTCAAACGTGCTCAAGGTTACAATGTCCTTCATCCAATGGGCTGGGATGCCTTTGGGCTACCTGCTGAGCAGTATGCCATGGATACGGGAAATGACCCTGCAGAATTCACCAAAGAAAATATCGCCAACTTCAAGCGCCAAATCAATGCCCTAGGTTTTTCCTACGATTGGGATCGTGAGATCAATACAACGGATCCTAATTATTACAAATGGACCCAATGGATTTTTACCAAGCTTTATGAAAAAGGCTTAGCCTACGAAGCTGAAGTACCGGTCAACTGGGTGGAAGAATTAGGGACAGCTATCGCCAACGAAGAAGTCTTACCAGATGGAACCTCTGAACGTGGCGGTTACCCAGTTGTGCGCAAGCCTATGCGCCAGTGGATGTTAAAGATCACGGCTTACGCCGAACGTCTGCTTGAAGATCTAGAAGAGGTTGATTGGCCAGAGTCTATCAAGGACATGCAACGCAACTGGATCGGAAAATCAAGTGGTGCCAATGTCACCTTCAAGCTTAAGGATAGCCAGCATGACTTTACGGTCTTTACCACACGCCCTGACACTCTTTTTGGAGCGACCTATGCTGTTTTAGCTCCTGAGCATGAACTGGTTGATGCCATTACAAGCCCTGAGCAAGCTCAAGCTGTGGCTGATTACAAACACAAAGCCAGCCTCAAGTCAGACCTGGCTCGTACAGACCTGGCTAAGGAAAAAACAGGTGTTTGGACTGGTAGCTATGCTATTAACCCAGTCAATGGTAAAGAAATGCCAATCTGGATTGCTGACTATGTCCTTGCATCTTATGGAACAGGGGCGATTATGGCAGTTCCTGCCCATGATGAGCGTGACTGGGAATTTGCTAAGGCCTTTAATTTAGACATCATCCCTGTCCTTGAAGGGGGCAATGTCCAAGAAGCAGCCTATACAGAAGATGGCCTCCACATTAACTCAGACTTTTTGGATGGTCTAGTCAAGGCAGAAGCTATTGCCAAGATGATTGCTTGGTTAGAAGACAAGCAGGTTGGTCAGGAAAAAGTGACCTATCGTCTACGTGACTGGCTCTTCTCTCGCCAACGCTATTGGGGTGAGCCTATTCCAATCATCCACTGGGAAGATGGTACATCAACAGCAGTTCCAGAAAAAGACCTCCCATTAGTGCTTCCTGTTACCAAGGATATTCGTCCTTCAGGAACAGGGGAGTCACCTCTTGCTAATTTGACGGACTGGTTGGAAGTGGTTCGCGAAGACGGTGTCAAAGGGCGTCGTGAAACCAATACCATGCCACAGTGGGCAGGATCAAGCTGGTATTACCTGCGTTATATTGATCCGCACAATACAGAAGCCCTTGCTGACCCTGAGCTTCTAAAACAATGGTTGCCAGTTGATATCTATATTGGTGGTGCTGAGCATGCAGTACTTCACTTGCTTTATGCACGTTTCTGGCATAAGGTGCTCTATGATTTAGGGGTTGTTCCAACTAAGGAGCCTTTCCAAAAACTCTTTAACCAAGGGATGATTTTGGGGACAAGCTACCGTGATCATCGTGGTGCCCTTGTTGCGACAGACAAGGCTGAGAAACGCGATGGTTCCTTCTTCCATATGGAAACAGGTGAGGAATTAGAACAAGCACCCGCTAAAATGTCTAAATCCCTTAAAAACGTGGTTAACCCTGACGATGTTGTTGAACAATATGGTGCCGACACCCTTCGTGTTTATGAAATGTTCATGGGACCTCTTGATGCTTCCATTGCTTGGTCAGAGGAAGGTCTGGAAGGAAGTCGTAAATTCCTTGACCGTGTTTACCGTCTGATCACAAGTAAAGAGATTGTTTCTGAAAATAGCGGAGTTCTAGACAAGGTTTACAACGAAACCGTTAAATTGGTTACTGAACAGATTGACAGCCTCAAGTTCAACACAGCCATTGCTCAATTGATGATTTTTGTCAATGCTGCTAATAAGGAAGAGCAATTATTTACCGACTATGCCAAAGGTTTTGTTCAATTAATAGCGCCATTTGCACCGCACTTGGGTGAAGAATTATGGCAAACCTTGACCCAATCAGATGAGTCCATTACCCATGTGGCTTGGCCAACTTGGGATGACTCAAAATTGGTTGAAAATGATGTGGAAATCGTTGTCCAAATCAAAGGAAAAGTCAAGGCGAAATTAGTGGTTGCTAAAGACCTCACTAAGGAAGACTTAGAAGCTGCAGCCCTTGCTAACGAGAAAGTACAGGCTGAAATTGCTGGCAAAGAGATTGTCAAAGTCATTGCTGTTCCTAACAAACTTGTTAATATCGTGGTAAAGTAAAAACCAAAGACTAACAATAGTTGATATCTATATAGACTCCACTGGGCGCCTGTTCCAGTGGGGTCTTTTTTGTTAGCAAGAGCTTGAAAAAGCAAAGGGATTACGCATTTTATCCCGTTAAGTATAGTTAAATTTTAAAATAAGTTAACTGAAGTCTAATTTTGAACACTTCTTTGTGTGATAGTTGGTCTTTTTTAAAACGCTTTCATTACCTATAATGAACATATAAAAACATTATATTTATTAACTTTGAAAAGAGGTAGTTCTCATGGAAATGTTCCTAGCTCCCCTAAACTGGTTCTCGCAAAATATTTTGCAAAACCCAGCTTTCTTCGTAGGTCTTCTGGTTTTAATCGGGTATTTACTCCTTAAAAAACCAATTTATGAAGTCTTTGCAGGTTTTGTCAAAGCGACAGTTGGTTATCTGATTTTGAACGTTGGTGCAGGTGGTCTGGTAACGACCTTCCGTCCAATCTTGGTTGCCCTTGCTAAGAAATTTGAATTGAAAGCGGCTGTTATTGACCCTTACTTTGGTCTTGCTGCTGCCAATACGAAATTAGAAGAGATGGGCTTTATCAGTGTTGCTACAACCGCTCTCTTGATTGGTTTTGGAGTCAATATTCTCCTCGTTGCACTTCGTAAGATTACAAAAGTGCGTACCCTTTTCATTACTGGTCATATCATGGTACAACAAGCAGCAACCATTTCTGTTTTTGTCCTCTTATTAATCCCTCAATTCCAAAATGCTTTTGGGGCATGGGCGGTCGGTATTATCTGTGGGCTTTACTGGGCGATCAGTTCTAACATGACGGTTGAAGCAACCCAGCGCCTAACAGGTGGCGGCGGATTTGCGATTGGTCACCAACAACAATTTGCGATTTGGTTTGTGGATAAGGTTGCACCGTTCTTTGGTAAAAAAGAAGAAAATCTTGATAACCTAAAATTACCAACCTTTTTAAACATTTTCCACGATACTGTTGTTGCATCTGCAACCTTGATGTTGGTCTTCTTTGGAGCTATCTTGGCTGTCCTTGGTCCAGACATCATGTCTAATGTGGACTTGATCGGACCTGGAGCATTCAACCCAGCTAAGCAAGCCTTCTTCATGTATATTCTGCAAACATCCCTCACCTTCTCAGTTTACCTCTTCATTTTGATGCAGGGTGTGCGCATGTTCGTTTCTGAATTGACCAATGCCTTCCAAGGGATCTCAAGCAAATTGCTTCCAGGGTCATTCCCAGCGGTTGACGTTGCAGCTTCTTATGGTTTTGGCTCTTCAAATGCGGTTCTTTCAGGATTTGCCTTTGGTTTGATTGGTCAATTGATCACGATTGCTCTTCTTGTTATCTTTAAAAACCCAATCTTAATTATCACAGGATTCGTTCCAGTATTCTTTGATAATGCGGCGATTGCGGTTTACGCTGATAAACGTGGTGGTTGGAAAGCTGCAGTTGCATTGTCCTTTATCTCAGGGATTTTACAAGTTTCTCTTGGTGCGGTAGCTGTTGGTTTATTAGGTCTTACAGGTGGTTACCATGGTAACATCGACTTGGTTCTTCCATGGTTGCCATTTGGTTACATCTTCAAATTCCTTGGTATTGCAGGTTATGTGCTTGTCTGCATCTTCTTACTTGCCATTCCACAATTACAATTTGCTAAAGCTAAGGACAAAGAGGCTTACTACCGTGGTGAAGCTCAATAAGTACCACTTTCAAGAAATAGCGCTGCTATTCTAACAAAAAAATAAAAATAACATCTTCGGAGGAAAAAACAATGGTTAAAGTCTTAACAGCATGCGGCAATGGCATGGGGTCATCTATGGTCATTAAAATGAAAGTTGAAAATGCTCTTCGTCAACTTGGTGTTACTGATATTCAATCAGCTTCTTGTTCTGTGGGTGAAGCTAAAGCGTTAGCTTCTGGCTATGATATTGTGGTAGCGTCAAACCACTTGATTCATGAGCTTGATGGCCGTACTAAAGGTCACTTGGTTGGTCTTGATAACCTGATGGATGACAATGAAATCAAAACCAAATTGCAAGAAGTGCTATAAGCTGATTCTGAAACAAAAAGGAGGAGTTGTGACGAAGGTTCCCAACTCTTTCTCTTTAGCAAAAGTCAGTTAAGAGACAAGAAAAGGATGTGTTTTTAACCAAAAACACTAGAAAGAGATATGTTTATGAATTTAAAACAAGCCTTTATAGATAACAACTCTATTCGTTTAGGGTTAAGTGCTGATACTTGGCAAGAAGCTGTTCAGTTAGCTGTCCAACCTTTGATTGATAGCGGAGCAGTGACATCGGCTTACTATGATGCCATCATTGAATCAACAGAAAAATATGGCCCTTATTATGTGCTGATGCCAGGGATGGCAATGCCTCACGCAGAAGCAGGTCGTGGGGTCAACCGTAATGCCTTTGCCTTGATTACTCTAACCAAACCAGTAACTTTCTCAGATGGAAAAGAGGTTTCTGTTCTCTTGACGTTGGCTGCGACTGACCCTTCTATTCACACAACAGTGGCTATTCCACAAATTGTAGCCTTGTTTGAACTGGACAACGCCATTGAACGCTTGGTGGCTTGCCAAAGTTCAGCAGAAGTGCTGGCAATGGTAGAAGAATCAAAAAACAGTCCTTACTTAGCCGGTTTGGATTTGGACTCTTAATTAATCTTTGGAGATAATCCTCAGATAGACGAATTAACAATAATGATTGAAAGGATAGGAGCTCTTAATCAGTTTGTACTGTGGCTAAGAGTTCTAGGAAAAACACATGACACATCTTCCAAATTTACAAGTTGCCTTAGACCATTCTGACTTGCAAGGGGCTATTAAAGCAGCCGTTTCAGTTGGACATGAAGTAGACGTTATCGAAGCAGGTACGGTTTGCTTGCTTCAAGTCGGAAGCGAGTTGGTTGAGGTTTTGCGCAGCCTTTTCCCAGAAAAAATCATCGTGGCAGATACAAAATGTGCTGATGCTGGTGGTACTGTTGCCAAAAACAATGCTAAGCGCGGCGCTGATTGGATGACTTGTATCTGCTGTGCGACTATTCCAACCATGGAAGCGGCCCTCAAGGCTATCAAAGAAGAGCGCGGCGAGCGTGGGGAAATCCAAATCGAATTGTATGGCGATTGGACTTATGAGCAAGCTCAATTATGGCTTGACGCTGGGATTTCTCAAGCTATTTACCATCAATCGCGTGATGCCCTTCTTGCTGGGGAAACTTGGGGCGAAAAAGACCTTAACAAGGTGAAAAAATTGATTGACATGGGCTTTCGTGTGTCAGTGACAGGCGGGCTCGATGTGGATACCTTGAAACTCTTTGAAGGGGTTGATGTCTTTACATTTATTGCAGGACGTGGTATAACTGAGGCAGAAGATCCTGCTGCAGCGGCGCGTGCATTCAAAGACGAAATCAAACGTATTTGGGGGTAACCTTATGGCGCGTCCTATTGGTATTTATGAAAAAGCTACGCCAAAACAGTTTACTTGGCGTGAACGTTTGCAATTTGCAAAAGACTTAGGTTTTGATTTTGTGGAAATGTCTGTCGATGAATCAGATGCTCGCTTAGCTCGCTTAGAGTGGACTAAGGAAGAGCGACTTGATTTAGTAAAAGCCATTTATGAAACTGGGATTCGCATCCCAACCATTTGTTTTTCTGGCCACAGACGTTACCCACTAGGCTCAAACGATCCTGCCATTGAAGCCAAGTCCCTTGAACTGATGAAACAATGTATTGAATTGGCACAAGACCTCGGGGTACGTACCATTCAATTAGCTGGTTACGACGTTTATTATGAAGAAAAATCGCCTGAAACCCGTGCCCGTTTTATCAAAAATTTAAGACAATCCTGTGATTGGGCAGAGCAAGCCCAAGTCATGCTTTCTATTGAGATTATGGATGATCCTTTTATCAACTCTATTGAAAAATACTTGGCTGTTGAAAAGGAAATTGACTCTCCCTATCTCTTTGTTTACCCTGACACAGGGAATGTTTCTGCCTGGCACAATGACCTGTGGAGTGAATTTTACAATGGCCACAAATCCATTGCAGCCCTCCACTTGAAAGACACCTATGCTGTTACGGAAACCTCAAAAGGTCAGTTCCGTGATGTGCCATTCGGTCAAGGTTGTGTGGACTGGGAAGAAATGTTTGCTGTCATCAAGAAAACCAACTACAATGGTCCTTTCTTGATTGAAATGTGGTCAGAAAACTGTGAAACGGTGGAGGAAACAAGGGCTGCTATCAAAGAAGCTCAGGACTTTCTTTACCCACTCATTGAGAAAGCGGGGTTGAAGTAAGATGGTGAAAAATTTACAAGAAATGCGTGAACGTGTCTGTGCGGCTAACAAGTCTCTGCCAGAACACGGTCTTGTCAAATTTACGTGGGGCAATGTCTCCGAAGTTTGTCGTGAGTTAGGACGTATTGTCATCAAGCCGTCAGGTGTTGACTACGACCTCTTGACACCGGAAAACATGGTGGTGACAGACCTTGATGGCCATGTGGTTGAAGGTGATTTGAACCCTTCTTCAGATCTGCCAACCCATGTGGAGCTCTATAAAGCTTGGCCAGAAGTGGGGGGGATTGTTCACACCCACTCAACAGAAGCTGTTGGCTGGGCCCAGGCTGGCCGTGATATTCCTTTTTATGGGACTACCCATGCGGACTATTTTTATGGCCCGGTTCCTTGTGCTCGCTCTCTCACAAAAGCAGAAGTTGATGGGGCTTACGAGCAAGAAACTGGCAGCGTGATTTTAGAGGAATTTAGCAAGCGAGGTCTTGACCCGATGGCGGTTCCAGGAATCGTGGTGCGTAATCATGGCCCATTTACGTGGGGTAAAACACCAGAGCAAGCCGTTTACCACTCTGTTGTCTTAGAAGAAGTGGCTAAAATGAACCGCTTGACAGAACAAATCAATCCACGCGTAGAGTCTGCACCAAAATACATTATGGACAAACATTATTTACGTAAACATGGTCCAAATGCTTATTATGGTCAAAAAGGAGATACGCATTAGGACAACTGCCTTTTTGGGAAGGTATCCATCTTTGTTAACCATTGTTTGGGCGAGTCTTATTGGCTTGCCCTTTTTCTAGGCTTCTTGAAAAAGGTAAATTCAAGGGTCTTGCTCATCCTTTATTTTAAAATTATCCTAATCGTGGTATAATACGCGTAACGAATGACAGGATGAGTAGGAGTTAGGCATGTTTGAGAAAGTCACCATCAGTGATATTGCTAGGTTAGTTGGAGTGTCAAAAGCCACTGTTTCTTATTATTTAAACGGTAATTATAAAAAAATGTCGTTAGCCACCAAGGAAAAAATTAAGCAGGCGATTGAAGTTACTGGTTACCAGCCCAGCAAGATAGCCCAGAGCCTTGTCACCCGAGATACGCAGACTATTGGTGTTGTGATTGCTGACATCACCAACCCCTTTATTTCTTCCGTGATGAAGGGGATTCATGACACCTGTCAACGTTATGGTTATACGGTTAACTTTACTAACTCAGATAACAGTCTCCAAATTGAATTGGAGAACCTGCACCGCTTGAAGCAACAAAATGTCTCAGGTATTATTTTGGATTCGGTCAATCCTAACAACCCCTTTGTTAGTGTCTTTGATCCTAAAAGCTTAGTCATGGTGGATAGACAAGCTACAACTTTACAATTTGATACCATTGTTTCAGATAATAAACAATCAACCAAGCAGTTTTTACAGGAGATGCTAAAAGCAGGCTATCAGGAGATTTATTTTGTGACATTTCCTATTGAGGGAATTTCCACGCGAGAGCTCCGTTATCAAGGCTTTCAAGAGGTGGTTGGTTCCAGCAGCAACCGATTGATTGTTTTGGGAGAAGAAGGTAGCCAAGACCGCATTCTAAACCTGATTAAGGAGTCTGCTACCAAGCCAGCCTTTCTAATGATGAATGGACCAACCCTCTTAAGTTTTATGAAGATTGTGAACCAATCTCCTTATCATTATCCAGATGATTTTGGTTTAGGGACTTATGAAGATTTGGAATGGATGCAGGTCTTAACACCGGCTGTCTCGTGTATTAAACAAGATTCTTATGGTATTGGCTGTTTGGCAGCGGAGCATTTGATTCAAAAGCTAAAAGGAGAAAAAGATCAGGCTGCTAGTCCAGAATTACTAGAAGTGGTTAATGAGCTGATTATTCGACACTCGTTTTAAGAATGGCTAATGAGCTGGGCTAGAGGGGCTTGGCTCATTAAATTTTTAAAAAATATACGTGTAAACGCTTGCTTTTTGAAATAACTAGCGCTATAATGAGAATGTCTTTGATTAACCGATTAACATAAAGCATCCTTTGTTTTTATGTGGCCGCTGTCAATTCAGATCTTCTCTTCTATTTTTTTTAAAGGTTTGGTTAACCGATTAACTCGTTTGTTGTGATGATCCTGTTAGTCGTCATGATGATTTTAGTTTGTGATAATGTTCAGGAGGGTTTATGCGAGTTCAAAAGCTATTCTCAGATACCTTACCAGCGGCTTATGCCGTCTGCCGCTTACAAGCTGATGGGGCTGATTTTCTCTTGGTTGCTTCCGAAATTGATGCTGCCTGTTTTGCCTACGACTTAAATGGTCAATTCAAAAAACAGGTGGTTTGGCAAGATGTCGGAGGAACCATGTCAATTATTCAGGTTCCTGGTAGTTTGGATTTTTTAGCAACTCAGAAGTTTTATCCTGGCTTTGATGCCAAGGCTTGTCAGATCGTTTACGGTGCCTTTAATGGGAAGGGATGGGATATTCAAAAAATAGCTGACTTTCCTTACTTACACCGTTTTGATTTGGTAGGGACTCAGCCAGATAAGTGTTTGTTTATTGGTTGTACCATTGCCAATTCCAAGACTTTTGTGGAGGATTGGTCAGATAAGGGACAGATTTTTGTTGGTAGATTCAACAAAAACCTGCTGGTTTTGGAAGATGTTCAAGCATTACCCTTACGTCTTTTAAAAAACCATGGCTATTGCAGTGCACAGAGCCATGGCTACTCGCTGATTACAGCTGTTGAGGGGATTGTTAAACTGACCTATCCTGAGGCTTCAGACACAGGTAACTGGCGTTTAGACCTCCTCTATGGTCAAGAGACCAGTGATATTGTTCAGCTGGATATTAACCGAGATGGGAATCAAGAACATATGATTATCCAAGGGTTTCATGGGAACCGTTTGAGGATTTTCTCTCATGATTTTACCAGAGAATTGTACCATTATCCTGACCCTACACCTTTTGGACATGCCATTTGGAGCGGTAGCCTTTCAGGAGTGCCCTGTTTTATCTTTGGTTGGCGGTCTGAGAAGGCAGAACTTCGGGTGTTCACTTATACTGATGGGGACTTTGAGTCCCATCTTGTCGAAGCAGGAGTTGCTCCAAGCAATTGCTTGGCCTTTGACAAGGACGGGAAATCCTATCTTTTCTCTGCCAATAATGGCAGCAATCAAGTAGCTCTCTATGAGCTTAGTTTTTAAGGTCATGACAATATATTATATATTAAAGGAGGAACATTATGGCAAAAAAGAAAGTGCTGGTGACAGGCATCGTTCCTAAAGAAGGGCTTCAAAATTTGATGGCCCAGTGTGAGGTAACCTATTCAGAGGATACCCCTTTTTCAAGAGAGTATGTCCTTGAACACCTCAAGGACTACGACGCTTGGTTATTGATGGGGCAAAAAGGGGATCGTGAAATGATTGATGCAGCTCAAAATCTGCAGCTGATTTCCTTAAATGCTGTTGGCTATGACCATGTCGATATTGCCTATGCCAAAGAAAAAGGGATTACCGTTTCGAATTCCCCTCAAGCTGTGCGGGTGCCTACGGCTGAAATGACCATCACTCTTATGATGGCTGCTGCCAAGCGCTTAGCTTTCTATGATAAGGTGGTACGACAAGGCGAATGGCTCGATCCAAGTGAACGCCGTTTCCAAGGGATGACCTTAGAAGGAGCTACCTTGGGCATTTATGGGATGGGACGAATTGGGTCAACTGTGGCTGAATTTGCCAAGGCTCTTGGGATGAAGGTGGTTTACAATGATCTTTATCGCTTGCCACAAGAACGTGAAGAGGAACTGGGTGTTCACTTTCTTGACTTTGACCAATTAATAAGCCAAGCAGATGTGGTAACCATCCATGCTCCTTATTTGCCTTCAACCCATCATCAATTTAACAAAGATGTTTTCAGGGCGATGAAAACCCGTAGTTATCTGGTCAATGCTGCACGGGGTCCTATTGTTTCCGAAGAAGATTTGGTCTGGGCTTTGAAAGAGGGGCAAATTGCTGGGGCTGGCTTAGATGTCTTTGAGTTTGAACCAGCTGTTTCTGAAGAACTTCGTCAGCTTGATAATGTCATCATGAGCCCGCATGCGGGAACAGGAACAATTGAAGGTCGTATCACTCTAGCTGAGGAGGCTGCCAACAACATTCTCTCTTTCTTTGATGGAAAACCTGTCAATGTGGTCAATGCATCACGCTAATCAAGCCTTACTTGCTTAGAAAAATGGGTTTCCCATTTTTTTAGAGATAGATGTAAGCGCTTAATAAAACAAAAAGGTGAAACTATGTTAGAAGCTTTACACAAATTTTTTGATGTCTTTGGTGCAGCTACGGTTGTACCAGCAATGATTTTTATTGTCAGTCTTTTTCTAAAAGTCAATCCTAAACGTGCCTTCTTTTGTGCCTTGCGTGCAGGTGTCGGTTTGACTGGGTTTGGTTGGATTATTTCTGCCTTTGCCCCAATGGTAACCAAGTATATCCAACAAATGGTTGACACGACTGGGTTAAATTTGCCTATTGTAGATATTGGTTGGCAGGCTGGTTCCTTGACAGCCTTCTCTTCTGAAATCGGTCTGTCTTTCTTTGTCTTTGGGTTACTAATCGAACTTGTTTTATTCCTAACTGGGATTACGCGTGTCTTTGTACCATCGAACTTATGGAATAATTTTGGCTACATGATTTGGGGAACCATGGCTTATGCTGCAACAGGAAACTTTGTGCTATCCTTTGCCTTCATGGTCTTTGTCCTACTCTATTCACTTGTCATGTCCGAAGTTTTAGCGGATCGCTGGTCAGAATACTACGGGGTTAAAAATGCCACGATTAATTCGATTCATAATATTGAAACCTTGATTCCTGCCTTGATCCTTGATCCTTTATGGAATTTACTTGGTATTAATAAGGTCAAATTGAATCCAGAGTCTCTTAAAACCAAGTTAGGTATCTTTGGTGAGCCAATGACCTTGGGCTTTATTCTAGGGGTAATCATTGGGGTTTTGGGCAGTCTCAAAAATCTCATGTCCATTGAAACTTGGGGTGGTATTTTATCCTTTGCTGTGGTTTTAGCTGCAGTGATGACTATTTTTCCTTTGATCACAGGGGTATTTGCCCAAGCCTTTGCCCCATTGGCAGAAGCTGTTGAACGCAACAAGAAAAAAGAAAATGCCGAAAGCTCTACCCTCTCTGACAAAAAACGCTGGTTTATTGCTGTTGATGATGGGGTAGGATTTGGTGAACCAGCCACTATTATTGCTGGGTTGGTTTTGGTTCCTATTATGGTAGTGATTTCCTTGATTTTACCGGGGAACAAGGCCCTCCCTGTGGTGGATTTGATTGCTATTCCTTTTATGATTGAGGCTATGATTGCAGTAACGAGAGGTAATATCCTAAAAGCTATACTAAATGGGATCGTTTGGTTTAGTTTAGGCCTATACGCTGCTAGCGCTCTTGGTCCAATTTACACTGAGGCTGTTAAACAATTTGGAACTGCCTTGCCTGCTGGTGTTACTCTTATCATGAGCTTTAATCTCCTAGCTCATCCCCTAACAGCGATTGTGCTCTTTGCCTGGATTTCTGGTAATCCTTTCTATATTGGTTTAACCATTGTTGTTTATTTGGCTTTCTTGCTTCTTTTGAGAACAAGAAGAGAAGCCATCTATCGTTATTTGAAAGTCATGTCAGATAAAAACAGTGGTTTTGAAGGGTCTTGTGAAAAAATCTTTATTGCGGAAGATTAGTTTTAGTGGAGGAAAGAAAAATGAAAAAAATCGATGGACATGCTCATATTGTTAACACCATTGCAGGATTTAATGGCAAAGGTCGCTTGAATGCAGTTGGAAATGGTTATGCGATTTGGGATGATGGGGATTTAATCAAATTAATCCCAGATGGCTATGGAGATCACGCTTTTACTGCAGAATCCTTTTTACAATTTATGGACGCTAATGAGGTTGAGAAAGCTGTTATCCTTCAAGGACATCTCAATGGTTATCAAAATTACTATACTCACCTAGCGATTAAAAAATACCCTGAGCGTTTTACAGGAGCCTTTTCAGTAGATCCTTTTGCTGACAATGCCATGCAGATTGTCCAACGTCATGTTGAGGTCTTGGGCTTCCGTGCCATCAAGT
The DNA here is from genome assembly GCF_011421425.1 of Streptococcus catagoni. Taxonomy (GTDB): domain Bacteria; phylum Bacillota; class Bacilli; order Lactobacillales; family Streptococcaceae; genus Streptococcus; species Streptococcus catagoni. The sequence goes on from NZ_WPCW01000002.1 coordinate 163,271, forward strand.
TTGAAATTAGTCAAGGTGGTGGCATCCATGGTTATCGAGGACAAAAAACACCATTCCGTCTAGATACCGATCCTCATGTGAGCCGTATCTTGACCTACTTGCTAGAATACCCAGGTTTTGTCGTAACAGTGGATTATGGAAATTGGGATCAAATCAGCCATCAGCCAGATGCTATTGCTAATCTTGCCCGCCTACACCCAAGTCTTGATTTTGTGGTTTGTCACTTATCATTCCCCCATGCAGACACTCCTAACCGCTTGCGAGCAGAACTCAGCATGTGGAAGGACTTGGACAATATCTACACAGATATTTCAGCTATCCAAGACATAGATAGTCCAGACAAATTCCCATTCCCTAAAGCTGAAAAGAACGTGCGCATTGCCAAAGAGGTTTTAGGAGCTAAGCGCATCATTTGGGGGACAGATTCACCTTGGTCTGCTACCTTTAACACTTATGAGGAATTGGCGACCTGGCTAGAACATGTTGCTATTTTCACACCAGAAGAATTAGAAGATGTGCTTTATCATAATGCTGAACGTGTTTACTTCAAACCGTCTGCTGTTGAAGCTAACCGCAAGGCTGTTGACCCTGCCACAAAAGAACTAGGCTTATACTAAAAATGATTAGGGGTTTGGGACAGGAGAAGGTCCCAAACCATTTTGTTATGCTAAGGAGCTTGTATTTAAAAGGGTCATAGACCCATCTGAGGATAACTCACAGACAGGTTAGGTAGCCAGAGAGGCCTGCAACTGTCGACATGACCAAAGAGGAGTGAGACTCGGTTTGTCTGGTGGTAGTATGATTTTGTTTCAGTTGTTTTCCGATGTTTCTAAGAAAGGATAAAAGATGCGCTATTTTTTGAGTATTGACTATGGTGGAACCAGCATAAAGGCTATTTTATTTGATGACAAGGGCAAAGAAATAGCCGTTTCCTCCTTTCCCACCTTGAAAATAGAAGACACACCTGGTTTCAGGGAAATTGATTTAGAGGTTACCTGGCAAGCCATTGGTGCGTCCATCAAGGAAGTTATCGACACATCAGCCATTGCTAGCTCTGCTATTGCAGCTGTCATTCCCATTGGCCACGGCAAAGGGCTGTATCTGTTAGATAAGCAACAAGCTATTTTTTGTCATGGAATTTTATCCACAGATGAACGTGCCAACGATTTAGCAACTGCTTTTGAAGAGAAGGTGGATGACCTTTGGGGACTGACCCAACAACATGTCGTTGGGGTTCAAGCTCCTGTCTTGTTACGATGGTTGAAAGAGTATGATAGGGCTTCTTATGATCAGATTGGCTGGGTGTTATCAGCCAAGGATTTTATTCGTTTTCAACTAACAGGCAAGGTTCATCAAGAATATGGTGATGCTTCAGGTAATCATTGGATTAATTTTCAAACAGGGACTTATGACCCAGCTATTCTAAGTTTTTTTGGTATTGAGGAAATGGCTCAAGCCTTGCCTGAATTGGTGGATTGTGCGGATATTATTGGAGGAGTATCCAAAGAAGCTGCTAAACTTACTGGATTAATAGAAGGCACTCCTGTTCTTGGGGGTCTATTTGACATTGATGCTTGTGCAATCGGCTCAGGAGTTCTTAACGATCAGACCTTTAGTTTGATTTCGGGTACTTGGAATATTAATACTTATCCAAGCAAAAAAGCTGCTAGCCAAGCAAGTGGTCACATGAATTCTTATTTTCCAAATCGTGACTATTTGATAGAGGCTAGTAGCCCCACCTCTGCTGGGAACCTAGATGCTATCTTAAAAATGCTTATGTCAGAAGAAATACGAACCATCAAAGAACAAGGTCATGAATCAATCTATGATACCCTTGAAACGTTTTTAGAGCAGACTGATGCTAGCTACACCGATCTTTTGTTTTTCCCTTTTTTATATGGAAATAATACTGTTGCAGAAGCCAAGGCTTGCTTTTTGGGACTAAGCACAAAATCGACCAAATCTCATATGTTGCGAGCCGTTTATGAAGGGATTGCTTTTGCACACAAGCAACATATTACTCAACTGATTAATGCTAAAGGGTCAGCACCTAAGGTTATTCGAATGACTGGTGGGGCAACGCATTCAAAGGCTTGGGTGCAACTGTTTGCGGATGTGCTCAATCTGCCTATTGAAACCGTATCGGGTAGTGAACTTGGAGGTCTCGGAGGCGCTTTGCTTGCCAAGGCATCTTTGGATAGCCTTTCCTTAGCCGAGGCGGTAGCCGATATGGTAAGGGTAAAAGATACCTACTATCCTAACTCAGCGCAAAACCGCTATTATCAGCAAAAATATGAGCTTTATCAGCAATTATTAACCGTGATGGCTCCTGCTTGGCACTCCCTAGCAGCCTTGTCAAAACTGGCCCAAGACGATTAGAAAGAAGAAAATATGTTAGAACAAAAAGACCTTATCATCAACAGTATTGTCTTTAAAGAAGATTTAGAAGCAGGACTTTCCCAAGTAGACCTTTTGGAGCAGGTTCAGGCTATGGGATTCAACCGCTTTGAAGTTCGTCGTGAATTTTTGGGAGACATTCCCCAAGAATTAGGGGTTTTAAAAGCTAAAGCTAATCAACTTGATATAGCCCTTTTTTACAGTGTCAATGAGGACTTGCTAGTTGACGGGAGGCTTAATCCAAGCATAGATGCGTTGTTACAAGAAGCACAGGTTTTGCAGGCTCCCTTTTTAAAAGTCAACATTGGAGATGCTAACCGCTTGCTTCCTCAAACCTTGTCTTCTTTGGAAAAGGTGTTACCGCCAGGCATGCCGCTTTTGGTGGAAAATAATCAGGATCCTGTGGGAGCGAGCCTAGCTAATTGTGTTCGATTTATGACTCTGGCACAGCAGACTAATCTGCCTATCGGTTTTGTCTTTGATACAGCGAATTGGGCCTTTGTCGGTGAGTCTATCGTTCAAGCTGCCAAGCAGTTGACTGCTTTTACCAGCTACCTTCATTGCAAAAATTATTTACAAGTAGGGGAAGTTCTTTCAACCAGTAACGCCTTGTTTGAGGGGGAAATTGATATTATCCAACTGCTCCAGCAATTTCCAAATGTTCCTTATCTGGCTCTTGAATACGCAACAAGTAAGGAGCAACTTCTGGCTGATGCCAGTCGTTTAAGCCAGCTTCTCTAAAAAGATTCTTTACAGCAGTTAGGTGCCAAGTCGCTAAAATCGTGATAAAATAGACAAAGACGGATTTTTAGGGAGGAGGTTTGTAACAATGATGATTTTGGATAAAAAGAGTTATGATTTGCTCTCTTATTTACTCAAGCTTGAAGCGCCTGAAACGGTCATGGCTATTTCACATGCCCTAAACCAATCGCGGCGTAAAGTCTATTACCAGCTTGATAAGATTAATGAGGCTTTACCAAAAGAGGTTGAGCAAATTATCTCTTATCCTCGGATCGGGATTCTTTTAAATGAGGAGCAAAAAGCTGTCTGCCGTTTATTGTTAGAAGAAGTGACTGATTATAATTACGTCATGAAAAGTGATGAGCGCCGGCACCTATCTTCAATTTATATTGCGGTTTCCACCGAGAGAGTGACCATTGACAAACTCATGCAAATCAATGATGTGTCCCGTAATACCATTTTGAATGATTTAACGGAGTTAAGGGAAGAGCTGGAGAACAAGCAGTACAAAATTCAACTCCATGCCACCAAGGCAAGAGGTTATTATTTTGATTGTCACCCTATGGCCTTGATTCAATACTTATATAAAGTATTGGTTGATGTCTATCAAGGGGGGAACAGCAGCTTCATTGATATGTTTGACCGCAAACTATCAGAAACACAGGGACTATCAGTTTATTTTTCAAAAGATATTCTAGATTATTTCCACGAGTACCTCTTTTTATCTCAGGCTAGCTTAGGAAAGACGATTAATATCCAAGATAGCCAATTCATGTTGCAAATCTTGCCCTTTATGCTTCTGAGTTACCGCAATATGTGGCTTAATTCAGATGTCAAAAATGCCCTCAAAAAGGATTTTAACCTGATTTGGAAGCGCAAAGAGTACCAGATTGCTCAGGAATTAGCCAGTGAGCTTTACCAGAATTTCAAACTCCACTTGGATGACATTGAAGTGGGAATGGTAGCCATGCTCATGTTGTCTTTCCGAAAAGATCAGGATCGTCATGTGGAAAGCCAGGATTATGAGGACATGCGTGCTACCATTAGTCACTTTATCGACCAGTTGGAGAGCCGTTATCAGTTGCATTTTACCCATAAGCAGGACTTGTTGAAGCAGTTAACCACTCATTGCAAGGCACTTGTTTACCGCAAAGCTTATGGGATCTTCTCAGTCAATCCGCTGACAGACCACATCAAGGAAAAATACGAAGAACTGTTTGCTATGGCACAGTCCTGTGCCACTATTTTAGAAAAGGATTGGGACATCAGCCTGACAGACGATGATGTGGCCTACCTGACCATTCACCTAGGTGGAGAGTTACGCAATAACACTGTCGACCAAGAAAAGACCAAGTTGGTTATTGTGTCCGATGATGGTATCGGCATTCAAAAACTCTTGCTCAAGCAGTGCCAACGGTATTTGGCCAATGGTCAGATTGAAGCGGTCTTTACAACAGAGCAGTATCAGAGTGTCTATGACCTTCTGTCAGTGGATATGATTGTTGCCACAACGGATGCTCTGGAAACCAAAGTTCCCATGCTCATTGTCAATCCCATTTTAAGCGATGATGACATTATCAAGCTGATTCGCTTCTCTAAGCAGGGGCGTCTGACCGACCATTCACATTTCTCCACCGAGTTGGCCAAGGCTATCGAGGCAGTTGTCAAAGATGAATCAGACCGCTATGCGCTGACTTCCAAAATTGAAAAACTCATTCACCGCGAATTGTTGTGAGTGTCGACATATCAAAAAAGGTACCTCAGTTTTTCTATGACGTAGAAAAAACATAACTGAGGTTTTTAGTATGCCCTGAGAAAATAGCGGAGCAAAGTAACAATAGTCACCTGTTCAGGAGTGCCCGTTCCCTATGGTCGCCCTATACAGAAAGGCAACAAGCAAAGCATCTGTTGCAGTTGCAAAGGGATTGAGTAACTCTAGTACCTACACAAATCCAGTCCATTTTTGAACACATACATGTGTGACACTTGGTCTTTTTTATAGGCTCGCTTCGTTCTATACTAATAATGTAGAAATAATGAAACTTGGAGGAAATTTGAATGGCTAAAGTTCAAGATATTACACGTGAATCATGGATTTTGAGTACTTTTCCAGAGTGGGGAACCTGGTTAAATGAAGAAATTGAAGAAGATATTGTCCCAGAAAATAACTTTTCAATGTGGTGGCTGGGCAATTGTGGTATCTGGGTAAAAACACCTGGCGGTGCTAACATTGTTATGGACCTCTGGTCAAACCGTGGAAAATCAACTAAAAAAGTAAAAGACATGGTTCGTGGGCATCAAATGGCTAATATGGCGGGTGTTCGCAAATTGCAACCTAATTTACGGGCACAACCAATGGTTATTGATCCATTTGCTATCAATGAATTAGACTACTACTTGGTTTCTCACTTCCATAGTGACCATATTGATATCAATACTGCGGCAGCTATTATCAACAATCCAAAGCTTAATCATGTGAAATTTGTTGGACCTTATGAATGTGGTGAAATCTGGAAGAAATGGGGCGTTCCTGAAGATCGCATCATGATTGTGAAGCCAGGCGACAGCTTTGCCTTTAAAGACATGAAAGTGACTGCAGTAGAATCCTTTGACCGCACTTGTTTGGTGACCCTACCAGTTGAAGGTGCAGATTCTCAAGATGGTGAACTAGCAGGTCTACCTGTAACTGATGAGGAAATGGCTCGTAAGGCTGTTAACTATATCTTTGAGACACCTGGTGGAACTATCTACCACGGTGCAGATTCTCATTTTTCAAATTATTTTGCAAAACATGGCCGTGACTATAAGATTGATGTGGCCTTAAATAACTACGGTGAAAATCCTCTTGGAATACAGGATAAAATGACTTCAGTTGACCTTCTTAGAATGGCAGAAAATCTCCGTGCCAAAGTCATTATCCCAGTTCACTACGATATCTGGTCAAACTTTATGGCTTCAACAGATGAGATCTTAGAACTCTGGAAAATGCGTAAGGAACGCTTGCAGTATCAATTCCATCCTTTCATTTGGGAAGTTGGTGGTAAATATACCTATCCTCAAGACCAAAATAGGATTGAATACCATCATCCTCGTGGTTTTGACGATTGCTTCCTTGAAGACTCTAATATTCAATTTAAAGCCTTACTTTAAAATAAAAAAGACGATCTTAATAGACAAGTTAAGGTCGTTTTTTGAGGCTTTATTTACCTATACTTGGAGCTTCCTATGCTAGAATGAAAGAAAGTCGTTTTTCTAGAGAGGAGAACTTATGAAAAAAGTTGTTTTGATTGTCAATCCTTCTGCAGGAGGCGAAGAAGCTAAGACCTATCAAAAAGCGGCCCAGGATAAATTAGCCAGCTATTTTGATCAGGTAGAGGTGAAATATACCAAAAAGGCAGGAGACGCCAAAAATTTTGCTAAAAAAGCAGCTCAGGATCATTATCACAGTGTCTTTGTGATGGGTGGAGATGGAACGGTTAATGAAGGAGTCAGTGGGATAGCTGAAGAAGACTATAGACCCCATTTTGGCTTTTTCCCCTTAGGAACCGTGAACGATCTTGCGCGTGCACTAGATATTCCTTTAGATCCCAAAGAAGCTATTGAGACCATGCTTTTAGATCAGACACATCCGCTAGACATTGGTAAGGTTAATGACCACTATTTTACAAATATTGTAGCTATAGGTAATATTCCTGAATCCCTTATTGATGTTGAAGTTGAAGATAAAACAAAGTTAGGTCCTCTGGCCTATCTTATCTCAGCTGTGCAAAATCTCCTAAGCAATACTTCTTATGAGTTTCAATTGGCTTATGATGGCAAAAAAGAAAGGATGGAAAGTTCTCTTATCTTGATTGCTCTGACCAATTCTATTGGTGGCATGAATCAGTTCACACCCCATGCTCAAACTAATGATGGCTACTTGCATCTGGTCATCACTCAAGATAAAAATGTCAAAGAAAGCTTGGCTGCCTTGCCCAATTTATTCTCAAAAAATGGAAAAAGTGATGAGAAGGTCAGCTATAAAAAATTATCAAAAGTGACCATAGCTGTTAAAGATGCTGAGTTGCAAACAAATACCGATGGTGACAAGGGTGATTATTTGCCCATAACTGTTGAGGTTCTCCCGCAGCATATTGAGGTTTACCGCTGTCAAAAATAAGAGCAAGAAGAGATAGAGAAAAAGTAAACTCTATCTCTTTTTATGGTTACTTTGAGGGTTTTTTGGATTAAATTTTCGGAATAAATTAATGATAAAAATGATGAAAAGGCTTGAAAAATAAAGGTCTTTAGAGAGTTTTAATATTTGACAAAAGTGACCATACATGATAACATTGTTGTGTTCTGTTTCAAAAAATACAAATTCTAACTTTATTATTTTTGAAATGAGAAGAAAGAAGTTTAAAGAGAGGCTTATAATGGGAAATATACTAGAAGTTAAACATTTAACAAAAATATTTGGTAAAAGACAAAAAGCTGCTCTAGAGATGGTCAAGCAGGGAAAGAGCAAGTCCGAGATTTTTAAGAAAACCGGCTCAACCATCGGTGTTTATGATGTTAGTTTTGAAGTAAAAGAAGGTGAAATCTTTGTTATCATGGGCTTGTCCGGTAGTGGGAAATCAACCTTGGTTCGCATGCTCAACCGCCTTATTGAACCTTCTATGGGAAGCATCAGTCTAGCTGGAAAAGATATCTCTAAGATGAATGCAGAAAAGTTACGCCAGGTCAGACGTCATGATGTTAATATGGTCTTTCAAAGTTTTGCGCTTTTCCCTCATAAAACCATTCTGGAAAATACCGAATTTGGTTTGGAGCTGCGTGGTGTTCCAAAGGCTCAGAGGCAGGAAAGAGCTGAGAAGGCCCTTGAAAATGCCGGCTTGTTAAACCTGAAGGATCAGTATCCCAACCAATTATCTGGTGGGATGCAACAGCGTGTTGGTCTAGCGCGTGCCCTGGCCAATGGACCAAAGATTCTCCTTATGGACGAAGCTTTTTCAGCCTTGGATCCACTGATCAGACGCGACATGCAAGATGAACTGGTAGAGCTACAAGATACAAGTGAACAGACCATCATCTTTATCAGTCATGATCTTAATGAGGCACTTCGTATCGGCGATAGAATTGCCCTTATGAAAGATGGACAAATCATGCAGATTGGAACGGGAGAAGAAATCCTGACCAACCCAGCCAACGACTTTGTTCGTGAATTCGTTGAAGACGTTGACCGCTCTAAGGTCTTAACAGCACAAAATATCATGATTAAACCCTTTACTGCAACAATCGAAATTGATGGTCCACAGGTGGCTCTAAATCGGATGCATACAGAGCAAGTTTCAATGCTGATGGCGACCAACCGCCGCAGACAGCTCCTTGGAACCCTAACGGCGGACGCTGCTAGTGAGGCACGTAAAAAAGGCCTACCCCTATCTGAAGTGATTGATAGAGAGGTTATTACAGTTTCTAAAGATACAGTGATTACAGATATCTTGCCTTTAATTTATGATTCCTCAACACCAATTGCAGTTACTGATGATAATAATCGTTTATTGGGTGTTATCATTCGTGGACGGGTAATTGAAGCCTTGGCTAATATTCCTGATGAGGAAGATGAAAAAGTCGCTGTTTCTGATCCTAAGAATGGAGAAATGGCTGAGCTTGAAAAAGAAGAGCAAGAGCTTCAGGCCAAGAGCTAATAAGGAGGAGATATTATTTTGGACAATATATTACAAAACAAGCTGCCAGTGGCTAAGCTGGTCGAAAATATAACAGAATGGATTACTCATACCTTTTCTGGTCTTTTTGACTTTTTACAAAAGGTAGGAGGTTTCCTGATGGATTGGATAACCAATACCTTACTATTTATTAATCCATTAGTCTTTATACTCTTTACGACAGTGGCTGTCTTTTTCCTTGCAAAGAAGAAATGGCCCCTACCTCTGTTCACCTGCTTAGGACTTTTATTCATTTATAACCAAGGGTTATGGGAACATTTGATCAATACCTTTACCTTGGTTCTAGTAGCTAGCTTAATTTCAATCGTCCTAGGGATTCCGCTAGGTATTTGGATGGCTAAAAAACCCACAGTGGGGCATATTATTAATCCTATTTTGGACTTTATGCAAACCATGCCAGCCTTTGTCTATCTGATTCCGGCAGTTGCCTTTTTTGGTATTGGGATGGTGCCAGGTGTCTTTGCCTCTGTCATCTTTGCTCTTCCCCCAACAGTACGCTTTACCAATTTAGGTATTCGTGAAATCTCTACAGAGCTGGTTGAAGCCGCTGATGCCTTTGGTTCGACTGGCAAACAAAAACTGTTAAAGGTTGAATTACCTTTAGCCAAAAACACTATAATGGCTGGTATTAATCAAACCATGATGCTAGCCTTATCAATGGTTGTTACAGGGTCAATGATCGGTGCACCAGGTTTGGGACGTGAAGTCCTATCTGCCTTACAACATGCCGATATCGGTACTGGATTTGTTTCAGGTTTAGCCCTGGTTATTTTGGCCATTGTGCTGGATAGGATTACGCAAACCTTTAATAGCAGATCTGAGGACAAAGAAAAAACTGATAAGGTCAACAAATGGGTTGGTGTAGCCACACTTTTTGTCTTTGTTTTGGCAGCTCTCGGAAGAAGCTATGTTAACCTAAAAGCCCATGGTTCAGGTAAGGGACAAAAGGTAAAAATAGCTTATGTTCAATGGGATTCAGAGGTTGCTTCAACAAATGTTATTGCAGAAGTCTTAAAAGAAGACGGTTTCGATGTTGAAATGACCCCTCTTGATAATGCGGTTGCCTGGCAAAGTGTTGCCAATGGCAATGCCGATTTTTCAGTTAGTGCTTGGTTACCAGTCACCCACGGCCAACAATATAAAAAATATAAAAAGAATATTGAAGACCTTGGAGTTAACCTGAAAGGAACTAAACTGGGTCTAGTTGTTCCAGCCTATATGAAGGATGTTAACAGTATTGAAGACCTTTCTAGTCAGGCCGGCAAGAAAATTACGGGGATTGAACCAGGAGCAGGTATTATGAGTGCGGCTAAACAATCTCTAAAAGACTACTCTAATCTTTCTGATTGGGAATTAACATCAGCCTCAACAGGAGCGATGACAACCTCCCTGGATCAGGCTATTAAAAAGAAAGAAGAGATCGTTATTACGGGCTGGTCTCCACACTGGATGTTTGCCAAGTATGATTTGAAATATCTAAAAGATCCTAAGAAATCCTATGGTTCTGCTGAAAATATTCATACCATTGCTCACAAAAACTTAGCTAAAGATAAGCCTGAGTTGGTGAAGATTATCAAGAAATTTAGATGGACTAAAAAAGATATGGAAGCAGTCATGCTAGACGTTAACAAAGGAATGAAAGTAAAGGATGCTGCTAAAAAATGGATCAAAGAAAATCCTAAAAAAGTAGCAGAATGGACTGATTAAAGAAGAGAACCTCTGATTAATTTCAGGGGTTCTTTCTATTTGGAAAGAATGAGTTTCTACAGGAGATAATGCCCTTAGCATGTGTTATAATGGAGGTATGGAAAACAAGAATAAACTACTATTAATTGACGGCTCTTCAATAGCCTTTCGTGCTTTTTTTGCACTTTATAATCAAATCGATCGCTTCAAGAGTCAAAGTGGTCTCCACACCAATGCCATCTATGGCTTTCATTTGATGCTGACGCATATGATGAACCGGGTTCAACCAACACATGTCTTGGTGGCTTTTGATGCGGGCAAAACAACGTTTAGAACAGAAATGTTCACAGATTATAAGGCTGGACGAGCAAAGACACCAGATGAATTTAGAGAACAATTTCCATACATTAGGGAGATGTTAAAAGCCCTAGGTGTGCCTTTTTATGAACTTGAAAATTACGAAGCAGATGATATCATTGGGACGCTGGACAAGATGGCAGAAAAAACAGAAGTTCCCTTTGATGTTACCATTGTTAGTGGTGATAAGGATTTGATCCAACTAACAGATGCTAATACCGTCGTTGAAATATCACGTAAAGGCGTTGCTGAATTTGAAGAATATACTCCTGCTTATCTGATGGAGAAAATGGGATTGTCTCCTCAACAATTTATTGATCTCAAGGCGCTGATGGGAGATAAATCGGACAACATTCCTGGTGTTACAAAGGTTGGTGAAAAGACTGGTTTAAAACTTTTACATGAATATGGCAGCTTAGAAGGGATTTATGACAATATCGACTCTTTTAAAGCTTCTAAGATGAAAGAGAACTTGATCAATGATAAGGACCAAGCCTTTTTATCAAAAACCCTAGCTACTATTGAAACCAATGCTCCAATCACAGTTGCCTTAGATGATATCCTCTATCATGGACCAGATGTAGAAAGTCTAGCTGCCTTTTATGATGAAATGGGCTTTGTTCAATTAAAGGCTGGCCTTCTTAAGGATGCACCTGAAGAAGAAGTTAAAGAAGACATTGACTATCAGATAGTTGAAGATATAAAGGAAGATTACTTCACTGATGAGGATTCAATCTATTTTGAGGTCTTAAAAGATAACTACCACAGAGAAGACATTGTGGCCTTTGCTTGGGGGAATAAAGATCATATTTACCTAACAGATGATACAAGCTTACTCAGAGAAGCTGCCTTCAAGAAGTTTTTAGAAAAACCCATGTCTACTTATGACTTCAAGCGGGCAAAAGTCTTGCTCAGCCACTTGGGTATTGATGTTCCTCAGGCCTCTTATGATGCTAGACTAGGAAACTATCTCCTGTCCAATGTTGAAGATAATGAATTATCAACCATTGCGCGTTTGCATACAGATTTACGCCTTGACTCTGACGATCTTGTCTATGGCAAGGGGGCTAAACGGGCATTGCCAGGAAAAGAGGTTCTCTTTGAACACCTGGCACGTAAACTAGAAGTTCTTGTTGACAGTAAGGATAAGATCTTATCTAAATTAGACGACAATGATCAAAAAGCTCTCTTTTTTGATATTGAACTCCCACTAGCAAATGTTTTGGCTAAGATGGAGATCAATGGCATAAAGGTTAATAAAGACAGCCTAATAGAAATGGCTCAACAAAATAAAAGTATTATTGCCAGTTTAACAGAAGAAATCTATCAATTAGCCGGTGAAGAGTTTAATATTAATTCACCCAAACAATTGGGAAGCATTTTATTTGAGAAAATGCAGTTGCCTACCGAGTTGACTAAGAAGACAAAGACAGGCTATTCAACAGCAGTTGACGTCTTGGAACGTCTTGCGCCAATTGCTCCTATTGTTGCCAAGATTTTAGACTACCGTCAAATTGCCAAGTTGCAATCAACTTATGTCATTGGCTTACAAGACTATATTATGGAAGATGGGAAGATCCATACCCGTTATGTACAAGACTTGACTCAGACAGGTCGTTTATCAAGCATTGATCCTAATCTTCAAAATATCCCTGTGCGGATGGAACAAGGACGCTTGATTAGAAAGGCTTTTACTCCGTCTGAAGCAGATTCTGTCTTACTGAGCTCAGATTATTCCCAAATTGAACTGCGTGTTCTAGCACATATTTCTGGTGATGAACATTTGATAGCTGCCTTTAGAAATAATGCAGACATCCATACGTCAACAGCAATGCGTGTCTTTGGTATTGAAAAAGAAGAGGATGTTACAGCCAACGACCGACGTAATGCCAAGGCAGTCAACTTCGGTATCGTTTACGGGATTTCTGATTTTGGCTTGTCAAATAATCTGGGCATTAGCCGTAAAAAGGCCCGTTCTTACATTGATACCTATTTTGAACGTTATCCAGGTATAAAACGCTATATGGATGAGGTTGTCCGTGAGGCCAAAGACAAGGGCTATGTTGAGACTCTCTTTAAACGCCGTCGTGAATTACCGGACATCAATTCTCGTAATTTCAATATTAGATCTTTTGCGGAGCGTACAGCCATTAACTCCCCTATCCAGGGAAGCGCAGCTGATATTCTAAAAATTGCTATGATTAATTTAGATAAAGAGCTTGAAGCTGGGAAATATCAAAGTAAGATGCTTCTCCAAGTACATGATGAAATTGTTTTGGAAGTTCCAAATAATGAGCTAAAAGCGATCAGGACCTTGGTTAAGAAAACCATGGAGGAGGCGGTTTCTTTATCAGTTCCTTTAAGGGCTGATGAAAATGCTGGCCAAAGTTGGTATGAAGCAAAATAATGGATAAAATGAAACTTTAGAATACAGTTTATTGTAGTCTTTGTGAAATTTTGTGTTATAATAAAGTGGAAATTGAGGTAGCTATGACATATACATTTCAAAATCCGGATCAAACAACCATCAAAGAGTATCTTAAGCAGGCCAAGATTATTGCAGTTGTGGGCTTGTCAGACCGTCAGGACACGGCTGCTTTTAGGGTCTCAGCTTTTTTGAAAGATAAGGGTTATCGCATTATTCCTGTTAACCCTAGACTGGAAGGGCAAGAGATTCTTGGTGAAGAGGTTTATGCTAGCTTAAAGGACATTCCTTTTACTGTTGATATAGTGGATGTCTTCAGAAGAAGTGAAGCGCTTCCGCAGGTGGCTGAAGACTTTATTCAAACAGATGCCAAAGTCTTTTGGGCTCAGTTAGGCTTAGAAAATCAGGAAGCTGAATCTATTCTAAGAGCAGCAGGATGTGATGCTATTGTTATGAATCGCTGCCTCAAAATAGATTATAATAACTTATTATTAAGTTAAAAAGGAGATGCTTATGGATGTTCATTCACATAATCAACAAGCTTTGGATGCCTATGAAAATGTGTTAGAACATTTGCGAGAAAAGCACATTAGAATCACAGAAACACGAAAAGCTATTATTACTTATATGGTTATATCTACCGAGCATCCCAGTGCAGATAAGATATACCGCGATTTAAAGGATGACTATCCTAATATGAGTTTAGCTACTGTTTATAACAATCTGAAAGTTTTAGTCGATGAGGGCTTTGTTTCAGAGATCAAGATTGCTAATGACTTAACCACTTACTACGATTTTATGGGACACCAACATGTTAATGTGGTCTGTGAAGATTGTGGACGGATAGCAGATTTTATGGATGTTGATGTCATGGATGTTGCTAAGGAAGCCCATGAACAAACTGGCTATCAAATCACAAAGATCCCTATTATAGCCTATGGCATCTGCCCAGAATGTCAAAAAAAGAGAAAAAAACGTTATTAAAAAGGATACCTTTCAAGGGTATCCTTTTTGCTAGGTTCTTTTTAGAGGGAATCACTTGTAGAAGCAGCAGCGTCAATGCTAGCAGCCTCTTTATTCTTTTTTAAGTTTTCATAGAAATAAAGATTACTTGTAGTGAGATAAGGTAGAAGATATATGTAGAGAATTCCGAAAGATAGAATAACTAGGATATACCAACCAATAAAACTAAGTTGTAAGAGGAAAAATTTCCATTTATAACCTTTAATCAAGTCCCTACTTTTTTCAATAGGATCTAGGCTACTCAGGTAGTTATTATTTTGGATCTGATCATAAGCAATGTATTCAGCTAGGGAATAAGCAATTTGCCGGTTAATTGAAATGCAAGCTCCAACCAAAGCAATGATGAAACCACCTATCATAGTAAGGGTAGAAAGTAGGGTCGAAGTTCCAGCTCGAGCATTGGACAGATAGGCAAATGAAGCGATAACAAGCAAGGTTAAACCAAGAAAGAGAACCAAAGACCAAAGTAAAAGTAAGAGAAAACGAACCAATTTTATAAAAAGTAGTTTAAAAAAATAGTCTCTGGAGAAGGTTAATGTACTATCTGAAAAAGAAACTTCCTGACGTTTTTGGCGAATAACAGACAAAAGCGTGAAGGCTGCAGACAGTAAAAACATATTTAAAATAAAGCTCATCAAGATGGGAAAAAGAGAGGCTAGAAAAGAGATTTGAATCCCTTCTTGTATCAGATAATTTTCCCGAATTTGTAAGGTCAGTTGAAAAGCCTGTAAGATAAATGGTATTAAGAATAACTGGTATTTCCCTTTAAGGTTTTTTAATAGCTCTTTGGCTTCTTTTTTGAGAGAAGAAATCTTCATATAATACTCCTTTTTTAGTATTATAGCACAGGTCAGGAGCTTTAGGAATGGCTAAGAAGCAAAATGAGAGCAGATATTCTCTAACTTACAATGACAAGCAACTTAATTTTTGATAAAATAAAAAGTCAGAGAATAATTGGCAAGAATCAGCCAATTTTAATGAAAAAAATGAAGCTCAAGACTGTTTATCTTGATAGCGAGGAAAAAATGTCTAAATATCCAATAACTTATCGTCTCATCAAAAAAGAAAAGCACACAGGTGCAAGACTTGGTGAAATCATTACCCCACACGGGACTTTTCCAACTCCCATGTTTATGCCTGTTGGGACGCAAGCAACTGTCAAAACACAATCACCAGAAGAACTTAAGCAGATGGGTTCTGGGATTATCCTTTCAAATACTTATCATCTCTGGTTGAGACCAGGTGATGAATTAATAGCCAGGGCTGGTGGCCTCCATAAATTTATGAACTGGGATCAGCCCATTCTAACAGACTCAGGAGGTTTCCAGGTCTATTCACTAGCAGATTCTCGTAATATCACCGAAGAGGGAGTAACCTTTAAGAACCACCTCAATGGTTCAAAAATGTTCCTCTCACCAGAAAAAGCCATCTCTATTCAGAATAACCTTGGCTCAGATATTATGATGAGTTTTGATGAATGTCCCCAGTTTTATCAGCCCTATGACTATGTCAAAAAATCCATTGAAAGAACAAGTCGCTGGGCAGAACGTGGCCTGAAAGCTCATCGTCGTCCTCATGACCAAGGACTTTTTGGAATTGTTCAGGGAGCTGGCTTTGAAGACCTACGCCGCCAATCAGCCGCGGACTTGGTAGCTATGGATTTTCCTGGCTATTCTGTGGGTGGTCTAGCTGTTGGGGAATCTCATGAGGAGATGAATGCTGTTTTAGATTTTACCACACCATTGTTACCAGAAAACAAACCCCGTTACCTTATGGGTGTAGGGGCGCCAGACAGTCTTATTGATGGGGTCATTCGTGGAATAGATATGTTTGATTGCGTCTTACCCACACGTATTGCCCGTAATGGTACCTGCATGACCAGTGAGGGTCGTCTGGTTGTGAAAAATGCTAAATTTGCTGAAGACTTTACCCCACTGGATCATAATTGTAACTGCTATACCTGCCAAAATTATACACGTGCCTATATTCGTCACCTCTTAAAGGCTGATGAAACCTTTGGTATTCGTCTGACAAGCTACCATAATCTTTATTTCTTAGTCAATCTCATGAAAAAGGTTCGTCAAGCTATTCTTGATGATAACTTGCTTGAATTCCGCCAGGACTTCTTAGAGCAATATGGCTACAATAAATCAAAGCGTAACTTTTAAAAATGAAATCGGGTCTTCCCGGTTTTTTATTTTCAGTTGTTTTTTGTTACCCTTTTTAAAAAATAAGGTTGACAAGAAATCTTCTTTTCTTTAAACTATAAAAAAGGTGGTAATTATGGATATTTTAGGAATTGCTTTGGATAATGAAAGTCGCTGCCTTCATTACCATGGTGACAGTGATATAGTGGCTTTAAAGTGTAGACAATGTCAGGCTTATTTTGCCTGTTACCACTGTCATGACGCTTTAAGATCCCATCATTTCCTAGCAAACCAAGCACAGGAAAAGTACCCTGTTCTTTGTGGCGCCTGCAAGCATTTCTTAACCAAAGAAAGCTATGAAAAAGGTTATTGTCCTTTTTGTTTGCGTTTATTTAATCCTAATTGCTCACTGCATAAAGACATTTATTTTTCAAAGGAGTAAAGATGTTTTCAACAAAAGACTTAGTTTATATGGCCATGATGACAACTCTCATTATCATCCTAGGTTTTATTCCAGCTATACCACTTGGTTTTATCCCTGTTCCTATTGTCCTTCAAAATATGGGAATCATGTTAACTGCGCTGATTCTAGGTGCTAAAAAAGGCAGTATTTCCCTTGTCTTATTTCTGATTTTAGGAATCTTTTTACCTGTCTTTTCAGGCAAAGCAACGACTATTCCAGTCTTTTCTGGGCCGACTGCAGGTTATGTCTTTGCATGGATTTTTGTGCCAGTGCTTTTTTCCTTACTATACAAAACAAATAAAGGAAAGCAGAAGGCTCTCACTTTCTTATTTATTTGGCTTACAGGTGTCCTTTTTGTGGACTTAGTTGGGGCTTTCTGGCTCTCTTTCTATACAGGGATGTCTTTGAAGGCAGCCTTAATTTCAAACCTTGCCTTTATTCCTGGGGATACCATCAAGGTTGTCCTTGCAACAGTAATTGCCTTAAGAATTCCTCATGCTTACATCCATAAGGCTTTTAAAAAATAGCAGGGCTTAAAAAGCCAGTTCAAAGCAGGAAGACAAAGATAACGATCAAGAAGGGGGAATCCTTACCTGTAGATTAGCCTGCTAAGGGTGGTTAAAAATAGCCTTGGTTTTTTCCACTTAAAAAGTGATAAATAGAAGCTCAGAACTTAGGTGCTGAGCTTTTTATCTAGGTGGATAATTGCTTCTAAATCTTTAAGTAGGAGTCTTGATTGATTTTTTCTACTAATGAGTAAGGGGAGATACTTGGCGACATTTTTGATATAATGGCTAAAAGGATGAAAGCAGGTACTGATTATGAAAATTACAACCTTGGGTTCTTGGGGTGCCTATCCCTATAAGGATGCAGGTACAACCTCTTATTTATTGACTTCTGAAGATGGTTTTCAGCTATTGATGGATGCAGGAAGTCGAGCCCTCAATGAACTGGAAAAGGTTATTAGCCCTCTTGATTTAGATGCTGTTATTATTAGTCATTATCATCCTGACCACGTGGCTGACTTAGGAGTCTTAAGACACTACAGACAACTCTATCCTAAGCATTTATGGAATCCTAAAATCCTTCCTATTTACGGCCATAATGAAGATCAGCATGAATTTGAAAAGCTGACCATGCCAGAAGTTTCAGTGGGAGTTGCTTATGATGTTGCAGGAAAACAAAGCATAGGACCTTTTGATATCACCTTTATAAAAACAGTTCACCCCGTGGTTTGCTACGCCTTTAGAATTCTTGAACGAGAGACTGGTCAAATCCTAGTGTTCACTGCTGATACAGGCTATTTTGAAGCCTTGGCTGATTTTGCTCAGGGTTCAGATTTATTCTTAGCAGATGTTTATTTATATGAGGGCAATGAAAATCATCAGGCTCACCTTACCTCCAAGGAAGCAGGGCAAATTGCGGCCCAAGCTCAGGTTAAGAAACTTGTTTTAACACATATTCCTCCACTGCCACCGCAAGGGATTGACCCAGACAGGCATTTGGAAATCTTACAAAAAGAAACAGAAAAATATTCAGAGGGTATTCCTGTTGAAATAGCCCTGCCTCACAAGTCTTGGCATTTAGGAAAAAAAGAGTAATGATATACAGTAAAGAAGAAAAAGAATTTTTTATGAGGGAGGCTCTTAAGGAGGCCCAAAAGTCCTTACTTAAGGATGAAATCCCTATAGGCTGTGTCATCGTTAAGGATGGGCAGATTATAGGGCGCGGCTACAATGCCCGTGAAGAGTTGCACCAGGCCATTATGCATGCTGAAATTATGGCCATCAACCAGGCCAATGAAGCAGTTGGAGATTGGCGTTTGCTGGATAGTAGCCTCTTTGTGACCATTGAACCCTGTGTCATGTGTAGCGGTGCAATTGGTCTAGCCAGGATCCCCCATGTAGTTTTTGGTGCCACTAATCAAAAATTTGGAGGAGCTGGTAGTCTTTATCAAATCTTAACAGATGAACGATTGAATCACCGTGTCTTGTTGGAATCAGGCCTTTTAGCAGATGAATGCGCTGCTATCATGCAGGAATTTTTCAGACAAAGCAGGCAGAAAAAGAAGGCTCTTAAAGTTTTAGAAAAAAAGAAGCAAAATTCAGAGTTGGCAAATTAATGTATTTATGCTACAATTAGCTTGGAGCAACGCTTGTGCGTGAAGTGGGTCAGGGGAGGAATCCAGCAGCCCTAAGCGATTTCAGGCGTGTGCTCTATTTTCGTTTATAATTAAAACCCTGTAAAATCAACGTTTACAGGGTTCTTTTTTTGTTTAAATCTGAAATAGGGGCAGATAAGGGGCAAAGTCTAGTAATTTAGTTTATTGAGTTTATCCGTGATATAATTGGTCATTTTATCTGTGACATGGGAATAAATCTCTAGTGTTGTCTTTGAGTCAGTATGGCCAACTCTGTCCATGATTGCAGGCAACGGAACGCCAAGCTCGGCAAGAAGAGATATATGACTATGTCTGAAGATATGAGTTGTAATGTTCTTATCTATGCCAGCTTTCTGTCCATGACGCTTGAGAGCTCCTATGACACGTTCTGGAGTAGTTGGGTAACCTTTTGTATTGATGAAAATATAATCCGTCTCAAAGCCGTTTTTTAAGTTCTCAGCCATCTGCTTTTTGAATATTTCAAATACCCTATTGGGAGCAGTGATAATTCTATCTGACTTGGCTGTCTTTGGGGCAGTCCGTATTTTCTCTGGAAAGTTAAAAGTATGTCTGATATGAATGGTTTTGTTTTTAAAATCAAGGTCATTGTCAAAGCTAAGTCCACTAAGTTCGCCATACCTCATGCCCGTTAGGTAGAGGACCTCTGCTATCCTGATATACTTATTAACTCTGTAATCACAGATTGCTTCTTCTTTTAGATTTTGAATGAATAGCTTAAACTCTATCTGATCTAAATACTTGGACCTTTTCTTCTCAAGAACTTCCCTGGTAATTACTTTCCTTGGCATTTCTACGTAGTCCATTTCGTTAATGCTAATATATCCCATTCTAATGGCATACTTCATGACCTGATTGAGTTTAGCTTTTACTTTGCCTACATAGTTATGAGAACGACCATCTTTGATTAAATCATTAATGATTTTCTGTAATAGTCTCCGGTCAATATTTTTAACAATATAGTCGTCCGGAATTCTTTTCTTTATCTCAGCTTTGATATTACTGGAGGAAGTGACAGTTGACTTTCTAACACCTTGTTTCCAACTTTCCTCAAACTCGTCATATAACTGGCCAAATAGTATTTTTTCTACATCGTTCTTGATACTTAGCTTTTCATTTATTTTAATTAGTAGTTCTTTAGCCGCTCTGTTCTTTGCTTGGGCAGTAAATTTCTCCACTTTTACAGATACTCTTTTTAGTTTACCTGTGTAAGGATCCTTATATCTTTCGACATATCTTTTTTGTCCTGTCTTTGATGTTTCTGACCACATTGATTTTTACCTCATTTCTATGTTAAAATGGGTATAAGAAAACGAGCCATTTAATGCTTGTTTTTTTATACGTAGTTAGCCTCACACTTCGCTTTGGTCGGTGGATAGTGTGGGGCTTTTTTATTACCTTGAAATATGATAACTTTGTAGAATGTTAAACATTTGTTGTAACGAAGCTAAATATTCGCGAGTTCCTGTCTTCAATGAATATCTAGTTGCCTTACCTTGGCCAGTTTGTTCAATGAAATTTCTAGAAATTAGGTTTTTGATTGATTTATCAAAATAATGTTTTGATAAATTCAACTTATCTTTTATTTCTCTAGATGTCTGTGGTACCATTTCTTTTGTTAATAATTTTATTATTGCCTTTTCTTGTTCTTCAAGATCAGGATGCGCATCAGCAATATCAACTTTCCAAATTTGAATAGAGGTACTATTTTGACCTAATTCAATATTAGGAAAATTTAACTTATTATTTTGAGCTGTTGCAAATATCTGCGGTCCACCAGAACCAGCTCTTTCTGAAATTCCAACTTTCCTAAACAAATTCGTTATAGTATGGTTACGAGGTTTTGGAGTCCCTCCATTAATGAACTCTTCTACAGAAATCTTCATTTTGCCGGGATTATAAAAGTTATAATAACTATTATATGCTTCAATTTTTACACTGTTTTCTGAAAAATAATCAGCATGAATAAGCGAATTGGCCAGTGCTTCACGCAATGATACTTCAATATCCCTTACATATGTAGTCCTTTTTAAATTTTTATCTAACTCAAATTCAGAATCAATTGTTGCAATTAGTTTGCTGAGTACGGTTCTGTAAAAACTAAAAATATTGATATTAGCATAACCGGGTTCACCAGGAGCAACTCTATCTCTCCATCTTTCAGTTGTATTAATGTAATTAAAGTAATCTAAATGGAAGTTTTGTAGACCATGAGCGCTTGTAATGCTATTGTATTTTCCAAAAAATAATAATCCACCAATGGTAAGTTTATAATCAATTTTTCCTGTGACACTTCTATCCCTTTTGAATGCACCAATTTCTATAAGCATATCCATATTGCTCATTGATTGGAATCGATTATCTGTTTGACTTAATAAAATTTTGTATTCACTCAAGCTATTTTCATCAAGATCTAAAATATCAAAACCATCCAATAAATCACTATCTAAGTCTTCCTGAGAGTTACGTAACATCGCCTTAAGTTCTTCATCGGTAGCCTTCCTGTCTGTTTCAAAATCTCTAATCCAAGATTGCTTAGGGTTTTGATTCATATAAATCGGCTTTTGACTTATACTAGCTTCTGGGATAAATATCTCTATTATTGTCTTTCCATCAATTTCTTGTATAGAAATATTTTTATCAGAAATAAGATTCTTATTAACTTTTTGAATATTATTAAGATTAGTAAAAAGTTCTCCTTGTATTTTTACGGGATCTGAGACGCCTTGCACTTCTAGATCATCTGTAATTCCAAGAATTACTCGGCCACCCTCAGTATTTGCAAATGACGAGTAAGTTTCCCAAAAATCTTTTGGGAGTGATCGTTTTGCAGCCTTATACTCTAGGTGTTTGTTTTCTGGTAATAGTTTCATTATTTAATTCCTTTGAATTTCTACCGTATTTTTTAAAAAATCTACCGTATTCTAATATTGAAATAACCGATAAAATAGGTTAATGTAACAAAAAATGTTGTATTATTGAAAAAAATCTACCGTATTGAAAAAAAATCTACCGTATTTATTTACACTGCATCAAGCAGATTGTAATACTCGTCAATGACCATAACTTCATCAGTTATGGTCTTTAAATTATGTCTTTGCATAAAAGACAAGTAGTTAAACTCGTGTTTATCTTCTACTTTGTCAAATTCTTCCTCAAGTAAGCATTTAATCATATGTCTATTTGCCTGCAATTCAAATTCTTCATGTCGCCTTTGATATTGGCCAGAATCGTGATCAATGTGACCCAGCTCATGGAAAATAACTTTCTTTTTGGACTCCTCAGATAAAGTCCTGTTTACAAAAACAACTTTTATTTCATCTATATAGATACCAGGTCTTGGCCATAGTTCATTATCAAAATAAGCAAGCGTGACTCCGTATAAGTCAACGACCTCATCAATAGTCATAGACTATCTTCCCTTCAATTAGTATTAAAAAAAGCCCTTGTCGAGTTGACAAGGGCTTCCAAACGAAGGCGACGTACTTAACATACGCTTAAATAATCATTCGCGAATCCGTTTGATTTAACAGTGTACTTGAACCTGTAAGTTTAGTTTACTACACCATTAATATTCTTGTCAATGAAAAACTTTTATTTTTTATGGTAGTTTCAGGTATGTATGATTAGGTATTGTTCGTAAGTTATAATCATTAATAGTATATGAATTCCATATTCTGTTTGCTAAAATATCTGCTGCTTGGATAAGATAATCGTTTTCAGACACACATGATTTTGTACACACTTTAAAATCACCAGTTAAAATTGGTTTAAAAAATTTGCCATAACTAAAATTATAAATTCCCTCATGTAATTCTTCAAAAATTCCATCACCTAAACCATATAGGCCATTAGTAGCAAACCCTTGTTGATCAATGTTTAAAAATAATTCGATATCATCATCAGCGTTAACGTATCCATGTGATATCAATTTATTAAAAAGCTTTTTAATAATTCTACGTATGGCATAATCCTTAAATCTTTGACGAGATTTTTTATCTTGTACGATATAATCTTTCAAATAGTGATTATCTATAGCTACGGAGAAAGTCAACTCTTGACGTAAAACTTTATACAAAGAGTTGCGATGGTTATAATCTTTTAAGTTTGAGGCTTTAAGTTCAAAATCAAAGTTATTCTCATCAGCAATTTGCTTCACTCTTTTTTTATAAATTGATTTAGCTTTATTTTTGGATTTATCCTCAATAAAGCAATACCCAGCATATACGAAATATTTTGAATGAGGTTCTAGCCGTCCAGAATCATCAATAAAGATATGGATTCTTTTCATCTAGCTTCTTCCCTTCAAGTAAATTTCTATTATGTTTTGAATGGCTTCAATATCTTCTTCAGTGACTGGTTTACCATCGAATGTCTTAGCGTTCTTGGCCATTTCTCTTAGATCATCAGAAGTATATTCTTGACCATCTTTTGCTATTTGTGGATTATCAGTGCGACCAAGTAAGTAATCTGTTGAGACGTTAAAATAGTCAGCGATTTCGGCTATACGTTCTGCATTTGGCTTTTTGGTTTTTAGGTTGTAAATAGTATTTCTGCTGTAACCCAGATTTGATTCTAATCTATTTATTGAGATTCCTTGTTTATCAGCCAGTTCTTTGATTTTTTCAAATGTTGGAAACATTGATATGTCAACCTTTCTAAGGCTCAACAAAAAATAATGTAATTTTTTGATTAAAAACAATTGACAATTATTAATCAATAGATTACAATATAGAATGTAAAGCGAATATAAAAGCGAAACAAAAAACGAAAAATAAAACTAAAAAATATAACTTTGGCGAGTTTATAAGTAGTTTATTAGCGTTATTGTCGGTGTTTTTACTATACCTTGATTTTAATCTATTGATTTAAAAAAGTCAATCATTAAATTAAATATTTCGCAAATATTTTCGCTTTGCATTTAATAAAAAAACTCCCATTAGGGAGCAGGAGGTGAGGTTTTGGATGAATTACAAAGACGCTTAGAACATTTTCAATGGGTTACTGAACAACTATCTGTATCTGATAAGAAGTATTATCTTGAATTAGATTGGTATGACAAGCCAACATTGATAACTAAAGAAGACGCTAAAAAAGAGCTAGAACAAGTAAAACTTGAACTAAATTCTAAAAGTATTTGGCGATCATTGCTCCGACTATTCCACCGATAATGAAATTGATTGCCCAGACTAAAAACTTTCCAAACAGAGTTGAAGTAAATGTTGTATAAAGACCAATAATATTTGTACCCCTTATTTTCCATTTTGGGACATTTGTTTTCAGTTGGTCATTGATTGCATACGTTATAAAGTTCGAAAAAGTATTGACTTTACTAGATGTTGACATGCTTAATTCATTATATTGAGCACTATTAAACGCTTCTGCTTCTTGCGCACCAGAAAGAAACTGATTTGGTTGCAACTTATTTTTTAAAAGTAGTTTCTCAATACGTGGATTGTCAATATATGATCCGCCATAGAGATTTTTGAATAGATATGCTAAGTCTACTTTCTTATCATCATCAATAATTTTGGGTTCTCCACCAAGGACTTTGAAGCGTTGTTCAATAGCGTGAAAGCCAAAAGTATTATCTCTCATGTTCCAATGAATCCAAGTTTTGTCATAGTTTTTTTCAACATAAGAGAAAAAACTAGTAAGTAATTCTTTTTCAACCGTTTTGTAATTGTCATCACTAATTTTAATGTCCAAAATTTCAGCAAATTGATGAATAGAAAAATTCATTGTTTGACCATTACTAAACTTTCTAACCGAAATTGATGCAATCTTTGGAGTTTTTCCATTCAAGTTATAAAAGCTTTCGCATGAATAGTGGATTATTAGATATTTTTCTGGTTTTTGTTCAATTTTATCAAGTTCAATTCTTGCAGATTTGTAATCAGAGTAACGTGGCATTTTATCCTCAACAGTTTTATTTTAATTATATCAGAAAGGAGAAAAAATGAGTCAACAACATAAAAAATGGTCAGCTCTAGTCGAACATCGATTAAAAGAAAAGGGCTGGACAAGGGTCGACTTGGCATTAGCAGTTGGTTTGCGGAGCTCAGGAACAATTACTGACTTACTTACTAAGGGTAAGGGTAGTGTTGATTTAAAAGTCAAAGTTTCAAAAATTCTCAGTATTCGTGAGCCTTGGGAGTTATTTGAAAATGAATAATACACAAAAAAAGCCACTGCGGGAACAGCGACTTGCTAAAACATATTAACGTAATTATACCACAGAAAGGGACAAAATGGATATAGCAACATTTACAAAAGCATTTGACTTTGAGTTTGTCGATATTGGCTTACCTGATAAAGAGATAGCTAGAATAAAAGGCTACTCAGTCAGACAAGTTGGCGAACGAAGAAGAGAAATGCGAAAGCTTCCTAGTCAATTGAAATACCTCAGGGATAACGAACACACAGTTACACTAAGAGGTTTTGAAGAATACCTAAAATACAGAAAAACTGATGCTTGGAAAAAAGAAATGGAGTTAGTAACAAAATGATTAAACTACTTAAAAAACTTATCTTTGCTAAGGAAGAACCTAAGCAAGAGCAGCAATGGACTATTCAAAATGACGGATGGGAACAGAGTAAAAACGACTACAACAAGCGTATGGGATTAGGAGAAACATTAATATGATCCAGGAAGTAATTAACGAAAACGAGTTCTTAAAAGATGAGAATCAACGACTAACAAATGAAATGACAGAATACTATTTTGTAAATGTCGCAAAAGCAAATTTGCTTGATGTCTTAATGACGGCCGGATTTATCAAACAATCTCATCTTGAGTATGGACTTAAAGAATTAGATCAAATTGACCGCAACTTATTGGAAAAAGAATGGAGTGGTGACAATGATTGAAGTAGAAAGACAACCCAAAAACACATATTCACGAATTAGATATTCAAATAATATCTATGATGAAATTGCAAATATTGCAAATGAATGTGACTTAACACTTAAGGAAGTAACAGATGCCTTACTAAACTATGGCTTGGCAAATGCACAAATCATCAGTTCTGAAAAAGTCATTACTGAAAGTAAATTAATAATAGGAGGACTTGGAAATGACAGTGACGATTAATAAGCTTGAAATTGAAAACGTCAAACGTATCAAAGCAGTGAAAGTTGAACCATCTGCAGCTGGATTAACAATCATAGGTGGGAATAATAATCAAGGGAAAACAAGTGTATTAGATTCAATTGCATGGGCATTAGGTGGTAATAAGTACAAACCTAGTCAAGCAATGCGAGATGGCTCACAGGTTCCGCCTACGCTTAAAATTACTATGTCAAATGGTCTTGTAGTTGAGCGTAAAGGAAAAAATGCAAGTCTAAAAGTTATTGATCCAAATGGACAAAAAGCAGGTCAGCAATTGTTAGATAGCTTTGTTGAAGAATTGGCGATTAATCTTCCTAAGTTTATGGAACAATCTCCAGCTGATAAGGCAAAAACATTACTTCAAATCATTGGAGTTGGTGATCAACTAGCTGAGTTGGAATTAAAAGAAGGTGAGGTCTATAACCAACGACATGCCATCGGTGTAATTGCTGACCAAAAAGAGAAATTCGCCAAAGAACAAATATATTTTCCAGATGCACCGAAGGAATTGATTTCAATTTCTGAATTAATTCAACAGCAACAAGCAATCTTAGCACAAAATGGTGAGAATGCTCGTAAACGTCAAAATGTTGAAAAAATCCGCTATGAATATGATCAATCAATTATTGAAGTTGATAGACTTCGCAAGTTGTTAGCTGAAGCTGAAGCTAAGACAGAACAACTTAGCCATGACTTGAAGATTGCTAATACTGATGCCATGGAATTAAATGACCAGTCAACTGTTGAGATTGAAGATAACATTGCACAGATTGACAAAATCAATCGCAAAGTTCGGGCTAACTTAGACAAGGATAAGGCTGAGGAAGACGCTAAACAATACCGTGATAAGTATGAAGTGTTAAGTAATGACATTGAGAAAATCAGACAGTCTAAACGTAATCTATTAACAAACGCTGACTTGCCACTGGAAGGTTTATCAGTTGATGACGGTAAGCTACTTTACCAAGGTCAAGAATGGGATAACATGTCAGGATCACAACAGCTTATGGTTGCCACAGCTATTGTCCGCAAGTTAAAACCTGAATGCGGCTTTGTTCTTATTGATAAGTTAGAGCAAATGGACAATAACACATTGCAAGAATTTGGGGTTTGGTTAGAGCAAGAAGGACTTCAAGCTATTGCAACTCGTGTATCAACTGGTGATGAATGTTCAATCATCATTGAAGATGGTTACTCAATCGAAAACGAAAATCATCAGCCAGTTGCAGCACCTAAAAAATGGGACTTTTAGAAAGGGAATAAACTAATGCAAATTACTAGAGGAAAACGAGCAAGGGCGCAACGTGTCGTTATCTATGGCCCTGAAGGAATTGGTAAGTCAAGCTTTGCTGCACAATTCCCAGAACCGCTATTTATAGACACAGAAGGCTCAACAGATAACATGGATGTCGCTCGTATGGAGGATAAACCGACAAGTTACACAATGCTAAAGAATCAAATAGCATTTATAAAAGCTAATCCAACATGCTGCAAAACTTTAATCATAGATACTATTGACTGGGCTGAAAGCCTGATAGTTGAAGATGTCTGCGCACAGCATGGCAAAAAAGGAATTGAAGACTTTGGTTATGGCAATGGTTACACATATGTCAGAGAAGAAATGGGACGGTTCCTAAATCTATTGCAAGATTTAATTGAAGTTGGAATTAATATTGTACTGACAGCTCATGCTCAAATGCGTAAATTTGAACAACCTGATGAGATGGGAGCATACGATCGTTATGAATTAAAGCTTGGTAAAAAGACAAGTTCGCAAACTGCACCACTAGTTAAAGAATGGGCTGACATGGTCCTATTTGCCAACTACAAAACAGTCGTTATGACATCAGACACCAAGAAGAAAAAAGCAACTGGTGGCCAGCGTGTTATTTATACGCAACATCATCCAGCTTGGGATGCTAAAAATCGTCATGGCCTACCGCCTGAATTGCCACTTGATTATTCTGCAATCGCACATATATTCGCACAAGCATCAAGTCAGCCAGTAGCAGAAATGCCATCAACACAACAACCGGCGCCTGCTCAATCCGCACACGAACCCGCACATAATCAAGTTCAACAGACTCAGACATCTGAACCAGTGCAACCATCGCCACAAGCACCATCTCAACAAGTATCATATCCACCAGCCTTGCCTAAAGCATTAATTGACTTAATGCAACCTGAGGATGTAACGCCACAAGAATTACAACAAGTTGCATTCATTCGTAATCACTTCCCAGTTGATACACCAGTGGAAAACTTCCCAACTGATTATTGGGATATGATTGTAGCCAATTGGATTCCGACTTTGGAAGTAATTAAAACACAGGTAAGAACAAATCCAGACATACCCTTTACCGTGGAGGGGGCATAGATTTTGGGAATTAGAAATAATAGCGAGGTATAACAAACAATGGATAAAACAATCAAATTAGACTTATCAGCAATTGGTGAAGGTGGTCTACAAGAAAAAGTAGATAAAGAACTTGAAAAAGTTTTTGATAATATTCTTGATCCTAACACTGATATCAAAATAAAACGTAAACTAACAATTTCTCTTACAATGACACCAGATGAAACTCGAGAAGTCGTTAGTACATCAATGGAAGTTAAATCAACATTAGCGCCTCAAACAGGTATTGCAACAACTGTTTTAGTTGGTCAGAAAGATGGAACAGTATATGCAAATGAATTAAAAAGTAAAATCCCTGGTCAAACTTATTTTGACGATGAAGCAGTGCTAAGAACTGACATCGGCGAACCAATTGATCACCTCGAAAAAGGTATCAATGAAGACGTAATTGATTTTAATAAACAAAAGAAAGCAGGTAACTAACATGACAGAAAATATCAAAGATGCTATGCAATATGCTGTAAATTTGGCGAATGAAGCGCCACAAACAATTACAGGTCAAGATGGTAAAGAATATTATGACAGAAATAAATATGCACTTACCGAACTTAAAACAAAACATCATTCGTCTACGTTAAATTTAAATACATTGAATAGTCTAGTTGACTATCTAAAATCTGACTTAAATGGAATTGATAAAAAACGTCTCATGGTTATTGTAGAAGGACCTCGTGAAGTTATTGTCTGTGAAGAAGATGATGACGAATTGAATCGTAATGTTTTGGTAAGTGTTGAAGCAATCATTCCTCAGGTTAATTTTGGTAGATATGAATCAGCTGCTGATTTTAATATTAGTTTGCAATCATTATTTGTTGATGCTGATGATCGTAACACTGTAATCGAATTTGCTAGTGCCTTGAAAATTGAAAATGGTTCAGAAATTATTGACGATGGTGTTGGACAAACTGCGACAATTAAACAAGGTGTTGCTAGTCTTGCTAAAGCAAAGGCACCAAATCCAGTGACACTTCGCCCTTATCGAACATTTGCAGAAGTTGAGCAACCATCTAGCCAATTTATCTTCCGTATTAACCAACAAGCGAATATGGCCTTATTTGAGGCAGATGGTGGTAAATGGCGATTAGATGCAATCAATAACATTGCTGACTACCTAAAAGAAGAACTTGCTGATCAAACTAACATTACAATTTTAGCTTAATAGAAAATAGGAGAAACAAAAATGACAGACTTTAACACTAATAACTTTGATCGTGAATTTGGATGGGATGACGTAATCGAAAAAGATAGCTCAGGATTTGTACAATTAACACCCGGTGATTATCAATTTACAGTAACAAACTTCGAACGTGCAAGACATACACCAAAAAGTCAAGATGCGAAATTACCGGCATGTAATAAAGCTATTATTACTATTGAAATTGAAACGACAGAAGGTATCTCAATCTTAACTCATAATTTATTTCTACATAGTTCTACTGAAGGTATGCTATCAGCTTTCTTTGGAGCGATTGGTCAAAAGAAACATGGTGAACCATTAAAAATGAATTGGAATACTGTTGTTGGTGCAAAGGGTGTTGCTCGTATCAACAAACGTAAAGGAACTGGCCAATATGCTGATAATGAATATGACAATATCAAATCAATGATCTATGCTGACGAAGTCGACTGGACAAAAGTATTAAATGCCAACATTCAACCAGCTCAAAACTTTGCTCCACAACAGCCTACACAACCAATGCAACAACCACAAGCAACTCAACAAACTCAAGGTAACTGGGGAGGATTCTAATGAAACTTAGACCTTACCAGGAAGAGGCGAGGTCTAAAGTACAGCAAGAATGGGAAGAAGGCAAGAAGAGGACTCTACTTGTCCTTCCCACTGGCTGTGGTAAGACAATTGTCTTTTCGAAAATTATTGAAGACAGAGTTAGACAAGGTGAAAGAGTTCTTGTTTTAGCTCATAGATCAGAATTATTGGAGCAAGCAAGCGATAAACTAATAACCGCAACAGGATTGGGGACAGCTTTAGAGAAAGCTGAGAATACCTCGATAGGTTCATGGTTTAGAGTTGTTGTTGGGTCTGTCCAAACGATGCAGAGAGAGAAACGTTTGAGACAATTTCCACCTAATTATTTTGACACAATTGTAGTTGATGAAGCACATCATGCTATATCGGATGGTTATCAGAGAGTCCTAACACACTTTGGAGAGAGTAATGTGTTAGGAGTTACTGCTACGGCTGACAGAGGCGACAAGCGCAATCTTGGAGAATATTTCGATAGTCTAGCTTATGAATACTCGTTAGTTGATGCTATTAAATCAGGTTTCTTATCACCAATTACTGCCGTAACAATTCCACTAACATTGGACCTATCAAGTGTCAGTCAACAAGCAGGCGATTTTAAAGCAAGTGAAGTTGGAACTGCATTAGATCCTTATTTGGAACAAATTGCTGATGAGATGGTTAAACAGTGTTCAGATAGAAAAACAGTAGTATTTTTACCGCTTGTCAAAACTAGTCAAAAGTTTAGAGATATCTTAAATGAAAAAGGATTTAAAGCAGCAGAAGTGAATGGGGATTCACAAGACCGTGCTCAAATCCTAGAAGACTTCGATAAAGACAAATACAATGTTCTTTGCAATTCAATGCTATTAACTGAAGGATGGGATTGCCCAATAGTTGACTGTGTTGTAGTCCTAAGACCAACAAAAGTACGTGCATTATATAGTCAAATGGTGGGTCGCGGGACACGTTTAGCACCAGGTAAAGAAAATCTATTACTATTAGATTTCTTATGGCACACAGAACGCCATGAACTTTGTAGACCAGCACACTTAATCACAGATAGCCCAGAAGTGGCTAAAAAGATGATTGAAAACATGACTGAAGAAACTGAAGTATCATTTGAACTCATTGAAGCTGAGGAAGTGGCAGCAAAGGATGTTGTTTCTGAGAGAGAAGAAGCACTTGCTAAACAACTAGAAGAAATGCGTAAGAGAAAACGCAAGCTAGTTGATCCACTACAATTTGAAATGTCTATCCAAGCAGAAGATTTAGCTGACTATGTTCCATCTTTTGGATGGGAAATGGCATCACCTTCTGAAAAACAACTGAAATCACTTGAAAAATATGGAATCTACACAGATGACATTGGTAATGCTGGTAAAGCTAGTAAATTGCTTGACCGCCTAAATAAACGTAAAGATAGTGGTTTAACAACCCCTAAACAGATTAGAAGACTTGAAATTTATGGTTTTAAAAATGTTGGGATGTGGAAATTTGAACAAGCTAGCAATATGATCAATCGTATTGCCGCAAACGGATGGAGAATCCCAAGAGGTGTTGAAGTAAATAGTTATCAGCCAGAGTAGGAGATAAAATGGGAGAATATTGTCACTTAAAAGAATTAGATGGACTTAGATTTGGTTCATTGACAGTTATTAATCGTAATCAAGAAAATTCCAAGAGTGGCAATGCTCGTTGGAATTGTATCTGTGATTGTGGAAATAAGACTGTTGTAATTGGTAGTAAATTAAGAAGTGGATACACAAAATCTTGTGGATGTGCTCGCAAAAACGAAAAAGCACAAGGTTATTCAAGTACAAGACTTTATAGAATTTGGAAAGGCATGATGAATAGATGCTATAACTTTAAAAATGATAACTATAAATATTATGGTGGTAAAGGTATAGCAGTTTGCAATGAATGGCATACTTTTATTAAGTTCAGATTATGGGCATTATCAAATGGATATGAAGATTCATTAACTATTGACAGAATAAATCCAGAAAAAGATTATCATCCTTCTAATTGCCGATGGGTTAACATGAAACTTCAACAAAATAACAAAACTAATAATAGGCGTATATCATATCAAGGTAAACAATATACTATTTCTGAGTTATCTGACAAGTTAAATGTGACTTATTGGACTGTAATTAATCAATTAAATTTAGGATGGAATATTGAAAGAATAGTTAAAGAAGCGAGAGAAAAGAATGACAGAAGAAAAGTTTGATTTATTACCATTACTTGAATATATTGATCCGTCAAAACTTTCTTATCAAGAATGGGTGAATGTTGGATTTGCCCTTAAACACGAAGGGTATACTGCAATGGATTGGGACGTTTGGTCTCAAGCAGATGTCCGTTACAAAAAGGGTGAGTGTTTCGCAAAATGGGATAGTTTCCAAGGCAACGGACTTGGTACTATAACAGGAGCAACAATTACACAACTGGCCAAAGATTATGGGTGGGAATCAGAATATCGCAATAGCGATGATGCTCATGAACTAGGCTGGGATGACACAATAGACCGTGATTATAAAATCGTCGATAAGAACTGGGTAGAAGCAAAGGAAATCAAAGAGCCTACTAATTGGTCACCAGTTCAAGATTTAATCACTTATATAGATACTTTATTTGAATCAACTGATAAGGTTGGATATGTCACCGAGACTTATCCAATTACAACCGATGATGGGAAGACAATCTATAAGCCAACAAAAGGATCATACGATAGAACAGCCGGCGAACTTATTCAATCACTTCAAAAATATCCTGACGATTTAGGAGCGACTTTTGGGGATTATAAAAAAGAGGCGGGTGCATGGATTCGATTTAATCCGTTGGATGGAAATGGCGTCAAAAATGATAACGTGACTGATTTCCGATATGCACTTGTTGAATCAGATAGCATGGAACTTGGTAAGCAATATGCCTTATTCAAAGAACTTGAGTTGCCAATTGCAGCATTAGTTCACAGTGGTAATAAATCACTTCATGCAGTCGTAAAAGTAGATGCTAGAGACTATCAAGAATATCGTAAGCGTGTTGATTACATTTATCAAATTTGTCGAAAAAATGGGCTAGATATTGATACACAAAACCGCAACCCTAGTCGTTTATCTCGTATGCCTGGTGTCACTCGTGATGGGCACAAACAATTTTTAATTGATACTAACATAGGTAAAATAAACTATGAAGAATGGTATCAATGGATTGAGGACCTTAACGACGACCTTCCTGATCCTGAAACACTAGCAGACGAGTGGGACAACATGCCTGACTTAGCTCCAGAGTTAATCAAAGGAGTTTTACGTCAAGGTCATAAAATGTTAATTGCAGGTCCATCTAAAGCAGGTAAATCATTTGCATTGATTGAATTATCAATTGCACTTGCTGAAGGGAAACAGTGGCTTGGTTGGGACTGTGAAAAAGGTCGTGTCTTATATGTTAACTTAGAATTAGACAGACCATCAGCGTTACATCGTTTCAAAGATGTTTATGCAGCCATGGGACTAGCACCAAATAATATCCATAATATTGATATTTGGAATTTACGTGGGAAGACAGTACCAATGGACAAATTAGCACCAAAGCTAATTCGTAGGTCACTCAAAAAGAATTATCAAGCTATCATTATTGACCCAATTTACAAAGTGCTTACTGGTGACGAAAACAGTGCAGACCAAATGGCCCATTTCACCAATCAGTTTGACAAAGTAGCAACTGAATTAGGTTCAGCAGTTATCTATTGTCATCACCATTCAAAAGGTAGCCAAGGTGGTAAAAAGTCAATGGACCGTGCCAGTGGTTCAGGAGTGTTTGCTCGTGATCCTGATGCATTGATTGACTTAGTAGAGCTTGACTTAACTGAAGAATTAGTCAAGGCAAGGTCAGAAAAAGCAGTTGCTAAAGTTTATCAAGAAGCCATTCAAACATTGAATCAAGATTATTATCAAACAAATATTAGCCTTGACGATTTAGAAAGTCGATTTCAGATGCAGCAACATTTTGATAAAGCTATACCTGATATTTTAAAACGTAAGCCATATATTGATAAAGCAGAATCAGTTAAACATGCCATAGAAATCAGTACAGGTTGGAGAGTTGAAGGAACGTTACGTGAGTTTGCTAAGTTTAAACCAGTTAATATGTGGTTCAGCTATCCAGTCCATGAAGTTGATAACTCTGGTGTTTTAGCTGATATATCACTGGAAGATAGCACACCACCTTGGAAGAAAAACTTTGAGAAAAAGAGCCCAAAAGAGTCCAGGGAAAAGAAATCTCAAAAAGTAGAGACTGCTATTAATTCATTAAATGATGGGACAGAACCAGTCACAATCGATAACTTAATCGAATATTTCTCTACTGAAGATAAGCCAGTTTCTGAAAAAACTATCCGCAGATGGGTAAAAGAAAATGGCAAATTTGAAGTTAAAAATAAACAAATTTTACCAATAGAAGAACCTCAAAAGCAATAAAATTTTGTGAATATTTCACAGAGGGACAGGGACAGGGACAGACAAAATCGAGGGTCAAATTCGAAAGTGTCCCTCGAAAATGTCCCTGAAAAATAGGGACAAACTCGAAAATGTCCGTGTCCCTATTGCTCGATTTTCAGGGACAAAAATAGGGACAAACTCGAGAATTTATCGAAAATGTCCCTGACTTTTGAGGGACAAAATTGAGGGACAGAATATTCCTTTCGTTCCTCAAGGAATATTTAGGGAAATGTCCCAATTGGTCAATAGGTACATGAACAGGAACAAGGGGGTCTAGAACCTCCCCCTTGTAACCCTGTAACCATGTCCCTTGACATTGACTAAGCGCGAAAATAAAAAAGATGGGAAGTGACAAAAATGGAAGAATACGAAAAAAGAATGGTGACTGAGTATAAAGAACTTAAAAGTCGTGCCGAAAAATTGTCAGTAATAATTAATAGATATTACCTTGATAGTTTAGATTTTGAACTAAAATGCCCAATCGAATTATTGTTGGCTCAGTGGCATGCAATGGGTGCGTATCTAAAAATTTTAGAACAACGTGCAGCAATTGAAAAAATAAATTTGGATAGTATCGATCATGACAATTGAATTTTTTATTCCAATGAAAAAAATACCGACGACTACTCATCAACAAAAAAAGGTCCGTGTGGTAAATGGGAAACCACAGTTTTATGAACCTGACACACTTAAGGAGGCCAGGGCAAAATACATGAGTTTGTTGTCTGCATACAAGCCTGATCAGAAAATAAGTGGACCAATCAGGCTGACAGTCAAGTGGTTATTTCCGATGACTAAGAAGTCAATCAATGGCCAGTATAAAACATCCAAGCCTGACACAGATAATTTGAATAAGCTGCTTAAGGATTGCATGACTGAAATAGGATTCTGGAATGATGATGCGCAAGTAGCATCAGAAATAATCGAAAAGTTTTGGGCAGATACAGTTGGAATTTACGTAAAGGTTGAACAATTATGAAAATTGATTATATAGATTTTTTTGAAAGAGTTGTTCCAGAATGGATGAGACAAAGTAATAAGAAAATGCAAGAGGTTGGTTTTGGAACATTAGCATATTGGGAATGGGCCAATCAATCAATTGTTGCTATCTGTGAATTGTTTGGAAACGACTCTTTAGTTAATGGTCAATTCCATCTCATCTGGGAATGGCTTGAAGAAAAAGCAAAAGAGGTAAACTCATGAAACTAGCAGAAAGGTTAACTGAACTTCGATTATCAAAAGGATTGAATAAAAAAGAATTTGCATCACTGTGCGGCATACAAGCAACCACCATGGCTAATTATTATAAAGGAACATCAGAACCATCATTGCAAACTGTTGAGGCTATTGCAAAAGTGTTAGATGTTAGTCCAGCTTGGCTAGTCGGTTGGGATGATGCTGCTATTGAGAGTAGGTCCAAGACAATTATCATAGAAAAGATTGTCTATGTTGAAAATACATCAGCAAGAGTTCCTAATGACTGGAAGTCTAATCAAGATGGACAGTTGATCAAGTGGAAGGATGGTAGGCGATGAGAAAAAATATTATTGCATTTAGTATTGTCTTTATTGTTTTTGTTGCAGGGATTTATACTGGATATCAGTTCGCTAGTAATGATTATCAACAACAAATATCAGGATTACAGAAACAGATTGATAGGTGTCATGAGCAACTAGCTAAGAAGACAGCTAGAATTGCTGAACTTACTGGAAATGGGGGGTAGATAATAAATGAATATTAATTTAAACAAGGTATATTATTTACCAGTACAATTAACAGGATTTACTGCTAGTACAGATAGTGAGTTTTGGAATAACTATGTGACACCAGACGGCGAAAAAATTAGAACCCTCTTAACTGCTAAAACTAAGGAAGAATTACTAGAAAGTTGGTAACAAATGACTGAAGAGATTATTATAAGACTAAAGAAATTAAGGTTATTTGATACTATCATTAGGTCAAAAAAAGATGAGTTAACTTCTCTAAAAGCAGGAATTCAAAAGTCCCCACAATTTTCTGATGAACCAAAAGGAGATAGTGAGTCAAATAGTACAGAAGACCTGAACATAAAAATTGTAGATAAAGCAAAAGAGATAGAAGCTGAGATAAGTATGTTATACGATGAACGTAGTGAGCTGGTATATATGATTGACAAGCTTCATGATCCAATTGAAACTGCAGTCCTAAGACTATTCTATGTAAATGGCATGAGCTGGAAAGATATCTCGATTGAACTAAACGGTCATCCAAAAACGTTTCAGAATATCAGGAAATCAGGTATTCAAAATCTAATATCCATTTATTCCCAAAATATCCATTCTAAGTGATATTATGGTAGCATGAAGTATTTAGGAAGAGACAAGTATTGCCTGTTTTGGTTCCTCGTGTTGAAACTCCATTTTATTTTTATGTCAAACCTAAATACAACGAGATATAGCTTAGTGGCAGAGCGCTAGACTTTTAATCTAGAGGAGCAGGTTCGAATCCTGCCGCCTCAGTAGGATTAAGACTGCATGTTGTCTCTTTACAATGCGTACCAGTTTGTAGTCGATAATTAAAAAAACGGTCACAGCTGCCTATTGGTTGAAGGCATTAGGAACATAGAGTAGTGATTGGAAAGCTACAAGAGGTAGAGCCTCGAATGCAATTGCACTGTGTCGGTTCGATTCCGACTGTTCCTATTATTAGTAGCGTTATGTTAAAGGTACACACTTGCATGTGGTAACTGTTATCAGGTCATAGCGTGGACGAGATTGGTCATCACTTAGTGGTGGCTTTTTATTATGCAAAAAAGAACCACTAAGTGGCTCTTATGCTTGCAATTTTAATTCAAGCGCTTCAGTAAGGACTTGAGAAAAATTGAGGTTTTTATCTTCGGCTGCGTCGTTTAACCATTCAGGGATAGTCACGTTTTTGCGGACTTTTTTGGAGTGATATTTTTTCATGTAGGCAATCATATCAATGCCAATTAAAGCAATATCAGAATCACGATACTGTTCTTTTAAATCGGAAACGGAGCTAGCCTTTGGATAGTCAGCATAGTCTTCGAGGGCAAAACCTAAGACTTCGACAGCCATTTCATAGGCGTGTTCTAAATTGTTGCCGAAAGTAATAGCTTCAGGAACATCTGGAAAACGAACGCCAATTGAGCTAGTTTCGTCATCGTGTGTAAATATAGCTGGATAGATTAACATAATTTTTTCCTTTCTAGGTAAACAATAACCAAGATGGCCAGGGCTTATTTCAGCCCTGCCTTCTTGAGAATATCGTCTTCGGTACCGTTTGGAATATCACCTTTGTGCATGGGCACGATTGTGATATTGCCTGTTTCAAAGTTTTTGTACTTTGCATGGCTACCGTTTTGACTGACTTTTACAAAGCCGTTCTTTTTCAAGAGTTTGATGATTTCTCTTGCGGTTCTTGGCATATTGCTTACCTCACTTTCTATACTTATATTATACACATAAATAAGGTGGATGTCAATACATAATGTGTATAAAATACACAAAAACCAGGAGATAACAAATGAGATCAAATAAATATCCGTACAGCAAATCACAATGGGATAAAGAAGTAAGTAATATATACGTTGACAATGATTATACTATCCCATACACAACATTAGTTCATCATATCAATAGACTAATTGGCGAGGTTAGGGTATGAGGCCGCAGAAGCTAACCATTGCTGGAGGTAGGCGTACAACGGTCGACTACGACGATAGATCAGCAGAGTATCGTGATTACAATCGCAATCGCTGGAAGTATGATAAAGAGACTAAACAGTTTTATAACTCTAAGATATGGAGAGAGACAAGTAAGCAAATCTTATTACAAAGCGATTATGTTTGTGCTATGTGTGGTGGCGAAGCGACTATGACTGACCACATTATTAGTGTAAAAAAGATTGGAACAAAAGATTAGATTGGAATAACTTGCAAGCAAGCTGTAAAGCTTGTAACGACAGTAAAGCGATAAGAGAAAGGTGTAAAAGCCATAGCGAATAAATGGCTATAAAAAAACAATATACGGCACAAACATTCGGAAACTACCCCCATTCATTTTGAACGGGGCTATATCGTTCAGAAAATAAAGAACGCGCCCTTTTCCGTGCAAAAAATTCCCTTTTTGAAATTTTTAAAACTGTAAAGTTCGTGTAAAGGAGGTTCTATGGGAAGAAAATTAAAGGTGGTTGAAACAACAAAAAAACACCTCACAAAAGAAGAAAAAATAGCAAGAGAAACCGCACAGAATAAGGCTTCTGACGGATTATCTAAACTACAAATAACACCGCCAAAACATTTAAATCAAGTTGCAAGGGCTGAATACAAAAGAATTATAGATGATCTCCAAAACCTACCCCTTAGGAATCTTGATAGAGCCATCTTAGAAAGTTATTGTACATGGTATGCGATATATAAAGCAGCTGCAAAAAAATTAGATGAGGTTGGTTATTTTACGAACGATCTAGATAAAGGATTGATTCCAAGTCCGCTTATTTTAACTTTAGAAAAAGCGACGGCTCACATTAGAAGCAGTGCAAGTCAGTTAGGGCTAACAGTTGATAGCCGTATGAAAATGTTTATACCAAAAGAAGAAGAAAAACCGAAAAGTTTGTTTGATAAATTTGGAGGATAATTTGAAAGGAGGTTATCACAATTACTTACGATTACTCAACAATTAGCGATGTCTATAAAGACAGCGCTTTTTATTATGCTAAAGATGTTGTAGACGGTACTCGTGTGGCAGGAAAAAAAGTTATCAAAGCTTGTATCCGTCATTTGGATGACCTCAAAAAAATTAATCTAGCTCCATATGTTTATACTTATGTTCCAGAAAAAGCTCAAAACGTCATAGATTTTATGGAATTATTACCAGATGTAAAAACTGGTAAACCATATCCATTGGCTGAGTTTCAAAAGTTTAATGTTGGTAACATTTACGGTTGGCGGAAAAAAGCTGACACAAGCATTAGACGATTTAAAAAGGCTCTTATATCAGTAGCTCGTAAAAACGGTAAAACAATTTTAATAGCTGGTATCTTGCTTTATGAGTTTTTGTTCGGCCATAATCCGGCAATGAGTCGCCAGTTGTTTTGTACAGCTAATGATAGGACGCAAGCTAAGATCGCATGGACCATGGCTAAGAAACAGCTTGAGGCATTAAGAGCAAAGGATGTAGATATCAGAAAAGCTACAAAAGTCATGCGAGATGAGTTGACTAACAAAAAGGATGAATCGTACATCAGAGCACTTAGTCGCGATACTGGTGCAGTTGATGGCTTTGAGCCATATGTTGGAGTTTTAGACGAGTATGCAGCATCAAAAACAAATGAAATGATTGAGTTATTGGAATCTGGTCAAGGTCAGTTAGACAATCCATTAATCTTGATTATCTCAACAGCTGGACTTGATCTAAATGTACCAATGCACACAATTGAGTATAACTACGTCGAGAAATTACTAAATGGCGAAATCGAAGATGACAGCTACTTTGCTTATATTGCTGAGCAAGATTCAGAAGAAGAAATAAAAGATGAATCAACCTGGATTAAGTCAAATCCAATTTTAGAAGTCAAAGCGCTTAATGAAAAAATAATGGATTACCTCAGGAAACGCCGATCAACATCTTTGGAGACTGGTGAAATTAATAAGGTCCTAGTAAAAAACTTTAATATGTGGCGTCAATCTAGTGAGGAATCTTATATCGACAAGCAAACATGGGAAGATGCCAAAATTGAAAAACCAGACACTACAAAGCGTAGGGTTTGGATCGGTGTTGATGTAGGCCGTGTTAGTGATTTATTTGCCATTAGTCCTGTAATCATGATGGATGATTATTGGTATTTGGATAGCTTCTCTTTTGTCGCCACAAAGTACGGGTTGACGGCCAAAGAAAAACGCGACGGAGTGTCTTACAGTAATTTAGAACGTCAAGGCTATTGTGAGATAACAACACTTGAAAGCGGGGTTATTGATGATGAGCGTGTCCTAGAAAAAATTGAAGAGATGGTCTATACAAATGACTGGGAAGTTAATGGAATTTGTTATGACCCTTATCAATTTGGAACATTACTTACAATGATTGAAAAAAGGCATCCAGAGTGGCCTCTGATTGAGGTTAGTCAAACGACAATGGTTTTGAACATGCCGACAAAACAATTCCGTGACGACCTCAAAAAAGGTAAAATAAAGCACTCTGGTAACCCTTTGCTGACCATGGCTGTAAACAACGCCTATATCAAGACTGATAACAATGGTATGAGGATTGATAAGAATAAGAATAGCAATAAGATAGACCCTCTGGACGCAGCTTTAGACGGGTATGCAGTTTGTTACTTAGAGCCATTTGACGGCTCTGGTTACTGGACAAGTGAGAAAATTTTAGGAGGAGAGACGCTGTTTTGATTGGTTTTATTTTAAAAAACATACATACATTAATCTTGTTGATTGGATTAGGACTGTTAATATACGGTCTTTTTTTGTTTGGCGATAAGGTCGGCTTTATATCAAGTGGTCTTATCTTAGTTATTTTAGCTACCTACGTAGATAGCATAGGAGGAAGACATGAATAAACGTATTAAGAAAAAATGTAAATTGGAAACAGCAGTTGTGATGCTAATTAAAGAAGTCACTGAATTACGAGCCATTGTGTCAGCAAATGCTCAAGCAACAAATAACGAGTTGGCAGCAGTTAAAGGCTTAGCTTTAGATAATCAATCAGCTATTGCAGATATTGCAATTGACGTTAACTACATTGAGAAAAATTATAAACGGAAGTGGGGAAAGAAATAATATGGGATATACAGAAAAGCTAAAGAACTAGCATCACAAGAATTTACACGTCTTTCTGGTCGTGAAATTAAACCAGAAGACTGCTTTGTAGTCTGGTTCAGCAAGACTTTGCAGAACTGGAAAGCGCTTGTCAGTACAAATCAAATTAAAACGGGTGAAAAATGTGGTGATTATGCAGAGGTCACACACAATGGCGATAAAAAAGAGACTTACGTAGATGTTTATGCCAAAGTTTCAAATAAAGCATTTGCAGATTAGCAAACGAGGCAAATAAAGGTTAACCGTATCGAATTCGACCCCTTTACAAATCAAGCTAAGTTGTAGCGATACGGCTTTTTATTATGCCTTCGGTAGAAAGGAGGTGAGAATCTATGAGTTTTTTTCAACCTTTGGGCAGTTCAAAGGTGTCCTACGATGACTATATATCATCTGTTTTGGCTGGTGATGTCTCTCAAAAATACTTAGGTGTATCGGCATTAAAAAACAGCGATATTTTAACAGCAACGTCTATTATTGCTGGAGATATTGCTAGGTTTCCTCTTGTTAAAAAGGACGTTAACGGCGATATTATCCATGACGAAGATATTAATTATCTTTTAAATGTTAAATCCACAAATAATGCGAGTGCTAGGACTTGGAAATTTGCTATGGCAGTCAATGCCATTTTGACCGGCAACTCCTTTTCCCGAATTCTGCGCAATCCAAAAACAGGTCAGGCTTTGCAGTTTCAGTTTTACAGACCATCAGAAACAACAGTTGAGGAAACGGACAATCATGATATTGTCTACACTTTTACTGACACTTTGACTGGTAAACAAATTAAATGCTTTGCTCATGATGTCATACACTGGAAATTCTTTAGCCATGACACAATCCTTGGCAGATCTCCGCTATTGTCGTTAGGAGATGAGATTGATTTGCAAACTGGCGGTATCAATACCTTAATTAAATTCTTCAAAGATGGATTTTCTAGCGGTATCTTAACCATGAAAGGTGCTCAATTAAGTGGAGAAGCACGGCAAAGAGCGCGACAAGACTTTGAGAAAATGCGAGAAGGTTCTGTTGGTGGAAGTCCGCTAGTATTTGATAGCACAATGGAATATACACCGCTAGAAATTGATACTAACGTCTTGCAATTAATCACGAGTAACAATTTTTCAACCGCTCAGATTGCCAAGGCTTTACGAGTACCAAGTTATAAATTAGGTGTTAATAGCCCTAACCAATCTGTAGCTCAACTGATAGAGGATTATGTCACAAATGACTTGCCTTTTTATTTTGACGCAATTACAAGCGAATTAGGGCTGAAAACACTAAACGACAATGACAGACGTCTCTATCGTATCGAATTCGACACACGAAGTGTCACAGGTCGTAATGTAGACGAGATTGTTAAGCTAGTCAATAATCAAATATTGACACCTAACCAAGGCCTTGTCGAACTTGGTAAGCAAAAATCTACAGATCCTAATATGGATAGGTATCAGTCGAGCCTAAACTACGTCTTTTTAGACAAAAAAGAAGAATATCAGGACAAGATTGGTATCAAAGGGAAAGGAGGTGAGGTAAATGCCAAAGAGGATAAATCTTAAAGGGCCACTAATATCAAATAACTCTCAAGAAGTTTACGACTATTACGGAATGGAAGCTGTTAGTGCAAAAAGTATTTTTGATAACCTTCCCGAAGACAATAGCGATATTATCTTGGAAGTTAATTCAAATGGTGGTCTAGTCACTGTTGGAAGTGAAATCTATACGGCTTTGCGAAATTATAAAGGAAAAGTAACCGCAGAAATCACTGGTATGGCTGCAAGCGCAGCATCAGTGGCTGTTATGGGAGCTGATAAGGTCGTCATGAGTCCAACCGCTCAGATGATGGTGCACAAAGCACTTTTTAATTGGGTGTCTGGTAATAGCGATGATCTAGACAAAGCTTCTAACGCTCTGAAATCTAGCGATAAAGCTATCGTGAATGCCTATGTCGCAAAAACAGGGTTATCGGAAGATGAAATCATGGATTTGATGCGAAATGAAACGTTTATGTCCGCTCAAGATGCCGTAGAAAAAGGTTTTGCTGACGAAGTGATGTCGTTTGAAGCAGTCGCTAGCATTGATAATTCAATGTTGCCACAAGCGGTAATTGATGATTATTACGCAAGTAGAAATAAACGTAAAAAAGAAATTAGCAACATGTTGCTAGAAATCGAAAAAGAAGAAATTTTACAAGGGCTATAGGCTCTTTTTTATTGGAGGAATTTATGTTCGAAGAAAAAATTAAAGAAATTAAAGCGACTATCGCTGGCTTAAACCAAACAATTGCTACTAAAACAGCAGAAGTAAAAAACGCTTTGGAGTCAGATGACCTTGAAACTGCTCGCTCAATTAAAGCAGAAGTTGAAGAAGTTAAAGCAAACCTAGTAGAAGCAGAAAACGACTTGAAATTGTATGAAGCTAGCATTGAAAAAGGCGGTGCAGAAAATACTGGAGGAAAAGAAGTGCCACAAGAAACTAAAACATACCGCGAAAGCGTTAACGAATTTATTCGTTCAAAAGGAACAGTAACTAACGAAGCTTTGCGCTTTGAAGGGAAAGACGAGGTTCTTATCCCACTTAACCAAACAACTCCTGTAGATCCTAAAACGGACGGTGTTAAGAAAACAGATGTAAAACCTGTCTCTAGTGAAGAGATTCTTTACACACCAGCTCGTGAAGTTAAGACAGTTGTTGATTTGAAACAATTCACTAGCATCCACCCAGCTAAAAAAGCATCAGGAAAATGGCCGGTATTGCAACGTGCGACCGAAAAAATGGTAAGTGTAGAAGAGCTAGAAAAAAATCCAAAGCTCGGCAAACCACAATTTAAAAACGTGGAATGGGAAGTTAAAACTTACCGTGGAGCTATCCCGTTGTCTCAAGAGTCAATTGACGACGCAGATGTAGATTTGGTTGGTATTGTTGCTGAAACAATCGGTCAAATGAAAGTTAATACAACCAATGATGCTATCGCAACAATTCTCAAAAAATTCGAAGCTAAGACAGTAAAAAACTTAGACGAAATCAAGAAGCTTCTCAACGTTGATTTAGACCCTGCTTACAACGTGTCATTTATCGTATCTCAAAGTTTCTATCAAACAATGGATAC
The DNA here is from genome assembly GCF_011421425.1 of Streptococcus catagoni. Taxonomy (GTDB): domain Bacteria; phylum Bacillota; class Bacilli; order Lactobacillales; family Streptococcaceae; genus Streptococcus; species Streptococcus catagoni. The sequence continues at coordinate 208,129 of NZ_WPCW01000002.1, forward strand.
ACTAAAAGATAAAAATGGTCGTTACCTATTGCAAGATTCGATCACTTCTGTTTCTGGGAAAGTATTTCTTGGAAAACCTGTTTTTGTACTAGCTGATGAGGTTTTAGGTAAAGATACAGCATTTGTTGGAGATTTCAAACGTGGTGTATTATTTGCCGATCGTAAAGACTTAGGTCTTCGTTGGGCAAATAACGAAATTTACGGTCAATATTTACAAGCGGTTCTTCGCTTTGGCGTTTCTAAAGTTGACGACAAAGCTGGTTACTATGTAACATTTACACCAGCACAATTGCCCTCATAAGGCCACTGAAGAAGTGGCGAAACCAACTAGTAAGAGCACTGTAGAGGAAATTAAGCGCTATTTAACAAGCAAGGGAATTGACTTTAGTGGTAAGACATTGAAATCAGATTTACTTGCACTAGCAGGCGTTGAAGAGGTATAGCTATGGCTGTATCGAAAGAATTATTAGACAGTGTAAAGCTCTATTGTAAAATTGACTTTGAGTTTGAAGATGACATCATCGAAGAAATGATTAAATCGGCACAAGAACAAATCTGTTTTGCAATAGAAAATGGCTCAACCGCAGACACGTTCAAAGATAGCGCTAAATTTGCTTTAGCCGTCAAAAAACAAGTCAAGGAAGAGTACGAACACCGTGGTTTGTCAGCGGATAGTGTGCGCTATCCGCTGGCTAATGGTGTGTTAAACATTATCCATCAATTAAGACTGAGGGGTGATGAATCGTGATCACACGCAAGATGAACGTCAGGATAACTATCTTTAGTCAATCTGGCGGTCAGAATGAAGACGGAGAGGTTATCTCTGCAATCAGAAAAGACATCTATACATGTTGGGCAGAGGTGCTAAAAACTCAATTAAGAGATTTTAACTACCAGTCCAAGTTTCAAAATGCTAGCAACCTACCTACCAACAAAGATACTAAGGTCTTTTTGATTAGGTATAATCCTAAGTTATCTATCGATAACACGATGTTTGTTGAATTTAACAATCGTATCTATAAGATAGATAAAATTGAACCTGACGATTCTGGGAAGGACATGATTATGATCAGCGGGGTGAGCCTATCATGACAAAAGGTTTAGATGAAATTCTAGCCAATCTCACGAAGCTTGAAGTGAAAGCCCCAAAAACCGCAAAATTAGCAGTCACCGAAGTTGCTAAAGAGTTTGAAAAAGCACTAAAGGCAAACACGCCTGTGTATGCGTTTGAAACAGATGAGCGACTACAGGAAGATACTGTTATCAGCGGTTTCAAAGGTGCTAATGTCGGCATTGTTTCAAAAGAAATCGGCTATGGCAAAGCGACTGGCTGGCGCGCTCATTATCCCAATGATGGGACGATTTATCAACGCGGTCAGGACTTCAAGGAAATAACAATCAATCAGATGACGCCAAGAGCTCGAGAAATCTATGCAGCAAAAGTTAAGGAGGGACTAGGACTTTGATCGCTGAAACGACAGCTTATAAATTATTAAGCAATGATAAGACACTAAACGAGCTGATGGATAGGCTCAGAGGTGGTCCTTTTAAAAATGGGTTTAAGCAAGGCATATTTACTTATGATATTCCGGATAACCCAGTTGACTTACGCAAAGTAGATTTAGCACCTTTTATGCGGATCAATACAACGTTAGATGGTCCTGCTGATTATGCTGATGATGAGATACTGTGTAACGAGCAACGGGTTACGATTAATTTTTGGTGCAGAACAGCATCAGAATCTGACCAGATTGCAAAATGTATAGATGATATTTTAAAAAAAAGTGGGTTTGAAAGATATACCGCCAATGAAAAACCAAGATATAAAGATAGCGATATTGACTTACTAATGAACGTAAGAAAATACCGCTATTTTGATTTTTATTAAAGAAAAGGAGCTAATAGATGGGAAAAGTAAAATTTGGACTACGTGATTTTGAATATGGGGTAGTTGATGACAAAGATAAGGTAAAAACAACCAAAAAATTACCCGGTATGAAATCCGCAAAACTTGATATTACCAATGAATTGGTTACCGTGTCAGCAGATGATGGGCCATACGTAGTTTTATCTGGTGGTATTACCGAAACAAAACTTGAAATTGAGGTGCTAGATTTAACGTCTGATGCACGCAAAGATTTTTTTGGAATCACTGTTGATAATGGTGTAGAGAAATACAACAAGTCACTTACACCAAATGACATCGCATGCATCTTCCGTACAAGCGACGAAGCTGGCAAGGCAATTTGGGTAGGGTTACTTAAAGGGAAATTCAATATTCCTGGCATGGAAGCACAGACAAAAGAAGGTGCTCCAGACCCGAAATCAGATACTGTTACAGGGAACTTCGTATCACGTGGCGAAGGAGGAGAGGTTATTCTCATTGGTCGCGAAGACGCTTCTGGATTCGATTTCGAAAACTTTAAAAAATTAGTTTTCCCAAAGTCGTAACGGAAGACCATCGAATCCCTGATGGTCTTTCTGGTAGTCACCATGGAGATGAAGTTGTCTAAGGTTGGATTTTAAATCCAACCTTTTATTTTTGATAAGGAGTAGATATGTACGAAATTACCTTAAAAAAAGGCGGAGTTGACAAGACTTTTGCGAAGGATTTTATCAATGTCGAAGATAATCTTTTGGCTGTTGAGCATCAAGTTAGACAAAGCGCCGTGTTTAGCGATGAGAAAAGACGACTTGATTCTAAAGCACATAGGAAATTAAACGAAGCTTATTTGCAAATGTTTGTTGACATGTATGGTGGTCAATTTACAGTTGATGATCTTAAGCAATCTGACATGAGTGTTTTTAACACGCTTAACGACCTTTATATCGCCGCGCTCGGAGGAGAGCAAGAGGAAGAAGAAATCGAAAAAAAGGAACAATAACCCCTCAAGAGGCAAAGGAAAACTTACTCTTGTGGATACAGAGCCTTTTGAAAAACGGTTATACCATTTTAGATATTAAAAGAATGCGCTTATCTGATATCGAATTGATGGTACAAGCGCTAGAAATCGAAACTGTCGAAAAAGAAGAAGTGATTGAAACAACCTTGGATAAGGCATTTCCATTCCTTTTCGGCTAGAAAGGAGACTAAATGGGGAATATAGGTGATTTAGTAGCAACAGCTACATTAGACATATCACCCTTTATGTCGAACACAAGAAATCTCAAAACCTACATGAAAGGTTTAGATAACTCGTTAAAAGCAGTTGAAAAAAGTTTCCAAGGTCATGGTGGGCGAATTAAGGGGCTTAAAGCAGTCTATACTGAAACGGGTAGCGCCTTAAAAGGTTATCAAGATTTGTTAAAGGCTCAATCTCAAAAGTATAGCGACTTAAAAAAAGAAATCGGTGATGTCAACAATGCTACTGCTGAACAAAAGCAAAAACTGATTGGCGCAAAATCAGCTATGCTGGAGACTGCTGCGAAAGTCACAGAATTGCAAAACAGATTGCGAGCTTTAGCTACCGAAACAAGTGTCTTTACTCGCTTTGGTAAAGCCGCTGAAAGAGTCGGCAGCAAGATGAAGTCGTTTGGCGATTCGGTAGCTGGAGTTGGTGCTGCATTTACAAGAGGAGTCACCGCTCCGATTGTTGCGGGCGCAGGGTATGCGATTAAAGCAGCTGTTGACTATGAGTCTGCGTTCGCTGGTGTCAAGAAAACCGTTGATGAAACAGCAACAGTTTCCTATGCAAAATTATCTCAAGGGATTAGGGATATGGCTAAAGAACTACCAGCTAGCGCGGTAGAAATAGCTCACGTTGCAGAGGCGGCAGGTCAGTTAGGGATTAAAACAGGAGACATCCTTAGTTTTTCTCGTACAATGATTGATTTAGGAGAATCTACCAATCTATCTGCAGAAGAAGCAGCGACATCTATTGCTAAAATTGCAAATATTACAGGACTAGCATCATCTGAGTATTCGCGTTTTGGCAGTGCTGTTGTCGCATTGGGTAACAACTTCGCAACAACTGAAAGAGACATCGTAGCAATGACAAACCGTATTGCCGCTTCTGGAAAACTTGCAGGTTTAACAAATCAAGAAATGCTTGCCTTAGCAACTGCTATGTCAAGCGTTGGTATCGAGGCAGAAGCTGGTGGCACGGCAATGACTCAGTCATTATCAGCCATTGAGCGTGCAGTATCGGCGGGTGGTGAAGATTTAACCAAATTTGCGCAGATCGCTAATATGTCATCCGCTGATTTTGCTAGAGCATGGAAAGAAAAGCCAATTGTCGCTTTGCAGGAATTTATCAAAGGCCTTGGGCGGTTGGATAAAAAAGGCGAAAGTGCTACAAAAGTACTAGATGAATTGGGTCTCAGTGGTGTACGTCAGTCTAACATGCTTAAATCTTTAGGTTTAGCATCTGAAACATTAGGCAAGGCTCTTGGAATATCTAATAAGGCTTGGCAAGAAAATACAGCGTTGACTGATGAAGCTAACAAACGTTACGAGACAACAGAATCTAAACTAAAAATGCTTAAAAACGAAATTAATGATGTAGCCATTGAATTTGGTGGACCTCTAGTTGATGCATTGAGAAACGGGCTTGAAGCAGGGAAACCAATCATTCAAATGGCGGCTGACTTAGCCAAACAATTTAACTCTCTTGACAAAGAGCAACAACAGCAAATTGTCAAATGGGGGCTTATAGCAGCTGCAGCAGGACCAGCCTTATCTATTTTTGGTAAAAGCATTGGAATCATCGGAAGTACAATTCGAGGGATTGGAAAAATGAGTCAAGGCTTGGGGGCTTTGTCTGGTTGGTTAAGAACATTTAAATCTGGCGCAGTGGCGGCTAGTGTTGGCGCTGAAGCTGCAGCAACTTCTATGGGCGGAATGGCTGGCGCGGTTGCTTTACTCAGTACCCCTGTAACTTGGGGTGTGCTGCTAGGTGGCGCAACGGTTATCGGTATAGGTCTAATCGCTGATAGCATTCATAAAGCTAAAAAGCGTACGGAAGAGTGGGGAACAGCTATTTCTGCCACAGAAGCGACAGCTCTAAGCAACTTTAAGAAAAAAGTTGATGAGACAAATAACTCTTTACAAATGTTTGAAGCGGGCGTAGGTAGCGTCAAGAAAGTAACCGAAGCTTTTGACGACTTGGTTGGAAGTATTGAAAAGTTAGCTCAATCAAAATTAGATAAGAATATAAACTTAGCTAAAAAATTGGGGTTGTCAGAAAAAACTATAAATACTTTAAAATCCAAGACTGAAGCGGTTGTTAATAATGTTAAAGGAATGAACACTCAGATAAAAGCTATTATGGAAAGACATAATGGCGATATGAGCAAATTTTCTGCGACGGAAAAAGAGTTAGTGTTGCGCAATCAAAGAGGAATGATTAGCACACAGCTTGATTTGATGAAGTTCTCTGCATCGGAAAAGAAAGCTTTAACAGCAGCTTTGAATAACGAGTTAGATTCGTTGAACGCCCGACAATTGGAAAAAGTATCTGAAAACACCGTTAAGATGCTCAATAAAGAAAATTCTGCTTACAAAACAAAAAAAGCAGAGTTAAAAGAGATTTTGAAGCAATTTGGTAACGACACTAGTAAATTGAGTGCTGAAGAATTGGCTGCTAGACAAGAAGTCTTGAATAGACTTACAGAACTTAATATGCAGCACAATTTAAAGACTAAAGCTTTAAGTGATCAGTACCTTGCTATTCAACGAGAACGTGTTCAACGGTTAAAAGAATCTGGTAAGAGTCAAGAGGAAATCCATCAAGGAATAAGCCAAATGGCATCAGACATGGCTCAAAAACTTGGCATTAGCTACGATGACGCTTATCGAAAATTGGCTTATTATACGGAAAAATCCGGCGAAACACTAAAAGTTTTATCACGTAATACCACGAACGCTACGGCAGAGGTTGCCGCAGCTAATGCACAGTGGGATAGTCTCTTTACTAGCGATAACCCTCAGAAAAGTTTAAACGAGCTATTGTCAACAGCCGAGGGCTGGAATAGCTTTGAAATCATGGTCAAAAATGCAGATGTTGAACCAACAGGTCGAGCAGCACTAGCAGAAATGCTTGTAGCAGGTGGACAATGGCAAAACATGACTCTCGAGCAGAAAAAATTAGTTGTCGATGGGCAACAGGCTATGATTGAAATTTTTGATAGCAAAGAGTTATTAGCGCAATGGCAAGCGTTGACACCAGAAGAAAAGGTTTTGCTAGCGAAAAACTTAACACAAGAACCAACTCTGTCCGCACAACAAGCTCTTGATAGCGTTAAACAAACAACACCAGCTGACGTTAATGCTACGGATAAAACAGCTGGCGATACTCAATCAGCACAAAGTAAGATTGACAATGTTAAACAGAGAGTTCCAGCTGATGTGAAAGCATCAGATAAGACTGGACCAGATGTAGCTAGTGCTAATAGGGCTGTCAATAGTCCTAAACAAAATGGACCTATACATATCAACGCACAAAATAATACAGGTGGTGTTGTGTCACAAGTTTTGGGTGCTTTAGCAGGCATCCCTAGAACAATCACAATCGGCATCAATGCTATAAAAAACTTTGTGGGATTGGAAAACGGTACAAACTACCACAGTGGGGGACCTGCCTTGGTCAATGACCAAAAAGGACCTACTTATCGTGAATTAGTTGTTTATCCAAATGGGCTATCTTTCATACCAGAAGGTCGTAATGTCTTTCTTCCTAATATGCCAAGAGGAGCGAAAGTCTTAAAAGCTAGTCGTACAAAACAACTATTCCCACACTATGAAAATGGTATAGGTTTTAACGATACCAAGATTGCTAGCCTAGCAAGTCGTCTTAAATCTGTGAATGACAAAGGAACTGTAGTAGTTAATGCTGATCCGCAACTTGCCGAGTTAATTAAGTTACTTAAGGATAAGGATGACAGAAACATCACAAATAACTACACGCTGAACGCTACAAACAGAAGCGGTTCTGATGGTATGTTTAGTCAGGAAAATATGAGACGTCTCCTAAGAGAGCTTGCATACTATATAAACGGAGAGGAAGGGAGGTTGGCTTAATGCGATACATTGAATTTAATGGCAAAAAAAGTAATAGCTTTGGTCTTTTGCTAGAGCGTGAACGATCTATTAAGTCAACGAGTAACGACATTGATTTAATTGAAGTTAATGGACGCGACGGTGTACTCTTAAAGGACAATAGTCGTTTGAAAGCCATCGAACAAGACTTCCCGTTTTCTTTGGTTGGCGATGTCACAGTTTATGAGCAAAAAATAAGCGAGTGGTTACACGTCAAAGGTTGGCATGATTTAGTTTTGTCTTGGGACAAGGGTTATATCTATTGTGCTAGTGTCGTCAATCTTTTTGAGATAGATGAGATTTTAAAACAGTTCGGCAGACTAAAAATTAACTTTTTAATCCACCCTATCAAATACCTAAAAACAGGCAAGCAAGAGGTATCTCTTGTCAACGGCGGTACCTTACAAAACCCTGGCAATGTTCAGGCTAAACCTATCTTAAAAATCAAAGGTACAGGCAATGGCGTTTTAACTATCAATGGTTTTGAGACAGGCCTCGAAAACGTACAAGGTGAGCTTGTTATAGACATGGAGAGACACCTTGTCTATAAAGATGTTCTTTCTGCTTGGGATAATATCGTGCGGACAGAGCGCCACCGGATGCCTTTACTTGATGTTGGACAAAATAAAATCTCGTGGACTGGTAACTTTACTATCACCGCAACACCAAACTGGGGGGTTAAAGTATGATACCAGTTTTATACGAGGCCAAAGAGACTAAATTCAGGACTTTTGGTCTTGGAGAGATTGCGGACGCTTACGAGGTTAAAGCTACTCGTGAGCGTAACGGCAATTACTCGCTATATATCAAATATCCTCTTGATGGAGTATTTGCCTCTGTTTTTAAAGAGGAGATGAAAATTAAGTCTGATGCAGGTCGCAGAACCAAGTGGCAGACTTTTGAGATAAACCGAGTGTTACGAAATAGCAAAGATCACATCGAGATTTTTGCGCGTCACATCTCAATGCGCACACAAGATATTGCTTTAAAGCCGTTTGTAAACGGTGCGAGCGTAGGAGCTGAATCAGCTCTTGAAATCTGGAAAGAAAACCTTGTTGGTGATGATACTTTTGACGTTAAAAGTGACATCTTAACGCTTGGCAGCTTTAACTGGGAAGTCGATAAAATCGGTAATGCCCGTGGCGCTCTAGGAGGTGTCTCTGGCTCAATTTTAGACGTCTTCGGCGGTGAGTACGAGTTTGATAATCGCACGATCATCTTACACAAACAAATGGGACGCAAAGCACCTACTGTGCTAGAGTATGGTCGCAATATTGTCAGCGTAGAGGAGGAGCGATTGCTAGATGGCAACTACACCTCTATCTATCCGTTTGTTAGATATACGCCACAACCAAAACCGCAAGAAGAAGCCTCTGGTAAGCCGCATGTAGGCGAGCATGAACAACCCGAAGAACAGCTGGTGACGCTGCCTGAATTTATCATTGATGGTCAGTATCTTGACTTATATGCTCAACGCAGAATCCAAATGGTTGATTTATCTAGTCATTTTAACGATGACAAAGGTAAAAAAGAGCCAACAGTCGAAGAAATCAGAAAGCTGGCTCAGAAATACCTTAAAGATAACAACGTAGGTGCCCCTAAAGTCAGCATAGAGGTTGATTATATCGATTTATCGCAAACGCTTGACTACCAAGATTTTAGGGTTATGGAGGAGGTCGAGCTTTGCGACATTGTACCGCTTTACTATCCGAAATTCGGCATTACAACTGAGACCGAAAAAGTTGTGGAGATTGTCTATGACGTCTATACAGATAGCAATCATACTATCAAGTTGGGCACGATTGGCCAGTCAATCTCTAAGAGTTTAACAGGCGGGGTCTCAGAGCGTATCAACGCGCTAGAAAACAACCAAAAAGTGATTGTCAATAACCAGAAGCAGTTTGAGCTTAACTTGCCTAAATATCTCCTAGACATCAATGGTAATAAAGTATGGTACGAAAAGCCCGATGACAACGTTGAGCACAAGATAGGCGATTACTGGTTTGAGAAAAATGGTAAGTATCAGCGGACATGGCTATGGGATGGTAATCAATGGGTTAAAATCATTGATACTGAAGACTTGGACTTTGGTCAAAGATCCTATGATGCCGCAATAGCCGAACTCGAAAAAGCTAAAAAAGCGCAAGAAGAAATCAACCAACGCACCGATAAAGAGCTTGAAGAGTTTAGAGAAACGCTCAAAAATCTAGCTTTGCCTGAAGAAGCCATCAAAAAAATTACTGAGTCTATCAAAGTCGATGACATCCCATCACTTAAGCAAAGTTTTGACGACCTCAAAAATAAGGTCAGCGAGACGAGCGAGACCGCACGATTAAACGCTGAAATCATAGGGACAGACGGTAAGACTCGTTACAACAAAAACTTGCTTGTTGGCGACCCTAACCGCACCAAAACCTATGACAAAGATTACATTGAAGTTGAAGCTAATGACGGTGGCTTTAAACGTGGCGAGACTTACACGATTAGCTTTAGTCAAACTTGCGAGCTACTCAAAAAAGTGGCTATCACACTGACACAGGCTAATAATAAAGGTGTCAAACTGGTGCTGACACCCACCAAGGCAAAAATGGAAGCACAGACCTTTAATTTAACTAAAGATAAAGAGGTCATCAACGTCCTGCCTTTGAGTTATACAGGTACTTTAACGGGTGATTGGTATAAATCTAAGCAAATAGCTTTAAATGCGTCAGACACGCAGGAATTAGCTCTGGAGATGGCTTATAAAGAGGTTGTGGATGGTAACAATGCCACAATCACGGGGCAATGGTCAGATAGCCCACAAATCATTTTAGATGGAGGTAATCAATGACGGAAAATATACCGCTACGAGTTCAATTCAAGCGGATGACTGCCGAAGAATGGGCTCGTAGTGATGTCATCTTGCTTGAAGGGGAAATTGGTTTTGAGACTGATACAGGATTTGCCAAATTTGGTGATGGTCATAGCCGCTTTAGTGCCCTCAAATACCTTACTGGCCCCCAAGGTAAAACTGGAGAAACTGGCCCTCAGGGTCCTACTGGTCTTACAGGACCAAAAGGGAACACAGGCGATACAGGTCCGCAAGGTCCGCCCGGCCCCACGGGAGAGCAGGGTCCTAAAGGAGACACTGGCGCCAAGGTTGTTAGTGGAACAGTTGATAGCGGACAATTAACTCTTAGGTTAGATGATGGCTCACAGGCTATTGTCGAGGGCGATTTTAGAGGTCCTCGGGGAGAAATAGGCCCGCAAGGCCCTAAGGGTGCTGACGGTAAAATGACCTTTGAGCAATTAACGTCAGAACAACGCCAACAACTCCAAGGCCCACGAGGCCCCAAAGGTGATAAAGGCGAACCTGGTCAAAGAGGAGCTGATGGTCAGCGAGGAGAAGTGGGGCCTCCTGGGAAAAATGCCGAGCTACCAGGAGATATTGTCCGTCAAGGTCAATTATCTGGGTATGTTAGGTTAGCTGAGATACAGCATCAGTTAAACAACATCGGTAAGTTAAAAGACGAGATGACAGGCCAATACCTATCAGTCCGTGTGGTTGATAAAGGTAGTGTGCCGCATGATACCTCAGGTATGATTGTCTTCGAGAGGGCTTAGCGATGGCAGTGCAAGAGATACCAAAAAGACTCTTTAAACAAATTGTTGGCAGCGGCACTCTTGGCTCGATTACTTTTTTTAGAGATTTAGTAATCGGTCAATTTTACATTTTGTCAGTTGATGCGTACAGCTTTGATGCAGGCAGAGATGTTGACATCTACAAAATCATCTCCAGTACACAAGCTGATGTGTACAGGGCTAATAAAAATAATTATCAGTCACCCTCGGCACTCGAACCTGGTGTGCCAGAGTATTTACCAAAAAGTAACTTAAAGGCTGTTTATGTCAACGACAAAGAAATAGCTTCCGTTTGGTATGACGGCACATTGATTTATAAAAAAGTTGTCACATCGTTTATCAAAAAGACTATTCGAGTTGCAGGTAGTTTGGACATCAGAGAGAGCACAAACTCCATGTATCTATACGCTCTTGTCGGTGATGTTGATAGGACATTGATAGGTTCTGGTGACATCAAAGCCGTTTATATAAATAATGTAAAGCTTGCAGACGGTGCAAAAGTTGATTTTACAAAAGCTAATACGTATTACTTGATTACGATAACTCAATTGAGCAACGTTGAGCGTTTTGTAAATCATTCAAGAAACACAATAGCCTTTGCATTTTAAGGAGGTAACAATTGAGCAGAGATCCAACATTAACATTAGACGAGTCAAACCTTGTCATCAGTAAAGATGGACGTGTGCATTACACGTTTACCGCAGAGGACGATAACCAAAAAGTCAGATTAGCTAGCAACTGTCTAGGGACAGCGCATTTTAACCAGCTCATGATTGAGCGAGGGGATAAAGCCACTAGCTACGTCGCTCCAGTGGTAGTTGAGGGTAGCGGCAACCCAACGGGGATTTTTAAGGATCTTAAAGAGATTAGTCTAGAGCTAACAGACACCGAAAACTCAAATCTGTGGTCAAAAATCAAGTTGACTAACCGTGGCATGTTGCAGGAGTACTACGATGGTACGATTAAGACCGAGATTATCAGTAGCGCAAGAGGTGTCGCCAGTCGTATCAGCGAGGATACAGACAAAAAGCTAGCGCTCATAAATGACACCATTGATGGCATCAGACGTGAGTATCAAGACGCCGATAGGCGACTATCAACTAGCTATCAAGCAGGCATTAATGGCTTAAAAGCCACTATGCGTGATGATAAGTTAGGCTTGCAAGCTGAGATTAAGGCCTCTGCCCAAGGGCTATCGCAAAAGTATGATGATGAGATACGCAAGCTATCAGCTAAAATAACCACGACGTCAGCAGGGACAACCGAAGAATACGAAAATCGTCTTGAGGGCCTACGAACCGAATTTACACGGTCGGTCGAGGGTGTCCGCTCAGCCTTATCTAGTCAAATCAGTGGCTATCAGTCAACAGTACAACAAACTGCTAACAAAATCACTCAAGAGATTAAAGACCGCGAAGGTGCGTTTAACCATATACAGTCAACAATCGGGAGTTACTATAAACGTCTACAATCTGCCGAAGGGAACTATAACAGTCTTAAAGAGACCGTAGCAGGCTACGAGCGTAGGATATCCAGTCACGATGGCGAAATACAATCAAATTTTACGCAACTAAAAGGTTTGATTGATCAACGCGTTACAAGAGGAGACTTAGACAGTGTTATCAGATCAAGCGGTGATAGTATTATGCTTGCTATAAAGGGTAAATTACCATCTAGCAAAATGTCAGGTAAAGAGATTGTATCTGCCATCAATCTAAATAGTCACGGTGTACAAATTGCTGGTAAGCAAATATCTTTAGACGGTAACACGGTTGTTGCAGGTACATTTACTACAAAAATTGCAGAGGCTATTAAAATTAAAGCTGATCAAATCATAGCAGGTACGATTGACGCTGCAAAAGTCAGAGTTATCAATCTTAATGCCAGTAGCATTGTTGGATTAGATGCAAATTTTATTAAAGCAAAAATCGGACATGCGATTACTGATTTGCTCGAGGGTAAAGTTATTAAATCCCGCAATGGCGCAATGGTTATAGATTTAAATAAATCTCAAATAGATTTTAACAGCAATGCATCTATTAATTTTAACAGTAATTACAATGCGCTCATCCGAAAAAAGGGTACTCATACAGGATTTGTACACTTTAATGATGTGTTAGCAAAATCTGATGGTGGTGTCGGGTCGGTATATGCTGCAATCGGAGTTACCTCATCTGGTGATGGTATCAACTCGATGTCATCAGGTCGTTTTGCTGGACTTAGATGTTTTAGAGGAGCAAAAGGTACAAATCATGAGTCAACTGTTGATCAGGTGGAACTATATGGAGACAGTATATACTTTTTTGATGACTTTAATATTTCTCGAGGCTTTAAGATGAGCCCAACAAAGCTTAAAAAAATAGTAGATTTAAATAATTTATACGATGCAGTGCTCGCTTTGTCACGATGTTGGCTACACGCTAATAAAGCGTCGTGGAACTGGAACACAGCGGCTAAAGACATCATCAACGAGTATAACAAACATATGAGACAGTTATAACAATAACAGGAGAAAAAATGAACGAAAAAATATTAAATAAAATTATCAATGATTTAACAATCCAAGTTGCTAATTTAACATTAGCTAATGCACAATTAAAAGCACAGCGCGAAATCGAAATAGAAGAACTTAATGCACAACTGGATGAAGCGACAAAACCTGAAGTTAAAGGAGAATAAACATGAGAAATTGGAAAGTCACAGGAAAATACCCACAATATGATGGCACAGGAGCAGTCGCAAGTACACACGTTATCATCACTGCAGAAGACGGTGCTGTGATCCCACAACTGATTAAGCGAGACCTAACAGGCACAAATGATAAAGAAATTATCGCAGCAGCGCTCGAAGAGTTTAAAAAATCAGAGTATGTCGAAATCGCTATGGGCGAAGCTGTCCAAAAAGTTGATGACCTAGAGAAAATCTCGCAAGAAACTGCCAAGACTGCCAAAACAGCTCAAGCAGCTGCTGGACTAGCTAAGGTATCCGCAGAGCGCACACAAAAGATGATTAATCTACAAACCATCCATGTATTGACTAGCGGGGGCCGAGTAGAGCCCGACATCTACAAAGGCATGTTAGAGCTTATCGAGCCTGTCAAAAAAGGTGAGTACCAAGCCTATGATGTCTTTACTGTCGTAGATGCAGCACACGAAGACCAAGCAGGCGAAGGAAATCTAGTCTTTGTGCACGTCAATGAGACTTTTGAGTATGACAAACAAACCTTAGAGGAGCTCGAGTCAGAGGAAAAAGTAACAGTCATCAAATATGCGGATCTCGTTAAACAAGATTAGCGAGGTAGGTTATGGCAACAGAGTTGATATTTGGTCTTGGTGGCTTTATTTTAGCTATCGTAACGACTTACAATATTTTTAATGCAAAATCCATCAAGCATGCGACAGATATTACGCTGTTGCAATCTGAGGTTGAGCATTTAAAAATTGTCACTCGTCAAAATGCTAGGCGTCTTGAGGAGCATGACGAACAAAACAAAACGCTTATCACAATGACCGAGCAAATTAAAAACCTCAATCGTGAGGTAAGAGAACTTAAAGATATTATGAGAGGTGAAGCATGATCAATTTAAAATTACGACTACAAAACAAAGTAACCTTGATGGCTATTTTAGGAGCTATCTTTTTACTAGCGCAGCAATTAGGTATTAAATTACCATCCAATATTGCGGATATCGCCAACACAGCTGTAACGCTTTTGGTATTGCTTGGGGTTGTCACAGACCCAACTACAAAAGGCTTGTCTGACAGTGAGCAAGCCTTGACTTACCACGAGCCCAAAAAATAGGAGGGTAGCATGAGAAAAGCAATCACACAACTAGCCGTTATCATAGCTATCATAGTGCTATATTTTCCACTGTCTGTGGTTGCTCTTATCTTTTATCCATTTTTAGATAAGGAGGACAGATGACCTTTTTAGATGACATTAAGCAAGGCTGCTTAGAAGGCTGGACAAATTACAAAATCTTGCCATCCTTGACTGCAGCGCAAGCTATCTTAGAGAGCGGTTGGGGTAAGCATGCCCCACATAACGCTCTATTTGGTATTAAGGCAGATGCAAGCTGGACTGGTAAGTCATTTAATACTAAAACGCAAGAGGAATATCAGCCTGGTGTGGTCACGGACATTGTAGACCGCTTTAGGGCATATGATAGTTGGACCGATAGTATTATTGATCACGGTAAATTTTTAAACGATAATCCACGCTACAAAGTTGTGATTGGTGAGACTGACTACAGAAAGGCCTGTCATGCCATTAAGGACGCAGGTTATGCCACAGCGAGTGGATACGCAGAGCTGCTTATCCAGTTGATTGAGGAAAATAGCTTGCAATCTTGGGATGCCGAAGCCTTAAAAACTAATAAGGAGGAAACAATGACAACCGCAAAGGAAATTGTACAATACTGTGTTAATCTTGCCAATTCAGGTATGGGTGTTGACAAAGACGGTGCTTATGGAACGCAGTGTGTTGACTTACCATGCTTTATCGTCAAAAACTGGTTCGGCATCGATTTATGGGGCAATGCGATTGACCTGTTAAATAGTGCAGCCGCACAAGGATTAGAGGTTATCTATAATGCTCCTGGAGTCAATCCCAAAGCCAGTGACTTATTTGTCATGGAGGTAGCTGGAAGCCCATACGGACACACAGGAGCTGTTATTGAGGACAGTGATGGCTATACCATTAAAACTGTTGAACAAAACATTGACGGCAACTGGGATAGTCTGCAAGTAGGCGGACCGGCTCGCTTTAATACTCGTGACTTTACTGGTATTGTCGGCTGGATTAGATTACCCGTTGACCATACCAGTCAGGCAGTAGATACAGCACCACAAAACTCCGAAGCTATCGTAGAGACGCCGAAATCTGGTACATTTACGCTTGATGTTGCAGAGATTAATATCAGACGTTGGCCAAGCCTTGCGAGCGAAGTAGTAGGTAGTTACAAACAAGGTGATACTGTCAGCTTTGACAGTGAGGGTTACGCCAATGGTTACTACTGGATTAGCTATGTTGGTGGATCTGGTAAGCGTAACTATCTAGCTATTGGCCAGACTGATAAAGATGGTAATCGTATTAGTCTCTGGGGTAAATTAATGTGATCGACATCAATGTCGGTCAGCAAAAAATCATGGAGGTAAAGCTCCTCGAGATAAGACAAAACCCTCAGCAATGGCTGGGGGTATTTTTTGTTTTGCAATTATCTCCTACAGGGGGCAAAAAAGGGGCAAAAAAATAGTAAAAGTTTGTAATAACTTGTAAAAGTAAATTTAGAAACGCCTATAACAAAGGCTTTTATAAGAATATGTAACAACTTGTAATTGATGCAATATGGCGTGTGCTCTATTTTTTGCCTTAGGATCAAGTCCTAAAAGCTGGCTTCAGCTCTTAGTTAAGAAAGGCCAGCTGATAAAAAGTTTTCAATAAAATGGGTTTACTTTAGGAAAAAATTGTTCATAAGACACTTTTGTCGTAGAAAAAGCCGGTCAATCTTATTGCAAAAAAGCATTGAAAACACTTAAATATTTTCAGAAAACTCCTTGTTTTCTCTTTTTTTTGCAAAAATCATGCTATTTTAAATAGTAGTAGCTGAAAAAAGACACTTGCTTTAGTGATTAGAATAGGTTTTATAAGCCTTAGGCCTATGAAAACGAGACAAAATACATATTGACAAAGAAATAATATCTCGGTAGAATATGTGATATGACTCACATTTTTATTTTAGGAGATGAAATGAATTTTTTAGAAATTACAAGTGCCGTTTTTAGCAATGTATCCCTACGTGGAGCAGTTTTTTCAACTGTTATGATTATCATGCTCGGCTACTATGTCCGCAAGAAAAACCTTGTTCCTGAAAATGGTGCAAAGGTATTATCTAGTGTCTTATTGTCAGTTGCTTTGCCAGCTCTTGCCTTCAAAGCTTTCTTGTCAGATATCAATGCTAAGACTTTTACGTCAGGCCGCAATATTTTTATTTTTGGCTTCATTGCTTATATCATTCTGATTTTATTAGGCAAATTAATCTATAAAGGCTTGCCGAAAGAGAAAAGTGATACTATGACAGTTTTAACTGCCTTTGGTTCAACAACCTTTTATGGTATCCCAATTATTACTGCCTTTTTCATGAAGGAAAATCCTGAAGCAGTTATCTATGCTAACTTGTTTAACATTGCTTACCGTGTTTTCCTATATTCTTATGCTTTAATGACAATGAGTGATCAAAAATTTGATCCTAAGCATTTGAAGACAATCTTTTTAAACCCAATTGTCCTAGCAACTTTTGTAGGGATGATTCTATGGTTTTTCCAAAAATCACTTCCACAGACAGTTGTAGCAAATCCTTTATACACTGTTGGCAGTGACTTACCTGCTAAATTAACAGTTTCTATTTTCCGTTTTGACTTAACCCTGCCATGGTTTGTGACAGCTTTAGGATTTTTAGCTAGTCTATCTTCTCCACTTGCTTGGTTAGCAATCGGGATGACTTTAGCTTCTATCTCTATGAAAGAAGCTATCAAAGATAAATTTGTTTGGGTTTATACAGCTATTAAACTCATCTTGGTTCCAGCTATTTTCTTAGCTATCATGATTGCTATCAACAGCTTCTTCCCACTTGGCTACTATGCTATTGTAGGTGTAATGATCATGTTAGCAACTCCTCCGGCAACGGTTGCGGTTTCTTACGCTATTCGTTTTGAGAAAGAAGAAGTACTTGCTTCTAATGCCTCACTAGTAACTTCAGTCCTATCAGTTATTGCTATTATTTTCTGGGTGGTTGTACTGACAGCTTTACACACAAGTGGAGTGATTTTATAAAATGAAAATAATTTGTTACGGTGTTCGTGAAAACGAAATTCCATACTTTAAAAATTTAAATAAATACCATTATGACTTAACACTGGTTCCTGAAAATTTAAGTCATGACAATGTTGAAACAGCCAAAGGCCATGATGCTGTACTCTTGCGTGCTAACAATGTTGCTGATAAGACCAACTTGGATATTTTAAATACTTACGGTATTAAGTATGTCTTTACACGGACAGTTGGCTATGCTCATATAGATCTTGAGGCTGCTAAGGCTAATCAACAAATAGTTGCCTATGTTCCAACTTACTCACCTTATGCAGTGGCTGAGTTGGCATTTAATTTAGCTCTGCAATTGCATCGCAATACCGTTTTAGCTATACATAATGCACAGCAAGGTAATTTTGTGGTCAACCAAAGCATGTTTGCACCTCAACTATCTAATTTGACAGTTGGGATCATTGGAACTGGTCGCATTGGTTTAGCTGAAGCTAAACTGTGGAAAGCAGTTGGTGCCAAGGTTGTTGGTTACGATATTTATGAAAATGACCTAGCAAAAGAATACTTAGACTATCAGTCAGAAGAAGACCTTTTAGCCCAATCAGATATTGTTTCTTTACATGTGCCGCATATCGTTGGTGTTAATGAAAATCATTTTAATAGTGAATTAATTTCTAAAATGAAAGATGGCGCTATTTTAGTGAACACAGCTCGAGCTGAAATCACTGATGAAGAAGCTATCTTGGATGCTGTAGAATCAGGAAAATTAAAAGGTTTTGCGACTGATGTTATCACTCGTGAAAAAGATTTCTTCAATAAAGATTTCAAAGGAAAAACAGGAGATCCATTGGTTGATCGCATGTGTGAACTCTATCCTCGTGTCATTTTGACACCACATATTGGTTCATATACATCAGATGCCTTAACAGATATGATTTCAATTTCATTTGAAAACTTCAATGATATCCTTACTAGAGGTCAGTCACAAAATCAACTTGTCTAAGATCCAGTTTATTTATTCGATATTTACTACCAGTTTCCTTATGCGAAACTGGTATTTTAGAATTGTCATAAGGACAGAGCAGAGAAGGGGATTGAAAATCTACTTGCAAACTTTGTGAAAAGATTATTAAATAGAGTAGTTTATATTGAAAATTTAGCTGGAAAAGGTTATGATTATAGTGAAAGCGAAAATAAAGGGAGTAAAAAATGTCACATATTAAATATGATTATTCAAAAGTTTTAGGACAATTTATTGCACCGCACGAATTAGACTTTATGCAAATGCATGTCTCTGCGGCCGATGCTGCTCTTCGTCAAGGTACTGGTCCTGGCTCAGAAATGACTGGTTGGTTGAACCTGCCTGAAGACTACGATAAAGAAGAATTTGCTCGTATTTTAAAGGCGGCTGAAAAAATCAAATCTGACAGTCAAGTGCTTGTTGTTATTGGTATTGGTGGATCTTACTTGGGAGCACGTGCAGCCATTGATTTCCTTACTAATTCTTTCTTCAATCTACAAACTGCAGAAGATCGTAAAGCACCTCAAATTCTTTATGCTGGAAACTCTATTTCATCCAACTATCTTGCGGACTTAGTGGACTATGTGGCAGACAAGGATTTCTCTGTTAATGTGATCTCAAAATCAGGGACAACAACTGAACCTGCAATTGCTTTCCGTGTTTTCAAAGAACTTCTTATTGAAAAATATGGTAAGGAAGAAGCAAACAAACGGATCTATGCAACTACTGACAAAGAAAAAGGTGCTGTGAAAGTAGAAGCAGATGCTAATAACTGGGAAACATTTGTTGTTCCAGATAGTGTTGGTGGACGCTTTACTGTTTTAACACCAGTTGGACTACTTCCAATTGCTGCTTCAGGTGCTGATATCACTAAATTGATGGAAGGTGCCAATGCAGCTCGTCAAGCTTATTCATCAGAAAAAATTTCTGAAAACGAAGCTTACCAATATGCAGTTATTAGAAATATCTTGTACCGTAAGGGCTACATTACTGAAGTTTTAGCTAATTATGAACCTTCTCTACAATACTTTAGTGAATGGTGGAAACAATTAGCGGGAGAATCTGAAGGTAAGGACCAAAAAGGTATCTATCCAACTTCTGCAAACTTCTCAACAGACTTGCACTCACTTGGACAATTTATCCAAGAAGGTTACCGCAATATGTTTGAAACAGTTGTACGTGTTGATAAACCTCGTAAAAACATCACTATTCCTACTGAAGAAGCAGATCTGGACGGTTTAGGTTACCTACAAGGAAAAGATGTTGACTTTGTTAATAAAAAAGCAACTGATGGCGTTCTTCTTGCCCACACAGATGGTGGTGTGCCAAACACTTACTTGACCATCCCAGCACAGGACGAATTTACCTTAGGTTATATCATCTACTTCTTTGAAATTGCTATTGCTATTTCAGGTTATTTAAATGGCGTTAATCCATTTGACCAACCAGGTGTAGAAGCTTATAAGAAAAACATGTTTGCATTGCTTGGTAAACCAGGATTTGAAGACCTCAGTGCAGAATTAAATGCTCGCCTCTAATTAATATATGAGCGCTCCTAAGTGGGCTCTCAGGCTGAAGAGAAAGTTATTTTTCTTCAGTTTTTTTATTGCTTTTGAGGGCTAGAAAGGCTCAGCTTAATCTATTTGTCAAGAAAAGCTATTAGCCTCCCATTTGTTTCTTCATTTTAAGAACAGGTAATCAAAGACCAGTATAGATTTAAAGCTTTTCAGCAGGGTGCTAGGAGCCCTTTTTGGCTCTTTTATCAGCTAAGCTACACTTGTTTGGCTTAGACCCTTATATAGGATAAAAAATAGGTCAGTAAAAAATAATAATGAAGAGTTTGCCTAGTATTTGAGAAAGATTTTTAGTTTTTTTGGCTGCCTAGATGGCTTTAAAAATATAAAAAAATATTCAATTAATGAATGAAATTACAAATATGTGATTATTGGAAACTTCTATTTCTTCTAATAATTCTCTTTAAAAGGCCTCTTTTCAACCTATTTTTCAAGGATTATGAAAATATATTGAAAACCATAACTTTTGTTTATACTTTTCATAAAACTCTGTTATTAAAGGGTTTTGGAAGACACCTTAAAAGGTTGTTTTGAGCTCAAAATATTAATTTTGATATAAATTATTGGTTTGAATAAGTTTTTTGCCTCACTTATAATTTATTTTAGCTTAAAAATTCCACTACCTTTAAAGATTATTTATGCAAAAAAAGTCATATTAAAAGTGATTGGGATTATTGGTGAGACAAGCTAATTAACAAGGAGGAAACAATGGAAAAAATAAGGAACTTGGTCACCTTTGTGACGTTTATTATATTATGGTTACTCATCGTATTATTAAATGTCTTTGTATTTGGAACAAAAGGTAGTTTAGCCGTGTACGGAATCATCTTGATAATTTATCTGTCAGTAAAAATGGGCCTATCTTTTTTTTATCGGCCTTATAAAGGTAAAGTAGGAAATTATAAGGTGGCAGCAATTGTCCCATCTTATAATGAAGATGGTTATGGACTTTTAGATACATTAAAGAGTATTTTGGTTCAAACCTATCCTATTGACGAAATTTTCATCATTGATGATGGTAGTGCTGACCAAACGGGTATAAAACTAATCGAAGATTATGTCAACGAGAATAAGCTTTCAGATAAGGTAATTGTTCACCGTCTGCCTGAAAACGTTGGTAAAAGACATGCTCAAGCATGGGCTTTTGAGCGCTCAGACGCTGACGTCTTTTTGACCGTGGATTCAGATACCTACATTTATCCTGATGCTCTAGAAGAGTTATTAAAAGCCTTTAATGATAAAAATGTCTATGCAGCAACAGGGCATTTAAATGCACGTAATCGTGAAATCAATCTTTTAACACGTTTAACAGACATCCGTTATGACAATGCATTTGGTGTTGAAAGAGCAGCTCAGTCCGTAACAGGGAATATCCTTGTGTGTTCAGGACCATTAAGTATCTATAGAAGAGAAGTTATCGTTCCAAATATTGAACGTTACACTTCACAAACATTCTTGGGAATTCCAGTAAGTATTGGTGATGACAGATGTCTAACCAACTATGCAACTGACTTAGGTAGAACTGTTTATCAGTCAACTGCACGTTGTGATACAGATGTCCCAGATAAGTTTAAAGTTTACTTAAAACAACAAAATCGTTGGAATAAATCATTCTTTAGGGAATCTATTATCTCCTTTAAGAAGCTTATGACTACTCCAAGTGTAGCAATCTGGACAGTAACAGAAGTTGCTATGTTCTTCATGTTAATTGGTTCAATTATTAGATTTGTTCTTGGTGAAGCTCAAGAATTTAATCTCTTAAAGGTTGCTGCTTTCTTAATTATTATCTTCCTTGTAGCGCTTTGCCGTAATGTGCACTACATGGTTAAGCATCCTTTAGCTTTCTTGTTGTCACCTTTTTATGGTGCCTTGCATCTTTTTGTGCTACAACCTTTGAAACTATATTCACTCTTTACGATAAGAAATGCAGAATGGGGTACCCGTAAAAAAGAAACGCTCATCTAATATATTCGAAGAAAGGATTGAAAAATTGAAAATTTCTATTGCAGGTTCTGGTTATGTTGGTCTATCTCTTGGTGTTTTACTATCACAAAAACATCAGGTTACAGTCATTGATATTGTTGAGGAAAAAGTAAACCTCATTAATAAAGGTCTCTCACCTATTCAAGATGATGATATTGAGTACTACTTAAAAACAGCTGATTTACAATTAAAGGCAACTTTAAATTCTAATAACGCTTATAAAAACGCTGATATCATCGTAGTAGCAACACCTACAAACTATGATAGTGAGATTGACTTTTTCGATACAACTCATGTAGAAACAGTAGTTGAAAAAGCTCTTGCTCTTAATGATCGAGCTACTATTGTTATTAAATCAACGATTCCACTTGGATTTATCGCAAGGATTAGAAAGAAATACCAAACAGATCGTATTATCTTTAGTCCAGAATTTTTAAGAGAATCAAAAGCACTTCATGACAATCTATTTCCAAGTCGTATCATCGTTTCTCATGAAAAAGATGATTCTCCTAAAGTTATCGAAGACGCTAAACGCTTTGCAGAGCTATTAAAAGAAGGATCTTTAAAGAAAGACGTTCCAGTCTTATTTATGGGTTCAAAAGAAGCTGAGGCTGTTAAATTATTTGCTAATACTTATTTAGCTATGCGTGTGTCTTATTTCAATGAATTAGATACCTACGCAGAATTAGAAGGTCTCGATGCTCACAAAGTTATAGAAGGCGTTTGTCGTGATAGTAGAATAGGCGTTCATTACAACAATCCATCATTTGGTTATGGTGGTTACTGCCTACCAAAAGATACCAAGCAATTATTGGCAAACTATAAGAACACACCTCAGTCTTTGATCACTGCTATTGTAGAATCTAATAGAATTCGAAAACAATATATTGCAGATCAGATTATCAAAGAATTGAAGAAACAAGGTAAGCAATCCAAGAAATTGACAGTTGGTATTCACCGTCTTATTATGAAGAGCAATTCTGATAATTTCAGAGAAAGTGCTATCAAAGACGTTATCGACATCATAAGAAGTAAAAATATCACTGTTCTTCTTTACGAGCCAATGCTTAATGAAGAGGTTGATATGACAGTCGTTGAAGATTTGGAAGATTTCAAAAGAGAGTCAACCATTATCGTTTCAAACAGACATGATCAACAACTCGGTGATGTGCTTCATAAAGTCTACTCAAGAGATATTTTTGGTATAGACTAGGTTTATCCTCAATTTTCATTTAATTATCCAACAACTTCTAAATAATAGTTAGGCCTGAAAGGGCCTATTTTTTGTAGACTAAAAAGGACACCTAATAGTTTAGATGTCCAGGAGATTTATGAAAAGGGAAAGCAAGGGATACCCTCACTCCCTAACGGTTTAAGAAACCGTTGTTTAGGATAATTCTATAGTAAAGGAAATAGCTTAAAGTTTTCTTAAGCTATCTTAAAAGTTTTCACCTTTAAAGATAGATCTCTTTTTATTGAAGAACTTAAAGGCTATTTTTATGATAGAATAAGTGTATGACAAAAAAAGAAATAAGACAAAGGGTTTTATTACAAATGAGATCCTTGGCTAAAGAAGATAAAGCTAAAAAAGATAAAGAATTGTTAGACCTTTTTTGCCGTTCAGAAAAATATCAAGAAGCTAAGACTATAGCGACCTACCTTCCAATGGCTCATGAGTATAAAAGTCATCTTATCATTAATCAGGCTATTAAGGATGGGAAAAAAGTTCTTGTTCCTAAAACCTATCCTAAAGGGCGTATGGTCTTTGTGGCTTATGATACCAAAGACTTAGAGAGAACAAACTACGGTCTACTAGAGCCAAAGAGTGAGTTGTCAGTGGCAAAAGAGGAAATCGATTTGATCCATGTTCCTGGCCTTGCCTTTAATCCAGATGGTTTTAGGATTGGCTACGGTGGCGGTTTTTATGATCGGTATTTGAGTGACTACAAAGGTCACACAGTGAGTACTATTTATAAATGTCAGGAGCAGAATTTTCAAGCTCAAGAGCATGATGTAGCTGTTAAGGAGGTTTTTTCTAGATGACCTATGATCTTAAAAAAAGTCCTCTGACCCTTTTCTTACTCCTCATAACCATCCTTGTTTTTTTGGCCATGCAATTGATGTATGGCAGTTTAGCTACTAGTCCACAGGTCGTTTACCATTTTGGTGGTATGTATGGCTATATTGTCAAAGAATTTCCTGACCAGTTGTGGCGGCTGATCACTCCTATTTTTATTCATATCGGATGGAATCATTTCATTATTAACAGTTTGACCCTATTTTTTATTGGTCAGTTAGCAGAAAGGATTTGGGGTTCAAGGCAGTTTTTATTACTATATATCTTGTCAGGTATAATGGGTAATATCTTCACCTTGTTTTTAAGTCCAAATACTGTTAGTGCAGGGGCTTCAACTTCCCTGTTTGGGCTTTTTGCAGCTATAGTGATTTTAGGCTTAAGAAGTCATAACGCTTGTTTAAAAGATTTAGCTAAAAGCTATCAAAGTCTGATTATAATCAATTTAATTTTAAATATTTTTATGCCAAATGTCAGTCTGGTTGGACATGTAGGTGGTGTTGTCGGGGGAGCATTGGCCAGTCTATTTCTTCCAACTAAAATAGCAGAAGAATCTCTGAATAAGAAAACCCAGATGGCTAGTCTACTTGTTTACTGTGCTATTATTGTTCTGAGTATTTTTCTAATTATAAAGTAAAAAGGTGCCACTTTTGGCACCTTTTTTACTTGTTTTTCTTTTCTAATTCTTTTCCTAGTTTGATGATATAGTCTTTCAAATCATCTTTAACTTGTTCATGTTCTAAGGCATAGTCAATAGATGTTTTCATGAATCCGAACTTGTCACCAACATCATAGCGATCGCCTGTAAATTCACGAGCGAAAACACGCTGTGTCTTGTTTAGGGTGTCGATAGCATCTGTTAGTTGGATTTCGTTACCAGCTCCAGGAGCTTGTTTTTCTAAGATACCAAAGATTTCTGGTGTTAGTAAATAGCGTCCAATAATAGCTAGATCGCTTGGAGCATCTTCTGGTTTTGGTTTTTCAACAAAGGTGTCTACACTGTATAAGCCTTTGACTGCCTTACCTTGAGGGGCAATAACACCGTAAGAAGAAACTTCTTCGTGAGGTACTTTCATAACAGCTATTGTGGATGCATGGGTTACCTTGTAATCATCCATAAGTTGTTTTGTTAATGGGACAGTTTTGTTGTTGTTGATATCCATCAAATCATCGCCGAGCATGACAATGAAGGGCTCATTTCCAACAAATGCTTTAGCTTGGAGAACAGCGTCTCCCAAGCCTCTTGGATGGCTTTGGCGGATAAAGTGAAGATTGATTGAAGTTGTTTCGTTGACTAACTTCAATAATTCGGTTTTGCCCTTGGCATTTAAGTTGTATTCTAATTCAAAGTTAGAGTCGAAGTGGTCTTCTATTGAACGTTTTGATTTTCCTGTGACAACTAAAATTTCTTCTATTCCTGATTTTAAAGCTTCTTCAACAATAAACTGGATAGTTGGCTTATCTACAATAGGTAGCATTTCTTTAGCCAGGGCTTTAGTTGCTGGTAAAAAACGAGTTCCAAGACCAGCAGCAGGAATAATTGCTTTTCTTACTCTTTTTGACATTAATAGCTCCTTATTTGTTAAGAATTTTTATTAAGACCATTCATTTTCAGAGCGGAATTCATTTGACATCATGTCTAAGATGCTTTCTTTGACGCCGGTACCTTCATATATGGATTTATAAATAGCACTGGTGATTGGCATGTAAACACCAAGTTCTTGAGCAATTTCATAGGCGACCTTGGTTGTGGAAATGCCTTCGATAACCATACCCATGTTGCGCTCAATGTCTTCTAACTTTTCACCACGGCCAAGGGCATCCCCAGCACGCCAATTGCGTGAATGGATAGATGTTCCAGTGACGATCAAATCTCCAACACCTGACAAACCGCTATAAGTTAAAGGATCTGCACCAAGCTTAACCCCTAGTCTGGTAATTTCAGCCAGGCCGCGGGTGATAACAGCAGCCTTTGCATTGTCACCATATCCAAGACCATGCAAGGCTCCAGCACCTACGGCAATAATGTTTTTAAGGGCACCAGCAGTTTCCACGCCAATAACATCGCTATTAGTATAGAGGCGGAAGTAGTGATTGCTAAAGAGTGCTTGGACATATTTTGCCGCTTCTAGATCCTCAGATGCCGCAGTGATTAAGGTAATATCGCGGACAATTGTTTCTTCAGCGTGGCTTGGTCCTGAAACGACTACCAGGTCACTGCGGAATTCTTTTGGAACTTCTTCAGAAATAACCGTAGATAGACGCTCATGGCTTCCTGGCTCTAATCCTTTTGAGGCATGCATCATAACAACCTTGTGATCTAGTATTTGAGCCACTTGTTTAGCAACAATTCTTGTGGCCTTGGTTGGAACGACAAAAAGCACCGCATCAACATCATCCAAGGCTACCTTTAAGTCTGTTGTTGCCTTAATTTTTTCATCAATGACAATGTCTTTAAAGTAGCGCGTGTTGGTGTGTTTGGTATTAATTTCTTCAATTTGATCTTCTAGGTTTCCCCATAGGCGAACCTCATGCCCGTTATCGTTTAAAACTTGAGCCAGAGCTGTTCCCCAAGAACCCGGGCCTAGAATGGCAACTTTCTCTTTTGTCATTTCTTTTCTCCTTTTATAGAGTAGTCATCCTATTATATCACAAGAAGCAAGCTAACTCTATTAGAAAAGGATTACATTGCCTAAAGGACAATGGGTCAAAATAATTGACAAAATTTATTTTTTGAATTGAGACTTTATGTTTGACAATAGTTACCAAGAGAACTAAAATAGTCATTATGAGAACTAAGGAGGAAATAGATGACACGAGTTATTAGGGATCTTAGAGAGTTAGCCCATCAAGTTGAACAAATTTGTGAAGAAAAGGCAAAAAAATATGATATTGATCACTTGGCAGGGCCTCAGGGCTGTGTTCTCATATTCCTTGAAAAAAACAAAGACAAAGAAATTTTTGTAAAAGATATTGAAAAACACCTGCAAATCTCAAAATCAGTAGCCAGTAATTTGGTTAAGCGGATGGAAAAAAATACCTTTATCGAAGTTGTCCCTTCAAAGGTTGATAAACGTTATAAGCAAGTCATCTTAACCAATGAGGGTCAGTCAAAAATCCCCTTGTTACAAGAATGTCGAAGGGGAATTGAGAAGCATTTCTTAAAGAATATCAGTGAAGAAGAGTTTCAAACGGTTCGAAAAGTGATCCAACAATTGAAAGAAAACATGAAAGAATATAGAGGAGAGAGAGATGCTTAAAAAAGCAATCCTACGATATAAGTGGTATGCATTGGGTTCCATGCTACTGATCATGCTTGTTGTGGCCAGTAGTCTTTTGCAGCCTCATTATCTACAAGATGTCTTAAAGGCCGTTCTTACAAACGACCAGAGTAAAATTTCAGAAGTGGGTGTTTTACTGCTGATTATAGCTGCTGTCGGCTTATTAGCAGGGGCTCTTAACACAGTACTTTCTGCTAAGATCGCCCAAGGGGTTTCTGCGGATATCAGAGAAGAGACCTTTCGGAAGATTCAAAGTTTTTCTTATGCAAACGTTGAAGCTTTCAATGCAGGAAATCTAGTTGTTCGGATGACCAACGACGTCAATCAGATTCAAAACCTGGTCATGATGCTTTTCCAAGTCTTGTTGAGATTACCTATTTTATTTATTGGTTCTTTTGCAATGGCTGTCCATACCCTGCCAAAATTATGGTGGGTCTTAGTTTTAATGGTTCTTTTAATCATGCTTATTATGGCCTTGGTTATGGGACAAATGGGTCCTCGCTTTGGGAAATTTCAAGCTTTGATGGATACCATCAATAGAATTGCCAAGGAGAACTTGCGTGGTGTGCGTGTGGTCAAATCCTTTGTGCAAGAAAGAGAACAATATGCCAAGTTTAAAGAGACTTCAAATGAACTCCTAGGCTTAAATTTATTTATTGGTTACGGCTTTTCAATGATGCAGCCAGCTTTGATGCTTGTATCTTACTTGGCAATCTATCTTTCTATATGGATTGTTTCTGGAATGGTTAAAACAGAGCCGACTGTTATTGGTAGTATTGCTTCATTTATGACTTATATGATGCAAATTATGTTTTCTATCATTATGGTTGGATTTATGGGCATGCAAGCTAGTCGTGCCTTCAT
This sequence comes from Streptococcus catagoni, assembly GCF_011421425.1. Taxonomy (GTDB): domain Bacteria; phylum Bacillota; class Bacilli; order Lactobacillales; family Streptococcaceae; genus Streptococcus; species Streptococcus catagoni. The sequence goes on from NZ_WPCW01000002.1 coordinate 236,402, forward strand.
TTCTATTGGCCGGATTAAAGAAGTTTTAGACACAGAACCAGCCATGAGCTTTGAAACGAAAGAAGATGAAGCTATTGCAGGTGGCATTGTTTTTGAGCACGTGTCCTTTACTTATCCTAATGATACAGAACCTACCCTCAAGGATATTTCCTTTAGCATTTCTTCTGGGCAAATGGTCGGAGTAGTTGGTGCAACTGGTGCTGGTAAATCAACCTTAGCCCAGTTAATTCCACGTTTATTTGACCCTCAAGAAGGTAGGGTTATGATTGGTGGGAAAGACCTAAGGTCACTTAGTAAAAATACCCTAAAGGCTAATATTTCTATTGTGCTGCAAAAAGCGATTCTCTTTTCAGGGACCATAGCCGATAATTTACGACAAGGGGATGTTAAAGCTGACTTTGATGCTATGGAAAAGGCAGCAAGTATTGCACAAGCAAGAGAATTTATTGATCGTATGGATCAGGGCTATGAGAGTCAAGTAGAAGAAAGAGGAAACAACTTCTCTGGTGGACAAAAACAAAGGATGTCTATTGCTAGGGGTGTTATCTCTAATCCTAAGATACTTGTTCTTGATGACTCAACCTCTGCTTTAGATGCTAAATCTGAAAAATTGGTTCAAGAAGCGCTCAATAAAGAACTGAAAAACACGACAACCATTATTATTGCACAGAAAATTTCATCGGTGGTCAAGGCTGACACGATTTTAGTTTTAGATAATGGTCATTTAATTGGGCAAGGAAGCCACGCTGAACTCGTTCAAAGTAATGAGGTCTACCGTGAAATATATGAAACACAAAAAGGGAAGGAGGAAGAATAATGAAAACAGCTCGTTTTTTCTGGTTTTATTTTAAACGGTACAAATTATCCTTTGTATTTATTGTTATTGCCATTGTTCTAGCCACCTACCTTCAAGTTAAAGCTCCGGTTTATTTGGGTCAATCTCTAACGGAACTAGGTAAGATAGGACAGACTTATTATAAAGCCAAACTTATGGGACAGACAGGATTTACTCCAGATAAGTCCGCTTTTATGGCAGTCATGGGCAAATTACTCGTGGCTTATCTCTTTACTGCTATGGCTAGTCTTATTTATAGTCTCTTATTCACAAGAATCGTTGCCTATTCCACTAACCGTATGAGAAAGGGTCTCTTTGGAAAATTAGAGCGTTTAACTGTTTCTTTCTTTGATCGTCACAAGGATGGTGCCATTTTATCTCGTTTCACCAGTGACTTGGATAATATTCAAAATTCTCTCAACCAATCCTTGGTGCAGGTGGTTACCAATATTGCCCTCTACATTGGCTTGGTTGGGATGATGCTTAAAGAAGATCTGCGTTTAGCCCTATTGACCATGGCTACCACTCCAATTGCTATCATTTTTCTAGTTATCATCATTCGTTTGTCACGCAAATACACTGATATTCAACAAAAAGAAGTCTCTGCCTTAAATGCCTATATGGATGAAAAGATTTCTGGACAAAAGGCTATCATTGTTCAGGGGGTACAAGAAGAGACTATCGATGGCTTTTTAGAACATAATGAAAAGGTTAGAAAGGCAACCTTTAAAGGGCGTCTCTTTGCAGGACTTTTACTGCCTGTAATGAATGGGATGAGCCTCTTAAATACGGCCATTGTCATCTTTGTCGGTTCTAACATTGTCTTAAATGATAAATCAATCTCAATGGCTGCTGGATTAGGGCTTGTGGTGACTTTCGTTCAGTTTTCACAGCAGTATTATCAGCCTATTATGCAAGTGTCCGCCTCTTGGGGTGAATTACAGTTGGCCTTTACAGGCGCTGGACGTATTCAGGAAATGTTCGATGAGAAAGAAGAGGTTCGCCCAGTAGATGCTCCCTTATTCACTGAGCTTAAAGAGGGTGTCTTAATTGATCACGTGGATTTTGGTTACTTACCAGGACAAAAGGTCTTATCTGATGTTAGTATTTCAGCACCTAAGGGGAAAATGGTGGCTGTTGTTGGCCCGACAGGTTCAGGTAAAACAACTATTATGAATTTGATAAACCGTTTTTACGATGTGGATAGTGGTTCCATTAGCTTTGATGGAAGAGATATCAGAGACTATGATTTAGATAGTCTGCGTAAGAATGTTGGCATTGTCCTACAGGAATCTGTCCTTTTCTCTGGAACAATTAGGGATAATATCCGCTTTGGCGATGATAGTATCAGTCAGGAAATGGTTGAGATTGCAGCTCGTGCAACGCATATCCATGACTTTATCATGTCCCTACCTGAAGCTTATGATACAAAAGTTTCTGATGATGAAAATATTTTCTCTACAGGACAAAAACAGTTAATATCTATTGCAAGAACCTTATTAACTGATCCTCAAGTCTTGATTCTTGATGAAGCAACCTCAAATGTGGATACCGTTACAGAAAGTAAGATACAAAAGGCCATGGAAGCCATTGTTGCTGGACGGACAAGCTTTGTTATTGCCCATCGCTTGAAAACCATCCTAAATGCGGATAACATTATTGTTCTAAAAGATGGAAAAGTCATTGAACAAGGAAACCATCATGAACTCCTAAAACAAAAAGGTTTCTATTCAGAACTTTATCATAATCAGTTCGTATTTGAATAAGACAAAAGCCCGAAGGGGCTTTTTCAGTGTCTTTACCGACCATAGGATTTCTTAGAAGCCCCTTTTCTTCAATTCCAAAAATAAAGATAGCAAGGTCTGCTTAACAAGGGAATGCTGGTCAAGAAGCTTCTTTCAGATAAGTCTTTCAGTCTGTTTGTCTTATGTTATAATATGAAGAAAAAAGGATACCACTCATGATTGACATAGAAGACATACTTGCCAAGGCAAGACCAAATCAAAAAATAAATTATGATAAGATGATGCAGGAAATGACCAAACTTTGGCAGAAAGAGGAGGTTCGTCCTAAAATTCTGATGCATGTTTGTTGTGCACCCTGTTCAACCTACGCCTTGGAATATTTGACGCAGTTTGCTGATATTACTGTCTATTTTGCCAACTCTAATATTCATCCTAGGGAGGAATACCGCAGAAGAGCCTATGTGACCCAAAAGTTTGTCGCTGACTTTAATGCCAAGACCAAGCAAGAGGTTACTTTTATTGAGGCGGACTATGTTCCCAATGAATATGTCCGAAAAGTACGTGGTTTTGAAAAAGAACCTGAGGGTGGGGATCGTTGTCGTATCTGCTTTGATTACCGTTTAGATAAAACAGCTCAAAAGGCCGTAGAGCTTGGTTTTGATTACTTTGCTAGCGCCCTAACCATTAGCCCTCATAAAAATTCGCAGCTCATTAATGCAGTGGGAATCGATGTGCAAAAGATTTACGCTACTCAATACTTACCTAGTGATTTCAAGAAGAATAATGGCTATCGTAGGTCGGTAGAGATGTGTGATGAGTACGATATTTATCGTCAGTGTTATTGTGGCTGTGTCTATGCAGCCAAGGCCCAGGGTATTGACTTTAAAAGCATCAATGAAGAGGCAGAAAAGGCTATGAAGGGCAAGGATGGTCGTGGAGATTTTCCACAAATTGCCTTCAAATATCAGGGGAAAAAACTATAAAAGACTTAAATCTATTGCTTTAGATTTAAGTCTTTTTATTTAATGTTCTGAAGCTGCGGAACTGCTATCAACAGATGTCAGTCCCGACATAACAAAGGCCTTCCCCCTACCAAATGTTGCCCCGCTTCTTTAAGAGAGCAATCCAACCATGGTTTGAAATTGAAGACCACTTCATTAATACCTGCATAGGAAGCGTCTTAATAATACATGGCATGATAGTTATGGGTTATTTTATAGGCCCGCCCTTTTTTAAATAGTCATAAAAAGCTAATAAAGAAAGAATCTCTATTTATTTTCGATTTTTTGCTATTCTTTTACGAATACATTATAATGAAGACATTGTATTAAGAATGAAAAGGAAGAAATAAAATGAAAATTCGTGGCTTTGAGTTAATTAGCGCATATGAAAAAGAAGCTCAGCTATTACCAAAGAGAGAAACAGCACATGCAGCTGGTTATGACTTGAAGGTTGCTGAAGAGATAACTATTGCAGCTGGTGATATTAAGCTTGTACCCACAGGAGTGAAGGCCTACATGCAGGCTGGGGAAGTCCTATTTTTATTTGACCGTTCGTCAAATCCCCGCAAGAAAGGTTTGGTATTGATTAATTCTGTCGGCGTCATTGATGGTGATTATTATAATAATGCAGGTAATGAAGGTCATATTTTTGCTCAGATGAAGAATGTGACTGATCAGTCCGTCACTTTAAAGGTGGGTGAAAGAATTGTTCAGGGTGTTTTTGTCCCTTATTTACTAGTAGATGGTGACCAGGCTGACGGGGTTCGCTCAGGTGGCTTTGGTAGTACAGGGCATTAATCATTGCTTGGCTCTTGCTTATTATGAAATGAAAGAAAATAAAGGTTAGTCAAATATATGGCAAAGAAAAAGGCAACATTTGTCTGTAAAGAATGTGGCTATCAGTCTCCAAAGTATCTGGGACGCTGTCCCAATTGTTCTGCATGGTCTTCCTTCGTTGAGGAAGTAGAAATCAAAGAAGTTAAAAATGCTCGCATCAGTTTGACAGGAGAGCGCTCCAAACCCCTCAAATTAAAAGATGTTGACAATATTTACTATTCTCGTACACAAACAGATATGGACGAGTTTAATCGTGTGCTTGGAGGGGGTGTTGTCCCTGGAAGTCTTATTCTGATCGGTGGGGATCCAGGTATCGGAAAGTCCACACTCTTGCTACAAGTTTCAACCCAATTAGCCAACAAGGGGGTCGTTTTGTATGTTTCTGGAGAAGAATCTGTAGAACAGATCAAGCTTAGAAGTGAACGACTGGGTGATATTGATAATGAATTTTATCTCTATGCAGAAACCAATATGCAAAATGTCAGAGCAGAAGTTGAAAAGATCCAACCGGACTTTTTAATCATTGACTCCATTCAAACTATTATGAGCCCTGATATTACGGGGGTTCAAGGATCAGTTAGTCAGGTTAGAGAAGTGACTGCTGAACTGATGCAACTTGCTAAAACCAATAATATTGCTACCTTTATCGTGGGACATGTTACCAAGGAAGGAACCCTAGCTGGGCCGCGTATGCTTGAGCATATGGTAGATACCGTTCTTTATTTTGAAGGTGAACGCCATCACACCTTCCGCATTTTAAGAGCTGTTAAAAATCGTTTCGGCTCGACAAATGAAATCGGCATCTTTGAAATGCAATCCGGTGGTTTGATCGAAGTTTTAAATCCTAGTCAGGTCTTTTTGGAAGAACGCTTGGCAGATGCCACAGGTTCAGCTATTGTGGTTACCATGGAAGGGAGTAGACCAATCCTTGCAGAAGTGCAAGCTCTGGTAACACCGACAGTCTTTGGCAACGCTCGGCGCACAACCACTGGCTTAGACTTCAATCGGGTTAGTCTCATTATGGCTGTCCTTGAAAAACGCTGTGGGCTCTTGCTCCAAAATCAGGATGCTTATTTGAAGGCGGCTGGTGGGGTTAAGCTTGATGAACCAGCCATAGACTTGGCAGTAGCGATAGCAATTGCCTCAAGTTATAAGGAAAGACCGACAGATCCGCAGACTGCTTTCTTGGGAGAGGTTGGTTTGACGGGTGAGTTGCGTCGCGTATCTCGGATCGAGCAACGTATTAATGAGGCTGCTAAATTAGGCTTTACCAAGATTTATGCTCCCAAAAATTCCCTGCAGGGAATTGATACTCCAAAAGGTATTGAGCTTATTGGCCTTGCAACCCTTGGTCAGGTTTTAAAAGCTGTTTTCTCCTGATTTCCTAGACAAAGAGTTAGTAATGAGCTGACAGGCTGGGACAAATTTCAGGTTCAATCATCTGACTTTTTGATAAATAAGTGGTAAGATTTGTAGACTTACAGTAATTATGAGATTGAAGATAAGGAGAGCTAATGTCCTATTTTGAAAAATTAATGTCTGCCAATAAAGCTTACGTTGAGCTACATGGCAAGGCGCATCTACCACTTAAACCCAAGACAAAGGTTGCTATCTTGACTTGTATGGATTCTCGTCTCCATGTTGCCCAGGCCTTGGGGCTAGCACTTGGAGATGCCCATATTCTAAGGAATGCTGGTGGAAGGGTCACAGAAGATATGATCAGATCATTGGCCATTTCCCAACAACAAATGGGAACCCGCGAAATTGTCGTCTTGCATCATACAGATTGCGGTGCCCAGACCTTTACCAATGAAAGTTTTGCTAGGCACTTAAAAGAAGAGTTAGATGTTGAAGCCTCTGACTTTGATTTTCTGCCCTTTGAAGATGTGGAAGAAAGTGTGCGTACAGACATAGCTCTCTTAAAGAATTCTCCATTTATCCCTGATGATGTTGAAATTAATGGGGCTGTTTATGACGTTGATACAGGTCGCATGACCCAGGTTTTTGAAAAATAAGAGAAGAAGCCTTAACAAAAAAGGTTTCTTTTTTGTGATCTCTATAGACATTTTTGACAAAAAGGAGCATACTCCCTGTATCATTTCATTAATACAAAAGGAGATCTAAAAATGGCAGATAATCGGATGACTTATAGTATTGATTCAAACATGCAATTCCCATTGGTAGAGGTAAGCTTGGAAGCTGGGGAATCCATTTACCTCCAGCCAGGAAGTATGGTTTATCATTCACCAGGGGTTCAATTAAATACAAAACTAAATGCTAAGGGATCAGGTTTGGGAAAACTTGTAGGAGCCATTGGTCGGTCTATGGTTTCAGGAGAATCAATGTTTATTACCCAGGCGGTTTCAACTTCTGATTCTTGTAAGATCGCCTTGGCACCTTCAGCGCCAGGACAAGTGCTTGCGCTTGATCTAGGAGAAGAGCAGTACCGTTTAAATGACGGCGCTTTTCTTGCCTTAGATGGCTCAGCTCAGTATAGTATGCAAAGACAAAGTGTTGGTAAGGCGGTCTTTGGTGGACAAGGAGGACTCTTTGTTATGTCTACACATGGACAAGGGACCTTGCTTGTTAATGCCTTTGGTTCCATCAAAAAAATTAGCCTGCACGATGAACAAATAACAATTGATAACGAACATGTTATTGCTTGGAGTCAGGATTTGCACTATGATATTCACTTAGAAAATGGTTTGATGCAATCTTTCGGAACAGGAGAAGGGATTGTTAATACCTTTGACGGAACAGGTGATATCTATGTGCAAAGTCTAAACATCAAAGAATTTGTCAGAGTTTTACAGCCTTATATTAAAACAGGTGGTAATTAAGCTGATAGTCCATTAGCCAAACAAGTGTCAATTCCTTGTAAGAATGAAGTTTGGACTTAGCTGAATTCCTCACTTGTTTACAATTTTTTTCAATGAATAGGACAAGGAGATTAGGGCTATGCTTAAACTGATCGGTATCTGGTTAATAAGCTTTTTCATACTGACTATTCTAGGGGTTATTGCTATAGGCATTAAGGATCAATTAAAAAAATAAAGGGTTTGAAAACAGACAAGAAAGGTAAAATAAGCCCTGCTTTTTCTATGAAATCGGATTTTATGGCTCAAGACCATAAAATATATTCTAAAGTATGCTATAATAGTGATGATTTCAATTGAAAGATTGAGTGCAATTATCAAAGTAAGATAAGCCAAAACAAGCTCAAGTAGGCCATTTGTTGCTTGTTTTTAGATGATTGTTATAACTTGTAAATTCTAAGAGGAGAACAGGAATGTCTAAACCAATTCGTGTGCGCTATGCACCAAGTCCAACTGGACTTTTACATATCGGTAATGCCCGTACCGCACTTTTCAATTATCTTTATGCCCGCCATCATGGTGGTGACTTTATTATCCGTATTGAAGATACTGACCGCAAACGTCATGTGGAAGACGGGGAACGATCACAGCTTGAAAATCTTAGATGGCTGGGTATGGATTGGGACGAAAGTCCAGAAACACATGGAAACTACCGTCAGTCTGAACGCCTAGAACTTTATCAAGAACATATTGACAGTTTGCTTGAAAAAGGCCTTGCCTACAAGTCCTATGTGACTGAAGAAGAATTGGCAGCTGAGCGTGAGCGTCAGGAAGCAGCTGGTGAAACGCCTCGTTACATCAATGAATTTATGGGAATGTCTGAAGCTGAAAAAGAAGCTTATATTTCTGAACGTGAAGCTCAAGGTATCATTCCAACCGTTCGTTTAAAAGTCAATGAAAAAGCCATTTACAAATGGACCGATATGGTTAAGGGTGACATTGAATTTGAAGGTGGCAATATCGGTGGTGATTGGGTTATCCAGAAAAAAGACGGCTACCCAACTTACAACTTTGCAGTGGTGGTTGATGACCATGATATGCAAATTTCTCATGTCATTCGAGGAGATGACCATATTGCCAATACGCCTAAACAGTTGATGGTCTATGAAGCACTTGGCTGGCAAGCACCAGAATTTGGTCATATGACCTTGATCATCAATTCAGAGACTGGGAAAAAATTGTCTAAACGTGATACCAATACCCTTCAATTTATTGAAGATTACCGTAAAAAAGGCTATCTTTCAGAAGCAGTCTTTAACTTCATTGCGCTTCTCGGTTGGAATCCTGGCGGTGAGGATGAAATCTTTTCTCGTGAGCAGTTAATTGACCTCTTTGATGAAAATCGTTTAAGCAAATCTCCAGCTGCCTTTGACCAAAAGAAAATGGATTGGATGAGCAACGAATACCTCAAGAATGCTGATTTTGAAATAGTATTTGCTCTTTGCAAACCTTTCTTGAAAGGAGCAGGGCGATTAAACGAAAAAGCAGAAAAACTAGTGGAACTTTATCAACCACAATTAAAATCAGCAGATGAAATTGTGCCACTGACTGACCTATTCTTCTCAGATTTCCCAGAATTAACAGAGGCTGAAAAAGAAGTGATGGCCGGCGAAACCGTGCCAACTGTTCTTAAAGCCTTTAAAGAAAAATTGGAAGCAATGACTGAGGAAGATTTCCAACCAGAAAATATTTTCCCACAAATCAAAGCTGTTCAAAAAGAAACAGGTATAAAGGGCAAGAACCTATTCATGCCAATCAGAATAGCTGTTTCAGGAGAAATGCATGGGCCAGATCTTCCTAACACTATCTATCTTTTAGGACGTGAAAAATCGATTGAGCATTTGAATAATATGTTGTAATGTGAAGCACTTTTGGATTTCCAAAAGTGCTTTTTAAGTACGACAGGCATGTTGTACATCTGAGGTGAGAGTCCTCCGTTGGCACCCGCTACCGGTGAACCCAATAGCGACCCCCAAGCCTGACTATCGTGAGGTAGCGGGGAAAGGAAGAGAGAGCGAAATCGTGGCTCTACGAATAGAAAGGTGATATCAAGGCCTATATAGCGGATGATGAGGCTTGAAACTCTAAAGTCCAAAAAGGTAGTCGTAACCTATAGTCGTAAATCATGAGAGTAAACGAGGAAAGATGTACACCTTATCCTGTGAGGTCTCATGAGCGTTCTAGACGTAGTAAGAATGAATCATGAGAAGTCAGCCGATGCCATAGTAGCGATGAAACTTCTGTAATGGAAGTAGAGTGAAGGGCTAAACAATTAACCGAAGGCTACCTACTTCACTTGTGTCTGTACAACTAGCGGTCTGATAGAACAGGGTGCGGTCGCGTATTGACTAGAGGAAAGTTCACTAATATAAGATGTCCCTCAGACACCGAAATAAGAAAGGAATACGCACATGTCAGAATTACTAGATAATATCCTATCTCGGTCCAATATGTTTGAAGCCTACAATCAAGTGAAAGCTAACAAAGGCTCAGCTGGAATTGATGGCATCACAATTGATGACATAGAAGACTATCTCCGCCAACACTGGCGACCAACCAAGGAATTGATAAAACAGAGGAAATACAAAGCTCAACCAGTCCTGCGAGTTGAAATCCCTAAACCCAATGGAGGCGTCCGTCAGCTTGGGATTCCGACAGTGATGGATAGGATAATCCAATATCAATATGACCAAGACCAAGATTGTGAGACCAGGTAAACTGAAGTATCTAGGATTTGGGTTCTGTAAGTCAGCAGAGGGGTGGAAAAGTCGTCCACATCAGACAGTGTACAGAGTTTCAAGAGAAAGCTCAAGAAACTTACCACACGCAAATGGAGTATTGACTTAGATAGCCGTATTGAGAAATTCAATTGGCTTATCCGTGGGTGGATAAACTATTTCTCACTAACCCATATGAAGACAGTGATGTCAGAAATAGATGAAAGGTTGAGGACACGAGTTAGGGTTATTATCTGGAAACAATGGAAGAAGAAATCTAAGCGACTTTGGGGACTTCTTAAATTAGGAGTTCCGAAATGGATAGCAGATAAAGTATCTGGATGGGGCGACCATTATCAATTAGTAGCTCAAAAGTCAGTTCTAAAACGAGCTATATAAAAATCAGTCCTCGCAAAACGGGGACTGATTTCTTGCTTGGATTACTACTTAGAACGACATGCGTTAAAAGTTAATTGAACCGCCGTGTGCCGAACGGCACGCACGGTGGTGTGAGAGGGGTTAGAAATTAGCCCCTACTCGATTCTTAAAAAAACAACAAAAAAACAAAACAAGTCCATTTAACAGAAACGTTTCTTTGTCTTAGAGGAGATCTTAAAGAGACAGGATTGGCAGCCCTAGCAGCAAGAAGAAAAAGGCCTTGTTGCCAGACTTGTCATGCTATTTTTCTATTTTTCGACAAAAAATAACTTTTGACATTTGACGCTATAACTTAGTGTGATAGACTTAAAAGGTCAAAAAGAAAGCTTCTGCTTCAATAGAGGATTTAAAAACCGCATTTCAATCAAGATCTTTATTTTTTTCTAAGATTTTGAGAAAAGTCAAAAGCATTCCTTTTTGTTATCAAATAGACTTACCCTTTCTAGGAAAAAATGTGCTAAAATAAAAAGGCTAGAAAGGATGACATATGGAACTATTTGGCTTTGTTTGTTTTTCCCTCTCAATTATCATTTATTATTGGTCAGAGATTCGGATTTTTTCGTTTTTATCAGATGTTCGTCTGCCGATTTGGAAGAAATTCTTTATTATTTCGGCAGCCATATTCTTGAACCAAGTTCATTTTTTGACCCCTTTACTAATTGATCCTTTCCTATTTCTATTAGTACTTGGACTTGAAAAAAGAAAATTGTTTTCCATTCAATCCTTCTTCTTAGCCTTTTTGCCAAGTGTTTTTATGGATCTGTTTTCCCGTTTTTTAATGACCAGTATTATTCCTTTCTTAGCCCCATCGCATTACATCAATTTAAATACGGCAGTCCTTAATATTCTGGCCTACCTCTTTGTTTATCCCTGTTTTGCCTTGATGAATTATATGGTTGGAAAGGAATATAAGCTTATCTTTTCATCAGGTCCCACCCAGAGGGCCACAAATTTCTATACCATTTTTTCTATTTTTATTATCACCTACTATGTGGATATTTTTTTGATTCTAGGCTTTGATGATCCCTTTTTACATTTTCTGCATTACAATGAACCAGCAGATACTGTCGCATCCTATCGTAGTCTTTTCTTAGTCTTAAACTTTCTTTTCCTGTTTTTGTTTTCTTATTTCAATCGCAAATCAAAAGCTTATCTAGAAAGTGAACTGAAAAAGGAGCAGGAGGACTACATCACCAATTTAGAGCTTTATGGCAATCATCTAGAACAGCTCTATAAAGATGTCAAATTGTTCCAGGAAGGCTATGTCAAATGCTTAAATCATTTAGGAGAAACCATTGAAAAAGGTGATATCAAAGGCATTCAGTCTCTGTATAATCAAATAGTAGAAAAGTCCAATATCTATTGGGACGACAAGCACTACAACATTTCAAAATTAAGTGTTATTGGGATTTCTCCCATCAAGAGTCTGCTTTCAGCTAAGATTATCGAAGCTGAGAAAGTAGGAATTGAAACTATGGTAGAGGTTCCTGATACCATTAGTGAATCTTTGATTCCAGAATTGGATCTGGTCTTACTCTTATCTATTTTTTGTGATAATGCTATTGAGGCCTGCTCAGAATTAGAAAATCCTAAGATAGCTCTTGCTTACTTCTTACTTGAAGGCAAGCATGTTTTTGTTGTGACAAACTCAACTAAGGAAGAAAAAATAAATATCTCAAAAATCTTTACAGAAGGCTATTCTTCCAAAGGAGATGCGCGTGGGATAGGACTATCCAATGCAAGATTAATTTTGCAGAAATACTCTCAAGTTACCTTACAAACTAAAAGTGAAAACTATACTTTTAGTCAAACCTTAACAATTTCACCATCAAAAGGAGTATAAATGGGCAAGATAGGAAGTGCTATGATCTTATATGCCATTATCTTCCTTGATATCTGGCTACTTTTTTCAAAGTCAACAGGTATTAAGTTGAAATGGTCTAAAATTTTCCTCATAGCCTTGGTATTTGTTAGTCTAAATATCGTCTTTAATTATAGTGTTCTTTGTAATCAACTATTATTTATTCTTTTAAGTTATTTTTACTTTTCAGACAGAAAATTTGCGGAGCATATTTTCTATGGCCTGTTTTCAAATGTACTGGTAGAGACCTTGGTTAGGCTGGTCATTTTCTTTTTTTTCCCAGTACTCTTGGGATATAAAATAGGAGAGATCTACCATAATAGCACCCTGCTGATCCTTTCATATCTTTTGGTCATCCCCTTTTTTACTTTTCTATCCTATGTTTTTAGTATTGATATCTCCTTGATTCGCTTTATCAATGAAGATATGATCAAAAAATGGGTTGTTTTCATGAATATTATCATGATATCCTACTTTTTTTCTGTACATATCATGGCCTACTTTGAAACAGACTATCATAGTCTCTACTACCAGTTTCGGCCAAAATTGATTCTAGCTTATTTACTGATTTTAATTTTTTTCATTCTGCGTTGGGATCGTTTTACCAAGGATCAGCTAGAAAAGAAACTCTTACTGGCTCAAAAAGAACGGACTGATAATCTGGAGAAGTATAATCACTATATTGAACAATTTTATAAGGATACCAGAGCCATTAAGCATGATTCAGAAAATATTATGATCAGTCTAAAAGATAGTGTTGATAGTGGTGACCTAAAAGAAATAGCTAGGGTCTATCAGACCGTCGTCAAGGAATCAGCAGCCCCAATCTTTAACCATGATTTAGGCTTTTGTGGCTTAGAAAACATCAAAGAATCTGTCATCAGAAGTCTCTTAAATTCTAAATTATTAGAGGCACAAAGCCAGGGGATTGATCTCTATATTGAAGTACCAGAAACAATAGAAGAGATTAACTTTAAATTACTGGATCTGGTGGTCGTTTTGTCTGTGCTTTTGGATACTGCTATCCACACAGCAACAGGAAGCATTAGACCCTTTATTTCCATTGCTTATTTTTATCAAGGGAATAAGCAGTGCTTTATCATTGAAAATAGTACGAAAATGAAGCAGGTTAAGATGGCAAAACTCTTCGACCAAAAGGTTGATAACAGTCATTACCTCAATCAAAAGAGTATTTCTCGCTTGACATCAATTTTGGAAACCTATCCCAATACCAATTTTTCAACACGTAGTAATCACTACCGCTTAAGACAAATATTAGAAATGTGGTGAGAACATATGAATATTTTTATCCTTGAAGATGATTTTATCCAGCAGACACGTATTGAGTCTGTTATCGAAGAGATACTGACAGAAAAAGACATTAGTTGTAGCCGTCTGGAAATTTATTCCAATCCTAACAAGTTATACGAAAGTGTTCAAGAAAAGGGAAATCACCAATTGTTCTTTTTAGATATTGAAATTAAAAATGAACGAAAAAGAGGACTTGAACTAGCTTCGGACATTAGACAGTTAGACCCCAATGCGATTATTGTCTTTGTGACCACACACTCTGAGTTGGCTCCCATTTCTTTTAAATATAAGGTCTCTGCCTTAGACTTTATTGATAAGTCTGTTGATAAGGAGCAATTCAAAGAACAGATTGCTGACTGTATCGCCTACACCTACGAAACGATGACCAAGCATGAGCCAGAGGACCTGTTCATGTTTGAAACCTCGCAAACCAAGCTGCGCCTACCCTTTAAAGATATTTTATATTTTGCTACCTCTTCTACCCCACATAAAGTTTGTTTATGGACACAAACAGAGCGTTTGGAATTTTACGGAAATCTTTCAGAAATCCATGATGTAGCTCCAAAACTGTTCATGTGTCACCGTTCCTATTTGATAAACCTTGAGAATGTTGTTAGAATTGATAAATTTAATCAAATGGTCTACTTTGAAAATGGGGATTCTTGCTTGGTATCTCGTCTTAAAATGAAAACTTTAATTGAAAAGTGGGAGATACTGCAATAATTTGAAAAAATCTTACATTTTAGGATGAAAAACGAACATTTCAGGAAAAAATCAGCTTTGAAGTAAAATTTCAGTTATAATCATATGTATAAATAAAGACCTCACACGTTTCAGCTGTAAGGAGGGTCAATCCCCAACTCAATCAAAATATTGTTTTCTCTCTCTCTCCATAAACAAATAGTATTTTTGATATGATCGCTCACTTTACTGATCGTGATTTCAGTTGTCTTTGTTTGGATATCATTTTAACTGAGATTTTTCAGTTAAGTGGCCCAGTTTAGTCTGGGTCTTTTTTGTGAGATTTTTAGGCTTGCAGTATGACAATTAAAAACAGTCTAATCTGCCCTGCCTTATAAGTAAGAGCAGAAGGCCCCAATTCTAGCTTCTAAGAGACTTATTGTGCATCCATTTAAAAGTAGGCAAAGGGACTTCTTGATCTGCTTTAGGGCCTAAATCTGTAAAGCTTGAGGCTTTTTCCTATTTTGTGGTATAATGGTGATAATTTAGATAGTTGGAGTTAAATTTTGAAAAAATCCTATCGTGTGAAGCGAGAGAAAGACTTTCAAGCTGTTTTTGATAAGGGTGAAAGTACGGCAAATCGAAAATTTGTCATCTATTTTTTAGAAAAAGAACAAGATCATTTTCGAGTAGGCATTTCTGTCGGAAAAAGAATTGGAAATGCAGTGACCAGAAATGCTGTCAAACGTAAGATAAGACACGTCTTAATGGAATTTACTGATCATCTTAAGCAAGATGATTTTGTTGTTATTGCCCGTAAAGGTGTTGAGGATCTCGATTATCAGCAAGTCAAGCAGAATCTACAACATGTCTTAAAATTAGCCAATTTACTTGAGAAAGGTTTTGAAAGTGAAGAAAAACATTAAAATAGTAAGTCTCCTCCCACTGGTTCTATTCCTTGCGGCATGTGGTCGTGGTCAAGTCGGACCCAACTCATCAAATGGATGGGAACAATTGGTCTATTTTTTTGCCAAAGCTATTAAGTGGATGTCTCTTAATGGATCAATTGGAATTGGGATCATCCTTTTCACCCTCTTGATTCGTCTTTTATTGATGCCCCTTTTCAACATGCAAATCAAATCAAGCCAAAAAATGCAAGATTTGCAACCAGAGTTGAAAAAACTACAGAAAAAATATCCTGGCAAAGATAATGCAAGTCGCATGGCCTTGGCAGAAGAAAGTCAAGCACTCTATAAAGAACAAGGTGTCAACCCTTATGCTAGCTTGTTGCCGCTGCTGATTCAGATGCCAGTGATGATTGCCCTTTACCAGGCCTTGATTAGGGTACCCTTCTTAAGAACAGGGACATTTTTATGGGTAGAGCTAGCGCACCATGATAAACTGTTCATCCTACCTGTCCTTGCTGCGGTCTTTACTTTCTTATCAACCTATTTAACCAATATGGCTGCCAAAGAAAAAAATATGATGATGACCATTATGATTTATGTTATGCCTTTGATGATTTTCTTTATGGGCTTCAATTTAGCCAGTGGGGTTGTCTTGTATTGGACAGTTTCAAATGCCTTCCAAGTTCTTCAGTTATTATTGTTAAATAATCCTTTCAAGATTATCGAAGAAAGAAATCGTCTAGCCCAAGAAGAAAAAGAGCGTCGTGCCAGAGAGAAACGAGCTCGTAAAAAAGCATTAAAACAAAGAAAATAGGAGTAAAGTTATGGTATTGTTTACAGGTAAAACTGTTGAAGAGGCTATTGAGAAAGGCCTAGAAGAACTTCAGCTACCGCGTTTAAAAGCTCATATTAAGGTTATTTCAAAAGAGAAAAAGGGTTTCTTAGGTTTTGGTAAGAAGCTGGCTCAGGTTGATATTGAAGGCATCAATGAAAAGACAGTCTACAAAGCTGATAAGAAGGCGACTCGCGGAGTACCTGAAGAAATTAATAAGCAAAATGCACCTGTCCGTAAACCAGATACAATGAAAGACAATCCTCTTAATCCTTCTCCAAGTAAGGTAAAAGAAGAAACTGAACAAAGGGAAAACATCACTATTAGTGAGCAAAGCCAGCCCCTGGCAGAAAGTACAGAAAAAGAGTCTGATAAAGCAGAGATGCTAAAAGAAGACGCTTTTGAAGAATTTGTCGCTAAGGAATTCTCTGAAGATACTTATAGCCAGGATATCAAAAAAGCAACAGAAGAAGTTTCTGACTATATCACAAAGATCATTTATGAAATGGACATTGAGGCTAGTATTGAAGCTACCTATAATCGCAGACAAATTAACCTTCAAGTGGAGACACAAGAAGCAGGACGTGTCATCGGCTATCACGGAAAGGTTTTGAAATCCTTACAGTTATTGGCTCAAAACTTCCTTCATGATCGTTATTCAAAGAATTTTGCAGTTTCAGTTAATGTCCATGACTATGTTGAACACAGAACAGAAATATTAATTGACTTCACTCAAAAAATTGCTAATCGTGTTTTAGAAAGCAAAGAGAACTACATTATGGATCCTATGAGTAACAGTGAACGAAAAATCGTTCATCAGACTGTTTCAACCATCGAGGGAGTGATGAGCTTCTCAGAAGGCAATGATCCAAACCGCTACGTGGTTGTTAGTTTAGCAGATTAATAAAAAAGATAAGTCGTCATCTTATCTCAGGTTGAAGAGAAACAGGTTGTCATACCTGTTTCTCTTTTCTTTTGCCCTCAATTTCTAGTTTAGGGAGTTTTACCTAGTTGATTCTTAATCCAATCTTGAGAGTCTTGTCTTGATAGAGTACTAGTGTATCAGTCAAATGGCTAATATTAGCATGGTATATCAAGTGGAACTTTTAAAAATAGGGTTAGAAAGAACTTATAGTCTTTCTTGGATGAGCCTCTTGACTCGCAGTTTTAACCTCTTATCTAAGAAGTGGTTACAAGGGGGAATTTCCTTGATAAGATAAGTTTGTAAGAAGGAATCTTGCCAAATTGTCTGTGATTTGGGATAGACCAGAGGTCTCCTCTTACAAGTGATAAAAAGAAAAGGGATGGTCAAGAAACATGTTAGATCCAGTTTTTCTTATTTTATATTGCCTTATTTTGTTGTATATCGTGATTGATTGTAGTTTACGTAAAGATTATCAACAGTTAGGTTCCTACACTGTATTTTTAATCTTTTATCAGTTATCAGTTGGTTCTGAGAATATTCCGGACTTAATATTTTTCTTCTCTTCTTATTTTTGGTGATTTATTATGAAAATAGAAAAAACTAGAAGAGCAGTTTAGGAATCGTTTAAGACAGATTTATCAGTAATAGTATGGGACCTTCTTTTGAACCCATAATAAAGGATAGTTTAAGATTAAGCTCCGTTTTCTTAATTTTATAAGATATTGACTCATCTCAAAATTCTAGACACATAGATATTTTAAATTTATCTTGACATAGGCTCTCAGATATTATAGAATATTATGGTATGTTTAGTAACTGATATCACAAATAGCCGGCTAAACGAATACGAAAATCTATGAGGAGGTATTCACTGTGAAACGTACTTATCAACCAAGTAAAATCCGTCGTCAACGTAAACACGGATTCCGTCACCGTATGTCAACAAAGAACGGTCGTCGCGTGCTAGCTAGCCGTCGTCGTAAGGGACGTAAAGTATTATCCGCTTAATAGCAAGAATACAAATAAAATGAACCAGGAGTGCTCGAGACTCTTGGTTTTTTTCTATGTTGAAAATAGTTTCGAAATAAGCCCATTTTCTAGTTTTTTTGAATGTAATTTCTAAATAGGGCAATGGTATTGAAAACGCTTTTAAAGTTGTTATAATAATCACTATAAAAGGTCACTTCGTAAAAGAAATGGCAGCATAAGAGTCAGAACCAGATCCTATCCATCAGGTCAGCTCTTAAAGGGTGGTTAAAGGAGAATAGAAATAAAATGGATTTTAAAAAGTTTTCGAAACTGGGACAAGCCTTCATGCTCCCCATCTCAATCTTACCTGTTGCAGGTCTCTTATTGGGAATTGGCGGAGCCCTATCAAATACCAATGCCATAGCTCAGTTTCCCATTTTAAATCAAGGTTGGTTACAGGCTGTCTTCACTATCATGAGCACAGCAGGAAATGCTGTTTTTGCCAATATTGCTCTTATTTTTGCCATTGGTGTGGCAGTTGGTTTAGCAGAAGCAGATAAGGGAACTGCAAGCCTCTCTGCAGCTGTAGCCTATCTTGTTTTCACTGCAACCCTTAGTGGTTATTTAAGCCTCTTTGCTGCCAAGGACGCTAAAATTGATACGGGTGTTCTGGGAGCTTTGGTCATTGGATTGGTCGTTACCAAACTTCACAATAAATACAGGAAAATTGAATTACCAGCCTTTTTAGGCTTCTTTGGAGGATCCCGCTTTATCCCCATTGTTTCTTCCTTGGCTGCCATTGCCATTGCTAGTATCTTCTACATCATCTGGCCACCAGTTCAAGATGTCTTGGTCATGCTAGGTGAAAAGATTGCTGTTATGGGTAGCTTTGGAACCTTCTTATATGGTTTCTTTCTAAGGTTAACAGGGGCAGTAGGATTACATCACACCATTTATCCTATGTTTTGGTATACCTCCCTAGGAGGTAGTGAAATTGTTGCAGGCAAGACAATAGAAGGGGCACAAAATATCTTCTTTGCCCAGTTAGCAGATTCGCATCATATGGGCTTATTTACCTATGGCACACGATTCTTTGCAGGACGTTTTGCCACAATGATGTTTGGTTTGCCAGCAGCCTGTCTAGCCATGTATCATAGCATCCCTAAGAGCAACCGTAAAAAAGTAGGAAGTTTCTATTCAAGTAGTGCTTTAACATCCTTATTGACAGGGATTACAGAACCTATTGAATTTTCATTCTTATTTGTCGCACCCTGGCTTTATGTTGTGCATGCCTTTTTAGATGGCTGCTCCTTTCTTGTAGCAGATTTACTACAGATTCGGATTGGTAATTCCTTTTCTGGTGGCTTCATAGATTTCCTTATATTTGGCGTCCTACAAGGGAATGCTCATACTAATTGGCTCTTAGTTTTGCCAGTTGGAATAGCCTGGTTCTTCATTTATTATGCTGTCTTTAGATTTTGTGTTCGCCAATTCCATGTCCTTGTTCCAGGGATGGAATTGGCAGGACCTACTGACAGTCAGGAACCTGTAGAAATAGTAAAAACAGGAAGTCTCCGTGACAAATCCCTTATTATTATTGAAGCATTAGGTACAAGCACTAATATTGAAGATGTTAGCGCCTGTGCGACGCGTTTACGTGTTTCTTTAAAAGATAGTTCAATCGTTGACAAGGAAATCCTAAAATCCATGGGAGCCACAGCCGTTTTAGATGTGAAAAATGGTATTCAAGCTATCTATGGTGGCAAAGCCATATTATATAGTCAAGAAATTAATCAAATATTGGGAAAAGAAGAATAAAAAGCTCTAAGAAGAATTGCAGGGCTCTTCCAGAAGAACAAAAGCAAGTTACTGGAGAGAATGACCTCTCTATAGCTAAAATGAAAGAAAGGAAGTAGATAGATGCCTGACATCAGTAAAGAAAAACTCTTAGAATCACTAAAGGGAGGAATTATTGTTTCCTGCCAGGCCCTTCCAGGGGAACCCTTATATAGTGAAAATGGCGGTGTGATGCCTCTAATGGCCAAGGCAGCTGAACAAGCAGGCGCTGTTGGTATCAGAGCAAACTCTGTTAGAGATATCAAAGAAATAAAAGCCATCTGTCAGCTGCCCATTATTGGTATTATCAAAAAAGATTATCCCCCTCAAGAGCCCTTTATTACAGCGACAATGGCAGAAGTTGATCAGTTAGCTGCATTAGATATAGAGGTTATTGCTTTTGACTGTACAAAGCGAAAAAGGCATGATGGTTTAGAGATAAGTGACTTTATCAAAAAGATTAAAGCCAAATACCCTAAGCAGCTTCTAATGGCAGATATCAGTACCTATGAAGAAGGTATAAATGCCTATGAGGCAGGAGTTGATTTCGTTGGAACAACACTTTCTGGTTACACTTCCTATAGTCGTCAAGAAGAAGGCCCTGACTTTGAGCTGATCAAAAGGCTATGTCAGGCAGGAGTATCTGTTATCGCTGAAGGGAAAATGCACAGACCAGAAGATGCTAAGAAAATAAATGATCTGGGAGTGGCAAGTATTGTTATTGGTGGTGCCATTACTAGGCCAAAAGAAATAGCAGAGCGGTTTATCGAAGCCGTGAACCACTAATTTTAGGATGTTAAAAAATAAAAATCTTAAAGGAGATTTAATATGAAAATGAAGAAACTAGCTTCATTGGCCATGCTTGGTGCATCAGTCCTGGCCTTAGCTGCTTGTGGGAACGGTAATAAAGGAAACAGTGCCAACAAGTCAGGATCATCTGCAAAAACTGAGATTACTTGGTGGGCTTTCCCAGTTTTTACCCAAGAAAAATCAGAAGATGGTGTGGGAACCTATGAGAAAAAAATCATTTCAGCCTTTGAAAAAGCTCATCCAGATATAAAGGTTAATCTAGAAACTATTGACTTTACCTCTGGACCAGAAAAAATAACAACAGCCATTGAAGCAGGGACAGCTCCAGATGTTCTTTTTGATGCCCCTGGACGCATTATCCAATATGGAAAAAATGGAAAACTAGCAAAACTGAACGATCTCTTCAGCAAAGACTTTGAGAAAGATGTCAAGAATGAAAAATTAATTCAGGCCTCAAAAGCTGGAGATACAGCCTATATGTATCCTATTAGCTCTGCACCTTTCTATATGGCGCTCAATAAGAAAATGCTTAAAGAAGCAGGTGTATTAGATCTTGTCAAAGAAGGTTGGACAACTGATGACTTTGAAAAAGTGCTAAAGGCCTTAAAAGATAAGGGCTATCATCCTGGTTCATTCTTTGCTAATGGGCAGGGCGGAGACCAAGGAACACGTGCCTTCTTTGCAAATCTCTATAGCAGTAAAATCACAGATGAAAAAGTGACCAAGTACACGACTGACGATGCCAATTCTGTTAAATCATTGAAGAAAATTACAGAGTGGATCAAGGATGGTTTGATGATGAATGGATCTCAGTATGATGGCTCAGCAGATATTCAAAACTTTGCCAATGGCCAAACTTCCTTTACTATTCTCTGGGCACCTGCTCAACCTGGTATCCAAGCCAAATTATTGGAAGCAAGTAAGGTAGAATACCTTGAAATTCCTTTCCCATCAGAAGATGGCAAAGCAGAATTAGAGTACCTAGTCAATGGCTTTGCTGTTTTCAACAATAAGGATGATAAAAAAGTTGAAGCTTCTAAGAAGTTTATTCAGTTTATTGCTGATGACAAAGAATGGGGGCCTAAAAACGTTGTACGTACCGGCGCATTCCCAGTTAGAAGTTCCTTTGGAGCCCTCTATAAAGATAAACGTATGGAAAAGATTTCCTCTTGGACTAAATATTATTCTCCATACTATAATACCATCGATGGTTTTGCCGAAATGAGAACCCTATGGTTCCCAATGATTCAATCTGTCTCAAATGGCGATGAAAAACCTGAAAAAGCTCTAAAAACTTTTACAGAAAAAGCTAATGAGACAATAAAAAAAGCACAATAACTTTAAGTTGAATTGAGTTCCTTTTCACTACATAATACTTATGTTTTTGAGAGGGAGCCTTTCCCTGTAGGAAAAAGAGGTATTGTTTGTGAATGTCAATAAATTAAAAATGAGAGAAACCCTCATCTCATACATTTTTCTTGCCCCAGTTCTAGTCTTTTTTATCGTTTTTGTCCTCATTCCTATGATAATGGGCTTTGTTACTAGTTTTTTTGATTATTCCATGACAAAGTTCACCTTTATTGGCTTAGCCAATTATTCTAGAATGTTTCATGATACCATCTTCATTAAATCCTTAATCAATACACTAATCATCGTTATTGGTTCTGTTCCTGTGGTGGTCTTCTTTTCCTTATTTGTAGCCACAAAAACCTACAATAAGAATGTTTTTGCCAGATCATTTTATCGAGCAGTTTTCTTCCTACCAGTCGTTACAGGTAGTGTAGCAGTAACCGTTGTGTGGAAATGGATTTATGATCCCATGTCAGGTATTTTGAACTATGTACTGAAATATGGTCATGTGATTGAGCAAAACATTAGCTGGCTGGGTGATAAGCATTGGGCTCTCTTAGCTATTATTGTCATCTTGTTAACCACATCTGTTGGTCAACCTATTATTTTATACATTGCTGCCATGGGTAATATTGATGAATCTCTCTGCGAAGCAGCGCGAGTGGATGGAGCTACAGAATTTCAAGTTTTTTGGAATATCAAATGGCCGAGCTTATTACCGACAACCCTCTATATAGCTGTCATTACCACTATCAATTCATTCCAATGTTTTGCCCTCATACAACTCTTGACATCTGGTGGACCAAATTATTCAACCAGTACACTCATGTATTACCTATATGAGAAGGCCTTTAAACTATCAGAATATGGCTATGCTAACACCATAGGGGTCTTTCTGGCTGTGATGATTGCCATTATTAGTTTTGCCCAATTCAAAATTTTGGGTAATGAAGTAGATTACTAAAGGAGTGTGGCATGAAAAAAATAAAAGTGACCCTTTCAGATCTCTTAACAAGTCTTGTTTTATGTATTTTAACCATATTATTTATCTTTCCTTTTTATTGGATTATGACAGGGGCCTTTAAATCACAGGCCGCTACCATAGTTATTCCTCCCCAATGGTGGCCAAAAGAAATCACCATCGAAAACTTTAAAGCCCTAATCATCCAAAACCCAGCTTTAAAATGGCTTTGGAACAGTATTTTTATCTCCATCACAACCATGTTGCTTGTTTGTGCCACCTCATCCCTAGCTGGTTATGTTTTGGCTAAAAAACGCTTTTATGGGCAAAAAATCCTATTTTCTATCTTTATTGCAGCTATGGCACTTCCCAAACAGGTTGTCTTAGTTCCTTTGGTGAGAATAGTTAATTTTATGGGCATTCATGATAGTCTGCCAGCTGTTATTTTACCACTGGTTGGTTGGCCCTTTGGGGTTTTCCTGATGAAACAGTTTTCTGAAAATATTCCAACAGAATTATTAGAATCAGCCAAAATTGATGGCTGTGGGGAAGTCAGAACATTCTTTAATGTTGCCTTTCCTATTGTTAAACCAGGATTTGCAGCCTTAGCCATCTTTACTTTTATCAATACCTGGAATGACTATTTTATGCAGTTGGTAATGTTGACTTCAAGAGAGAATTTGACCATTTCTCTAGGTGTTGCCACCATGCAAGCAGAAATGGCAACAAACTATGGCCTGATTATGGCAGGGGCGGCTATGGCGGCTGTGCCTATTGTAGCAGTCTTTCTGATTTTCCAAAAATCATTTACTCAAGGTATTACAATGGGAGCTGTTAAAGGTTAAGGATCAAAAAAGGGGGTGTAAGGAAGATGAAAGAACCCAGAAAAAGTTTTGTAAAATCCCTATTTAACTTAGACAGCAAGTGGTTGCGTTATTCTGAGTCTGTTTTTGACTTCATGACTTTGAATCTGCTTTTTTGCCTATCTTGCCTACCTATTTTAAGCATAGGCATTGCTAAGCTAGCTCTTTATGCCAGTCTTGCTCAGCGTCGTAATAAGCAATCAAACAGCCTGCTCAGAGATTATCTTAGTTATTTTAGGAAATATAGAACCATAGGTTTTCAAATGGGACTCATAGAACTGTCCCTCCTTGCTGCTATTTTTACAGATCTTTATTTGGTTTGGGCTCTATCAAGCTTTCCTTATCAAGTCTTTAAAGCTTTTTGTTGGGGCAGTCTATTTTTAGTCATCTTAACTTTTGCTTACGCTTATCCTCAAGTAACTAAGGGTCAAAGTAAGCTAAGTCTTATTTTTAAGAGAAGTTTTATCCTTTTAAGCCTGCATTTTCCATGGAGCTTTGCATTTTTAGCAGTCATCCTTCTTCTTTTCATCCTATTAGAACAATCTCCCTTACTCTTCTTAACAGGGCTATCTTTGCTGCTGATTATTGGGGTTAGTAGCTTAGGCTATGGCTATGTGTGCATTATGGAAAAGTTACTCAAATAAAAAAGTATAAAAACTATTTCGATATACTTGTTCTAATGCTGGTGGACATAAAAAGAATGACACTTTAATAACTTGTTTTACTAAAAAATTGGCGTATATTATTATTTCATTTTAAAGGAGAAGTTATGAAAAGAAACAGTAAAGAATGTTTTGAAAAGCATTCACGTTTTTCAATCCGTCGACTTTCAATTGGTGTGGGTTCTGTTTTGATTGGTATTTGTCTTTTTGGAACAAGTACGGTATTAGCAGAAGAAAGCACAGCTCTTAATATTCCAAAAGTACTTATGCCAGCTGCCAGTCAGCCTCTGAAAGAAAGGGTAGAAACAGCAAAAACAAGCTCTCTAGCTACTGAGACTCTAACAGAAAGCCCTGAAAAAAGCCTGATAGGGACTGAAGCAAAAACTATTGAGACTAAGCTAGCTCCTGTGACAAGTTCATTAGAAGAGACTAAGATAATTGAAAAAGCTGCTGAAAAACCGGCAGTCAGTGCCTTTCTTTCTGAAAAGCAAGATATTTATCAAAGTGGCCATTCAGATAGAAAAAATGAGGATGGTGTTTTTGGCTATCGTATACCTGCACTCTTAAAAACAGATAAGGGAACGCTAATTGCTGGTGCCGATCAGCGCTTTGATCACTCAAATGACTGGGGCAATATTGGCATGGTTGTTAGACGCAGTGAAGATAAGGGTAAGACCTGGACTGACCCTTACACCCTAGTTAATCTCCGTGACAATCCAAAAGCTGCTGTTAAAGAGCAAAAATCTCCCTTTAACATTGATATGGTATTGGTTCAAGATCCAAGTACCAAACGTATTTTCTCCATCTATGATATGTTTCCAGAAGGTCGTGGGATTTTCGGTATACCAGAAAAAAGAGAAGCAGAATACAGCAAAATAGGCGACAAGGTCTATATGAACCTCTACCATACGGATAGTCAAAAAACAGGTCTTTACACTATTCGTGAAGGTGGTTTTGTTTATAGCCCTGAGGGCAAAAAAACAGATTATCGTGTTATCTTAGAATCTCATGAAAAAGACCATGCCAACTTAGGAGATATCTATCAGAACCAAGACTTGATTGGTAATGTTTATTTTACAAGCCACAAAACCTCACCATTTCGTATTGCGAAGTCAAATTATCTGTGGATGTCCTATAGCGATGATGATGGTAAAACATGGTCTTCACCAAAGGATATTACATCAATGGTCAGAAGTCCTGAGATGAAGTTCCTAGGTGTTGGTCCTGGTACTGGTATTGTCTTAAAATATGGTGAGCACAAGGGTCGTATTGTTATACCCGCCTATTCCACTAACTGGAAGTCTCATTTGACTGGTTCACAATCTTCTCGTCTTATCTATTCTGATGACCATGGTCAGACCTGGCAGATGGGTGCTGCTGTTAACGATAATCGTGTCATTGCAAGTGGGGAGAGGATCCATTCTTCAACCATGAATCATCCAAATGAACAAAACACAGAGTCTGTAGCTCTGCAATTGAAAAATGGAGATATCAAGCTCTTTCTTCGTAATAAAACAGGAAAATTACAAGTAGCCACTAGTAAGGATGGTGGGGCAAGCTGGCAGAATGACTTAGAAACTTATGAGGATGTTAATGAGGTATATGTTCAGTTATCAGCTATTGCTCTGGAACATGATGGTAAGGAATATGTACTCTTAGCTAATGCTAATGGTTCAGGCAGAAATAATGGACATGTTCGCTTAGCAGAGGTTCAAAATGATGGAAAACTCAAATGGATTCATCATCGTTTGATCCAAGAGGGAGAATTTGCCTATAATTCCCTACAAGAAATTGGAGAAGACCAATTTGCTCTGCTTTATGAGCATAAAGAAGGCAACCAAAACACCTTCACCCTAAGTTTGAAAACCTTCAATTGGGAATTCTTAATTCAAGACCCAGTTCATACTAAGGCTAATGAGTCCCTTAGATGTTAAAAAACTTGCCTTACAGAGTTTTTGTCAGCCTTGGGCTTCTTTACTAACTAAAAAGTCATAGACTGATAACTTTAGATTTAAAAAGGATTCAAGTCTAGATATAGATAGTCCTAAAAAGCCTGAGCTTACTAGTCCATTACTATAGAAAGTAGGATAGTGATGATCATTGACAAGATATCACGTTTATCAACATATAAATCTTTACACCCTCATTTAGACCAAGCCATAAATTATTTAATGAAGCGAGATCCCAAGACTTTAGCCGACGGCAAAGAAGAGATTTGGGGTCAGGATGTTTTTAGCAACTATGGGGGAATATCTCCCATCAAAGAGCCGAAAGCTTCCTTTGAATACCATAAAGCCTATGCTGATATTCATATCGTTATTGAAGGACGAGAACGGATCCTCTATGGTTTAGAAGTAGATGAAAAGATAGAAGCTTATCAAGAAAGTGCTGATATTGGTTTGGTATCTTGTCAGTTGAGTTCTGTTATTGATCTGATTCCAGGATATTTTGTGCTGTTCTTCCCAAATGAATATCATCAACCCGGTATTCAGCTCAATGACATAACTGAAATAAAAAAACAAGTTGTTAAGGTACGCATTAATTAGTTTTGAAAAGGAGTTCTCAAAGAGATGAAAAATTTAGATAAGTATAAAGGGATCATTCCAGCTTTTTATGCTTGTTATGATGAACAAGGAAACATTTCCCCTGAAAGAGTTAGGAACTTAACCCAATACTTTATAGATAAGGGCGTCCAAGGACTATATGTTAATGGATCATCAGGGGAGTGCATCTACCAAAGTGTTGATGATCGTAAACTGGTCTTAGAAAATGTTATGGCCAAAGCCAAGGGTAAGTTAACCATCATTAACCATGTTGCCTGTAATAATACCAAGGACAGCATAGACTTGGCTAAACATGCTGAATCTCTTGGAGTTGATGCCATTGCAGCCATTCCACCAATTTATTTTCAGCTGCCAGAACACGCTATTGCAGATTACTGGAACAAGATCTCTGAGGCGGCAGCAAATACTGACTTTATCATCTATAATATTCCGCAATTGGCTGGAACAGCCTTGACAGCCAGCCTCTATAAAGAAATGCTCAAGAATCCACGCCTGATTGGGGTTAAAAATTCTTCTATGCCTGTTCAGGACATACAGATTTTTTCTAGCCTTGGAGGTGAAGACCGCCTGGTCTTCAATGGCCCTGATGAGCAGTTTTTAGCTGGGCGTCTGATGGGAGCCTCTGCGGGCATTGGTGGCACCTATGGAGCCATGCCAGAACTCTTCCTTAAGCTCAATGCCTTAATTAAAGCTAGAGAGCTTGATAAGGCTAGAGAACTTCAGTACCAGATCAATGCTATTATTTCCGTCTTGGTTTCAGGACATGGCAATATGTATGCACTGGTAAAAGAAGTGCTTCGGATTAATGAAGGACTTGATATTGGTTCAGTACGTTCGCCTTTGGCAGAGCTTATTGAGTCGGACAAGGTCCTATGTCTGAAAGCAGCTAAGATGATTGTTGAAGCCAAAGAAAACTTTTTAGACTAAACATTGAGGTCTTTCATGGAAAATTATTTAACAATAGA
Organism: Streptococcus catagoni; assembly: GCF_011421425.1. GTDB lineage: Bacteria > Bacillota > Bacilli > Lactobacillales > Streptococcaceae > Streptococcus > Streptococcus catagoni. Next base: position 264,349 of record NZ_WPCW01000002.1, read on the forward strand.
TATTGGTGGAACAGGGATAAAGTACGGTATTATTGATCAGAGTGGTCAGCTCACAGAAAAGCATGAAATGACCACAGAAGCCTATAAAGGGGGCTCTGCTATTCTTGAAAAGGTAAAGCATCTCGTCTCGTCCTATAAAGAGAAGCTGCCCCTATCTGGTGTTGCCATCTCTTCTGCAGGAATGGTTGACCCTGAAAAGGGAGAAATCTTCTATGCAGGTCCTCAGATTCCTCACTATGCGGGCACTCAGTTCAAGAAGGTCATTGAAGAAGCCTATCACTTGCCCTGTCAGATAGATAATGATGTCAATTGCGCAGGCCTGGCTGAGGCTATATCAGGCGCCGCTAAGGATAGTCCTGTAACAGTTTGTTTAACCGTGGGAACAGGGATAGGCGGCTGTTTACTCATTGATTCAAAGATCTTTCATGGCTTTAGTTATGCAGCCTGTGAAGTCGGCTATATGCACTTGGCTGATGGTTCCTTTCAAGATCTGGCTTCAACCACAGCTCTGGTAAAAGAGGTCGCCAAGAAAGTTGGAGATCCCATAGAGGCATGGGATGGACGTAGGATATTTCAAGCTGCCAAAAGTGGGGATCTTGTCTGTATAGAAGCTATTGATCGGATGGTTAAGTACCTGGCTCAAGGCATTGCTAATATTTGTTATGTTACCAATCCAAGTTTGATTGTTCTTGGAGGTGGCATAATGGCTGAGGAAGCTTATCTAGCTGAAAAAATTCAAAAAGCAGTTGAGGATAATTTAGTGCCTAGCCTTTCTGAAAAACTACAGATAAGATTTGCTCATTATAAAAACGATGCTGGCATGGTGGGTGCTTACTACCACTTTAAAGAGAAAGAAGCTAGTAAAAATTAATCTCCTAAAAACTAAAAAATTCTAGATATTACGTCTAGAATTTTTTAGTTTTCTCTTTATGCCAAGTGTTTGGTTGCAGTCGCTACTGATCCTTCCAATCTTGGGTAATAATATTAAAACCTTGGCGTTTTTGGGCTAAGCTTTCCATGATGGGATACCAATTTTCTCCCTTTTCAGCAACGATGCTTTGGATCAGTTCTTCCTGTGCCTTGTTAAGAATCTTGATTAAATCCAAACTTGCTTGACTAGGATAGAGACTTTTGACTCTTTTGTCATAATCTGTGCTGCGCTCATAAATGAGTTCTTTTTCTTTCAAAGCTTTCAGAGTCTTATGGAAACCTTGTTTCGAAATTTCTCAAACTTTCAACAACTGACTAATGGTGATACCTGGCTTTAGAGACTCACTTCGTTCGTCCCTCTTTTTACCTGTCATAAGATTTCTCTGAGAAATCATCACTTTATCTACGTTCTGACTCTAGAAATTTATTTTCTAGAGTTTTTTTAATCGATAATGGTGTTTTTAAAGATTTTTTCCTTATGGGGTTTGTCAATAGCTAAAACATAGGCATAGAAGATATCCATCATGATCAAGAGGGGAAACTGAGGGGAGACACGGTTGCCATAGTTCAGTCGATGGGTTGAAGAAACTGTTATAACATCGATGTCAGCTGCTACGTCTTCTTGGGTCTGGGTTGTCATTAAAACAGTTTTAGCCCCTCTTTGGCTGGCCACCTTTAAGGCATTAATAACAGAAGCTGTTTTACCAGAAAGTGAAAAACCAAAAACTAGACAGTTCTCATTTAGCAGGCTATTGGCCCAGGTAAAGCCATCTGCATCAGAATAAGCATCGCAGATAAAGCCCAGTCTCATAAAGCGTGACTTTGTTTCTTGGGCTACCAAAGCAGAGCTGCCCTTGCCATAGAAATAGATTCTTTCAGACTTATCAATCATTTCAGCTAAGTTTTCTAGCTTTTCTTCATCTACCAAATCATAGGTTTTGTTAATGAGAGAATCATAATTGATGAGCACTTGTTTTGTTAAGTCTCGATTGATAGATTGGAAGTTGTTATTGGCTTCTTGAAGGCTTTTACGGTACTCAAAAGCAAAGGCACGATAGCCAGAAAAACCGCATTTTTTGGCAAAGCGAGTAAGGGCTGCTTGGGAGATATGGAGCCTTTTTGTGACTAGTCTAGATGATAACTCTGTGTCATTGAAGTCATTCTCCATAAAAAAGTGTCCGATACTTTTTTCCAAAGGAGTCATCTTATCTAAGGCTGACTCAATAATTGTGATGAAATGATGATGGTGTGCCATGAAATAACTCCTTTTGTAAGGCTTTACATAATAGTATATCATAAAGGTTTTTTGAATGACTCAATTTCTTTTGTCTTTTAAACAGAAGATTTTCTTAAAAAATGGGATCAGAATAATGGTTAAAAAGACAGAGAATATAACAAAACGAAAGAAATCCATAAATAAAAGTTATAGATAACATAAAAATACTATTTGATAATTAATAAAAGCGGTTTTATTATGTAGGGTAAGATAGCAGTTAAGCAAATGGCTGTGATCTAGCAGGAAAAGGGCCCTTATCTATAGACTAATATCTTGTAAATCTAAAAAAGAAAGGAAAGAAGATGACAAAAACAAAGCGTAAAAAAGTTTTATGGATACTTATATAGACGGTTTTATGAAATGGATGCCAGAGTCACTCTTTATTTGTTTTATTTTAACTTTTATTGTTGTGGCGCTGGCTGCCTTTTTAACCAAGGCGTCCTTTATTGGAACAGAAAAAACGGTAGGAATTGTCTACGGCTGGGTTGATGGTCTCTGGGGACTATTATCCTTTGCCATGCAAATGACTGTCTTACTGGCAACTGGGAATGCAGTGGCCAGTTCTCCTCCAGCCCATAAATTATTTCGCTTCTTAGCAAGATTACCCAGAAATAGAGCACAAATTTTTATTTTCTCTATTATCGTAGGTACCTGTTTTGCTTACCTGCACTGGGGACTAGGGATGATGGTTGCCATTGGTTTTGGTAAGGGACTATTGGTACAAGCCCGCAATAAAGGAATTAAAATACACACACCCTTATTTGTTGCGACCCTATTTTTCACTTTCTTACCGACCACCTCTGGTATTTCCGGAGAGGCTGTGCTCTACTCAGCAACCCCTAATTACTTAAAAAAACAGTGTTGCTGAAAGTTACAAGAGTATAGTGCCTGAGAGTGTTCCTCTAACAGAATCCGTATTAAATATTCAGTTTATTGGCTTGTTAGCCATCTGTATGCTGGTACCCTTGGCTTTTGCCTTTATAGCACATCCTAAAGACCCGAGTAAGATTGAAGAGTTAGATGACGAAATCTACCAACAGGGACTTAATCATTCCACCAAAGTTCAGATTGCAAGAAGGACACCGGCTGAGAAGATGAACGGTTCACGCTTGGTGATGTATCTTATTGGCGGTATGATCTTTTCTTACAGCCTTTACAAATTTTCCCAAGTTGGGCTGTCAGGCTTAGACCTTAATAGTTTTCACTTTCTTTTCCTTGGCCTTGGTTTATTGCTCTGCGCTCAGCAAGGTCCAGACTACTATGCCACCCTTTTCAAGGATGGGGTCATGTCCTCATGGGGCTTGGTTTTGCAATTTTCTTTTTATGCAGGGATCTTTGGGATTATTCAGAGTACAGGCTTAGGACTTGTCATTTCACACTTTTTTGTCAGTATCTCAAATGGTAGAACTTGGCCAGTCTTACTTAGCTCTTTTAAATATAGCAGTGCCTTCAGGAGGTTCTAAGTTTGTTATTGAGTCTCCTTATATTGTACCAGCTACTTTAGAAGTGGGAAATAATCTGGGCAAGATCCTCCAGGCCTATCAACTAGGAGATGCAACGACAAACCTGATTGTCTCATTTTGGGTTCTGTCTTATCTGTCCAACTTCAAGTTGAAGTGTAACCAGATTGTGGCCTATATCATTCCTAGTGTTTTGATTGTTGCTGTTATTGCCATTATCTACCTGCTCATTTAATCATGACAAAATTTTTAAGCAATAGACCTTGTGCCAGTAAGGAATTTTTAAAAGTAAAAAAATAAAACCTTGTCAGACTCCTTTTTAGGAAGCTGGACAAGGTTTTTTATCTGAAAGGGTGATTATGTGAAAAGTAATCTAATATGGTGTTTTTGATGTGGGGTTTGAGATGGTTTTGTCGATTCTTTTTTAAGGAAGTCAGCACAATCTCCCATTTAGGATGCTCAATGAAGGGCACCTCAACGATATTATCCATATTGGCAAAGCAGGTAATAGGTCTTGGTAAAATTGTTAAATAAGAAGAACGTCTGGTACTATTGAGTAAAAAGTCCCAGGATTTTGAATGGAATTTAATGTTGGGACAGATATTCTCATCTTTAAAAAGTGTTTTTAATTGATGATGAATCATAAAGGTTTTGTCAAAGATAGCCAAATCTTCTTGGTGAAGTTCCTTGAAGGAGATTGTTTTTGCCCCATTAAATTTCTCAAGATGGGTTGTCTCACTCATATAAAGACATAATTGATTTCTGACTAGGATGTCAATATCAGCAATGGAAGAATCAAGGGCTGTAGGTGTTAGCAAGACAGCAAAATCAACTTCATTGAGAAAGACCTTCTTTTGCAATTCATAAGCACCAGCTTCAATGATATTAAATTTGACATCAGGGTTGTCCTCAATCATCTGAGGAACCAAATCAGAAAATATAATGCCCGAAATTAACTGAGGAATACCAATGGTAACCTCTCCCTTGTACTTTTTAGATTCGCTCTTTAAGTCGGACATGAGCTGTTCATGAGATGAGATAACAATTTTGGCATTCTCATAAAAGCGTTCGCCCACAGATGTTAGGCCTACTAGTCTTCCTTTGTTTCGGACAAATAACTTAATATTTTCATCCTGTTCCAGTGTTTTAATGTATTTACTGAGGGCAGGCTGTGAAATATGACTTTTTTGAGCTGCCTTTGTTAAATTAAAATCGCAATGAACGATTTCTATAAAGTGGATCAAATTAGAAATATGCATAATTTCCTCCCTATAATTATGAAGAATAGTTATGATAATTAACAAATACTATAGCTATTGTTGATTGAAAAATCATATCCTATCTTGGAGAAGCATGCAAGGTCCATTTTAATAGGTTTTTTTACATTTTTGAATAGGGCAAAAAGGACAGCTTCAATGGTTGCTATTAAAGGCTTAGAAAGACTTTCTCTGATGAGCTTGGCTAGAATTTAGAAGCTGATTTTGGTAAAGCCTTAAAGCCAAATGAAGATTCATCAGATGACCTGTATTTTTTAGACTAATGGCTAAGATCTCTTCACTTTTAGCCAGTCGCGCTCTTAAGGTATTAACATGCACAAATAAAATCTGACTGCTGGCAGTATAGGAAAAATGATTAAAAGATTGAAGATAAGGATTTTGTCTGCAACCTGGGCTGAGCTTTGCTCAGCTTTTTTTAAGCATTGCTTTTTCTTTTTGGGGCTACTCTTCTTTGCAGTTTTATCAGGGCTTATAGCCATAAAGTTCCGATAGTAACGGAACTAATGTTTCCTTAGCAAAAACTTTTAGCTCTGCTATGATTGAATTGTAAGAAAAAGGAGAAAAATGAAAAAGATTGTAGCAATAACCTCTTGTCCAGTTGGAATTGCCCATACTTATATGGCGGCAGAAAATCTGGAAAAGGCAGGAGCAGAATTAGGTGTAGACATTAAGGTTGAAACACATGGTTCAATTGGTCTTGAAAATGAGTTATCTGCAAAAGACATTGCAGAAGCAGTGGGTGTGATCATTGCAGCAGATACCAAAGTTGACAAATCTCGTTTTATTGGCAGAGCCTTGATAGAATGTGGGGTTCAAGAAGGTATTCATCAGTCTAAGACCTTGATTAGTCGTCTGCTAGAGGGGAAGCTGACCAAGCAAAAGATGAGCCTATGGGCAAGCGTGTCTACCGTAGCTTGATGAGTGGGGTTTCAGAAAGGACACTACAAAAAGATTTGAACCAGATTGAGGACTCTATCAAGAGGCATAATCTGCCCCTGCCCCTGGTTCGTAAAAAAGGAAGAGGTATTGTCCTAAAAGGTCTGCCCCATGAGAAGGAGAGGCTATTAACTCTTTTATCAACAGATCAGATCAAAAATGGTTCTAATCAAGATCTGCAGGAGCTGATCATCTTTCATATTTTACAAAATCCCCAAGGTAAAATTAGCCTCAGTGAACTGGCCAGCCAGCTTTACACAACCCTTCTTGATCTATCCACAGTTGACATTGAAAACAGCTGAAGAGATTTTAACCTTTATGGGGGTAAATCTGGTAGGAAATCATTATGTTCAGGAAGATTTTGTTTCAGAATTACTGAAGAGGGATAAGTACTCAAGTACTCGGGTAGCAATCTATATTACCTTGCCTCATGCTAACCCGAATTTTGTGCTTAAGTCGGTTATTTCCATTGCTACTTTAAAAGAAGTCATTGACTGGCATGGTGAATCTATTAGACTAGTCATTTTAATTGCACTTAGCAAGGAAGAATTGAAAAATCCGGAGTTTAAAAAACTTTTCTCCCTGATTCATTACCTCAGCCAAAATCCTCATAAGCTAGATCAGCTCTGTCGAACCAATAATGTCCTAGATATCTTAAGCCAAATGTCTAGCTATGAATGACCCTTTAGGGGATCAAGTAGCTCATGTTAGGATCTGGTGAGAATGTCCTCTAGTTGTGTTATAATAGGTTTTTAAGAAAGACATTTATCTAGCCAAGTAGAACTTAGGGATGTCTAAAATAGTCAGGAGAATAGTGTGCAATGCTAAGGATTTTTGATACCCATACCCATTTAAATGTGGAAAATTTTAGAGGAAAAGAAGCTGAGGAGCTTAGCCTAGCTAAGGAAATGGGGGTTGTAGCCCATAATGTTGTTGGTTTTGATCATGAAACCATTGCTGGTGCTTTGACTTTGGCTCAAAACTATCCAGAAATCTATGCTAGCATAGGCTGGCATCCCACAGAGGCTGGTTCTTATAATCAGGCTGTTGAAGATATGATTGTTTCTCATCTTAAGGATCCTAAGGTTATTGCCTTAGGAGAGATTGGTTTAGATTATCATTGGATGGAGGATCCTAAGGAAGTTCAAATTGAGGTCTTTAAAAGACAGATTCAATTATCTAAGGACTATCAGCTTCCCTTTGTTGTTCATACCAGAGACGCTTTAGAAGACACCTACCAGGTTATTAAGGAAGCTGGCGTGGGTCCTTGTGGCGGTATTATGCATTCTTACTCTGGCTCTCTTAAGATGGCCCAAAAATTTGTGGATCTGGGAATGATGATTTCTTTTTCTGGTGTGGTTACCTTCAAAAAAGCAAGAGATATCCAGGAAGCAGCTCAGCTATTACCCCTAGACAAAATACTAGTTGAAACAGATGCGCCATATCTAGCACCAGTACCCAAGCGAGGGCGTGAAAATCGCACAGCCTATGTGCGTTATGTGGTGGACAAGATTGCTAACTTGAGGGGAATACCGGTAGAGGAGCTGGCAGAAGCTACTTATAATAATGCCAGAAGGGTTTTTAAACTTGACTAAAAAAATTAAAATTCATGAGGTGCTTGTAGTAGAAGGTAAGGATGACACAAGAAATCTTCGTCGTTTTTATGATGTTGATACCTATGAAACAAGGGGGTCAGCCATCAATGAGGAAGATTTGGAAAGAATTGAGCGTCTGCATCAATTGCGCGGTGTCATTGTTTTTACAGATCCTGATTACAATGGTGAACGAATTCGTAAAATCATCATGGAAGCTGTGCCTACTGCAAGACATGCCTTTTTAAAACGTGATGAAGCTGTTCCAGGCTCTAAATCTAAGGGGAGATCACTAGGAGTGGAACATGCCTCTTTTGAAGATTTGCAAAAAGCCTTGTCCAAGGTGACGCAAGCCTATGATGACCAAAATGATTTTGATATTAAAAGAGAAGATCTGCTTAGATTTGGTTTATTGCTGGGGGTGGACAGTCGACAACGCCGAGAATACTTAGGAGAGACCCTAAGGATTGGTTATTGTAATGGCAAGCAGCTCCTAAGCAGGCTTGAACTATTTGGCATCAGCCTTAAAGACTTGGAAGAAGCCATGGCAGATTATTAAAAGGTGTTCCCTTTTTGGGGCACCTTTTAATAACTTTTTTTCATAGTAGCTACTTTCACTAGTATGCTAAGTCAAAATCTTATTAAGGCTATATCCTATCTCTAGAAAAAAGATAGGATGTGGAGAAAGCGCCGTCAATTTCTTTTGGAGAAATATTTCACCCCTTTTTTAATATGACCATTAGAAATATGCTACAATAGTAAAAAATAAGCAAGTAGGAAATAATAATGAGAATTGCAGACTATAGTGTGACCCGTGCTATCTTGGATCGTCACGGTTTTACCTTTAAAAAATCCTTTGGTCAGAACTTTTTGACAGACACCAATATTTTACAAAAAATTGTAGACACTGCTGACATTGATAAGAGTGTTAATGTCATTGAAATTGGTCCAGGTATTGGTGCTTTAACAGAATTTTTAGCAGAAAATGCAGCTGAGGTTATGGCCTTTGAAATTGATGACCGCTTGATCCCAATTTTACAGGATACCCTAAGGGACTTTGACAATGTGCAAGTTGTCAACCAAGATATCCTAAAAGCAGATTTACAAACTCAGATTAAATCCTTTAAAAATCCAGAACTCCCTATAAAGGTGGTAGCTAATTTACCCTACTACATTACAACTCCAATATTAATGCATTTGATTGAAAGTAAAATCCCCTTCCAAGAGTTTGTAGTTATGATGCAAAGAGAAGTTGCAGACAGGATTTCTGCTCAGCCTAATACCAAAGCTTATGGAAGCCTTTCTATTGCTGTCCAATACTATATGGCAGCAAAAGTGGCCTTTATTGTTCCTAAAACAGTTTTTGTGCCGGCTCCCAATGTGGATTCTGCCATTTTGAAAATGGAACGTCGGATTGACCCCTTGATTTCAGTGCGTAATGAAGATTTCTTTTTTAGAGTGGCCAAGGTAGGTTTTGTGCACCGCCGTAAGACCCTTTGGAATAATTTAACCAGTCATTTTGGAAAAAGTGATGAGATCAAAGAAAAATTAGAGAAAGCCCTAGAAATAGCTGATATTAAGGCGTCTCTCAGGGGAGAAGCCTTAAGTATTGCTCAGTATGGCAAGTTGGCAGACGCCTTGCTAGAAGTTGAGATTTTAAACTGATGAGGGATAAAAGACAACGCTTTGAAGACGGTCAGTTCTATTTTGCCTGTCCGATTTGCCGCAATCCTCTTTTTAAGAGTGACAATACATTAAAATGTCTGAAAAACCATAACTTTGATTTATCAAAATTTGGTTATGTTAATTTATTGGGTGGTCGAAAGGTAGATGATCATTATAGTAAAAAGTCATTTGAAAATCGGCAATTAGTCTTAGAAAGTGGCTACTATAAGCATATTTTGGAAGCTTTGGCTGAGTTTCTACAGGGCTACCCCCACATAGGATCAGTCATTGATATTGGTTGTGGAGAGGGTTATTATTCCCGTGAATTAAGCAAAAGTTTTTCCAAGGATTTTTTAGCCTTTGATATTTCCAAGGATTCTATTCAACTGGCTGCTAAAAGTGACTATAGTCGTCTGGTCAAATGGTTTGTATCAGATCTAGCCCGCCTGCCCATTCAAGATCAGTCGGTAGACTGCATTTTAGATATCTTTTCACCGGCCAATTATGAGGAGTTCAAACGTGTGTTGAAAAAGGATGGCTATCTGCTAAAGCTGATTCCTACAGAAAATCATCTCAGAGAGATTAGAGAAAAAGTTGGTAGTCAGCTAGAGAAAAAAGCCTACTCTAATACTAAGGTTGTGTCGCATTTTCAGGATCACTTTGAGATCATTGGTCAAAGAGAGGTAAGAGCTACCTATCCCTGTAGCGCAGCAGAAAGAGCTGCCTTTATTGAGATGACCCCTCTTTTATTTAATGTGGATAGCTCTCTATTTGATTGGACAGATATCACTCATATCACGGTTTCAGCCCTCTTACTTATTGGTAGACAAAAAGAAAGTTAAGTTTTTGGAACTTAGCTTTTTTTGCTGTCATTTCAGACTGCTTTTTTCTTTTAAGCTTAGTCTGTTTAATCGTAAGGACAAATCTGAAGTGACATACGATGAAGAATTTGTCTATTGGGATAAGAGCAAGGCTACAAATTACAAATGATAGATCACTTAAAAACAAGGTTGTTGTCTTTGAGCGGGGAGAAGGATCAGTCTATACACAGATCCTAGACTTAATGAAGAAAGATGTCAAAGGGATTATCCTCATTAATACAGCAACCCCATCAACCTTAGGAAATTACCAAACAATTCCTGAAATCAGGAGCAGTTTATTAGATGATGACAATCTTTTCAAAAAGACTTGGGCGGTCAGTGTTTCTTACAAGGATGGCCAGGTTCTTAAAGAGTTGATTCAAACAAAATCAAAAGAAAAGGTTACTTTTGGTAGGGAAGCAAAACTAACCAAGGTTTTTGATCATATTGGAATTCCCGGCTTTAGTTCATGGGGAAGCAGCCCTAATTTAGAAATCAAACCAGATATCGTTGCACCTGGTGAAAACATTTGGTCAACGGCCAATGCTAATGCTTATTTCAATTTGAGTGGAACCTCTATGGCCTCACCTTACGTAGTAGGGGCCAGCGCTCGGCTATTACTCGGCTATTACCGAAGGTTTAAAGCTCTTTTAACCAAAGAAAAAGACTTATTAAAACATAATAGAGTCATTGATTTAACTAAGTTGATGATGCAAAATACTGCTGATGTCCTCAAGGATCACACTGTGGCCAAAGGCAAGGCAATCCTAGATTATTCACCTTGACGTGCAGGGGCCTTAAATATTGAAAAAGCTCTTAAAACCAATGTTATTGTTACTTACAAGGATACTAAGGGAGTAGTTGACTTAAAGGCCTTTAAAAACTTGTCCGACAAGGCCTATAGTTTTAGGGTGGATCTAGACCAGGTTATTGGTAAGATAATCTATGAAACAGAGCGTAAGATCGGAGCTCAAAAGACAAGAAATATCAATGCCATACATTCCCGTGTGATTGAGGGGGCATCTTTACAAATGGCTGATATTCTTCATGTGGCAGCTCATGGACAGTTAAAACTGACTGTTACCCCAGACGTAGGTCAGGCTAAAGAAGGTGCATTTGTTGAAGGCTTTATCCGTTTCAAATCAGTGGATAAAAACCAACCTGATCTCAATATTCCTTATATGGGGTTCTACGGAGATTGGCATGCTAGGACAAGCTGAAAAAGTAGTAAGCTTATCTCAGATCAAAGCTAATCAAGCTACTAAAGAATCAGAAGAACTGCCAGATACTGGCCAAAAAGGATCTTCTGCAATCAGCTTCTTAAGCTTACTGCCCCTACCTTTATCAGCACTTGTGTGGAAAACAAGAAAAGGGGAAAAAGAAGATTAATAAAAAAAGGACTAGCTAAAGAGTCCAAAGTGGAGTGACCTCTTTCAAGGTTGAAATATAAAAATAGCATGGAATCACTGTTTTATGAACAAAGATTTCATGCTATTTTCTTATTTTAGGATTTTTTCTTAGTCTGAGCTTATCAGCCTTAGTATTCTTGTCCTTGTATTAGTAGTTGGTCAAAGAATTTTCTTAAGGATATCTTGCCACCATGATAGGAGTGCCCTTCAATTTGTTGGATTTCCCTATGGATATTTTGATAGCCAAAGAGGGCATTAGCATATTGTAGACTGATTTCATTTTCAAAATCATCTAAACATAAATGAGCAATGTTAATCATTGCTTTTTTAATAGCGCGACGAACCCTTTGTAGGATAATTTTTTGCTGGTGTAAATCCAGCCCCAGCTGAGCTTTTAAGTCAAGTTGTTCAAAGGTAAGATTGTAATCCATCATTAGCTTGCAAATAGTGAGAATATCGTTATAGCCAGCCTCTGAACTGACACCAATATAGCTTAAGATAGAACGGATCTTGTTTAAGGAGTCCCTGTTTTCAGATTCTGTTTTAGGCCTTGCCTCTGCTGGTTCTAGTAATTGCTGAATCTGATTCAGTTTTTCTTCCATCAGGATGCTTTCTTTGACCCTTTTGACCACACTTCTGACTTCGACAATGTTGATTGGCTTGTTAATAAAAAATTCAATGCCAGCATGGTAGGCATTTTGTCTTAGGCCACTATCTTTCACCTGAGAAATCATGATAAATTTCAACTTTGGCCGACTTTGATGAATCTTTTCGACCAGGGTGACCCCATCTAAATCTGGCATCAAGAGATCAATCAAGATAATATCAACATCATAGATGAGTAGGTCCTGGTAGGCTGCTGTTGCGTCATTACTGGACTTACAGACGGTATTATTAAAGTCTTCTTCAATGATTTCTTGCAGGATCATGGTAATAGATGGATCATCATCTATAATATAAAATTTCATAGATTATCCCCTTCTAATAGTTTCTTTTTGTTGAGGAAAACGGTAAAAATAGCTCCTTTAGGCGTGTTATCGTAAACTTTTATGGAGCCATGGAACTGTTCTTCAACGATGACTTTGACATTAGGTAGGCCGATTCCGCGGTAGATATCCCCATTGGCGTCAAACTTAGTTGAAAAACCAGGTTGGAAAATAAAGGATTTCATTTTATCTGAAATGCCAGGTCCATTATCACAGATAACAATTCTGATCTGCTCAAGCTCTTCTTGGGTCAAAACCGTAATGGTTCCCTTTTTTTGTTCCCCAATAGCTTCAACGGCATTGAGGATGATATTTGAAATGACAGTTAGAAGAAAGTAGTAATTACAAACAGAGATGTCGCTTTTAATGTTTTCAATGATAATGATATCTTGCTTGTGGGCTTTTATCAAACTTCTCACATAGGATAGGGCAATGCGAAAAATATCCTTTAAGGTCATCTCAGACTCATTTTTGGCACTAAAATAAATACCAAGTCCCTTGATCACATTCTGATAGTCTTTTTTTATTTCATGGACATCTCGGGCAATATCCAGAGAAAGGTGCTGGAATTCCTTGGGCAGGTTATGTTTTTCAAGCTCCTTGTCTAAAAGGTAGGCGTTCTTCATGATATTCTCAATTTCAAGAATATTTTTCTGCATAAAGTAAACCTCACTTTTAACAGCAGAAGTTGACCAGATAAAGTAGTAATAGCGCTGCTCATGATAATCTTTCAACAGAAGCAAGTTTAAATAGCTGTAACCATAGGCCAAGCCACAGCTGATAAAAGCCCGGACTAGGGCTGTTATAAAAAGAATTTGAAAGAGCCTTATAGAGTAGTTGTGGAAGTTTAATAAAATACTGACTTCTACAATATTTGAAAGGTAGTCGCAGATAATAATGGACAAGAAAAAAGTTCCCTTATTACCATAGGAACGTCGCCAATATATGAGATAAAAAGAGGTTCCATAACAGAGATAGAAAATGATATCAGTAAAAACGAATTCCATTATCTTATCCAAGGAGGCATCTCCCACGATTGTTAGGATAAGTCCTCTAAAAATAGGCGAGACAGCTGCAATGCCAAGACAGATATGAAAGGGATTGACGTCATCGTTATAGTAAAGGAAAACGGGCAAGATAAAGAGGGAAAGCGTCAGTATAAAGCCATCCGTGATAGCAGTAATATGTATTTGCGCCGCAAGGGCAATGGTAATGGCGGCAATAATAATGCGTTGTCGTCTTTCGGAATGTTTTTCATGTAAAATGGTGAGCATAAAATTCCTCAAACTTTTTTTGATTTTTTTTGAAGAAATCTGAGTATTTGTGAAAGCGTTAACTATACTGACAGTATAAATGAAAAGGAGGAAATAAGCAATGAAAAATTTACGTAACCGTAGTTTTTTAACCTTATTAGATTTTACAACTGACCAAGTCGCTTTTCTTCTAGACCTTTCTGATCAATTAAAAAAGGCTAAGTATGCAGGTGTCGAACAGCAGAAATTAAAGGGTAAAAATATCGCCTTGATTTTTGAAAAAGACTCTACTCGTACCCGCTGTGCCTTTGAAGTGGCAGCCTATGACCAAGGTGCCCAAGTTACTTATTTAGGACCTACAGGTAGCCAAATGGGTAAAAAAGAAACAGCTAAAGATACAGCTCGTGTCCTAGGTGGTATGTATGACGGAATTGAATACCGCGGTTTTTCACAAAAAACCGTTGAGACACTTGCTGAATTTTCAGGAGTTCCTGTTTGGAATGGTTTGACAGATGCTGATCATCCAACTCAGGTGCTAGCAGATTTCCTCACTGCTAAAGAATGCTTACAAAAACCTTACAAAGATATTAACTTTACCTATGTTGGTGATGGCCGCAACAATGTGGCTAATGCCCTTATGATCGGTGCTTCTATCATGGGAATGACCTTCCATCTAGTTTGTCCAGATCAATTGAAACCAGAAAAAGAGCTCCTTGAAAAATGTCAAAAATTAGCCAAAAAATCTGGTGCAAGTATTGAAATCACAAGTGATATTGAAAAGGGTGTTTTGGATTCAGATGTCCTCTACACAGATGTTTGGGTATCTATGGGTGAGCCTGATCACGTTTGGAAAGAAAGAATTGCTCTACTTGAGCCTTATCGTGTGACCCAAGAAATGATTGAGATGACTAAAAATCCTAATGTTATCTTTGAACATTGCTTGCCATCATTCCACAATACTGACACTAAGATTGGTCAGGAAATCTATGAAAAATATGGTTTGAAAGAAATGGAAGTAACTGATGAAGTCTTCGAGGGACCTCACTCTGTCGTTTTCCAAGAAGCAGAAAACCGTATGCACACCATCAAGGCTGTCATGGTCGCAACCTTAGGAGATTAGGAGGAAAATTATGGCAAAAATAGTCGTTGCGCTCGGAGGAAATGCCCTTGGAAATTCTCCTGAAGAACAATTACGCTTAGTCAAAAATACGGCTAAATCTTTGGTAGCTTTGATCAAAGAAGGGCATGAAGTTGTTATTAGCCATGGGAATGGTCCACAGGTTGGAGCTATTAATCTCGGCATGAACTTTGCGGCCGAACAAGGTCAGGGAGCTGCCTTTCCATTCCCAGAATGTGGTGCTATGAGTCAGGGTTACATAGGCTATCATCTGCAACAAAGCCTCTTAAATGAACTCAAAAAACAAGGTATTGATAAGGAAGTGGTTACTCTTGTAACCCAAGTAGAAGTGGAAGAAAAAGACAATGCTTTCCTGAACCCTTCAAAACCTATTGGTGCCTTTTATGACCAGCAAACAGCTCAGCAGATTGCTAAAGAAAAAGACTATATCTTTGTTGAAGATGCAGGTAGAGGCTATCGCCGTGTGGTTGCTTCACCGGAACCTAAAAATATTTTGGAATTAAATAGTATTAAGGCTCTAATTGAGTCTGGCACACTGGTTGTTGCAGGTGGTGGCGGTGGTGTTCCCGTCATTCAAACAAAGGCTGGTTATCAGGGCGTTGCTGCTGTCATTGACAAAGATAAGTCCAGCGCCCTATTGGCTAGTGAATTAAAAGCAGACCAGCTTATTATTTTGACAGCTGTTGATAATGTCTATATCCAATTTGGAAAAGAAAATCAAAGGGCCTTGAGAGATGTGAAAGTTCCTGAAATTATAGAATATGTTAAGCAAGGTGAGTTTGCTAGGGGAAGCATGCTTCCTAAGGTAGCAGCTTGTTTGAGTTTCTTAGATGGAAATCCAGGAGGCTTAGCATTGATTACGTCCCTTGATAGCTTAGAAAAAGCCTTGAAAGGGAAAATAGGTACCCGAATTAGCAAGTAAGGAAATAGGCTGTTAAGGTGCAAAGAGAATCATTACCAAAGGTTAATTCTTTGCACCTTTTCTATAGTCCTTTTTGAGGAACTTGTCTAAACAAGGATCATTAAAGGGGGATATTTATGGAAGAAAGTAGCGTAACAAAGGAAATAAAAAAAGATAAAAAGGGTCTCCGAATGCCAGGTGCATTTACCATATTATTTGTTTTAACAATAGTAGCGGTCTTTGCAACTTGGTGGATACCAGCTGGTTCTTATGCTAAATTACAGTATGATGCTCATAGTTCTAAACTTATGATAACGAGTCCTAAGGGGCAGGTTTCACGCTTTCCTGCTAGTCAAAAAGAACTGGATAAGATCGGTGTTAAAATTAAAATTGATGAATTCACATCAGGTTCCATCAATAAACCCGTTTCAGTTCCTAACACCTATGAACGGCTCAAACAAAATCCTTCAGGTCTAAATGCTATTACTGAAAGTATGGTCAATGGAACTATTGAAGCTGTTGATATTATGGTCTTTATCATGGTTCTAGGTGGCTTAATTGGGGTTGTTAGAAAAAGCGGTGCTTTTGAGACGGGTCTTCTGTCACTGACCAAAAAGACCAAGGGTCGGGAATTTTTATTGATTTCTTTGGTTTCGCTCTTAATGGTCATTGGTGGAACCTTGTGTGGGATTGAAGAAGAAGCCGTTGCCTTTTATCCCATTTTAGTACCTGTATTTATTGCTATGGGCTATGACTCCATTGTCTGCGTTGGAGCTATTTTCCTTTCAAGCTCCATAGGAACCTCCTTCTCAACCATTAATCCCTTCTCTTCAGTCATTGCTTCTAATGCTGCAGGGATTAACTTTACAGAAGGTTTGGGCTGGCGTTCTTTTGGTTGTGTCATAGGGGCTATCTTTGTCCTTTATTATCTTCATTGGTATGCCAAAAAAGTCAAGGATAATCCAACTTTCTCCTATGCCTATGAGGACAGAGAGGAATTTTTCAAGCAATGGTCCATAACAGATGGTAACAGCTCTGCTTCATTCACCCTAAAACAAAAAATCATTTTACTCTTGTTTGTTGTTGCCTTTCCTATTATGGTTTGGGGTGTTATGGCTAAAGGCTGGTGGTTCCCAACCATGGCTTCATCTTTCTTGGCTATTACCATTGTGATTATGCTTTTAACGGCAACTGGTAAAAATGGTATTGGTGAAAAAGGAGTAGTAGATGAATTTGTAAATGGTGCGGCTAGCTTAGTTGGTGTGTCTCTAATCATCGGCTTAGCCCGTGGTATTAATCTTATTTTGAACAATGGTTATGTGTCTGATACTCTCTTATATTCAGCTTCTAAGCTGGTATCTCATGTCAGTGGTCCCATCTTCATTGTTCTGATGATGTTGATTTACTTTATTCTCGGTTTTGTGGTTCCATCATCTTCTGGTTTGGCCGTTTTATCCATGCCAATTATGGCTCCTTTAGCGGACACCGTTGGCATTCCAAGAGCAGCTGTTGTTATGGCTTATCAGTTTGGCCAATATGCTATGTTATTCCTAGCACCAACAGGACTAGTAATGGCCACACTTCAGATGTTAGATATGAAGTATTCTCACTGGTTTAAGTTTGTATGGCCGGTAGTTGTCTTCTTATTAGTCTTTGGAGGGGGCTTACTAGTTGCCCAAGTATTATTAATGTAGGCAGTTATAAGAAAAGTTGATAGAAGAAAACTTCTACCAACTTTTTTTTGAAATTCTGCTCTAGCTTATGGAAGGAGCCCTTAGGAACAAAGAGGATCGGCTGAAAAAGGTGAGGAAATAACCAAGCCTATAAGGACTAGCCTTATAATTACAAAGTTTCCTTGTCTTTCAGCTGAAATAAGCATTGAAATTTGTTACAATAGACTTATCAAACTATCTAAGGAGTTCCATTGCAAGGAAGAATCATAAAGTCTCTTGCTGGCTTTTATTATGTAGAGTCAGAAGGGAAAGTATACCAAACACGGGCGCGTGGTAATTTTAGAAAAAAGGGTCAAAAGCCATATGTAGGAGATTTTGTTGACTTTACGGCAGCAGATAATTCCGAAGGTTACATTCTAGCCATTCATGATCGTAAAAATGAACTGGTCAGGCCTCCAATAGTGAACATTGATCAGGCTATTGTAATCATGTCAGCTAAGGAGCCGGATTTTAACAGTAATTTGCTAGATCGCTTTTTGATCTTATTAGAACATAAAAAGATAAAACCCATCATTTACATCTCAAAGATGGATCTCTTAGAGTCCTCAAAGGAGCTAAAGATGATTGGTCAAAGGTATCAAGAAATAGGCTATAGCTTTGTGATGGATAGGGATAGTTTACTTCCTTACTTGACTGATAAAATAACAGTCTTTATGGGACAGACTGGTGTTGGGAAGTCGACCCTTCTCAATAAAATAGCTCCGGACTTGGCCCTAGAAACAGCAGCCATTTCTGAGAGTCTTGGTAGGGGGCGCCATACCACAAGGGCTGTCAGCTTTTATAATCTCCATGGTGGCAAGATTGCGGACACACCTGGATTTTCCAATTTAGATTATGATATTACTAATGCTGAAGATTTGAGCGAGGCCTTTCCTGAAATAAGGTATTATAGCCATCAGTGCAAGTTTAGATCCTGCACCCATCGTCATGAACCGCAATGTGCGGTGATGGTTGCAGTTGAAGCTGGCCATATCTGGAAAAGTCGTTATGATAATTTCCTTCAATTCCTGAGTGAAATAGAAAATCGTCGTGAAACATTTAAAAAAGTCATCAAAAGAAAGTAGGTTTATTCATGTTTACTAATAAAATAGCCCCATCCATCTTAGCAGCAGACTATGCCAATTTTGAAAAAGAACTCAAGCGTATCGAAGAAACAGATGCTGAATACGTTCATATAGACATTATGGATGGACAATTTGTTCCAAATATTACCTTTGGTGCTGATGTGGTTGCTAGTATGCGTAAACACAGTAAACTTGTTTTTGATTGCCATTTAATGGTAGTAAACCCTGAAAGATATGTTGAAGCTTTTGCCCAAGCTGGTGCAGATATCATGACTATTCACACTGAGAGTACTCCTCATATTCATGGTGCCATTCAAAAGATTAAGGCTGCTGGAATGAAGGCTGGTGTGGTTATTAATCCTGGGACTCCGGTTAGTGCCCTTGAGCCCTTATTATCACTAGTTGATCAAGTACTTATTATGACTGTTAATCCAGGCTTTGGTGGCCAAGCATTTATCCCAGAATGTTTAGACAAGGTTAGGGTTCTTAAAAAACTGAGGGAAAAAAATCATTATAATTTTGACATTGAAGTTGATGGCGGAGTGGATAATAAAACCATTTCAGCTTGTCAAAATGCTGGGGCAAATGTTTTTGTTGCAGGCTCTTACCTCTTTAAAGCGACTGATCTTGTCAGACGGGTTGAAAGTCTAAGGATAGCCTTACATGACTAAAGTAGCCCTCTTTGCTGGTGGCCCTCTCAGGCACTATCGTAAAAATTTTGATTATTTTGTCGGTGTTGATGCTGGGAGCCTGTTTTTATTGAGAAATGGGCTTCCTTTAGATATGGCTGTTGGTGATTTTGATTCTGTTTCTGCGGAAGAATTTTCGAATATTAAAGAGAGGGCTAAAGAACTGATTGTAGCATCTGCTGATAAGAATGACACAGACACAGAATTAGCCTTAAAATCAGTCTTTGCAAGGGATGCTCACGCTCAAGTAACCATCTTCGGAGCCTTTGGTGGTCGGCTAGACCATTTCTTATCTAACGTTTTTATCCCCAACAACCCAGATTTAGCAGCTTTTATGACACAGATTAGATTGGAAGATAAGGAAAATATTCTGGAATATCGCCCCCAAGGCAGTCATTCTATTGAAAAAATAGAAGGTATGGACTATGTTTCCTTTATGACTGATGGGGATGCAGATCTGAGTATTTACAAAGCCAAGTTTGAACTAAGACCAGATCATTTTTTCAAAAAGAAAATCTACTCAAGCAATGAATTTCTTAAGGATTCGATAGAAGTATCGGTCAATTCGGGTTATATCCTGATTATTCACAGTAAAGATTGGAGTTAAAGTGGAAGTTATCCTATTGATTATAGTTCTTTTAGTTTTGGTCTTACTAGGGCTAACCTATTATAAGTTGCAAGGCTTAGAAAATCAATTACATAAAACCTTAGAAGGTCATGCAGATAATTTGTCTGATCAATTGAGCTATCAGCTAGAGACATTCAGTAAGAATCAGGTGATTGAGATCAGTAGCTTGATGAATCGCCAACAAAGTGATCTCTACCAACAGCTTAATGATCTAAAGACTGTTTTACATCAAAATCTTACTGAAAATAGAGACCGTTCGGACCAACGTTTGGAACAGATCAATCAAAACCTCACCCTTTCTGTAAAATCAATGCAAGAATCCAATGAGAAGCGGCTAGAGGAAATGCGACAAACTGTTGAAGAAAAGTTAGAAGCAACCCTAAAAAATCGTCTGCAAGTCTCCTTTGAAACAGTCTCTAAACAGTTAGAGAGTGTTAATCAGGGGCTGGGTGAGATGCGTACCGTAGCAAAAGATGTAGGAACCTTAAATAAGGTCTTGTCCAACACTAAGACCAGGGGAATTATGGGTGAGCTACAATTGGGACAAATCATCGAGGATATATTAACAGTACAGCAGTATGAAAAAGAAATTCCTACCATAAAGGATTCTAGAGAACGTGTTGAATATGCCGTCAAACTTCCTGGTAGTGGTCAGGGGGATTACATCTATTTACCAATTGATTCCAAGTTTCCACTTGAAGATTACTATCGTTTGGAAGATGCCTATGAAACAGCTGATAAGGCTCAGATAGAGATTTCTAGACGTGCCCTATTATCAGCCATCAAAAAATTTGCCAAAGATATCAATCGAAAATATGTCAAAGCTCCTCAAACTACAAACTTTGGCATCATGTTTTTACCAACTGAGGGTCTCTACTCAGAAGTTGTCAGAAATGCTGCCTTTTTTGATGCTCTACGCCGAGAAGATAACATCGTAGTTGCTGGTCCCTCAACCTTATCTGCTCTGCTGAATTCCTTATCAGTTGGCTTTAAAACCTTAAATATTCAAAAGAATGCTGACGCTATCAGTAAGATATTGGGCAATGTCAAAGTAGAATTTGAAAAATTTGGTAGCTTACTCATCAAAGCTCAAAAACAAATCAATACAGCAAACACCACCTTAGATCAATTAATCTCAACACGTACAAATGCCATTGTTAAGGCACTCTCAGTTGTTGAAACCTATCAGGATAAGGATACCAAAGCTCTGCTTAATATACCAATTTTAGAAGAGGAAGAAAATGAAAATTAATCAAATGAAGAAAGATCAACTTTTTGAAGGTTTCTATTTAATCAAGTCAGCAGAAGTTCGAAAAACAAGGGCTGGTAAAGATTACATTTCCTTCACCTTCCAAGATGATACGGGAGAAATTTCTGGCAACCTATGGGATGCTCAAACCTACAATGTTGAGGAATTTACTGCTGGGAAAATCGTTCATATGAAGGGACGCCGAGAAGTTTATAATGGCACCCCTCAAGTCAACCAGATTACCTTAAGAAATACCCGTGACGGTGAACCTAAGGATCCCAAAGATTTCAAAGAAAAGGCTCCGGTGAGTGTTCAAGAAGTACATGATTATCTTGATCAGATGCTATTTAAAATTGAAAATGCCACCTGGCAAAGAATTGTCAGAGCCCTCTATAGGAAGTTTGATAAAGAGTTTTATACTTATCCTGCGGCCAAAACAAATCACCATGCTTTTGAATCAGGCTTAGCTTATCATACGGCAACAATGGTTAGATTAGCTGATAGTATTAGTGAGATTTATGCTGAACTAGATAGAAGTTTACTTTTTGCTGGAATTATGTTACACGACTTGGCTAAGGTCATTGAATTAACAGGTCCAGATCACACAGAATACACTGTTCGTGGCAATTTAATAGGTCACATTTCTCTTCTTAATGAGGAGATTACAAAAGTTATAAATGAGTTAAATATTGATGACACAAAAGAAGAAGTTACTGTTTTAAGGCACCTTATTTTAAGCCATCATGGACAATTAGAGTATGGAAGTCCAGTTCGTCCACGCATTATGGAGGCTGAAATTTTACACATGATTGACAACATCGATGCTAGTATGATGATGATGACAACGGCCTTGAGTAGGGTTGGAGAGGGTGAAATGACCAGCAGAATTTTTGCCATGGACAACCGGTCATTCTATAAACCTAAATATTGAAATATTTCAATTAGGTTAAAAAATGTCAGAAATAAATAATGAGGCGAACGGTTTCTTTTATGAATGTTCGTCTTTTTTCTAAAAATATGGTATAATGTCGGAAAGAATATAAGATGGGGAGAATATGAAATTAAGACGTAGTGACCGTATGGTCGTCATTTCAAATTATCTGATCAACAATCCTTATAAATTGACAAGTTTAAATACATTTGCAACAAAGTATGAAGCAGCCAAATCTTCTATCTCAGAAGATATCGCTATTATCAAAAAGGCATTTGAAGAAGGAAATATCGGAGAAATTGAAACATTAACAGGTGCCAGTGGTGGGGTTATTTTCACACCAAGTATTTCCAAAGAAGAAGCAAGGTCCATCATTAAGGACTTATGCATGCGACTTTCAGAGAACAACCGTATTCTTCCTGGGGGATACATCTATTTAACCGACTTATTGAGTACACCTAAAATTTTACAAAATATTGGTCGTATCATTGCTAATGCCTTCAAAGGACAAAAAATTGATGCCGTTATGACAGTCGCAACTAAAGGAGTTCCTTTGGCCAATGCAGTTGCCAATATTTTAAACGTGCCCTTTGTAATTGTTCGACGCGATTTAAAGATTACAGAAGGCTCAACAGTGTCAGTCAACTATGCTAGCGCATCTAGTGATCGGATTGAGAAAATGTTCCTCTCAAAGCGTAGTTTACGACCTAACAGTAGAGTTCTCATTGTTGATGACTTTTTAAAGGGTGGTGGGACCATCACCGGTATGATTAGCCTATTGGCAGAGTTCGATAGTACCTTGGTTGGTGTTGCTGTCTTTGCAGAAAATGCAAAAGAAGAACGCGAACATATGTCCTATAAATCTTTGTTGAAGGTTTCTGAAATTGATGTCAAAAACAATAGAGTAGTTGTTGAAGAAGGAAATATTTTCGATTGAAAATTGGGAAAATTAAGGGAGAGTCATGGAATTAGAAAACAATAAATCAAACCACGTTAAAACAACGATTGCCTTGACATCAACATTGGCATTGTTGGGAGCAGGTGTCGGTACCAGCCAGCAAGTTAAGGCTGATGAAGTAACCAGTAATGATAGCAGAGCTAAGGTGACAAGTGATGAATCTGTCAAAATGCCTTCAACAGCTGAAGGAGCAAATGCCGCTCTAGCTGCAAGTCAACACATACTTGAAACACAAAAAGCAGAATTGCAAACTGTTACTGGTAATATTGATAAAACCAAGGAAGTTATTACTGCAACTGAAGCTCAAGCAGAAAAAGATGAGGCAGCAGTTGCTAATGCTAAGAAAGTTTTAGCAGACGTTTCAGCTGTTTCACAAAAAGAATTTACAGATGCAGTTGCTAAAAACAAAGAAAATTTGGCAAGTACAAATGCTAAATTAGTACAGGCACAAGCTGATCAAGCAGCAGCTCAAAAAGCCCTTGCAAATCAAGAAGCTATTGTCACAGCTGCTAATAATGAAGCCAAAAAATTAGCTGAACAAGCACTTGCTGCTGATAAAAAATTATCAGGTGTTAAAGCGGTTATTAATCAACCAGATCTTGTTTCTTCAAAGGCTAAAGAGGCTAAAAACAATCTTAAAACAACTTCAGTTGCTTTAGTGAAAGCAGAAGGAGAATTGGCTAAGGCAAGAGAAAACAGCAAAGTTCAATTAACAAAAGAATTGACAAGCCATCAGACTGCTTTAAAGACTAAGCAAGCCGAATTAGCTAAATTGCAATCATCAAGCAAGGTAGCTGTTAATGTTGTTGGTCAAAATGTGATGAAGGCTCCAGCTGGCTATCCAATAAACGAAATTAAAAAACTTATTTCAAGTAGCTATATTGGTAGCCCGACTTACATGAGTACTTTCAATTCATTGCGAAATGTTATTATTCAAAAGTCACAACAAGGCGCAATGATGAACCGTTACGTGGATATTGCCAAGGATTTAAACCGCTTTGTTAATCCTGACAAATTAACACCAGAAGTACAGCATGAATTAGCTGTTTTTGCTTCTGAAATGATTAATTCAGTCCGCCGTCAATTTGGTTTATCATCAGTAATTGTCACTGAAGGCTCTCAAGAATTTGCTCGTATCTTAACAACTGCCTATAAATCAACTCACGGGAATAGCCGTCCTTTCTTTAATTATGGTCAACCAGGGGTTGCTGGACATTACGGCATTGGACCACACGACAAAACAATTATAGAAAACTCAGCTAAAAAAGTTGGTTTGATTCCTAATGATGACAATATGTATGAAGATCTTGGATTCTTCAACGATGTTCACACTGTTAATGGTATCAAACGTAGCATTTTCAATAGCTTACGCTACATGTTCTTTACTGATTATGAAGATGGGAACATTCTTGGACACACTGTTAACCTCTTGCGTTCAGATAAAAGAAATCCTAAAGCATCTATCTATCTTGGTTTTTCTACAAGTACAGTTGGTGGCTTAAATACTCACTTTG
The DNA here is from genome assembly GCF_011421425.1 of Streptococcus catagoni. Classification (GTDB taxonomy): domain Bacteria; phylum Bacillota; class Bacilli; order Lactobacillales; family Streptococcaceae; genus Streptococcus; species Streptococcus catagoni. Next base: position 288,798 of record NZ_WPCW01000002.1, read on the forward strand.
TACTCTTCCCAGAAACTAATATTGCTAACCATAGCCGATTCAGTAAGAAATTGGTAAGTGCTCCTACAAGTGCAGCTAATAATAGTACACAAATCAATTCGCTTAAAAATAGCATTTCAACAATCAACACTAAGATTAGCTCTTTGAAGACTAGACTTGCTCATTTATCTTCAGAATCTGGGGTTGTTTCTGCACAAAATAAAGTGAAGAGCTTGCAAGGTCAAGTTCAGCATGCTATGAATGAATCTGCAAAATATGAAGCACAGTTGAAGAAATTATCACTTTCTAAACCTAAACTTCAAAAAGAATTATCAGAAGCACAAGCACAAGCTGATGTGATCAAAGCTAAATTGGATGCCTCTTTGGCACACTTATCAAGTTCAAAAGTGACATTGCGCAATTTACAGAAGAAGTTAACAGTATCCACTTCAAAAGTGTCAACCTTGGTAAACAAAAAGAAAGAACTTGAAAAACTTATCAACCTCAAGTTGGATCCAAATGGTAAACGAATGGCTGAGGCTAAGCTCAAAACAACTAAGCACAACTTAGCAACTGTTAATGCAAAACTAAATGAACACAGAGCTACTTTGATTAAGTTGATGGATAAGAAAGCAGACCTAGTAGCTTCTATGAAAGTAACCAATCAACAAATTACTCTGCTTAAAAATAGTGTCAAAGCTTTTGCAGCCGCAAGCAAGAAATCAGCACCTTCTGAAAAACCAATGCCTAGAGCACTTAGAGTTTCAGATAGAGAGCCTGCTGGACTAATTGCGCCAGCTGCAAATCATTCTAATTTAGAATCAACACATTTTGCTTCACCTGCTACTTCAGTAAAATCTGAAGTTAAAAATCCTATGGCTTTAACAACTATAGAACCTAAAAGTCTTAAGGCAGCTAAAGCTCCTAAGGAGTTAGCCAGTAAACTGGAAGCAAAAACAAATGAAGTTCTCCTTAACTCGGCTAACCTGATTACAGGCACTTCAACAGCCCTAGCTAAGCAACTAGCAACAGTTGCTCCACAAGTTATGACTGGCCAAGGAGTTCTCTCTAAAGTTGTTTCCGAAGTTAGCAAGTCAAATGGCTCTACTCAGTATGGTGCTGGCTCAACTACAGCTGGTAACATTAGTACTGTCCATGACGAAAGCACAAAACGTGCTGTCAGAGCAGGAGTTGTTATGCTAGCAGCGGTTGGCTTGACTGGCTACAAGCTAAAAAAGGATAGCGAATAATTAATAATCGGTCTAAAAATTGATTGACATAAAGTGCCGTCTATGTTACTATAGTAGACGGTACTTTTTACTTTTGGTCTCTCAAAAGTGTACAGAGACGTGCTGACAATAGTTGCAAAAAGTACACCCGGATATAGGCTGTCACCAAGTGCTATATCAACCAAAAATAAAAAATACAGGAGAATGTAGATGCCTACAATTAACCAGTTGGTACGTAAACCACGTAAATCTAAAATTGAAAAATCAGATTCACCAGCATTGAACATTGGTTACAACAGTCATAAAAAAGTTCACACTAAAATGTCTGCACCACAAAAACGTGGAGTTGCAACTCGTGTTGGAACAATGACACCTAAAAAACCTAACTCAGCCCTTCGTAAATTCGCTCGTGTACGTTTGAGCAACCTTATTGAAGTAACTGCTTATATCCCAGGTATCGGACATAACTTACAAGAACACAGTGTTGTTCTTATTCGTGGTGGACGTGTAAAAGACCTTCCAGGGGTACGTTACCATATCGTTCGTGGAGCACTTGATACTGCAGGTGTTGCTGACCGTAAACAAGGCCGTTCTAAATACGGTGCTAAACGTCCAAAAGGATAATAGAAGGGGGATAAGAACAAATGAGTCGTAAAAATCAAGCGCCTAAGCGCGAAGTATTACCAGATCCATTATATAACTCAAAAATCGTAACACGTCTTATCAACCGTGTTATGCTTGATGGTAAACGTGGAACTGCTGCAACTATTGTCTATGGAGCTTTCGAAGCTATTAAAGAAGCAACTGGAAATGATGCTTTAGAAGTATTTGAAACTGCAATGGACAACATCATGCCAGTACTTGAAGTACGTGCACGTCGTGTTGGTGGATCAAACTATCAAGTCCCAGTTGAAGTTCGTCCAGAACGTCGTACAACTTTAGGTCTACGTTGGTTGGTCAATGCATCACGTTCACGTGGTGAGCACACAATGAAAGACCGTCTTGCAAAAGAAATCATGGATGCTGCTAACAACACAGGTGCATCAGTTAAAAAACGTGAAGACACTCACAAAATGGCTGAAGCTAACCGTGCATTCGCACACTTCCGTTGGTAAGATAAGGTGTCAGAGCCCTAAACAAGTTCTAGACAAAATAGGAAAATTGATAATGAAGCTCAGGCTTCTGGGAAATTTTATCTTTCTGTCAAAAACTAGTGGCTCAAAGGCAATTATTTAAGACACAAAGGCCAATAGAAACCTTAGCCTGTGGTCAAGTAGATAGTCTTTGAAGAAGCTATCTAACTATTAAATAATCAAAAGATAATTATTATCACCGACAAATAGATATAGCATTAACGGGTAGGTCCTGCCTATCCGTTTTTTATAAATAGTGCTATAATAAACATATTAAATAAAAAATAGGAGAAAAAACCTAATGGCACGCGAATTTTCACTAGCAAAAACACGTAATATCGGTATCATGGCTCACGTCGATGCCGGTAAAACAACAACAACAGAGCGTATCCTTTACTATACTGGTAGAATCCATAAGATTGGCGAAACACACGAAGGTGCTTCTCAAATGGACTGGATGGAACAAGAACAAGAACGTGGTATCACTATCACATCAGCTGCAACAACAGCTCAATGGGATGGTCACCGTGTTAACATCATCGACACACCAGGTCACGTAGACTTCACAATTGAAGTACAACGTTCACTTCGTGTCCTTGACGGTGCGGTTACCGTATTGGATGCCCAATCAGGTGTAGAACCTCAAACAGAAACTGTTTGGCGTCAAGCAACTGAATATAAAGTGCCACGTATCGTTTTTGCTAATAAAATGGATAAAATCGGTGCAGACTTCCTTTACTCAGTAAGTACACTGCACGAACGTCTTCAAGCAAATGCACACCCAATTCAATTACCAATCGGTTCAGAAGATGACTTCCGTGGAATTATTGACTTGATCAAAATGAAAGCTGAAATCTATACTAACGACCTTGGTACAGATATCCTTGAAGAAGATATTCCAGAAGAATACTTAGAACAAGCACAAGAATACCGTGAAAAATTAGTAGAAGCAGTTGCTGAAACTGATGAAGAATTGATGATGAAATACCTAGAAGGTGAAGAAATCACAAATGAAGAATTAGTTGCTGCTATCCGTCAAGCAACAATCAACGTTGAATTCTTCCCAGTACTTTGTGGTTCAGCCTTCAAAAACAAGGGTGTACAAATGATGCTTGATGCGGTTATTGACTACTTGCCAAGCCCACTTGATATCCCTGCAATCAAAGGTATCAACCCTGACACAGATGAAGAAGAAACTCGTCCTGCATCTGATGAAGAGCCATTTGCTGCTCTTGCCTTCAAGATCATGACTGACCCATTCGTAGGTCGTTTAACATTCTTCCGTGTTTACTCAGGTGTTCTTCAAAGTGGTTCATACGTTGTCAACACCTCAAAAGACAAACGCGAACGTATCGGACGTATTCTTCAAATGCACGCCAACACTCGTAAAGAAATTGAAACAGTTTACGCTGGTGATATTGCTGCCGCTGTTGGTTTGAAAAATACAACAACTGGTGACTCTCTAACTGATGAAAAAGCAAAAGTTATCCTTGAATCAATTGATGTTCCAGAACCAGTTATCCAATTAATGGTTGAACCAAAATCAAAAGCTGACCAGGATAAAATGGGTATTGCTCTTCAAAAACTTGCTGAAGAAGATCCAACATTCCGCGTTGAAACTAACGTTGAAACTGGTGAAACAGTTATCGCTGGTATGGGTGAGCTTCACTTAGACGTCCTTGTAGACCGTATGCGTCGTGAATTCAAGGTTGAAGCTAACGTTGGTGCGCCTCAAGTATCTTACCGTGAAACATTCCGCGCTTCTACACAAGCACGTGGATTCTTCAAACGCCAATCAGGTGGTAAGGGTCAGTTTGGTGATGTTTGGATTGAATTCACACCAAATGAAGAAGGTAAAGGATTCGAATTCGAAAACGCTATCGTTGGTGGTGTGGTTCCTCGTGAATTTATCCCAGCTGTTGAAAAAGGACTTATTGAGTCAATGTCAAACGGTGTGCTTGCAGGCTACCCAATTGTTGATGTGAAAGCTAAACTTTACGATGGATCATACCACGATGTCGATTCATCAGAAACAGCCTTTAAGATCGCTGCATCACTTGCCCTTAAAGAAGCAGCTAAAACTGCACAACCTGCTATCCTTGAACCAATGATGCTTGTTACTATTACAGCACCAGAAGACAACCTAGGTGATGTTATGGGACACGTTACAGCTCGTCGTGGACGTGTTGATGGTATGGAAGCACGTGGAAATGTACAAGTCGTTCGCGCCTATGTACCACTTGCTGAAATGTTTGGATACGCAACAATTCTTCGTTCTGCAACTCAAGGACGTGGTACTTTCATGATGGTATTTGACCACTATGAAGACGTTCCTAAGTCTGTTCAAGAAGAAATCATCAAAAAAAATCACGGTGAATAAAAACCGAAAAAAGAGATTAGAAATTTGTTTCTAGTCTCTTTTTGCTAGGAAAACTTGTGAAAATGCATGATATATAACAGTGTAAATGCTTCCAAAAAAACTGTATAGCCTGTTATAGACACCTTCTTGGAAGCTTGAAAAGGCTGATATTGTTTGCAATTTTTAGAGAATCGTTATATAATAGTTCTGTTGAGGGGTTCTTACAGCTGTCTGTAAGTTAATCTTTTCACAATAGCTAGGGAGAAATCCCTTTAATAATAATTCTTTTGATTTTCATAAGGAGGAAATCACTAATGGTAGTTAAAGTTGGTATTAACGGTTTCGGTCGTATCGGTCGTCTTGCATTTCGTCGTATTCAAAACGTTGAAGGTGTTGAAGTAACTCGTATCAATGACCTTACAGACCCTAACATGCTTGCACATTTATTGAAATATGATACTACACAAGGTCGTTTCGACGGTACTGTAGAAGTTAAAGATGGTGGATTTGAAGTTAACGGAAACTTCATCAAAGTTTCTGCTGAACGTGATCCAGAAAACATTGACTGGGCAACTGATGGCGTTGAAATCGTTCTTGAAGCAACTGGTTTCTTTGCTAAAAAAGAAGCAGCTGAAAAACACCTACATGCTAACGGTGCTAAAAAAGTTGTTATCACAGCTCCTGGTGGAAATGACGTTAAAACAGTTGTATTTAACACAAACCATGACATCCTTGATGGATCTGAAACAGTTATCTCAGGTGCTTCATGTACTACAAACTGTTTAGCTCCTATGGCTAAAGCTCTTCATGATTCATTCGGTATCCAAAAAGGTTTGATGACTACAATCCATGCTTACACTGGTGACCAAATGGTTCTTGACGGACCACACCGTGGTGGTGACCTTCGTCGTGCTCGTGCTGCTGCAGCAAACATTGTACCAAACTCAACTGGTGCTGCTAAAGCTATCGGACTTGTTATCCCAGAACTTAACGGTAAACTTGACGGTGCTGCACAACGTGTTCCTGTTCCAACTGGATCAGTAACTGAATTGGTAGTTACACTTGATAAAAACGTTTCTGTAGACGAAGTTAACGCTGCTATGAAAGCTGCTGCAAACGAAAGCTACGGATACACTGAAGATCCAATCGTTTCTTCAGATATCGTTGGTATTTCATACGGTTCATTGTTTGATGCAACTCAAACAAAAGTTATGGAAGTTGACGGATCACAATTAGTTAAAGTTGTTTCATGGTATGACAACGAAATGTCTTACACTGCACAACTTGTTCGTACACTTGAGTACTTTGCAAAAATTGCTAAATAATAAATAGAAAGTCTAGTTTATCTAGGCTTTTTTCTTGTTTCAAACTCTAACTAAAAAAAGATAAAAATTAAAAATGACTATTTTATTAAAATATATTGACTTCTAAAGCTAATTTCATTAAAATATGGTTGAAAAATAAAACGGAGGTCATTATTATGCGAAGACACAAATCACTGAACCTTATTTCACTCCTACTTTCCTTATTGATACTGACGGCATGTCAACCTGCGGTACCAAAGGAAGGAAAAGGACAAAATAAGGATCCTAAAACTGCTCAAGTGACTTACACTAGTGAACAAGCTAGGTCTAATGAAAATACCATGTCTGTTTTATGGTATCAACAGGCTGATGAAGCAAAAGCACTGTATTTGCAAGGCTATCAATTGGCCACTGAACGTTTAGAAAATATTTTGAAAACGCCTAGTGAAAAGCCATACGCTATCGTATTAGATATTGATGAAACAGTTTTAGATAATAGCCCTTACCAGGCCCAATGTGTTAAAGATGGAACAGGTTTTACCCCAGAAAGTTGGGATAACTGGGTGCAAATGAAAGCAGCTAAGGCAGTACCAGGGGCTAAAGAATTTTTACAGTTTGCTGATCGCAATAAGGTGGAAATCTATTATGTATCTGACCGAAGTACTAAGCAAGTTGATGCCACAAAAGAAAACTTAAAGGCTGAAGGTCTTCCAGTTCAAGCTGATGATCGCTTCCTCTTTTTAGAGAAGAACATGTCCTCAAAAGAAGGTCGCCGCCAAAAAGTCCAAGAAAAATCAAATCTTGTTCTCCTTTTTGGTGATAATCTGCTTGACTTTGCTGACTTCTCAAAGACTTCTCAAGACGATCGAACAGCAATGCTAGAAAAGGTTAAAAAAGAATTTGGGAACAAGTTTATTATCTTCCCAAATCCTATGTACGGATCTTGGGAAAGCGCTATCTATAAGGGCAAACATTTAGATGCTAAACATCAAAGTCAAGAACGCCACAAGGCTCTAAGAGGCATTAAATAAGACAAAAGGGACGACGATTGAAACTTTCAAAAAATTTTCAACGAAAAGCCCCCTTTTCTCTGCAATTTGTGAAATAAATAATTTAATCCTTTCATATTTTTAAATATTCCCGGAAAATATGGTATAATATAGTCTATAAAATATATTAAGGAGTCTATTCAAATGGCTAAAATGACAGTTAAAGACATCGACTTAAAAGGCAAAAAAGTTTTGGTACGTGTTGACTTTAATGTACCTTTAAAAAATGGAGTTATCACAAATGATAACCGTATTTCTGCAGCACTTCCAACCATTAAATATATCATTGAAAACGGTGGCCGTGCTATTTTATTCTCACACCTTGGACGTGTTAAAGAAGAAGCTGATAAAGAAGGCAAATCCCTAAAACCAGTTGCACAAAATCTTTCAGAAAAACTTGGTCAAGAAGTTCTTTTCCCAGGAGCTACTCGTGGTTCAGAATTGGAAGCAGCTATCAATGCCCTTGAAGATGGACAAGTTCTTCTTGTTGAAAACACTCGTTTTGAAGACGTAGATGGCAAAAAAGAATCTAAAAATGATCCTGAACTTGGTAAATACTGGGCTTCACTTGGAGATGGTATCTTTGTAAATGATGCCTTTGGAACAGCTCACCGTGCACACGCATCAAACGTTGGTATCTCTGCTAATGTTGATAAAGCAGTAGCTGGATTCCTTCTTGAAAACGAAATTGCCTACATTAAAGAAGCCGTTGAAAGTCCAGAACGTCCATTTGTAGCGATCTTGGGTGGCTCAAAAGTTTCTGACAAAATTGGAGTTATCGAAAACCTTCTTGAAAAAGCTGATAAAGTTCTTATCGGTGGTGGAATGACTTACACATTCTACAAAGCTCAAGGTATCGAAATCGGAAACTCCCTTGTTGAAGAAGACAAACTTGATATTGCAAAAGAACTTCTTGAAAAATCAAATGGTAAATTAATCTTACCAGTGGATTCTAAAGAAGCTAATGCCTTTGCAGACTATACTGAAGTCCGTGATACAGAAGGAGAAGCAGTATCAGAAGGCTTCTTAGGACTTGATATCGGACCTAAATCAATTGCTGAATTTGACAAAGCACTTGAAGGTGCAAAAACAGTTGTTTGGAATGGCCCAATGGGAGTCTTTGAAAACCCTGATTTCCAAGCTGGAACAATTGGTGTTATGGACTCAATCGTTAAACAACCAGGCGTTAAATCAATCATCGGTGGTGGTGATTCAGCCGCTGCAGCCATCAACCTAGGCCGTGCAGACAAATTCTCATGGATCTCAACAGGTGGCGGCGCATCAATGGAATTATTGGAAGGTAAAGAATTACCAGGCTTAGCTGCCTTAACAGAAAAATAAGATTCCACCTGTTGAAAGTCTCTGCAAAATCCTGATTTTGTAGAAAAAGGAACAAAACTGGAATGTTAGAAGTGGAATGTTAGAAAAAGGTTACTTTTGTGACCTTTTTTGTAATGGAAGTATTTGTGACGCGGTGGCGGCGCATCAATGGAATTATTGGAAGGTAAAGAATTACCAGGCTTAGCTGCCTTAACAGAAAAATAAGATTCCACCTGTTGAAAGTCTCTGCAAAATCCTGATTTTGTAGAAAAAGGAACAAAACTGGAATGTTAGAAGTGGAATGTTAGAAAAAGGTTACTTTTGTGACCTTTTTTGTAATGGAAGTATTTGTGACGCGGTGGCGGCGCATCAATGGAATTATT